>JAEZLH010000002.1 GCA_023435895.1 Bacillota bacterium
TGACTAATCAGATAAAGAGGCCGCATATTTGAGGATATATGTCAACTGTTTTTTTGAATAATACCTTTTATTTTTGTTACACCGTATAGAAAGATATAGCATGTAATACTTAACTAAATGACATTGGTTCACTCCCAGTCAAAGATGAAAATATGAATACGATAAATGATTTCCGATACGGAGACGCTTTCCCTTAGTTGCATTACATAGCGGTACATAAGGCCTTAAAAGACAGAGCCTTAGTATCGATGAATGCAAATACTTCTTTTCGCAAATCATTTACCGTAATCATTATGTCAAGTTCTGAATTGGGAGTGAACAGTAATATGTGTTTTAACCTCCTTTTTATGCTAGATATTAGGTTACTCTCTTCCCCCTAGTCTGATGTACTAACCCAATTCAATGATAAACCATATTAAAAATCATCCACACTATCTTGTATTTATAGGGAGGTAATCCACAATAGATAGAATTTAATACACAAATGTTTATAACTTTCTTATTCGGTATAGATTCGATTCGGCTGTCAAATGCCCCCATAAACAGATTTCAACTAAGCATGTCTCTTCCATATTAAGCAAAAGTCTTGTCATATTATAAATAGAATTTTTACAATAGAATCAACTCTATGACTCAAACTGCTTCTCAGTTACGAATTTATAATGAACAATTAACAAAGAATTATGATTTTTTTGATCATTTTTATGCATCATATAAACTTTCTTAACATACAACTATTTGTATTGTGAAAATTAAATAATTGAATGAGGATTTTGTGAAAATATTTGATTGTTATTTTTTTAACAATCTTGTTTACAAACGAATATTTTTCTGTTATATTAATGGCATGAAGACAACGTTAATTTTTTAACAATCATTAAGGAGGAATCGATATGTCAAAAGAACTCTTACAACAACCCTCTCCAAAGGAGCATGTGGACATTCTCGTTAACAATGCAACACAGGCATTGAACGATTTTTTATCTCTTGATCAAGAAACTATTGATAATATTGTACATGAAATGGCATTAGCAGGTCTTGCAAAACAACAAACTCTTGCTAAAATGGCAGTTGAAGAAACTGGCCGCGGTATCTATGAAGATAAAATCACAAAAAACATTTTTGCTACTGAATATGTATGGCATTCCATTAAGTATCAGAAAACAGTAGGAATTATTGAAGATAATGAAGAAGAAGATTATATGATCGTGGCAGAGCCGGTTGGTATTGTTGCTGGTGTTACCCCTGTTACCAATCCTACTTCCACTACAATGTTCAAATGTTTAACCTGTATCAAAACAAGGAACCCCATTATCTTCGGCTTTCACCCCAGTTCTCAGCAATGCTCCAAAGAAGCTGCTAAGACCTTATATGAAGCAGCTCTGAAGGCAGGAGCACCAAAGAATTGTATTCAATGGATTGAGTATCCCTCTATTGATGCAACCAGAGAATTAATGAATCACCCTGATGTATCTATGATCCTGGCAACCGGTGGTTCCGGTATGGTGAAGCAGGCATATTCCTGTGGTAAACCAGCTCTTGGTGTAGGTCCTGGTAATGTACCTTGCTTTATCGAAAAAAGCGCCAACTTAAAGCGTGCCGTTAATGACTTAGTACTCTCTAAATCCTTTGATAATGGAATGATCTGTGCATCTGAACAGGCCGCAATTATTGAAGCTCCTGTATATAAAGAAGTTGTTGAATTAATGAAAAAAGCAGGCTGCTACTTCGCTACTAAGGAAGAAATAAAATTACTTGAGCCTATTGTAATTAATACAAAAACTGGTGCTGTTAATCCTGCAATTGTTGGTCAGCCTCCTGTAAAGATTGCTGCCTTAGCTGGTATCACCATTCCTGAAACTACTAAGATATTATGTACTGAACTAGAAGGTGTTGGACCGGAATATCCCCTTAGCAAAGAGAAATTATCCCCTGTTCTCGCAATTATTAAAGCAAATACCTTAGAAGACGGACTTAGCCTTTGTGAAAAAATGATTGAACTGGGTGGTTTGGGACACTCCTCCGTTATTCATTCCTCTGATGAAAAAGTAATTAAGAATTTCTCAGCTAGAATGAGAACTGGTAGAATCCTTGTGAACTCTCCTTCAACCCATGGTGCTATTGGTGATTTATACAACACTAATATGCCTTCCTTGACACTGGGCTGCGGTTCTTATGGCGGTAACTCAACCACTCACAATGTATCCGCTGTAGATTTAGTTAATTACAAGCGTGTAGCAAAGAGGAGGGTAAATATGCAGTGGTTTAAAGTTCCGAGTAAAATTTATTTTGAATCCGGTTCAACAGCATATTTATCAAAAATGCCGGGTATCACAAAAGCATTTATTGTAACTGACCCTTCCATGACACAATTAGGATATGTAAATAAGGTTTTATACCAGTTAAGAAAGCGTTCCGATTATGTACACTGTGAAATCTTCGACCAGGTTGAACCAGATCCGAGTCTCGAGACGGTACTTAAGGGTGTTGAAGAAATGAATAAATTTAAGCCTGACGTAATCATTGCCCTAGGTGGTGGATCTGCTATTGACGCAGCGAAAGGTATGTGGCTCTTCTTCGAAAATCCGGAAGCTGACTTTAAGAATATGTCCTTAAAATTCTTGGATATTAGAAAACGTACCTATAAATTCCCTATCCTTGGAAAGAAAGCTCAGTTTGTTGCTATTCCTACCACCTCCGGAACCGGTTCTGAGGTAACCTCCTTTGCTGTAATATCTGATAAGAAGGAAAACAAGAAATATCCTCTCGCCGATTACGAGTTGACACCTGATGTGGCAATTATTGACCCTGATTTTGTTATGACAGTGCCGAAAACCTCTACAGCATGGACTGGTATGGATGTACTGACTCACGCAGTGGAAGCATATATCTCCATTGTAGCCTCTGATTATACCGATGCACTTGCAATTCACGCCATCGACCTAGTATTTAAATATTTGAAAGCATCTTATGATGAGGGCAGTGCGAATCCTCTTGCTCGTGAGAAAATGCATAACGCATCAACCATTGCTGGTATGGCCTTTACAAATGCCTTCTTAGGTATCAACCACTCACTAGCTCACAAGCTTGGCGGTGAATACCATGTTGCTCACGGTTGTGCTAACGCAATATTATTACCACACGTTATTCGCTATAACGGTGTAGAGTGCCCCACTAAATTTACCTCTTTCCCGAAATACGAAAGCTATATCGTTGGCGACAAGATATTCGAATTAATGAAGAAACTCGGTAAAAATCCTAAGAACAATGGTGATGCTGTAGAAATGCTTGCACAAGAAGTTGAAAAACTGAATGCTAACTTAGGAATACCTGCAACATTAAAAGAAGTCGGCATTGACGAGAAGGATTTCTTAAAGAAGGTACCTGCTCTTGCAGACCTGGCTTTTAGTGATCAGTGTACAACTGCTAATCCCCGACTTCCTCTGGTGTCTGAGTTAGAACAGCTTTATTTAACTGCTTTCTATGGCAAGGATAAAGTTCCCGCAGAGAAGAAGTAATTTTACTCTTTAAATGCATTATATATAATTTGATATAAATTTGGTTATTGTTTTAATTTCCTTTTTTCTTCTTGGTGTATACCAAGATTATAGATAGACTACTTTCTTAATAAGTTTTTATCTTCCCAATCAAAATAGCAGGGGGTGAAGTTATAATACTTCATCCCCTGTTATTTTGATTTTCTATATTACTATTTGATTTTGATTTTCTATATTACTATTTGATTTTGATTTTTGTATTACTATTTTGATTTTGATTTTTATATTACTATTTGATTTTGATCTTCTTTATTACTATTTTAATTTTCTACACTATTACTGGATTTACATATCCTCGTTCGTAAGAGACTTGGTTTTTCATTACAAGTAATATTGATAGCATATTTCTAATTATTTATGCCATATAATTATCGCTATTAATCGCCTGACTTAATGCTTTCTTTTCATCCTCAGACAGTTCAAGGAATGATTCCCCTTTGATAATCTCTTTCAAATAAGTATAGCAACCTTCTCTACTACTATGCACGGAATTAAGTACAAACCCATTATTGTTTTTGTCTAACAGTGCTATAACAAAACTTAATTTGCCTCCCATTTCTTTAAAGGCATCATATTTCACAATTCCCAGTTTTTGGTATACCGATAATAGATTTTGGTTTACTTTCCCGATCTCAGAATTTAATCTTTTGGCCTCATTCTTTAGACTATCAATATCATTGAAACGAGTTAAAATTTGGTCCTCCAAACTCTCTCCATTTCCACCCTTCATAAATCTCTTGTATTTTTTCTTTAACTTACCTTGTTTAACTGATAGTATTATTAAAGAAATAAGTAATATAATGGAAAGTGCGGCTAAACCTATTACAATATATGCAATATTCTCATTGATCATATCAATTATGTTCATTCTAAGTTCCTCCCAAGTGAATTATTATATACTCCTAATTATCTTGCTGTGCCAATACATCAAATAACTCGATAATTCTGTCCAGCTCATCATTTGAATAATATTCTATTTCAATAGAACCTTTATTATTATTTTTTCTATGTATTGAAACTTTTGTGCCCATAACGGATCGAATTTTATTTTCAATATCACGATAAATAACTGTATCCTCGTTAGTGGCTGCAATATCCTTTTTCGGTTTTTCTTCACCGACTTTCTTAACAAGCTTCTCTACTTCTCTTACACTAAGCTTTTCATCAAAAATACGTCCTGCGAGGATATATTGCACATTCTTATCTTCAATAGTCAACAATGCACGTGCATGTCCGCTGGATATCATTTCATCAATCAGCATTTGCTGTACTCTCTCGTCTAATTTTAGTAGTCTCATAGAATTAGTAACCGCAGCTCTACTCTTACTGACTCTCTCTGCAACTTCATCTTGTTTCAAATGAAATTCCTCAATTAAACGTTGATAAGTAACCGCCTCCTCGATAGGATTTAAATCTTCTCGCTGAATATTTTCAATTAATGCAATTTCAACTACTTCTTGAGGAGAGTAATCTTTCACGATTGCTGGTACTTCTTTTAACCCAGCTAGTCTTGCAGCTCTCCATCTTCGTTCTCCTGCTATAATCTCATAATATTTATCTTTTTTTTGTAAAATTAGTGGCTGAATAATTCCATACTGCTTGATTGATTCCGCTAATTCCTGCAAAGCGTCTTCATCAAATCTTTTTCTTGGTTGTAACTTATTAGGTTCAATATTTCTGATTGGTATCAATGTTTCACGTGAAACATCCTCGCCTTTTCCATCACTGCTCTTTACTAATTGTTCCGGTATCATAATGTCGAGCCCTTTACCAAGCCCCTTCTTAACTGCCATAAAAATCCTCCTTATCCAGAAAATTAGTTACCTTTTACTTTCTTTGTAGTCTTCTTAGCCCCAGTCTTTTTTGTTTCTGTCTTTATAACCTCAGTTTTTTTATCTGCTTTCTTTTTAACTGATTTTTCTTTTACATCTGTTGCTTTGACTGCTGTCTTACTACTCTCTATCTTCTCATTATTGTCATTTTCTATTACTTCAATCGCTAACTGTCGATATCCCTCTGCACCGGCTGATTTAGGATCATATAAATTGATTGGTAATCCGTGGCTAGGCGCCTCAGCAAGACGCACGTTACGTGGAATAATACTTTTATATATGTTCTGTTTCAAATTACCTTTTACATTTTCAACAACCTGCAAGGAAAGATTGGTTCGTGCATCAAACATAGTAAATACAACACCTTCAATTTCAAGTAGGGGATTTAATCTCTGTTTTACTAAGTTAATTGTATGCATTAACTGTGTAAGACCTTCTAGTGCATAGAATTCGCATTGAATTGGGACAAGAACTGTATTCGCAGTTGTCATAGCGTTCACTGTAAGTGTATTTAATGAAGGAGGACAGTCAATAATGATGAAATCATATTCATCTTTAATCTTATCCACTTCCTTCTTTAATATGTATTCCCGGCCTTCTACTCCAATTAATTCAATTTCAGCACCTGCTAAATTGACATTAGAAGGTAATAAATCAAGGTATTCAATTGGAGTATTTATTCTGCATTCCTCAATAGAACACTCCCCAATAACCATCTGGTAAATAGAATTCTTAATTTTACTTTTATCTATCCCTAAACCGCTCGAAGTATTTCCCTGAGGATCTATATCAATTGCTAAAACCTTTTTTTTCTTCTCTGCCAGACAAGCAGACAGGTTTATAGCGGTAGTCGTTTTGCCAACTCCGCCTTTTTGGTTAGCAATTGCAATGACTCTTGCCATTCACACTCCACCCTTCTTATAGTAATTTTCCAATACAGAAGTAATAATTCTAAACTTTTGCTCCCCTATTATATCATTAATCAATTATTATATCTAGTGCAATTTCACAATATAACCTTATATAACCTTATAGTAAATCATTCAAAAGCTTAATTGTAAAATGAAAAGCATGGCAGAAAGGTGCTTTACATTGAATTTCTTGCTTTTTAGGATAATAAGCATTATGTTTCAGAAGTATAGATATATTCTTATTATATAAAACATCAAACAAGAGCCATTTACATGGAGAGATTAACCATATAATAACTTAAATAATAGAAAAGCATTGCTCCGTTACCATATAGAAATCTTTATTAAAGTGTTTCACGTGAAACATTTTATTATCTTAAATCTTACGATTAATAAAGAATATGGAGTTTGCATTATAACTTTTATAATAAGCCCCAAAAATTAAGTTGTGATTATAATCTAAATACCTTAGTATCTAATATTCTTGTTCAATAATATTAGATATCATTACATTCATATGTAAACAAAATACTCTCCAAGAATGATTTATATGGTTTTTAATCAGATAATATCCTATATGTTTATTGGTAGTTATTAAGATCAATAAATGAAAAAGCATAATTAAAAATTATAATCAAGGATCAAAAATACTTTTATTCTCTATACTTCTATCTAATGTCAATAAAGTTTCACGTGAAACATTCAATTTCTTCATCGAATCTCGCCTATTAATATAAATAGTTTAACTTTATAATATAGATTGTTTAATTTTAGTATATAATACTGATGCTTATGGAAGAACATAATTTCATTTCTAAAATTATTGATACAAAAATGTGATTTTCAACTATTAATTTTGAGATAAGACACCTTAAAACAACATTATCTATCTTAGGTTATAAATAGTTGATATTTATAATTCATATTGGTTGATATATAATATATATCTGCATAATTAAATTTATAAAATATCTCTTTCAGAAAAAAAGAACCATCTAATCGAAATGTTTCACGTGAAACATTTCATATTACCACCTATATATTATTAATTTGTAGATTGTTTTTAATTAATTTTTTGCTATATCTTTATATAAGTAGGTATAAAATTAGCGTACCTTGTGACATTGTTTACTCCCTTAAATCCAGTAAAGCCAGTTACATAAAAATTAAATAATATATCTTTCTCCTCACCCTATGTGTTTCTAATAATGCGTGCTTGAATTTCAAAAATACTTAAAGCCATTTTTCACTAATGTTATTTCGTATTGTATTCTTGCTTCCGTCTAGTATTACTTAATATATAATCTATTAGCTAGTTAAAAATCCTACCATTTTGCAGCATCTCATGATGGATTTAATCAATAAAAATAAAAAGATATATAAAATAGATGGAATGACTTCCACTATTTGCTCTATATATCAATCTATCTTTAATCTTCTCGACATCACTCTTAAATCTTATTCCTATAGATCAATTAAACATCAATAATTATCTTGATTAAGCACTCACCTAGTATAGCCTTAAGGTAAATATCTTGTTAATTTAGCAAGGATATTTTTTTACGCCAAAAGGTTTAAAAACAGAGACATAACGAGCCCCTTCTAAGGATTTCATATCTGTATAGAAAAACAATTAGACTAGCGAAACAGTATTTATAAGTCGGAATCCTACTAGCTTATACGATATCACTTTCTCTTTATTATTTGATAAAACTCGTTGATACTAAGTATATATTTAAATTAAATCCTAGGTTGACTTCGATTATCAATTGAATACTTCCACCACATAGTTACTCTACCTTGTATAACTGCATCTTGGGTGCGAATCCTACGCTTATTTTTCATCTAAGTTCTCGGTATAAAATTCCGTTTCAACAACTATCCTTATAAGTGTTTTAGAGAATAGATATCAGAAGTTGTCATAGTATTGTTGCCTAATATTATCTGACGTATTAGCTATTTGTATTTAATAAAAACAGCTATTCTTTTCAATAAAAACTATATCTTAATTCATATGATATATAATTAGAATTATTAACCCTTCATTATCAGTATGAATTATCTATGCATGCGATATTATCTATTAATTTTTACTTACTTATATAATTTCTAAAATACTGTGAATTTATTATATAATCATGACCACCGGTTTAGGTGGTGCTTTATACTACTCCTATAAGGGGCTTTTACCTACCAACGCAAAGAAAGCGTATGATGGATTTACCAGCCAATACTTCTTTCTCAGTCTAGCCTTAAGGACTTTTTAATTACCTCCTCATACCTGCCGACTCCACGAGTTTTTTATTATAGCCTTGCTTATAATCTATCCTTTCAGGAACAGGAACTACTTCCTGCTTTTTTTACTGGCACATCCGTAAACGTGTTATATATTCATTAGGGTGATTGATCAGCTTCCATATAATCCATCAATTTATTTGCAATATATTTTTGTAAGCAAAGCATTTTAGTACACACCTGCATAGCAGGTAGTTTATTTTAATACAAAAAAATAGAATGTTTCACGTGAAACATTCTATTTCCTAAGAATTTATTAAAACAATTCTACAATATTATTTTTAATAGCATAAACCGCAGCTTGTGTTCTGTCAGATACATCAATTTTTTTAAAGATATTAGACACATGGTTTTTTACTGTCTTTTCACTGATACTTAACATATATGCAATTTCTTTATTAAATAAGCCTTCTGAAATCAGTCGTAATACTTCTATTTCTCTTTTTGTTAAAATTTCTTCGACTATTTCAATTTTACTACTTTTCTCACTCATTTTAACTTTTAATAATGGTGCAAGTTCAGGTTGAATGAAAACTTCACCATTAAAAACGGTAAATATTGCTTTCTTAAGCACAGTAGAATCGGAATCTTTTAACACATAACCATCAACACCGATTTCAACAGCTCTCATTAAATACTCAACTTCATTATGAATTGTTAAGATCAATACCTTAACCTTAGTTTTATGATCTTTCAAATATTGAAGAACCTGTAATCCATTTAATTGAGGCATGTTAATATCCAATAACAGAACATCTGTTTGCTCCTCATTTAATGTATCAATACACATTTGTCCATTACTTGCCTCTGATGTTACTACAATATCACCATCTAATTCCAATAACTGTTTTAAGCCTTCTCTTACCATTGAATGATCGTCAGCAATCATTATATTAATCGGTCTACCCATGTATATCCTCCTCATATGTAGTTAGTGGTACAGTAATTGTAACTGCAGATCCCTTTCCTTTTTCCGATTTAATTTCTAATAAACCGGATAAAAGAGAGATTCTTTCTTTCATAATTGATAATCCAAAACTTGATGGTTGCTCTGCAGTAGGTTTCCTTGATTTTTTAGTATCAAAACCAATACCATCATCTTTAATCGTAACTTGTATCCTCTTTTCTTCATACTTGATAATAATATCAATGAGAGAAGCATTTGCATGCTTCATCACATTATTACATGTTTCTTGAATAATACGAAATAAGGTTAATCGAATTACCGGTAATATTTCTGTTGGTTCCTGATTCGAAGAAACCCTCACTTGAACATTACTTTGACCCATTAAACGATTTGCAAAACGCTCTATGGTAATAGTTAATCCCAAATCATCCAATGTCATGGGCTTCAGATTATATATAATGCCTCTCATATCATTAATAACCAATTTTAAAGTGTTAGACATCGAATTTAATTCAAGCTTTGCTCTTACACTATCAATGTCAATGAGTTTAACACATAACTCCGATTTATGAACAAGGCTTGTTAGATTTTGCACTGTAGTATCATGCAAATCACGCGCTATTCTCTGTCGCTCATTTTCCTGAGCCTCCAGGATACCTAATCCACTATAAGTTATTATATCTTCCTCATCCGATTCATCTGTGCTATTTTCATTCTTATCAATTTCTTCTTTTGCATAGATTTCTTCCATTAAAATTGTCGCCTTCTTTAAGGCTTCAACTTTACTTGTCAGTTCCAGAGCTTCGATTTTATTTTGCTCTATGTTTTGATTAATTTCATAAATGAGATTTTGAAGCTCCTCACTTTTGTTATTCTTATCATGAATAGGTGAGAACAAATCAATATTATGAGCTCTAGTTCTTTGATTTTCAGATAATTCCTGTTCTTTTTCTTTAAGTAGATTATTTTGTTTTTTTAATTGTAAAGAAAGTGAGAGTAATTTTTCTTCATAGTCCAATGTAATATCTTTAAGTAGGTAATTAACTCCCCTATCTGTACTATGATTCATTTCTTCATACTCTAACTTATTATCTTGCATTTCATCCATGTGGTAATCTGCTCCCTTTCATTGCTGGGACAATAAAATCTAATCGTCTAAAAATTATGACTTTATTGCTAAATTGATATAGATAGTCCTAACAATATCATATAACATATTCATAAAGATTAAAAGAATAAATTTGACCTATAAAAGAATAATATCATACTCAAAATATAGGTATCACAAAAAATTTCAAGCACTATTATTTAATCAAATTATTTATACTTCTCTAAATTGTTAATTTGCGAAAAATGAATGATACCTATCATTGAAATATCCAAAGATTGGATAGGTCCTTCTCTCTCCAATCAAAAAGCGAATCAAAAGTATATAAACTCTTAATTCGCTCTCTTATTAATGCTTGCATTTACACATTGAGGACATATCTTTCAAATTTAATACCATTTTTATATCTTTTGTTTGATCAATTACGAAATCTTCCATTAAAACAAAACCCAATTTTTCAAAAAACCCAATGGTTTCACTAGGTGAATATATAACGATTTCTGGAATACCGGATAACATTGCACGATTTATCAGCATTCGAACTGTAAAATCTCCATATTCGTTATTGCGATATTCTTTTAACACTGCAATATGTCCAATCTCACAAATTTCACCATCATAGGTTATTCTTCCTGTTGCCACTCCCTTAGGCTTATTATCTTCAGAAATTTCATCCCCATATACCAATACATGAACTGCCTCCAAATCCAAAGAATCAAATTCCACCTCTTTGGATAAATTAAATTCATCAATGAAAACTCTCGACCGTATATTTTTTACTTCAGTCAAGTCATCTCCAAAGGATAATAACTTTCCCTGTATCATACCTGTCCTCCTCTAAGTTATACATCAATTATATAAACTTATTATCATTTATTAATGTTAAGTTCAAAATTCATTAATTAAGTGTTGTGTAGATCGAAAGTATAATTATATTGCCAACGAAACTAATAATCGAATATAATTAAATACCTTGAAAAAATTTTACTAAATCCTATATTTATGATCCGAAAAAGATTTGACTTTTCCTTATAAGGGTTCCTTTGATGGTTTACCCGCTGTTCTAGGATAACTTTTAGGAGTGTTTCTCGATTTTTTAATCATCACAAGCGTTCTCTCAATATCGGTACCTGGCAAGTGAAATTCTTTCACACCTTCTAGTTCTGCCCCTAATATTCCTATCGCTCTCTCAGCCTCTACTAGTTCCTCTTCAACCTTACCGGATTTATAAGGTATGAAGTATCCTCCTTTTTTGACAAAGGGTAAACAATATTCTGAGAGAGATGAAAGTTTAGCGACTGCTCTTGATACACATAAATCAAATTTTTCCCGGTAATCAGCGTTTCTACCATAATCCTCGGCTCTTCCATGGCAAGCCACAATTTTTCTTAGTTCAAGTTTCTTAATAACTTCATTTAAGAATTGGATTCTCTTATTCAATGAATCCAATAAAACAATATCTGTATCAGGAAATACAATCTTTAACGGAATTCCTGGAAATCCTGCACCCGTTCCTAAATCTAATATTTTCTGATCCTTTATTTGGACTGCTTTTATCAGTGAAACACTATCAATAAAATGCTTATGAATCACTTCATTAAACTCTGTAATTGCAGTTAAATTCATAACTTTATTTTTTTCAATTAACATTTCATAATAATCTAAAAATTGTTGTTTTTGTAAGTCACTCAGTTGTATTCCTAAATCATATAAACCCTCTTCAAATGTTATCATATGGGGGTTGTTATCGATTGTCATGCTTAAACCCTTACCTTCCATTGAATTTCTACCATCATTAACTAACTCTGTTTTGAGATAAATACACCAATAAAACAGAAACATCCGCGGGAGATACTCCAGATATTCTAGATGCTTGTCCTATTGATATAGGGCGGAACAATTCTAGTTTTTGACGGGCCTCAATTCTTAAACTTGGAACAATTGCATAATCGATTTTCTCAGGGATTTTTTTATTCTCTAGTTTTTTAAATTGTTCCACCTGTCGTAATTGTCTGCTTATATATCCGTCGTACTTAATGTTAATATTGACTTGCTCGGTAACATCCTCTGCTAAAGGTTTTCTGTCTTTATCAATCCCTTTAAGTGTTTCATAATTTAACTCTGGTCGGCGAATTAATTCCGCTAATGTGGCTGCTGTGTTGAGAGGGGTACTATTATGGAATGCTAATAATTCCTGAACTTCCTTATTCGCACCAACATTAGTCCTTTCAAGTCGGTCCATCTCTTTCTTAATCTGGTCCTCTTTTTGTACCAGCTTAAGATAGCGTTCTTCCTCGATTAAACCAACCTCATAGCCCTTCTTAGTTAATCTTATATCTGCATTATCCTGTCTGAGCAATAATCGATATTCGGCTCTTGATGTCATCATTCGATATGGCTCATGTGTTTCCTTTGTAACAAGATCATCGATTAAAACTCCAATATAAGCTTCCGAACGGTCCAAAATCAGTGGTTCTCTATTTAATAATTTCATAGAAGCATTTATTCCTGCAATTAGTCCTTGCGCGGCAGCTTCCTCATAACCCGAACTGCCATTAAATTGTCCTCCTGCAAATAAACCTTCTACATTCTTAAATTCCAGGGATGGCTTTAATTGCATCGGATTAATGCAATCATATTCTATGGCATAAGCATTCCTTGTAATCTTTGCATGTTCCAGACCTGGTACGGAACGATACATTAGGTATTGAACATCTTCCGGAAGAGAACTTGACATACCAGCTATATACATCTCATTTGTATGATTACCCTCCGGCTCGATAAATACCTGATGTCGGTCCTTATCCTCAAATTTCATTACCTTATCTTCGATAGAAGGACAATAACGCGGGCCTGTCCCTTTAATTGCTCCACAATAAAGAGGCGATCTGTCTATATTGTTTTTTATAATCTCATGAGTTGTTTCATTTGTGTAGGTCAGCCAGCAAGATATTTGATCTTTGTTTAAATCCTCAGGATTAGTTGTAAATGAGAAAGGCACCACTTTTTCATCTCCAAATTGCTCCTCCATCTTAGAATAATCTATGGATCTACCATCTATTCTTGCAGGAGTACCGGTCTTAAATCGATACATTTCAATCCCTAACTTCTTTAATGATTCTGTCAAGTAGGTTGCTGACTGAAGCCCATTTGGGCCGGTATGATTTACCACATCACCATAGATACATCTTGCATTCAAATAAGTTCCGGTGCAAAGTATAACTGCCTTACATGGATAAATAGCACCGGAATAAGTTTTAACACCGCTAATTTTATTATTCTCTGTAAGAATCTCTGTAACTTCAGCCTGCTTCACTGTAAGATTCGGAGTGTTTTCAAGTATTAATCTCATGGACTTGGAGTATTCTGACTTGTCCGCCTGAGCCCTTAGTGAATGTACTGCCGGCCCTTTTGAGATATTTAGCATTTTTGACTGAATATAGGTCTTATCTATGTTCCTACCCATCTCTCCTCCAAGTGCATCAATCTCTCTCACAAGATGCCCTTTAGATGTCCCTCCAATATTCGGATTACAGGGCATCATGGCAATACTATCCATGCTCACTGTAAATATCAATGTATTTAAAGAAAGTCGTGCAGAGGCCAACGCTGCTTCACAACCGGCATGACCTGCTCCTACCACGATCACATCATAACTTTCATAAACAAATGACATAACTTCCTCCCATTCTAACTTTACAATTTAAACTATTCGCGGATGTCAAAATTTATTTTCCCATACAAAACTCTTTAAATATCATGTTTACTAAATCTTCTTCCACATTCTCACCAATTATTTTTCCCAAGGTTTCATACGCACTCATTAAGTCGATAGAATAAAAGTCCTCCGGCATACCGTCATCAATACTGCGAAGTACCATTTGAAGACTTTGTAAGGAATTAGAAAAGGCCTCTCTATGACGATCATTTGTAATATATATTTCATCATTAAAGGAGATCTCTCCACCAAAAAACATTTCTTTTAAAGTGTTTGAAAAGGTATCAAGGCCTATGGTTTCCTTCACAGATACGCTAATTACCGGGTGTTGTGTTTTCCTAACGATATCATCAATTAAAATTTTATTTTCTAAATCTGACTTATTTAATAAAAGAATGGCTTTTTTATTCTCAATCAACTTAAGTATTGATCTATCATTTTCATCGAGATCCGTAGAAGAATCCAAAACATAGATGATTAAATCCGCATCATCTGCTATTTTAAGTGCTTTCTCAACGCCGATTTTTTCAATAACATCATTCGTTTCACGTATTCCGGCAGTATCTATAATATTCAGAATAATTCCATCAAAATTAATTGTTTCCTCCAAGGTATCCCTTGTTGTACCTGCGATATCGGTTACAATCGCTCTTTCTTCACCTACTAAATAATTTAATAAACTAGATTTACCTGCATTGGGTTTCCCGATTATGACGGTTTTAATACCTTCTTTTATAATCTTTCCATTTTGTGATTCCCTTAGAATCTGCTCTATCTTCTCGCATTCATTTCGAATATGTTTCGTCAATTCCTGATCAAAACCTTCCAGACTAATATGTTCTGGATCGTCAAGTGCTGCCTCTATAAATGCGATATCTCTTAAAATATCTTCTCTTATATTCTTAATTAAATCAAAAACTTTACCCTTTAATTGATTTAATGAATTTTTCAATGCCAACTCATTTTTTGCGTGAATAATGTCACTTACTGCTTCTGCCTGAGATAAGTCAATTCTTCCATTCAAAAAGGCTCTTTTTGTAAATTCCCCAGGTTCAGCAAGTCTTGCTCCATGTTTTAGTACAACCTCTAAGACCTTTCTAGTAACAACAATTCCACCATGACAATTAATTTCTATGGTATCTTCCCTTGTATAAGTAGCGGGAGCCTTCATAATTGCAACCATAACCTCATCAATCACTTGATCCCCATCCTCTATATAACCGTAATGAAGGGTATGGCTATTTTCCTTTGATATTATTTTCTTTCCTGATTTTGAATAATAAATTTTATCAATGATTTGAAAAGCTTCATCACCACTAATTCTTACAATACTGATACCTGCATTACTAAGTCCAGTAGCTATTGCAGTAATTGTTTCTGTTGTCATGCCATACCTCCTATCCTAGTTCAATTCTAGTTTATATTATATCAAATATGATTTCTTCACAAGTAAAAAATAATAAACAAAGCGTTACTTTTTAAAAATAAGTATCCTTAAAAAGCGCACTTTTCTCACAAGTAATTCGTCTTATTCATGAATTAAAGGTGCCTTAAAGTATGCTCTACTTTTAAGACACCTTTATAACATACATATGATTTAAACTGTTTCTACGCTTTGTTCTTCTTTCTTTAACTTACTTTCTTTGTACTTTTCATAATCCTTCTTATAATCAGTACTGTAATTTTTATTATAGCCACTTTTACTTGTGTTATAAGGTTTCTTATATCCACCTTTGTTGCGATCCCCATTATTGCTATAATCTTTTTTATAACCACCGTTAGAACGATTATTATTTGAATATTTGTTATCACGAACGGTCTTCTTAATATTGATGACTACTTTTCTAAAAGGTTCTTCGCCTTCTGAATAAGTCTCTACAAATTTATCATTTTGAAGTGCGGAATGAATTATTCTTCTCTCATAAGGATTCATCGGCTCTAATGATACGGGCTTTCTTGTTCTCTTTACCTTATAAGCAATATTCTTAGCAAGATTTTCAAGGGTTTCTTTACGTCTTGCTCTATAGTTTTCAGTATCCAGTTTAACTTTAATGTATTCCTCATTGTTTTTATTAATAACAAGGCTTACGAGATATTGGAGAGAATCAAGTGTTTGTCCTCTTTTACCGATTAATACACCCATTTCTTCTCCATCAATATTGATCTCAACAGTAGAGTTCTCTTTATCAAAGTTAACCAGAACCTTTGCGTTGATACCCATTGTTCTAAATACATCATCTAAAAACTTTTTAGCCGTATTCTCGATAGTAGGTTTTATTCTTGCTTTTATTTTAGCTGGCTTACCAAACATTCCGAGAAATCCGCTTGTTTCCTTCTCGATAACTTCATATTCCATATTATCTATTGTAGTGCCTAATTCTAACATTGCATTAGTTAATGCTTCATCCACAGTTTTTGCGGTTATTTCTCTCCACTCCATACAATTGCCCCCTTATAAATTTTTATTTTTAAGAAGATTTGCTATATCCGATATACTCTTGGGTGAACCAGAAGTTTCGTTACCTTCCACTTCGTCTTTCTTTTCAACTGTTTCAATTGGTTCTATCACATTACTTTCAATTGACTTTGTCTGAGTTCTAGCAATATCTTGCAAAGAAGCTCCCCCTCTAGACTCGCGGGCCTTGCTTTTCTTTGAAGCTTTCGAAACATTTTTCTTTATTAACTCATCCACATCAATCTTATCCATATATTTGTTAACAAAATATTGTTGAGTAATTGCAAATACACTACCTGCAATCCAATATAAACCGATACCAATCGGGAAGGAGATACAGAAGAATAATGACATAATAGGCATAACGATATTCATAGAGTTCATAGCTGCAGCTGCAGGATTATCCTTATTATCAACTTGCTTTGTTTGCATCTGCTTACCCTGAATAAACTGTAATCCCGCTGCAATAATTGGAATTAAAATAGCAGGGAATGCAAGACCAGGATGATTTGCAATATTCAAACCAAAAAACTCATTGGTATGATTAATCATTCCAACCTTATCTTGAATTATTTCAGTTAATTGAGGTATCTGCTTAGATAATTCCTTCCACTGATCATCTCCAAATTTAGCCAAAACATTAATAATATGGTTGGAGTCAGAAGCATTCATCCTAACATTGAGTTTGCCTGCTTTTGCAATATCTAACACTTTTTGTCCATAACCATTGCCAGATGAAATCTGATCTGCAATAGGCTGATACATTCCTTTTACTTTACTTACATAAGCAGGAATATTACTGATTACATAATATAAAGAAAACATGATTGGTAACTGTATAATAACAGGAAGACAACCCGAAGTAGGATTTGCACCGTATTTTTCATATATAGCCTGATTTTCTGCCTGCATTTTTCTTAAGGAAGCTTCATCCTTTTTACCCTTATATTTTGCTTGAATCTTCTGCAATTCCGGATTCATTTTTGAGGATAACTTAGTAAATTTCTGTTGTCTGATCGTTAAAGGGAGCATTGCAGCCCTCATCAAAAATGTAAATATAAAGATACATAACGCAATATTTTGAATGCCAAATAAATTAAAAAAGTTATAGATTGCATTCATAATAATGCCTAATAGACCTACAATCGGTCCTAATGGTCCACCGGTCTGTGTTAATAATGTAATCACGAATTTTTCCTCCTTAGAGTTATTGTCCCGTTGACAATAGATTATAAATGAAGTTTTATTAACTTCTCATTTTCTTTACGGTACCGGGTCGTATCCTCCCTTATGAAAAGGATGACACCTTAAAACCCTTCTTACAGCTAAATAGGTTCCCTTTATCACTCCATATTTCTCCAGTGCCTGTATAGCATACAAAGAACAGGAAGGCACATAGATACAACTTGATGTTCTCTTAAGCGGAGAAATATATTTTCGATAGAATTTTATTATCAATATAAGAATTTTCTTAACAATCACTTTGATACCCCTAATATTAACCTTCTCTTATATGTTAATCTGTCCTTCTTTTCCTACTTTATGGAGTTTAATCAAATGCAATAATGCACTTTCTATTTCACTGTAACCTTTTTCTTTTGCTCCTACTCGAGCCACAACGATAATGTCTAATCCACTTAATATACTATCCTCTGATAATCGATAGCTCTCCCTGATCAACCTGGTTATTCTGTGTCTAACAACACTATTGCCAACTTTTTTACTGACCGATATTCCAATTCGGTTATGGTTGAATTCGTTCCTCTTCAAATACATGATCAAATACTTATTCGCAAATGATTTTCCGGTACGATAAATTTCTTTAAAATCTTCGTTGTTTTTTAATGATTCAGTATTTTTCATTCTAATTTAGCCTTTTCTTTCTAATAAAACCGATTGTTTTATTAGTTTACCGTTATATTATCCGGCTGATAATTACTAATGTATCGCTTAAATTATAATACAAGTGAATTCATTAACATTAAAATGTTCTGAATTCACTTGCTATTAACCACTAGTAACTATATTGTTTTCAATACAAGATATGAAGTTTTTCATTTCTTGTTATGACATAGAAGAAAAGGTCACAAAATTGCGACCTATGCTGATAATTTCTTTCTTCCTTTTGCTCTTCTGGCAGATAATACTTTTCTACCATTTGCTGTCGCCATTCTTGCTCTAAATCCATGAACTTTAGAATGAGATCTCTTTTTCGGTTGGAATGTCATTTTCATTACTCTGCACCTCCTTTTAACTGTACCGTGCATTTTGGTAAGCGAATTTTATCTTTTATACTCAAAAATATAAAATACTTTTGAATTATATTGTCATGACAAAATGAAATGGCATAGCTATTCACTTTGTATGCATATTGGAATATCATATCCATTATAGTAGGAATCAACGTTTCCGTCAAGTAAATATTTTGCTTATAAAGTATTCACATCTTGTGGAAATCTGGATTTCTTCTTATTTATATGTGAAAATGTTGATACTTTTAATTCTTATGTGGATAATTTGTGTTTTTCATTCCAATATTATACCTCTATTCTTAGTTTTATACACATTTGCCGTTTGTGAATAATGTGATTTTCTTTATCAACATTTTCACAAGCCCTATTTTCCTATTACTAATAAAAAGTAATTTATCCACAGCTTAATGGAAGAAAGCCATATTCACCATTGAAAATTTACTACTTTTGTTATAAGATATATTTATGTGAGTATTAATGGAGGCAATAATGAAAAATATAATTGAAACAAAATGGGATGATATATTAAAATATTTGATATCAGAATACGGGATTACCGACGTATCTTATACCACTTGGTTAAAACCCTTGAAAGTATATGATGTGGTCGATCATGTAATCACCATTCTTATTAATGATGACCGGATTGGGCCTCCAAGTCTTAACGTAATACGTAATAAATATGAATTATTATTAAAAGTTTCGATAGAAGAGATAATGAATGAACCTTATGAAATAAAATTTGTTCTAAAGAGTCAAATTGATACTGTTGAAAAAGCAGTGGAGCCCGTTGCTACTACTAAGAAGAGTAACGGTCCCACCTTTTTAAATACAAGATATACATTTGATACTTTTGTGGTAGGTGGAAATAATGAATTTGCAAGGGCTGCAGCACTAGCCGTTGCAGAAAACCCTGGCGAAATCTATAATCCCCTCTTTATATATGGAGGCGTTGGTCTTGGTAAAACCCATTTAATGCATTCTATTGCCCATTTTGTATTAGATCAAAATCCTGATACAAAAGTACTTTATGTAACCAGCGAAAAATTTACTAATGAGTTAATTGACTCGATTCAAAAAAATACAACCACACAATTTCGAGAAAAATACCGATCCATAGATATTTTGCTAATTGATGATATTCAGTTCATTATCGGTAAAGAAAGAACACAGGAAGAGTTCTTCCACACGTTCAATACCTTACATGAATCAAAAAGACAGATTATCATTTCAAGTGATCGCCCTCCTAAAGAAATGCTTACTTTAGAGGACAGGCTTCGTTCCCGCTTTGAACATGGTTTGCTTGCAGATATTCAATCACCCGATTATGAGACTAGAATGGCTATCCTTCGCAAGAAAGAAGAACTTGATGGATTAAAGATTGATGAAGAGGTTATGGCTTATATCGCTACAAATATTAAATCTAATATTCGTGAGCTGGAAGGAGCCCTTACTAAAATTGTTGCATTTTCAAGGCTTAAGAAAAGAGAATTGAACCTTATCCTAGCAGAAGAAGCATTGCAAGACATTATTTCACCCAATGAAAAGAAGGTTATCACACCTGAGTTTATTGTTGAGGTTGTTTCTGAACACTACGGTCTGACTCCAAATGATATTTATTCTAAGGATAAAAGCAGAAGTATTTCATATCCTAGACAGATTGTAATGTATTTATGCAGAAAATTAACGGATATTTCCGTTACAGAAATCGGTAAAATCCTTGGTAATAGGGATCATTCCACTGTTTTACATGGCTGTGAAAAGGTATCAAACGATATCTCTACCGATTCTTCTTTACATAATACAATTGATGTATTAATAAAGAAGATTAATCCAGAATAAAGATAGGTTGATAATCTGTTGATAATTAGTTGATAAAAAGTTGATACTCTGTTTATGAATATATTTTACATTTTTTGTATACTTTACTATACCGAGTTTTCCACATATTACAACACAGATTTTTAAGGAGTTATCAAGGCCCTAAATACCCTGTTTTTAAGGGGTTAGGACCGATATCAACATTTACACAATGCATATTACTATGATTACTAAGAATCTTTTATATATTTATCTATTTAAACGTGAAGGGAGATTATACACAGATGAAAATCCAATGTCATAAAGCGGATCTTTTAAACGGTGTTAATATAGCTTTAAAAGCAGTGCCAGTAAAGTCAACAATGCCGATTCTGGAATGTCTGATTATAGAGGTAACCGATAATAGTATTAAACTAATAGCAAATGATATGGAATTAGCCATTGAAACTATTATTAAAGGAACGATAATTGAAAAAGGTGTTGTAGCATTAAACGCAAAAGTCTTTTCAGAAATCGTTAGAAGACTTCCTGATAATGAAGTAAGTATAACAACGGATGCAAATTATATAACAGAAATTATTTGTGAAAAAGCGAAGTTTTCTATTTCTGGTAGGTCCGGGGAGGAATTTCCAAGCTTACCGAAGATTGAAAAAGATAAAGCAGTTGTGTTATCCCAATTTTCATTAAAAGAAATTATAAGACAAACCGTATTTTCAATTTCCGATAATGAAAGCAATAAAATAATGACAGGTGAACTTTTTGAAATTAAAAAAGATGAGCTTAGAGTAATTTCTCTTGATGGCCATAGAATATCAATTCGTAAAGTCTATATGAAAGATACTTATGAAGACAGGAAAGTAATTGTTCCTGGTAAAACCTTAAATGAAATTAGTAAGATATTATCAGGAGAAGCTTCTTCTACTGTCCAAATCTTCTTTACGGATAAACATGCATTATTTGAATTTGATAATACTGTTGTGTTAACTAGATTAATTGAAGGGGAATATTATCGTATTGACCAGATGCTTTCCAGTGATTATGAGACAAAGGTATCAATTAATAAAAAAGAACTTCAAAGTTGTATTGAAAGAGCCTCACTATTAATCAGGGAGACGGATAAGAAGCCGATTATTATCGAGATAAAAAATAATAATTTTGAATTAAAGATAAACACAGCCATTGGTTCCATGAATGAAGATATCGATATCACCTTAGAAGGAAAAGATATTATCATTGGATTCAATCCTAAATTTTTATTGGATGCATTACGTGTAATTGATGATGAAACCATTGACATTTATTTAATTAATGCAAAGGCTCCTTGTTTTATTCGTGATAAAGAACAGTCATATATTTATTTGATATTACCAGTCAATATTAATGTTGCGGCGTAAGTCAGAAGTGGAGATTAATAATATGCAGCAAATTAAATTAAGAGATGAATTTATTAAATTAGGACAAGCATTAAAGGCTGCCGGATTAGTGGAATCGGGAGTCGATGCAAAAATGGAGATTTTAGACGGTAATGTTAAAGTAAATGGAGCTGTTGAAATGCAAAGAGGCAAAAAATTATATGACGGCGACCTGGTAGAATATCAGGGAGAACAGATTAAAATTGTGAAGTAAAAGTCTTAATAGAAAAGAGTAAGGGAATGTTGGTGTTAATATGATTGTAAAGTCTTTGGAATTAAAGGATTATCGTAATTATAATAATCTCAACATACCCTTTTCTGATGGTGTTAATATTCTATATGGGGGTAATGCACAAGGAAAAACCAATATCCTCGAATCAATCTATCTCTGTGGAACCACAAAATCTCATCGCGGAAATAAGGACCGTGAAATGATACAATTCGAAAAGGATGAGGCCCACATAAGGCTCTTTCTCGAAAAAAACCAAATTACCCATCGAATTGATTTACATCTTAAGAAGAATAGAGCAAAAGGTGTGGCCATAGACGGTATTCCGATAAAAAGACAAGGGGAACTCTTTGGCATGCTCAATCTTGTGTTTTTTTCGCCTGAAGATCTTTATATCATTAAAGATGGTCCGGGACAGAGAAGAAGATTTTTAGATTTAGAATTATGCCAGTTGGATAAAATTTATCTAAGTGATTTATCCAATTACAATAAAGTTTTGGATCAAAGAAATAACTTATTAAAGCAAATTGGTTATAACAGGGAATTATTGGATACACTTTCAATATGGGATAGTAAATTAATTGAGTATGGTTGCAGGATCATCAAAACAAGAAAAGAATTCATTGTGAGATTGAATGAACTGGTTTTTGGCATACATAAGAGGCTTACCGGAGATAAGGAAGAATTAATCATTCGATATGAGCCAAATGTGAAAGAGAATGAATTCGAAGAAAAATTAAGAAAGTCTTTGGACCGAGATTTAAATTTGAAGATGACAAATATTGGTCCACACAGGGATGATTTATGCTTTGAAATCAATCATATTGATATTCGTAAATTCGGTTCTCAGGGACAGCAGCGTACTGCGGCATTGTCTTGTAAATTAGCTGAGATTGAATTGGTGAAGTCAGTAATTAAAGAAAGCCCAATTCTTTTACTTGATGATGTATTATCAGAGCTGGATCGCCAAAGACAGACTCATTTATTAAATAGCATTGGGGATTTACAAACAATTATAACCTGTACGGGTCTAGAGGAGTTTGTGAGTCACCGATTTGATTATGATAGAATATTTCATGTACAAAGCGGAAATGTGGTAGTAGAAAATAATTAGTTATATTAATCATAAACAAGCGAAAACAGGTTACCGAAGAACGAGCTTCATCTACGATGAGAGTTCTTCAATAAACGGAGAAATTCTTCTTAGTAGAGAAAGAAGAATTCTCTTGCAATATGGAGGAGAAATTCTCCTAGGAAGCGGAGGATTGAATATAGTATGAGTAATGAATACGGCGCAGAACAAATACAGATATTGGAAGGACTTGAAGCGGTAAGGAAAAGACCCGGTATGTATATCGGATCAACCTCATCCAAAGGTTTGCATCATTTGGTTTATGAGATCGTTGATAATGCAATAGATGAGGCCCTTGCAGGTTATTGTGATACCATCGAAGTAACCATTAATGAAGACAATTCCATAACAGTTGTAGATAACGGAAGAGGTATTCCGGTAGGAATCAACCAAAAGAAGGGAATTTCCAGTGTTGAGGTTGTATTTACAATTCTTCATGCTGGAGGAAAGTTTGGCGGTGGTGGATATAAAGTATCTGGTGGTCTCCATGGAGTAGGTGCATCCGTTGTTAATGCATTATCTGAGTGGTTAACCGTTGAGATTTGTGTGGATGGAAAGAAATATTTCCAACGATATGAAAGAGGAAAGGCAGCGAAGAAACTAGAAGAGATCGGTGATACCGATTGTAGGGGAACTACCGTAACCTTTTTACCTGATAAAGAGATTTTCGAAGAAACAATATATGACTATGAAATATTAAAACAAAGACTTCGTGAAATGGCCTTTTTAACAAAAAATATAAAAATTATACTTCGTGACAAAAGGGAAGAAGTGTTAAACGAAAAAGAATTCCATTATGCTGGAGGTATTAAGGAATATGTTGAATACCTGAACCGCCATAAAGATCCATTATATCCGGATATTATATACTGTGAAGGACAAAGGGATACGGTATGGGTAGAGGTTGCTTTCCAGCATAACAATACTTATACAGAAAGTGTTTATAGCTTTGTTAATAATATTACCACTCCCGAAGGTGGAACCCACCTCGCCGGATTTAAAAACGCAATTACAAAGACCTTTAATGATTATGCGAGGTCTATGAAGTTTTTAAAAGACAGTGATACTAATTTATCAGGTGAGGATATTAGAGAAGGCCTTACTGCAATTATCAGTATCAAGATACCGGAGCCTCAATTTGAAGGCCAGACAAAGCAAAAACTCGGTAATAGTGAAGCGAGAGGTGCAGTAGATAATGTTGTTAGTGAGCAACTTACTTATTATCTAGAGCAAAATCCAAATATAGCAAAAATGATATGTGAAAAATCAATCATGGCCCAAAGAGCAAGGGATGCTGCTAGAAAAGCAAGAGATTTAACCAGAAGAAAAACGGCACTAGAAGGAATGAGTTTACCGGGTAAATTAGCCGACTGTTCCGAAAAAGATCCTTCTAAGAGTGAAATTTATATCGTTGAGGGTGATTCTGCGGGTGGTTCTGCAAAGACAGCAAGATCAAGAGCAACTCAGGCAATTTTACCGCTTCGAGGTAAAATACTGAATGTTGAAAAGTCAAGGCTTGATAAAATATTAGTAAATAATGAGATTAGGGCTATGATTACGGCGTTTGGTACCGGAATTTCAGATGATTTTGACATTGCGAAATTACGTTATCATAAGATTATTATTATGACGGATGCGGACGTAGATGGTGCACATATCAGTACCTTATTACTGACTTTCTTCTATCGCTTTATGCCTGATTTAATTAAGCAGGGATATGTATATATGGCTCAACCACCGCTTTATAAAGTGGAGAAGAATAAAACGGTACGGTATGCATATAGCGATGATGAATTAAATCAGATATTAACAGAAGTAGGTCGAGACGGTAATAATAAAATTCAACGTTATAAAGGTCTTGGAGAGATGGATGCAGAGCAGCTTTGGGAAACTACTATGGATCCCGAACGAAGAGTGCTTCTTAGAGTAATCATGGATGAAGAAGAGTCCTCAGAAATAGATTTAACTTTTACTACCTTAATGGGAGATAAAGTAGAACCAAGAAGAGAATTTATAGAAACAAACGCAAAATATGTAAAGAATTTAGATATCTAATCGGGGATAAAAAAAGGTCTATAACATAAGTTTTTGAGAGTATCTGGACCTATATACTAGTGTTATACTAGGAAAACAAGTGACTGCCCGAATTAATTAATTTTTGGGATTAGTTTGAACGGAGGAAAAATAATGGATGAGAATATCTTCGACAAGGTGCATGACGTCGATCTGAGAAAAACGATGGAAACATCGTATATCGATTATGCGATGTCAGTAATTGCCGCGCGTGCACTGCCCGATGTAAGGGACGGTCTAAAACCGGTACAGAGAAGAATATTATACGCAATGATAGAACTCAATAACGGGCCGGACAAGCCTCACCGTAAATGTGCCCGTATTGTGGGTGATACGATGGGTAAATACCACCCTCACGGTGACAGTTCGATTTATGAAGCAATGGTTAAGTTGGCCCAGGATTTTTCTACCAGATATCCTTTAATAGACGGACATGGTAATTTTGGTTCAGTAGATGGAGATGGTGCTGCGGCAATGCGTTATACCGAAGCACGATTAAGTAAAATTTCCATGGAGATGCTTTCTGATATCAATAAAGATACGGTTGATTTCTCACCAAACTTTGATGAAACGGAAAAAGAGCCCCTTGTATTACCTTCAAGATACCCGAACTTATTAGTGAATGGTACTTCTGGTATTGCAGTAGGTATGGCTACCAATATTCCTCCTCATAATCTAAAGGAGGTTATTAATGGTGTACTAAAAATTATTAATAACCACATAGAAGAAGATAGAGAAACCGATATTGATGAGTTATTACAGATTATCAAAGGACCGGATTTCCCTACTGGAGCCGAAATTCTTGGTACCACGGGGATTGAGGAAGCATATCGTACCGGACGAGGCAAGATACGCGTTCGTGCTGTTACAGATATCGAGGCAATGGCTAACGGAAAGAATCGTATTATCGTTACGGAACTTCCGTATATGGTTAACAAGGCTCGTTTAATTGAAAAAATAGCGGAATTAGTGAAAGATAAGAAAATAGATGGTATTACCGAGCTTCGAGATGAATCGGATCGTACCGGTATGAGAATTGTAATTGAACTTCGTAGGGATGTGAATGCGAATGTTCTCTTAAATCATCTGTATAAACATACTCAGTTACAGGATACATTTGGTGTTATTATGATTGCTCTTGTAAATAATGAGCCAAGAGTTCTGAACCTTCACCAGATGTTAACTTATTATCTACAGCATCAAAAAGAAGTAGTAACTAGAAGAACACAATATGATTTAAATAAAGCGGAGGAAAGAGCTCACATTTTACAAGGTCTGTTAATTGCCCTTGATAATATTGATGAGGTTATTTCAATTATTCGTTCTTCTCAAAACGGTGCTATTGCAAAAGCTCGTTTAATAGAGCGCTTTGAGTTGACAGATGCTCAGGCTCAAGCAATCATCGATATGAGACTTCGTGCTCTGACCGGTTTGGAGCGTGAGAGACTTGAGAGTGAATATGCGGAACTTATGACAAAGATTGCAGAATATAAGGCGATTCTCGCAGATGAGAAGTTATTATTAGGCGTTATCAAAGAAGAGATAACATTAATCCGTGATAAATTTGGTGACGATAGAAGAACATCAATTGGTTTTGATGAATTTGATATTTCCATGGAAGATTTAATTCCCAATGAAACCACAGTAATTGCAATGACAAAACTAGGATATATCAAACGAATGACGGTCGATAATTTTAAGAGTCAGCACCGTGGTGGAAAAGGGATTAAGGGGATGCAGACCATTGAAGAAGATTTCATTGAAGATCTTCTTATGACCACAAATCATCATTACATTATGTTCTTTACCAATAAAGGCAGGGTATATCGTCTGAAAGCTTATGAGATTCCGGAATCAGGAAGGACCGCAAGAGGTACTGCGATTGTTAATCTGTTGCAGTTGTTACCAGAGGAAAGAATTACGGCAATTATACCGATTAAGGAATATAAAAATGACCGATTCCTCTTTATGGCCACCAAAGACGGTATTGTGAAGAAGACCCCGATGAAGGATTATGAGAATATCAGAAAATCCGGACTTCAGGCAATTAGTTTAAGAGAAGACGATGAGTTGATTGAAGTAAAAACAACGAACCATTTAAAAGATATTATTTTAGTAACCAGAAATGGTATGTGTATTCGCTTTAACGAGCGTGATGTTAGGCCCACAGGAAGAACTTCCATGGGTGTTATCGGTATGACATTAACCGGTGATGATCAAATCATTGGAATGCAGTTGAGTACTCAAGGAGAAAACTTATTATTCGTATCAGAAAATGGATTAGGTAAGCGTACCCTCATGGATGAATTTACAGTACAACGCCGCGGAGGTAAAGGGGTTAAGTGTTATAAAATAACCGAAAAGACCGGCGATGTAATCGGTGTGAAAGCAGTAAACGAAGAAAATGAAGTTATGCTTATTACAACAGAAGGAATTATAATTAGGTTAATGGTAAGTGATATCTCTGTTTTGGGCCGAATTACTTCCGGTGTAAAACTAATGTCAATTGACCAAGAGACAGATATCAAGGTTGCAAGTTTTGCAAAAGTAAAAGAAAGCAGTGATACGACTTCTGAGGATCAGTTAATTAAAGAGCTTGAGAAAGAACTGGATGAGGAGAATGAAGTAATTGACGCTTCTCAATACCCAGTAGAAATCTACGATGAGGAAGATGGATCTTTAGAGCAGTTATTAGAACGAGCTGATTCTGATAAAAAAGAAGAGGATAGTGAAGAAGAATAATTCACAAAAATCAAAACCATAACAGAGCTTTGTAAAGGAGTTTACATGAGAAGCTTACACACGGATGAGATAATTAAAAATATAAAAGAAATGTGCATCGAAGCCAACTATAAGTTGGCTTCTGATGTAGAAGAACGAGTAAGAGGAGCTTATGAAAAAGAAACCTCTGTACTGGGTAAGCAAATTCTGGACCAATTATCAGAAAATTTGGATATTGCCTCCAGGGATCTAATACCAATTTGCCAGGATACCGGGATGGCGATTGTTTTTATTAAAATAGGTCAAGGTCTTCACATTGATGGAATTAGTCTGGAAGATGCCATTAATGAAGGAATAAAACAGGGATATCAGGAAGGGTACCTAAGAAAATCAGTAGTATCCGATCCTTTAATTCGTAATAATTCCGGTGATAATACCCCTGGAATCATTCACTATGAGATTGTACCCGGAGATGAGCTAGAAATCACCGTGGCTCCGAAGGGTTTTGGAAGTGAAAATATGAGCAGGGTCTATATGCTAAAACCTTCTGATGGAACTGAAGGTGTGAAAAAGGCGGTACTTGAAACAGTAAAACTGGCAGGACCCAATGCATGTCCTCCAATAGTAGTTGGTGTAGGAATTGGTGGTAGCTTTGAGAAATGTACTCTATTAGCAAAAAAGGCACTTACCAGAAGTATGAATAAAGGCTCTGATTTAGAGCATATTCGGATTTTGGAAGAAGAACTCCTAGAAGAAATTAATAAAACAGGAATTGGTCCTGGAGGATTAGGGGGAAGAACCACTGCTTTAGGAGTAAATATTGAAACCTACCCCACTCATATAGCAGGATTGCCTGTGGCAATTAATATATGTTGTCATGTAAACAGGCATGTGAACAGGGTATTATAAATAAAATAACGGTAACTGTAGTAAAAGATCAATTTAAATCAAATCCCAGAGAAATAAATAAAGGTATAAAAGTTAATACATTCAGGGAAGGATAAGAAAGGTAGTTCCATTCATATTCCCAAAATGTATTAATTGGGATAATTACAATTAGGCAGTGTAATCTTGACGAAAGAGGAATAAGAATGGACAAATACCTTAATACGCCATTAACGGCACAAATATCAGAAACTTTAGTTGCAGGTGATTATGTGTATATAACCGGAACCATTTTCACTGCAAGGGATGCTGCACACAAAAGAATGTTTGAATCAATGAATGAGGGGAAAGAAATTCCTTTTGATTTAACGAACAATATTATCTATTATTTGGGACCTACGCCCGAGAGAGAGGGACAGGTTATAGGCTCTGCCGGACCAACCACAAGTTCAAGAATGGACAAGTATACTCCATCGCTGTTGGACCAGGGATTAAAAGGGATGATTGGTAAAGGAAAAAGAAACAAAGAAGTGATTGAGTCAATGATTAAAAATAAAGCAGTATATTTTGCTGCAGTCGGAGGAGCAGGAGCATTACTTTCGAAAAGAATTAAAGCATCCAAAGTTATTGCATATGATGACCTTGGAACAGAGGCAATTAGAGAGCTTTATGTAGAAAATTTCCCTGTAATTGTGGTGGTAGACTCAAAAGGAAATAATTTATATGAAATAGTTATGCAAAATTGTTGACAAAATTGAGACTATTTGCTATACTAGGTTTTGCTTCTGTGAGAAATCACACAAGTGAAACATAATTAAAAGAATTGTTTCATAACCATATGGAATTTCTTTTAATAATTAAATAATTTTATTTAGTTCTGTTTCTGGAGAAATACTCAAGAGGCCGAAGAGGCGCCCCTGCTAAGGGTGTAGGTCGGGTGACCGGCGCGAGGGTTCAAATCCCTCTTTCTCCGTATAAAAAACCGCATGAAATCATGCGGTTTTTTTGTTGTATACGGTTCCGCAACAAAAAAGAACAACTTAATACATTTTATGTTCTTGTAATTCGGCAACTATTCTGGTGCTATTTTAGATAAGGGGTTATAGGTAGGTTATAGTTCAGCCCTTTGTCAAGACTTGGGTTGAAAATATTATAATAAGGCGAATATAATTCTGTTTCAAAATCATATCATTACAGACTTTTAGTGTTAATCTCTATTGAGAAGTTGGTCCTAATTTTTTACTAGAGAAATTATAGCATGCTTCATTTTACAACAGTGTGTTATTTAAATCACTCTTTTTATAAATTATCAAATAGTTTTCAGTTTATATTGATGGAAAAAGCTTTTACAAGCTCTTGGTATTGTTGTTATTGAAGGAATTGTTTTACTGGTATCTAAATAAATAGAGAATAATGAATTGATTAATGTGAATCTGTAATCCAATAGTAAAAATAATGATGCATGTTAAATATGTGCTACGTGACAACAAACAAAGAAACAAAATTAAATCATAAGAAGTTATATATAATGAGTGTTATAATATGTATTAATTGTGGTTATGCTATTTAAAGACGCTGTTGAAACAACTTGGTTTTTCATGAGATTGTTTGAATTTTATATATTTTTAAAAAAAATAAAAAAATTATTCAAAAAGTTGTTGACATAAGTTTCTTCATGTGATAAGATTGTTTTTGCTGACGCGTTACAAAAACAACTTAAACAAAACGGTTGATGAAAATGCGAAGCAAACAGAACCTTGATAATTGAACAGTAAAACAACCCTGAAAATTCTAAAAAAATGAAGCTTCACATGGGCTTCAAATTGTATCGTAACAGATACAGAAATAGATTTTCAATAGATACATTAAA
>JAEZLH010000003.1 GCA_023435895.1 Bacillota bacterium
TATTAAATATGACAGGTGAAGTCTGCCCTTTTTCAAAGGAAAAGTATCCCCTACGATAGCGATCAGACTAATTAGGTTAATTTGTGGCTGATAACTTTACATTCATGCCACTATGAATAATGTGGGATTCATAAAAATATGGAAAAGAACAATGTTTTAAAGATATGTCCATGGAATAAAACAATGATTGTAAATGACAACGATAAATAAACAATGCTTAATGGAACCATCGAATTATAAGGTAGCAAATTATAGAACGAATAAATTAAATGCAAAATTTATATCCGAACTGTTTTTATAGTAAGTTACATTATAAAATTACATTGATATAAAGTGATATTGATAGATATATAAATAGATATATAAAAGCAATGACAAGGATTAGTATATATTAACCCGATTTCAGAGAGAAGATGGTGGGTGTGAATCTTCATGAAGGTAATATAAAAGGCGCCTTTGAGCTGTGGATTGAAAGGAATGAAATGACACCTATTAGATCTCACCGGAGTTTCTCCCGTTAAAAAGGAAGCGGCATAACGATAAACTCACGTGCCGGCAGAGAGCAGAAATTATTTCTGAATTTAGGTGGTACCACGGACTACTATAATGTTCGCCCTAAGCGCTAAGCTTAGGGCGTTTTTTTGTGCAGAGAAACATTTCATGTACGATAAGATAGAAACCATAGAAGCTAATACGGAGTGTTTAAACCAGGATAATTAATCGGGGTTTCCGTTGTTCTGGCATAACATCCATTAACATTTTAGATAACAAGGTGAATTTTATCAGGGTTATATTTTTAAGGGATATCATCCTGTAAATTAATATTATGCCTAGGCGAAAGTCACAGGTCACAGAAAGGTTGGATTATAATGAAAAGAGTGAGTATGGAAGAGTTGATTGCCTATTGCAATCAATACGGGTTTATCTTTCAGGGGAGTGAAGTGTATGGGGGTCTTGCTAATACCTGGGATTATGGACCGCTTGGAACCAGAATGAAAAACAATATAAAGGATGCTTGGAGATATTATTTCATTCAAAAAAGACAAAACAGCTTTGAACTGGATTCTGATATTCTGATGAATCCTACAGTCTGGAAAGCCAGCGGTCATCTGGATGGCTTTTCAGATCCTTTAGTGGACTGTAAGGAGTGTAAAAGTAGGCACAGAACGGATAGTTTAATCAGTTCTTACGATTCATCAATAAATGCCGATGGTATGACCCAGGAGGAGATGATTAATTATATCAGGGAGAATAAAGTTCCCTGCCCAAAATGCGGTGCATCGAACTATACTGATATCCGCCAATTTAATATGATGTTCTCGACCCAAAGAGGAGTAACGGATGATTCCTCTAATACGATATATTTACGTCCGGAAAATGCACAAGGTGAGTATGTAAATTATCTGAATGTTATGCGAACCATGAGGACTAAGCTTCCCTTTAGCATTGGACAGATAGGGAAAGCCTTTCGAAATGAGATTACTCCGGGTAATTTTACCTTCCGTACAATTGAATTCGAGCAGATGGAATATCAGACCTTTTGTAAAAAAGGAGAGGATGAAGAACTTTATAACTATTTTAAGGAATATGGCATGGAGTTCTTTGAACATATGGGACTTCCGAAAGAAAAGCTTAGATATCATGACCATGAAAAACTGGCACATTATGCAAAGGCTGCTTGTGATATTGAATATTTATTCCCCTTTGGTTGGGGTGAAATTAATGGAACTCATAACCGTACGGACTTTGATTTATCCAGACACCAACAATATTCCGGCAAATCAATGGAGTATTTTGAAGCAGAGAGTAATACCAGATTTATTCCCTTTGTCATAGAATCAACCTATGGACTTGACCGTTTGGTGTTAGCGGTATTAAGTGAAGCGTTGGTTATAGAAGAGCTATCAGAGGGTGAAACAAGGCTGGTACTTCAAATAAAGCCGGCACTTGCACCAATTAAGGTGAATATTTTACCGCTGATTAAAAAACGACATGCTACGAAAGCCCAAGAAATTTATGCAAGCTTATCAAAATACATGATGGTATCCTATGATGAAGCAGGTAATATCGGAAAACGCTATCGGAGAGGAGATGCAATCGGAACACCCTTTGCAGTCACCATTGATGACGAAACGTTGGAAAAGGGAACCGTAACCGTCAGGGAGCGGGATACAATGGAACAGATAACCCTCGAAAGCAATAAGCTTGTATCCTATCTGATGGAACATATATAAACAAAGTAAATACATGTCAGATTTATCGCTTATATTCTGTTTGAAGATAGGAGATAGCAAAACTAGTGAATTATAATCTTATAATCATTAAATGGACAGTAGATACATTTCCTATGGAGAAGTTAAGCCTAATGAAGAGTTGTGGCGTAGGAATTTATATCTGCTGTCTATTTAATATTAACCGTTCGAATTTACCTACTAATTGAAGAGTAAGAACTAATTTGATATACTTGTTTTAATAGGTTAAAACACAGGTGTTAAACCGGATTCACATGAGGATTCTAAGGTTGCATTACTTTGTTACGGAATGGGGGAATAGAAGATGGCAAAATCAAAGGATCTATCCATAAGAAGGAAATTGTTTTTAGGAATGTTGATTTTCTCAGTATTATTGGTAGTACTGGTAACCGATGTGGCGGTTGTAGTATCGTACCGAACCATGCGGGAACAGTTAATCTACAACCGTAGAATGAGCATTCGATGGCTGCAGGACAGGCTCAATACGGAGGTGGATAAATATAGCGATCAGTTTTATGAGTTTGAAATCAGCAAGAGTATAAGAAATGATATAACCTCCTGGTGTAATCGAAAAGAAGAAAATGATTATACGTTTAAGTTGGATTTGATTTCAGCATTAAATAAGACGATCAGTATGGACAAGAATATCAATTCCATGGAAATCTTTAATTTGGTTACAGATGAAGTGATTATTGCCAAACGTTCCGGAGCTGACATGGAGGTTACCGGGAAGAAACTTGATCTTTGGAGGCAAAGAAACAATTCGCTACAGACCAATATCGTCTTTCAGCGTACGGAGAAAGAGATTATTGTTTATCATCAAATTAATAATTTTGAAGATAATAAACCTCTTGTGGTAATTACAATGCATATAAGACCTTATGATCTGGAGGAAATTCTGGAGGATATACAGACTACCAAGGATGAATCCATACTAATATTTAATGACGAGAAGGATTTTGTTGAGGGGCAATATGGAGCTGGAACCCAAATTGAACAAGAAGAAATGGTGAAAATTATTGATAAGCTGCAAGATACAGACCGTCAGGAAACCTATCAGGAGGGAGATTTTTGGTTTTTCCGTGATGTGAAGGGAGGAAAACTTAAGATTTTAATGACAGTTCCCAATCGTTCGATTGTTGATGCCTTAAGCAACACTTTGTTTGGCGGTCTTGCGATTGGTTTGATTGCAGTAATCTTTTCTACCATTGGTGCGGTTTTATTTTCAAAGGCGTTTAGTAAACCAATCATCCGTCTTTCCGCAACCATGCGAACAATTACCATTGAAGATTTTTCAGGAATTAATCTTCCTGAGAGAAAAGATGAAATTGGTATGCTTCATGATAGCTTTACGGTCATGCTTGAACGAAACAAAGAATTAATTGCCAGAGAATACCAAAGCAAGCTGGAAAAGAGAGAGGCACAACTTAGGGCACTGCAAGCTCAGATTAACCCTCATTTCATGTATAATACCCTTCAGGTCATTGGTGGAATGACTTTAAAAAGCAATGTACCTGAGGTTTATCATATTACAACCGCGCTAAGTGATATTATGAGATATTCTTTGAATTTTTCCGATGAAATGGTTCCTTTCAGAGAGGAATTAAAATATTTTCAGTCCTACTTGACAATTCAAAATGAACGTTTCGGGAACAGAATAAGCCTTACCATCAATATTGCTGAGGAACTGATGGATTATCTCATACCTAAATTAATTCTTCAGCCCCTGCTTGAAAATAGCTTGGAGCATGGATTAACCAATAAAAAGGGTGAATGGAAGATTAATCTTTCCGGGAATGTCACACAGGAGGGTGATATGATATTAGTGATGGAGGACAATGGAGTGGGTATTACATCCGAACGCCTGGAGCAAATTCAACAGTCTTTAGAAAATGGTACTGAAAAATCACTGAAATCACACGAACATATTGGTCTAGGTAATGTTAACACTCGTATTAAATTGAAATGCATGGATGATAAATATGGGATTACAATTAATAGTACTTATGGGGAAGGAACAATTGTAAGGGTATTGACAAAGGCAATCAGGAGGACGGAAGGCTATGATGAAGTATAAGGTAGTAATTATTGATGACGAGCCCTGGACAAGGGATGTGGTGAAAACGTTAGGGGATTGGGAAGGACTGGGACTTGAAATTGTAGGGGAAGCCTCTGATGGAGAATATGGCCTAGAACTAATTCTTCAGACCTCACCGGACATCATATTAACGGATGTGAAGATGCCTCACCTAAATGGGATCGATTTGGTGGATATCCTTCGAAAAAGAGAGAATAACTCCCTTGTAATCTTTATCAGTGGATATGATGACTACTCCTTTATCCGAAGTGCATTAAAACTTGATGCAGTTGATTACTTGTTAAAGCCCTTGAAGGAAGAAGAGCTGAATAAGCAATTGTCCAGTTGCGTGAGACTTCTTTCTCAGAGAAAGGAATCGGACAAGAAAACGATAAGCTTAGAAAGCGGTTTTTTGGAGGCACCCTGGGCAGGAAAATATTATGCTTTGAGAGATAACTTGTGTGATTCGTTAAACACATCCGACCAAGCTATTATAAAGGACAGATTTAATGAAATATATAAACTGATTACCAAGGGGGAAGGAGAAGAACCGGACAAGGGAATTATGGTATGTATTTATTATAATCTGATGAATTCTCTGGAGCACTTTTTAATCACAAGGGATGAAAAACCAAATGAAATTCTGGAGGGTAAAGAAACTACCTTTGTCTTTAGCGGTGATTCTACATTGGTAGAAATGCTTCAATACGTACAAAGGCTTTACCTGGAAGCGTCCAGAAAGATACAGGAATACAGTCGATATAGAAATCGTTTGGATATTAATAAAATTAAGAAATATGTAGAGGAGCATTATTCGGAAGCCCTTACACTGGAACTTACCGCCTCCATTTTTTATGTCAGTAAGGAGTATTTGAGTAAAGTGTTTAAGAATGACACGGGAAAGGGCTTTTCGGAATATCTGACTACTCTTCGAATGGAACGGGCGAAGGAGTTGATTCTTGATTATAAAATTCCTATAAAAGAGGTAGGGGAGCTGGTGGGCTATCTTGACCAGGCTCATTTTTACAAAACCTTTAAGAAATACTATGGAAAAACGCCGGGTGAAATCAGAGGTTTAATAATTGACAATAAATAATGTCTGTTACGTAAAATGTAATTTCTTATAGAAGTGGTATGATGAAATCACCACCTGGGAAGTGGTTATAGAAGGTGAAAATTACATAATGTAGGAGGTTTTATGAAAATGTTGAAAAAGTTAATGTCTCTGGTAATCGTACTGTGTTTGGTATTCACAATGGTTGCGTGCGGGAAAAGCAAGGATGTAACAACAGGGACGGATAAAACGACCCCGGGAGCAACAGAACCAACCAAGAATCCAACAAAGGCGGAGCCCAAAGAAGCCGAGCTCAATATTATGATGAGCTTTCCCCAGTATATGGATCAATGGGAAACCTATTGCAAACAGTTTGAAGAAAAAATGTTAAAAGAGGAGAATATCAAGGTCAAGGTTAATCTTGAAATGCCCAGTTCTGATCAATATGACAGCGTACTTCAAGCCAGATTAACCGGTGATGATGCTCCGGATCTTTACACCATTCAATGCAACAATTTAAAAACCTATAACAAAGCAGGATACTTAACCGATTTGTCAGGAGAAGCTCTTGCAGGAAAGATTTATGACAATGTTAAAAAAACAGTTACCATAGACTCCAAGCTTATGGCAGTTCCCATTGAAAGTACTGCATGGGGCGTACTGTATAACAAGGATATTTTTGATAAATGCCAGCTTAAGGTACCGGATACCCTGGATGATTTAAAGAATATCTGTAAAGTATTAAAAGAAAAGGGATATACTCCGTTTATGCTTGCTTTTCAGGAGCAATGGGTTCCTCAGTTAATGACAGGACTCACAATCGGAGGTAAAGTATCCGGCAGTCTTCCGGATTGGCTGGATAGAATGTATCAGGATAAAGGTTCTTATTCGGAAATTAGTGAAATCTTTGATGTAATTGATTTAATTATGAAGAATGGTACAAAAAGGGCAATGGAGGAAGGCAGTGAAGCCGGCAGTGCAGATTTTGCCAACGGTAAAGCAGCAATGTACGTTCAGGGAACCTGGGCTTCCAACACCATTACAACAACCAATCCAGATATCAAAATGGGTGTATTTGCTCTTCCTGTTAACAATGACAAGGCATGCACTTTGATTAATCTTTCTACATCAACCGTATTGGCAGCATATCCTGAAAGCAAAAACCGCGATATTGCATTAAAATTTGCAAACTATGTGTTGGATGACAAGGATTCCTCCGCTTTGTTCCAGTCTTGTTCCTTTAATCCGATTGCTACGGTTCATAAATATGATACCTCCTCCTGGGTGAAGGAAGCTTATCAATATGTTGCCGATGGCAGATCTTATCAGGATCTTGTATTACCTTCTTCCGTAACAGATGAACAGGGTAAATTATTGCAGGAATACTATACCGGCTCCGTTACCAAGGATAAGATTATCAAGAGTCTGGATGCAAAATTTAAGGAAGCAAATGCAGCAACAAAATAGAAGTACTTGAGCAAGGGCGGGCTTTAGCCCGCCCTTCTTATGTCCTTTTACAAACAATTTTTGTAATAGAACAGATTGGAAGCAATAAATAATTGAAATAGCACGGGCTGTATTATTAATCGATTATTGTTATAAACTGGATATTAATACCTGAATAATAAAGGAGAGATACAGGATGAAAAAGAAAGGAAAAGAAAATATCAATCTTTTGATATATGTCGCTCCCGCTTTTATCGTATATTTTCTATTTAAACTTTACCCTGCAATTACGGGAATTTTTTATTCCATGACAGATTGGAACGGATTGAACAGGGAATATCATTTTATTGGTTTGACTAATTTTATTGATTTGTATCAGGATAGTGACTTTTGGATTTCGGTATGGTTTACCTGCAAATATGTTCTTGTAATGCTGATTGTGGCAAATATTACATCCTTAGGGCTGGCGGTAGCCATTGAGAGCAGAAAGCGTTTCAAAGGACTATTCCGTACCTTATTCTATACTCCCAATATGATTAGTATGATCATAGGCGGCTTTATGTGGAATTTTATATTTACTAAGGTGCTTTATTATATGGCGGATCATTGGGGAATGAAAATATTTGACAGATCCTGGGTAGGGGACCCACATAATGCATTTATTGCAATTATTATCGTTGCCTCCTGGGGAATTGTTGGTTATCTGATGATTATCTATATGGCAGCGCTACAGGGAGTGCCTCAGCATTTGATTGAATCAGCCGCTTTGGATGGAGCGAATGCATGGCAAAGATTTCGACGGATTACCTTTCCCATGATTCGACCTGCACTGACCATATGTATTTTCTGGACCTTAAATTCTGCATTTCAGGTATTTGATGTAATTTATTCCTTAACAGGCGGGGGACCGGGCAGACAAACACAATCCGTCGCTTTGAATATTTATGAGGAGGCATTTGCGGGAAATATCAGATATGGATACGCTACAGCAAAATCAACCGTTTTATTTTTGATAATATTTTTAATTACTTTAATCCAATTAAGGGTAATGCAGAGAAAGGAGGAGGAATTGTAAGATGAAAAATAAAGTAATAAGGATCGGAACCTATTGTGGTTTAATTATATTAGCACTGATATGGCTGTTTCCGTTGTTGATGGCTCTGATGAATTCCTTTAAATCAAACAGGGAGCTTCTTACCAATGTGATGTCTTTTCCGGCCTCCTTTCAGTTGGATAATTATGTGCGTACCATAAAGAAAATGAACTACTTAAGGAGCTTCTTCAATACTGTATTTCTTTCGTTTTTAAGTGTTACCATGATGATTTTGTTTTCTGCATTGGCTGGATGGAGACTATGCAGGACAAAAACAAGGCTATCCTCAGCACTTTTCGGACTATTTGTATTTTCAATGCTGATTCCCTTTAGTTCCATTATGATTCCGTTGTATAAGGTGATATTGGCGCTGCATATTAAAAACTCATTAATTGGTCTGTCTTTTGTATATTCCGGATTAGGGGTGAGCATGGCGATATTTTTATACCATGGCTTTGTAAAAGGCATTCCGATTGAACTGGAGGAGGCAGCTGCCATAGACGGATGCAAAACAATAAAGATCTTTACGTCGATCATCCTTCCTATGCTAAAGCCAATTACCGCAACGGTCTGTATTACCAACGTTCTATGGGTGTGGAATGATTTCCTTCTGCCTTTGATAACCATATCTAATCGTTTCAAGTATAGTTTGCTGCTTTCTACGAACACCTTATTTGGGCAATACAGCAATGACTGGACAGCCATTTTAAGTGCATTGATTTTGTCTGCCATTCCGGTGATTCTATTCTATGGATTATTTCAGAAGCAGATTTTAAAAGGTATCATGGATGGCGCGGTGAAGGGATAAAATGGGCTAAACCGTAAGTAGCCTTCATCGGCTACCTATTTACCACCTATAAATGTTACAATTCAAAAGAGAAACCTAAGCCTGGAGTAACATGGAAGTGGAGGAATATATGTATCTGTGATTCATACAATGCCATTCATAATATTGTTTTCGCAATTACATGAAACACTATAATATAATGTGAGGAATAAAAATGGAGTTTTTAAAAACAAGAGGCACCAAGATATATGCAGGGCAAGAACCAATTCTGCTAAGAGGTTTTGGATTAGGTGGATGGTTCCTTCCGGAAGGATATATGTGGAAGTTATATGAACAGTGTGATCGTCCGCGCAGAATGGAAGCAATGATTGAGGAATTATGCTCGAAAGAGTATAGTGAGCGATTTTGGGAATGCTATTTGGAGTGCTATATCACAAGGGAAGATATAAAATGGATCTCCTCGGAAGGCTTTAACAGTATACGATTGCCCTTGAATTCCAGACATCTTTATGAAAGAAATGGGGATGTGCTGGTGCTAAAGGAAGATATGTTAAAGCGTATTGACAGAGTAATTTCCTGGTGCAGGGAATTTAACATCTATGTGATTTTAGATATGCATGGAGCTCCCGGAGGTCAAACCGGTCAGAATATCGATGACAGCGAACATGATATCCCAGAGCTTTTTATTAAGAAGGAATATGAGGAAGAATTGGTATTTCTCTGGAAGGAACTTGTAAAAAGATATCACAGAGAGAGTACGGTAGCCGGCTATGATTTATTAAATGAACCGCTTCCGTATTTTTTTCAAGAATTTAATTTCTTGGTACTTCCCCTATATCGCCGTCTCATACGGGAAATCAGGGAAATTGATCAGGAACATATGATTATTCTGGAGGGGGTTCATTGGGCAACTGATTTTTCGATTTTTCAGGATTTTACCATAAAGGAAGCCTCTGATAATATCCTGCTCCAATTTCATAAATATTGGAGCAATCCGGATGAAGAGAGCTTAAAGGAGTTTATCAAAGTGTCACAGGAGCTGAAAGTCCCTCTTTTTATGGGGGAAGGAGGAGAGAATAATTGTGATTGGTATACTACAGTATTTCCACTATATGAGCAATTAAATATCAGTTGGTCTTTTTGGAGTTATAAAAAAATGGATTGTACTAATTCACCGATTTCTTTTAAGGTTCCCGAAGGATGGGATAAATTAAAGGAATGGATTGACAGAAAAACGGAACTAACGAGGGAGGAAGGACAATTAATCCTTGATAATTTGCTGGAGAGCATCTCAAATTCATGGATTAACCGCCCAGTACTAAATGCGCTAAAAAGAGAACCCTCCGTAAGAATCCCTTGTGAAGCATATCAAAAATACAGAATTACTTCAAACAGAGTGATTGGAGCAGAGCTTAGGATGAGTGACCCGGTATCCATTCTCTTTGAAAATGGAAAAACCGGAAAGGTGGATTATCAACGAATGGGTGGAGAAGAACAACCGCCTGAGGATAATCTGGTGGTACAGCTTCTTGCGGGAGATGAAGTAGGTTATAAGGTGAATCCTCGTAGTCATAATTTTAACCTTACTTTGGTGGCAGATGGAACTGGTATATTAATTGTAAGTATGGGAGGGTGGAATAAGAGTCTACAGATTAACGGAAAAAAGGAATATTCCATACAAGTCGAGTTGATGCAAAATCAGGATAATTTATTATGGCTTTCAGCAATAGAAGGAACGCTACTGTTGGATTATTTTCAGATAGACTGTAATAATTTTCGAACTGCATAAAAGAGGTTTAGATTATGCCAGAAGGATATAAATTAATTTAATATCAGGTGATTTATAGTAAATAAAGATGGGTATCTTTCTAATAGAATATATGTCCATATAGGGAAATAAAAATCCAATTAGTATTTTTGTAACATTTTCAATAAATTCTTTTGATAAGTTTGAAATAGTGGTATATAATGGAAATAAGAGAAAGTTTCTTTGACTGAGAAGGGGATGTATATGTATTCCATTGGTGATTTATACCACGAGTTTAAGCTTTCAAGGAGTACACTTTTATACTATGATAAGATTGGTTTGTTAAATGCTTCAACCCGCACAGAAAGTAATTACAGACAATATTCGGAGGAGGATAAGAACAGGCTGAATCAGATTTGTACGTTTCGTGAAGCCGGAGTACCATTACATCAGATAAAAGATATTCTTGACATTGATGTCAAAAAGCGCGATGCTTTAGGAAGACGATTGGCAGAGGTAAATCAGGAGGTTAGGTATTTAAAACTTCAACAAAAATTTATCGTTGAAATGTTGAAAGATAATAATCCCATCCATCAAACAGAAATAGTGGACAGTCAGCTCTTTGAGTCAGTATTAAGATCCGCTGGGCTGGATGATGGGACATTGGAGCTCTTGCATTTACAATTTGATAAGAATGAACCGGATTCTCATCAGCTTTTTTTGGAATTTTTGGGCGTATCAGAAGATTTTGAAGGAGAGATGTGGGATATGGAGGATTCGAACGATAAATAGTACTTCAAATTGATTGACATGAGATGGACACAAAGGAGGAGTCAACCTGAACAGAGAAGAGTTTAATAAACGTCGTATTGGTATCATTGGTGAAAGAGATTTTAGACAATATGCGGTGCTTGTGCCTTTAATTGAGTCAGAAGGAACTATTTCTCTTTTATTTGAGAAAAGATCCAACCAATTAAAACGACAACCGGGAGAAATCTGTTTTCCAGGGGGTAAGCTTGAACAAGGAGAGACGTTGAGAGAATGTGCAATCCGGGAAACGGTGGAAGAATTAAAGATTATACCCCATCAGCTTCGGGTATACGGAGCAGGCGACATCTATGTATCTCCATTTAACCTAATGATTCATCCGTTCATCAGCGAGATTACCGGTTATGAGAATACCTATAGCAAGGATGAGGTGGAAGAAATAATTAAAATTCCACTTGATTATTTCAGAAATAATCCACCAAAGCGTTATGAAAGTAAAGTGAGCCATGAACCGGAGGAAAGCTTCCCCTATGAATGGATACCAGGAGGGAAAAAATATCCGTGGGCAAAAGGCATGTATGAAATTTTGTTTTATCGCTATGAGGATTATACTATTTGGGGGATGACGGCACATATCGTTAAATCAGCAGTTGAATTAATTGACCAGTATAAGCTTTGTTAGCAAAGGTGATCTGATTAAATAGGAGAAAATGCGAAGGATAATGGCAGAAAGAACATCACGTCCAAGCTCAAATATTGCGCTGCACTTGTGACATCCAGGGCATTGGTGTAAGGGCAGAATTTCCTTACAGGGAGGGAGAAAAAGATGGTTCGTTCTATTAATAAGAAAATGTTCAAATCACTTGCGTATGTTCTTCTGATAATAAGTGCGCTATATGTAATTGCAACCAGTGGCTGGATTATTACAAGCAATCGATCGATTATTACAGTCATGGAACTATTGACGGTTTGGGCGGCAATTGTTATTGTACAATTTATGCTTGAATTGTATAGAAGTAGCTCTGAGAATAGCAAAAGTCAAGGGTTAGCCGCTCTGCTCTATGCTGTTTGTATGGCGGTGGTAACAATTTCAAATCATTTCATATACATAACTGTATTGACTCAGCTTTATCAGAAGGATAATATGCCTGACTACTTGTTACTGGATGGCTGGCCTTCCATATCGAAAGGACTGGAATGTGTCTCCTGGGGCTTCTTCTTGGGAATATCCATGCTTTATGCATCCGCTGTATTTAGAGAATGGGAGAGTAAAGCCTTGGTTTGGATCATGCGTATTTTTGGAATATTGACTCTTGCCGGGTTAATGGGACCTGTTCTTAACAATATGAATTTTTACATGTTATCAACAATTGGTTACTCCTTAGGCTTCCTTGTAATTTCAATTGAGCTGCTGGTCTACTTTAACAAACAAAAATGACCATTGGTGATAAAAAAGCTTGGAGAAATACCTATAAATCTGTTAAAAGAGTTTAGTTTCTCATAACAGGATTTGATAGGAATTCTTCAAGCTATTTTCTTATACGTACGGTTACTAATTCAGCTGATCAATCCGTTAAAATTTTAGTCAGAAATTTTTAGAGCTAAAGACTGGTAGGTCTTTTTTTGTTGACAAAAATTATTGACAATATCACAAAAATCATCGAAGATATGGTCTTTCAGAGCAACATTCATGCTCTCAACGCTGCTATACACCAGGTAAATGCGCTGGATAAAAACGGTCTGGGTCATTGGTACATTACAAATATTGTAACTGTAAAGCAAAAGTATGTATTAAAATATTAAAGCTTATTGAAAATGTAGTATAAAATCATGCATATAAGGAAGAATTTACTCTTCTTATGCATGATTTTTTGTTTTACCTTATTGGAAGTTTTTCCTTTTCAGATAAATTAAACCTTTCCCGGCGAGATGCTATATAAACTTAATAGAACTTCTACCGCAATGACACTAATCGACAATAAACGACATATTATATATTAGCTATTCTCTGCAAACAATTCACAATTTAGTAAAAGAAATCGGATTTCGAAATGGCCTGTCAGAATAGCTATCTAGCAATACACATCAATATCCTCAGATGTTAAAGTTAGCTTTATTTCAAGGAGGCAATTATTATGAAAAAAGCATTAGATCCATTATTGATACCAAAATATGTCAACCAATTATTTATTCCTCCCGTATATAAGCCGGATATAGTTAGAAACCCTATCACAGGCCGGGAAATTAGCCATAACTATACCATCAGCATGACACAGTTTAAACAACAGATCCTACCAAAGAAATTTCCAAAGACCACTGTCTGGGGTTATGAAGGAAAAGTTGACGATCCATGTACGGGTGAAAGCTATTATCTCCATAGTGCGCCAGGCCCTACTTTTAAAGCAATCAGGGGAATCCCCATACATGTACAGTGGATAAATAAAATTACCGAACCTAATCACTTTGCAGTAGATCCTACTCTGCACTGGGCAAACCCGAATGATATACAGTCCCCTGAACCACCTTTTTTGCCCTATCCTCCTGGCTATCCGCTGGCACAGAGTCCGGTTCCGCTAGTGGTACATCTGCATGGAGGAGAGGTAAGATCTGATTCTGACGGTAATCCTGAAGCTTGGTTCACAGCGGGAGAGGAAAAAACAGGCAAGGCATATACCACATCTCGTTATACCTATCCAAATACACAGGAACCAACCACCCTCTGGTATCACGATCATGCGCTTGGAATTACTCGGCTTAATGTTTATGCAGGTCTTGCCGGCTTCTATCTCCTCAAAGATCCCTGCAATAAGTTAGAATCTCTCCTTCCAGGTGGTAAATATGATATTCCTTTAGTGATACAGGATCGTTCCTTTTACGAAGATGGTTCGCTGTCATTTCCAAGCGACGGTATTAATCCTGCGCTGCATCCCTACTGGCGTCCAGGATTCCTGGGAGATACCATCATGGTTAATGGAAAGGTATGGCCTAACTTAAATGTAGAACGTAGACAATACCGCTTTCGATTATTAAATGGTTCAAACAGTAGGGTTTATAATCTGAAGCTCTCCAACAATCAGTCCTTTATCCAAATAGCTTCTGACGGGGGCTATCTGCCTGAACCGGCTGTTTTAACAGAATTATTATTAGCACCGGGAGAACGAGCAGAAATCCTTATTGACTTTTCCAGTTTGTTGCCGGGTTCCTCAATTATTCTTAAAAATACCGCAAATACACCGGATCCTGAAACTGTCGGACAAATCATGCGATTTATCGTTGCTAATGAATATGCTGTCCATCCTGACAGACTACCATCTAAATTAAATAATATACCAAAGCTGATCCCGAATGTTCCAAAAAAGATACTGACCTTAAATGTTGCAATAGACGCCACCGGTTTATCTGAATTACTGCTTAACGGCCAGATGTGGGATGCGCCTATTTCGGAACTTCCTATAGTAGGCTCAACGGTAGAATGGGAAATCGTTAATATGACCATTGGAGCACATCCGATTCATATACACTTAATTCAATTCCTAATTAAAAACCGTCAAAACTTTAATTCTACAGCCTACAGTGAAGAATGGACCAGACTGAATGGCACCTCACCGCTGGAGCACCCCACCATAGCCCTTCCAGTGGATCCTTATCTGCAGGGTGATCCAATCGAACCTCCAATAAATGAGCAGGGCTGGAAGGATACCGTACTAATGCAGCCAAATCAAGTTACCAGACTAACACTACGTTTTGCTCCGCAGGATGCAAATCCTAACTTGGCTAAGCCGTATATAAATCTGTTTCCGTTTGATCCCAGCTATGGTCCGGGTTATGTATGGCATTGCCATATCCTTGACCATGAAGATAATGAAATGATGAGACCGTATAAAGTTGTTACCTGTTTGGAATGTGACACTAATAACAGTATTAAAATAACAGATAGTAAAAAGAATTCCTTGATTTAGAGGTTAGCGGGGCTGTTGCAAAACATTTAATTTTACAGCAGTCCCTTTTCTGTGCAGAAGCAAAAATACGGTTTCCAAAGACTCCGCAAAAGTGGAATAATTAAGTCATGCAAATAATTTATGCCATGCTTTCCGCATTAAACTCGCCTGTTTTCACTTGACCTGACTTCTTTAGGAAAAGAGCAGGGATTAAGCCTACCAATGTCAAACAGGAAGCAATCAAAAAGATATCATCTAGTCCATTAATAAAGGAGAGTGCCTGTATCTGAGCAGTAGCCTGGGTACTAACTGCAGAGCCACTCTGCATTGCCTTTGCAGTAAGTTCGGTGGCATGGTGCGTTATTCTACCGGTCAGGATACTGGTCAATGCAGCAATTCCCAAAGCTCCGGATACCCGAGAAATGATATTTGAGATAGCGGTAGCACCTCCTACCTCGGCGTTACTTACGGAATCAAGAGAAGCAGCCTGTGCGGATACTGCAGCAAAGGACATACTAATACCTCTTAATACCATCCAAAAAGCAATCGTTGAATTACTGGTTTTCATATCCATATTATGAAATAGATAAGTAGTGTATGCCAAAGTAATAATACCGAATATAGCAAGTGGCTTTGGTCCTACTTTATCATATAATTTACCGATAATAGGCATCAGCAGACCGGATACCAATGCGCCTGGAAGCATAATAAGACCGGTATCCAATGCACCTAAGCCTTTGATATTCTGTAGGAATAGCGGAACAAAGAAGATTCCGGAAAACAAGCCTACCGTAGTGACAAAGGTTGTGGTATTTGCTGCGGTGAAGTTGCGGTAACGAAATACCCTAAGATTTAATAAGGGGTTTTTAAGGTTCAATTCAAAAAGTAAAAAGCCGATAAAGGAAATAAGCGCTATCCCAAAAAGTAAAAGAGTTTTACCGGAAGTCCAACCCCAATCACTGGCTTTGCTTAGCACAAGCAAAAGACTGAACAGCATGATGACAGAACTAATTGCACCCCAAACATCTAATTTCTCTACTTTGGTACGTTCGAATTTTGGAAGGAAGAAGATGGATAATAGGATACCAACAATGCCAATCGGGACATTGATTGTAAAGATCCATTTCCAATCTGCATATTCCACCAGGTAGCCACCGATAGTAGGTCCGAGAGCCGGAGCAATTAAGAGAGCCACGCCAACAACACCCATAGCCGTTCCGAAGCTCCCCTTTGGAACGATTTTTTTAACCATGGTCATCATAGTAGGCATTAATAATCCACCGCCCAGAGCTTGAATTACACGGGATACGATTAATGAATTTACGCTCCAGCTTAAAGTACAGAGTAGAGAGCCGATAGTGAACATGATGAGAGAAAATATATAAAGATTTTTATAGCCGAATTTATCACCGGCCCATCCGCTAAAGGGTATTACAACACCCAGTGCGAGCATATATACGGTTACTACCCACTCGATTTGACTAGCAGAAGCACTATACACCTGCATCATTTTTGATATTGCTACATTTACGATGCTGGAATCAAGAATTGACATAAAGCCGCCAATTAAGGCAATTAATATGGGAACTACCCATTTTTGATTATTTTTAGTGTCGGTCATTGTGTTCTTCCTTTCAAAGATAAATTAGTCTTGATGAAGTAAATTTGAAGCATAGCCACATAATTATGTGATCAGTTTTAACTGCTCTTGTAAAGTCTGTAAATCTTTCAACAACCCATCAACAAAGTTAGCCGACAAGCCCTCCTGAATAGGAGATAGCTTTTCATCAGCCATGAGGATAGCCTCATGAATTAAATCCGTTAATTTTGGAGTGCCATTGATTAATATACATCGGCGATCGTTTTCATCATGCGTTCGCTCAACCAGTTCTTTTGCTTCCAGTCGGTCAAACAAACTGGTTAGTGTGCTTGCAGGAACACCGGTTCCTTTTGCAAAATCAGTAATTTTACAAGATCCTTGCTTGTTGATTTTCCATAAGATAATTAATTCACTGACCGTTAAGCCATATCCTTTTACTAGCGGCGATAGTGCTCGAAGTATTTGTGCATTTACTTTGGTCAGTAACTCGAACAATTCAAACAAATGATATCCTCCTTTGCGTGTAAAATCATAATTTTTGTGAAAAAGACCTTTATTAAAGGACTGCGCCAATTAGCATAAAGCTAAAGATACAAGCTTTAACGTTACTATTAATACGAAATAAAATATTACGAAATCGTAATAAATCATAATCCTCAATTATTGTCCTGTCAAGTTAAGAAGCTGTTTAGATTATTTATATAAAATTACGGTATGGATAGATTTTTAAGTATGTTTGCGATATAATATTTTTAATTTCTGCTAAACAAGTAATAAACATCACAATTATTTTGGGTTCTTTATATGTAGTATGGAAAGGCGGTTAATATGAATTTTTATGGACTTATTATTGGTGTAGGTACTTTTTTAATTATTGGACTCCTACACCCTGTAGTAATTAAATCGGAGTATTATTTTGGTGTTAGAGTTTGGCCATTCTTTTTACTATTTGGATTAGGAGCAGTTATCTTAGCCCTATTTATTCATCATTTGGTAACCTCAATTCTACTTTCTGTATTTGGATTTTCTATGCTTTGGGGAATTCATGAATTGTTTGAACAAAGAGAAAGAGTAAAAAAAGGATGGTTTCCAGATAATCCAAATAAAAAATAAACATAGTTAACTAATACATTGTATACTTAATTGATGGTGAAGCAAAATACTTAACATGGCATTCTATCGGTAATTGCGAACACTTAATAGTCAGTTTTTTCTGTTGGATATAAAAAGATTATTGCTCAAGTTCCACATTTAATAAGAGTCATGCTATAACATAATTAACAATAAGGAGACAGCTAGCGAATGGAAGATGTTTTGAAAAGAAATCACGTAACGATTATTGGTAACGGTAAGAACAAGGATACGATTATACTTGGTCATGGATTTGGTTGTGATCAGAAGGTGTGGCATCAAATCATTCCACATCTTGAGAAGGATTACCAGATTATTCTATTTGATTATGTAGGTTCAGGAGAATCGGATAAAAGTAAATACCTTGCAGAGCGTTATAGAAATTTGGATGGTTATGCAATGGATTTGAAGGAAATCCTCGATTATATGAAAATTCGTGATGCAATCTTTATAGGTCATTCGGTCAGTTCCATGATCGGAGTTCTTGCTTGTGTTCATAATCCGAAGTATTTTAAGAAAATGATTCTGATCAGCCCTTCACCAAGATATCTTAACGATTTACCGGATTATTTTGGAGGTTTTGATAAAAATGATATTAACGAGATTCTCACTTTCATGGAAATGAATTTTTTGGGTTGGGCTACAGCCAATGCAGCTGCATTAATGGATAATCCGGACAGACCTAATCTTGCAGTACAGCTTAAGGACACGATGACCAAAGAAGACCCAATGGTTATGAAGAATTTTGCCAGAGCAACCTTTTTATCAGATTATCGAAAGCAATTGCCTCATGTTAGCACGAATACTTTGATTATTCAATGCTCGGTTGATAGTATTGTACCAATCGAAGTTGCCAAGTATTTAAATGAGCATATTAAGGATTCTACGCTTAAGATAATTGAGGCAAGAGGACATTACCCTCATCTGAGCATGCCACAAAGAACAGCGGATTGTATTTTAGATTTTATTAACGATTAAGGATGTGAACATATGTACAGCTGGATACATAAAATCCCCTGCGGATATGTACGTCTGGATGACCAGGGAAGAATTTTGGAAGCAAACGAATATTTGATTGCTCTTTTAAATTACGAGGAAGCAGAAATAAAGAATCAATTTATGGATCATTTTCTTTCCTCGGCTAGTAAAATAATATTTCATTCCCTGTTTTTAATGCAGATATTTACGGATGGTCAGATGGAAGAAATATATTTGACACTGAAATCGAAAAATAAGGATGATGTTCCGATTCAATTAAATGGAACGCTAAGTGTACAGGATGGTGTAACCTGCATTGAATGCATCTTCGTTCAAATCACAAAGAGAAACCGATATGAACAAGAGCTTCAATCCGTTAGGGACGAACTGGAAGAAGCATACGTTGTCAAAAATAAAATTTTATCCGAAGAAAATCGACTAAGAAAATTGTTCGAGACCACACTGCTTTCCATTCATGAAGGTATTATTGTTACTGATTATTTGGGAAGAGTTACGATCATGAATAAGTTGGCTGAAAAGTATACCGGTTGGAATGATGAGGATGCACAGCGAAAGCAACTTTCAAAGGTGTTTCATATTGTTGATCTACAATCCGGTAACGATTGCCTGCCAATTATTGAAAATGAACTAATGAAGAGCAACGGACATTACTATATTCGTGACGTCATTCTTAAATCAAAAGATAAAAGAGAACGATATATTGAGGGAACTGCAGCCAACATTGAACAAAATGGTCAAATTCTCGGTATGGTAATGTCATTTCGGGATATAACAAAGGAACATTTTCAGGAAAGCGTCATTGATAGTTTTCTGAATATGAATATGGATATCCTATGCGTTTATGATATGGATATGAAAATCCATAAAATGAACCGAAGATTCGTTGAAATTTTAGGTTATGACAATGAAGAGTTACTTGGCAGAGAATTTACGGAGTTCATTCACGAGGAGGATATTTATTTACTAAAGGATGCCCTTTGTAAGATATTGAATTACAATGAAGTTCAGGAATTTACGAGCCGAATATATTGTAAAAATGGTTCCATTAAATACTTTGAGTTACGCATTCAGCAAAGCATGGGAGAGTATATTTTTGCCTCTGCTAGAGATGTTACACTAAAGACAAAGGAGAAGGAATTATTAGTTAATAAGGCAATGAAAGATCAATTAACAGGCTTATTTAACAGACATTATCTTGATCGAATGATTTATGATGAGATGAAGGAAAGCAATGAATTAGGGCGTCCCTTATGTATGGCCATTATCGATTTGGACAAGTTTAAGTTAGTCAATGATACCTGGGGGCATCCGGTTGGGGATGACCAATTGAGGACAACAGCTCAAATTGCTTGTCAAAGTCTACGCACAAACGATTGGCTGATTCGTTTTGGTGGAGAAGAATTTGTGGTGGTTCTGCCAAATACAAATTTGGAAGAAGCCTTCAAAGTTCTGGATAAGCTTAGAGTGGCATATGAAATGAATGATCATCCTGTAACCGGTAAGCAGACTCTTAGTATTGGAGTTGCTTGTTTATGTGAAAATGAAACCTTTCAAAATTGGTACGAAAGAGTGGATGAAGCATTGTATTTGGCAAAAACCAGTGGTCGTAACCGCGTTATGAAGGGATAAATAGGACATAATAATTTTAACATCAAGGAGAAGTAATATGAAAGAAATGAACAAAAGAATTATCATGACAGTATTTGGTGTGTTAGTGGCAGGATTCAGTGTGGGTATGTTTAATTTTTCTGATTTTGGAATGGATCCATTTCAGGTATTTGCGCATGGTGTATGGGGGAAGTTTGAATTTTTGATTGGATACGGGACTTTTTACTCTATCCTTAATTTGATTATGCTGATTGCGATTTTCTTCATAGATAAAAGGAAAATTGGACTGGGGACGATAATTAATATATTTTTATTGGGTTATGTAGTGCAGTTTTCATCCTGGTTATTTGATACTTTGATTCCAAACCCATCCCTTATAGTAAAGGTCATATTTTTAATTGTAGGAATTATTATTATGTGCTTTGGTTCTTCCTTATATTTTGTAGGAGACTTGGGTGTATCGACTTATGATGCAGTGGCATTGATTCTGTCAGAAAAGAAAATAGCAAAATTTCAGTACTTAAGAATCGGTACAGATATTATCTGTACCGCGATTGGATTCTTTCTCGGTGCAACGGTGGGCGTGGGAACCCTTTTTACCGCCTTTTTTATGGGACCGTTCATTGCATTCTTTAATAAAAACATATCAATGCCGTTTCGCTATGGAAGAAATAAGAATAGCTAAGTATCAATTATTATTAATATGAGAATAGGAAGCGGAATAGGGCTTAGTCATTCTATTTAACTAAGAAGCATCATACTACTTTTAAAGTATGCATTTAACAAATATAAGGATATTGTCATGATTAACGAAGATGATTTATGAAATTATACAGAGAGGGAGAATCAACTATGAATTGGATTAAAGAAAAATTTAGTACGAAGCAGCATAACCCAAAATTGAGCGTGAAAGAAATCTTTAAATATGTTGGGCCGGGTTTACTTGTAACCGTTGGATTTATCGATCCCGGTAATTGGGCCTCAAACATAGCCGCAGGTTCTGATTATGGATATAAGCTCTTATGGATGGTTACGTTATCCACGATTATGTTAATACTTTTACAGCACAATGTGGCGCATTTGGGTATTGTAACAGGAGATTGTCTGGCGGAAGCAGCCTCAAAGAATCTCAGACCTTGGATAAGCAGAACAGTATTATCCACAGCGGTGATTGCCTCCATATCGACTGCCATGGCAGAAATACTTGGTGGTGCGATTGCCCTTAATCTGCTTTTTCATATCCCCATCAAGATTGGTGCGGTGTTCGTTCTTGCCTTAGTAATATGGATGTTGTTAGTGAATTCTTATAAACGCCTGGAAAAATTGATTATTGGGTTTGTATCCATTATCGGTTTTTCATTTCTTTATGAATTGTCCATCGTCCATATTAATTGGAATGAAGCAGTACAGGGTTGGTTTACGGTGAGTATCCCGCCAAATGCACTGCCAATTATTATGTCAGTACTGGGTGCAGTGGTTATGCCACATAATCTATTCCTGCATTCAGAAATCATTCAGAGTAGGGAATTTAATAAAGAAGATGAAAAAGTTATCAAAAGACAATTAAAATTTGAATTCACCGATACATTGCTCTCAATGATTATTGGTTGGGCGATTAACAGTTCAATGATTATATTAGCTGCTTCTACCTTCTTTGTGAACAACATACAGGTTACAGAGCTTGGTCAAGCACAGAATCTATTAACCCCTCTTTTGGGAAGTGGAGCAGGAATCGTATTCGGAGTAGCATTATTATTCTCTGGAATTTCTTCCACTGTAACTGCCGGAATATCAGGAGGTAGTATTGTAGCAGGAATCTTTAAGGAACCCTATGATATTAAAGATTTTCACTCCAAAGTTGGAGTTGGGGTAACATTAGTAATAGCAACGCTGATTATATTTGTTATTTCTGATCCTTTTCAAGGATTGGTTTATTCGCAGATGTTGTTAAGTATACAACTTCCCATCACCGTGTTTTTACAGATTTATCTCACCTCATCAAAGAAGGTTATGGGTAAATTCAAAAATTCAATACTGGATAATATTCTATTATGTACAGTCGCAGTAATTATTTCTGTACTAAATATATTATTATTTGCAAGCTTTTTGCGTTGATTTTCCTAGTGGGGCTTTGAGCCTTTCCATTGAGAAGCATTATACCGTTCCTGATCACTCCCAATGTCATTTAGTTAAGTATTACATGCTATATCTTTCTATACGGTGTAACAAAAATAAAAGGTATTATTCAAAAAAACAGTTGACATATATCCTCAAATATGCGGCCTCTTTATCTGATTAGTC
>JAEZLH010000026.1 GCA_023435895.1 Bacillota bacterium
GTCGTTGTTGAATTTTTATTCTGGATGAGATTCAATTGATATTTTCTCTGTAAGTTTATCTTATGATAATTATAGATGATATATTTTATCATTCCTATCTCTTAACTAAATGACATTGGTTCACTCCTAATCAAAGTTAATGATATGATTTATGAACACTAGCTATATATCTATTTGATTATTTGTTAAATTTGTATATATAAAACCGAACAAGACAAGTTATCTGTTAATTATAAAAATATTTAAAATATATCTTGCAATTATCATTAAACTGATATATACTATGAATATAGTAATAATTACTATTACTGTTAACTTATACATAAATACATTAATTAAAAGGAGGAAATACCATGAACAATGACAACTTATTCAACGATTTTTTTAATGATGATTCGGATTATTGTATACCGGATGAGGCTGCATGCTCAGCGGAATTTCCTGGCGGTTGCATTATTTGCGATGAAGCTTAATCCTATAATGATTTTGTCTTAATAGCAAACAGCCGATAATAGACACTAATACAAGAAGTGGCTAAGGGAAATTTTAGTATCAAAAAAATATTGATACCTCTCAAGGGCAGTATCCTAAAAAATTGGAATACTGCCCTTGATTATATTCTAATTATTGTTTTCATTACTGATTTAGTTTCGAATGGACAAAAATATATTTTATTATATCGACTAGTAGAAACCTATAAGCTTGTGAGTTCCAATTTATATTAGGGAGAGGGGGAAGCTTATGTTAAGCAAATTGTGTTCTAGGGTTTCCAATATATTATCCATTGCGGTTCTCGTTCTATTATACATGACTAGCGTTTATAACTACCCTTTATTTTATATTCTTTCAGAGCTGTTTAACATATTTATCGCGCTGTCGGTTTTTATGATTATATGGAACTCTTATATTTATTTAAAAAATAATAGTTTAATTATCATAGGAATATCTTATCTTTTTATTGGTTTATTTTATTTGTTTCATGTTCTTCTTTATAAAGAGACAATTAATTATGAATATGATGATATAGCAATTCGACTATGGATTGCCGGAAGATTTTTTGAAAGTATCATGTTTACGGTTGCATTTCTATCAGTTCGGTTCAAGCGAATAATAAATGTATATTATGTATTTGGTGTAAATCTAATTTTAGCATCACTGTTTGCAGCAGGGATAATATATGGGGAATTTAACAAGAGATTCGCAGTTTTTATGAACAGATTTAATATGGAATATATCATAAGCTTTTTACTGATCGTAGCATTAATTATTTTAATACGTAATAAAGGGATATTTGATCGTATTATCTACATTTACCTTTTGGCAGCCGTAGTCAGTCAGGTATTTGGAGAATTGTTTTTTTTAAGGGATGTAAAGAATGGATATCCTGATATACTGGGTCATTTCTGTAAGATGCTATCCTTCTATTTTATTTATAAAAGTATCATCGTAAAAGGGATACGCGAGCCTTTTGATACGATTTTTCGAGAAATGAAACTTATTGAAATCAAATTAGAGGAACAAAATCGTATATTAAAAAATCAGGCTATTATTGATGGATTAACCGGACTGGTAAATCATAGATATCTATATGAAGAATTGGATAAAGTTGCAAATAAGTCTATCATATATGGTACAAAATTCGTTGTTTTACTTCTTGATATCGATTATTTCAAGAAAATAAACGATACCTACGGCCACATTGTTGGCGATGTAATATTGAAGGAATTATCACAAATATTAAAAGTTCATGTTCGGATGAATGATATTGTAGGAAGATATGGAGGGGAAGAGTTTTTAATCATCCTTTCAGATTGTGACGATACAAAAGGTTATCAGATTGCTGAAGAAATACGCCAATCGGTTGAAAATCATGAATTCTCTAATAATATCCGTTGTACGATAAGTATTGGAGTTGAAGCATTTAAAGGCAACCCTGTCAGTGAGTTGATTGGTAATGCGGATAACAAATTATATATAGCCAAGAATAACGGTAGAAATAGAAGCGTTATGTAAGAAAATAAAAATTCAATCAAAGCATTAACTGACTCGAAAAAATAAATTACTAAATTAGGATAGAAATAAGTAGAATTCAAAAATCTCGTTTAAATTCAAAACGAATTCAAAAATTATTGGGTTTTTGGTTGAATAACTATATTCCCATAAGGTATAATTGTAACAGATATTATGGATTTAAATTTGAGCGATAAAACAGTAGCTGTATTTCACTCAAATCATTATAAATTTAATGGCAAAAGGAGGATAATTATGTTAAACAAAGAAGTAGTTAAACTGTTAAATGACCAAATTAATAAGGAGTTTTTCTCCGCGTATCTTTATCTCGATATTGCAAATTATTTTGCAGATCAGACCTTAGAGGGTTTTGAAAATTGGTTTTTTATTCAAACGCAAGAAGAAAGAGATCATGCATTGTTATTTCGCAAATATTTGCTGAATAATGGTGAAAGTGTTAATTTTGCTTCCATTGAAGCACCAAACCATAAATATGAGAATTTTCGCGATGCACTCGTAGCATCGTATGAACATGAACAATTTATCACCGCATCCATTAATGCAATCTATGAAGAAGCGCATAAGGATAGAGATTTTCGCACGATGCAGTTCTTAGATTGGTTCATCAAAGAACAGGGTGAAGAAGAGAAAAACGCCGAAGATAACATCAAAAAGTTTGATTTATTCGCCAATGATTCAAAGGGTCTTTATATGTTAGACAGTGAGATGAAAGCAAGAATTTATGCAGCCCCATCACTGGTCATTTAAAGTATCCAGTTACGAACATAATAATAAGAATACTTATTTCTGCGGTTATACCATGGTATAGCCGCTTTTTTATTGTTGGAATTGAATTTCCAAAATAAAACATGGTAATTATAACCTCTTCTGTGATATAATACATAAAGAACTCGAAATATGTCATTTAGGAGAGAGTTATGAGGGGAATTCATAATTATTATACGAAATTATTTATATTTATTTTAATTACGGTCATTAGTTCCAGTTGTCTGATATCAGGGGTAGCGATTTTTCGTAATGTTAATACCATACATACAATGACAGAACAAAAACTCTTATCCAGTGTAAAACAAAAGGATAAGATATATGAGGGAATGATTAGCAGCCTTCATCAGCTGTCAAAAACAATTGGTAATGATGTTGAGATTAGAGATTATTTTAAAGAATTAAGAGCTGGAACAAAGGATGAAGCCTTTTACCAAAGCTTAAAATCCGATTTGGAAAATGAAATGAGTAATTATTCCGGTTTATTAGAGAATGCGTTTTTTTCCTTCGATGGTAAGTGTTTTATAGATGGTTTGGGGGGATCTTCGGTTGGTTATAATTTTGAAAGTGATCAATCAGAATGGTATGTTACGGTAAACTCTTTGAAGAAACCATATCTTGGGAAAATAAAACGTTCACCAATTACTGGGATGCCAGTTCTGGTATCTGCTTTTCCGATTTTGGATGATGAGAATCAAATACTAGCAATTTTTGCATTATCTATTAATTTAAATGGTTTCTCCAGCAATATCATTACAAATTATGATGATATGGATGAGAATACAATTGTTATTGATGAAACAGGAACAGTCGTTGCCGCTAATGACACGAAAATGATTTATAACTATAACATTAAAACTTCCATACCGGAGTTATTTCATTATATCGATCATCATACAGACGGAATTACCTATTATGAAAGAAACGGTGAAAACTATATTGCGGCATTTGAACGATCTGAAGTAGGAGGAATTATTATAGAGTCCATACCAGTCAGCAGCTATGTCAATCCTATTATCCTTTCGGTAGTTTTTTCAATTATAGTGTTATTGATCATTCTAGGAGTAGTTGCTTTTATTACATATTTTCTTGCAAGGAGTTTTACGAAACCCATTCATATTTTAGTGAATGAATTGAATGATATGGCTGACGGTAACTATGAAAAGGAGATTCCAGAATATTTATTAAATAGAAGGGATGAATTTTCGAAACTTGGGACTTCCTTATCCGAGATGAAATATCAGACGAATCAATTAATTATGAAATTGAATCTTGCTAATGAGGAGACCGAAGCTTCCTTAGAAGAGGTAATTGCAACAGAAGAAGAGTTAAAAAAACAGAATGACCTTCTAACCATAAGAGATAAACAATTAACGAAAAGCTACGAATACAATCAGGCGATTATCAATGTTCTTCCTGACGTTATATATATCATAAATCGAGAGGGTATTATTACGGACTTTATTGAACGACCAGAAATTTATTCCTATATGTCGAAGGAGAAATTCATTAATAAACATATCAAGGAAATCGTTGATCCCAATATTGCATCAATGATCTCTGACAAAATTGAAGAAGCATTTGAAAGCGGTGTGATTCAAAGCTTTGAACATGAATTTATACGCGGAGCTGATAGGGAAATCTTTGAATTTCGAATCGTTAAATGCCTAGATGATCGGGTAATAGCTATTGCAAGGAATGTAACAAATCAACGCAAATATCAAACACAAATTGAGTATCTGAGCTATCATGATCATTTGACCGGTCTTTATAATCGCAGATCCTTCGTAAAAGAATTACAGTCATTGGATCAGGAAGAGAGTCTTCCTCTATGCATTATTATATCCGATGTGAATGGTCTAAAACTAGTGAATGATTCCTTTGGTCATGTTGCTGGGGATTTACTTCTCACTAAATTTGCTAAAGTGTTAACGGAGGTATATACAGAGGAAAATAGAATTTTCCGAATTGGAGGGGATGAGTTCGTAATTATCCTGCCAAATACTTTTCCTGAACAGGCAGAAGAACTTGTAGAGAGGCTGAATGATGGTTGTTCCAAGGAGGAAGTGAACGGCATTACACTTTCGGTATCCTTCGGATGGGAAATCAAAAATCTAATTGATAAAGATATTAACGGTGTATTAAAAAATGCGGAAGATATGATGTATAAGAAGAAGCTTTTTGAAGGACCGAGTATGCGGGGCAGGACAATTGATATTATTATCAAAACGCTTCATGAGAAAAACAGCAGAGAAGAACAACATTCCCACCGTGTTGCGGAGTTATGTGAAAAACTTTCAGTTTCACTTAATATGTTGGAGCATGAACGTAAAGAAATTCGCAATGCAGGCTTATTACATGATATAGGAAAAATCGCTATCCAAGAACATATTTTGAATAAACCAGGTAAGTTAACTAACGAAGAATTTGACGAGATTAAGCAACACCCTGAAATCGGATATCGCATTATATGTTCCTCCAATGATATGCTTGATATTGCAGAATATATCTTATCCCATCATGAGAGGTGGGATGGCAAAGGATATCCAAGAGGTTTAAAAGGAGAAGAGATACCGCTTCAGTCCAGAATGATTGCTATTGCAGATACCTTTGATGCAATGACCAGTGTAAGAAGTTATCGCTTACCTGTTGCGGAAGAAGAAGCTGCAAAGGAAATTATTAAAAACGCCGGTACTCAGTTTGATCCTGACTTGGCAAGATTATTTGTTAGAGAGGTTCTGGGTTATCAAGATTTATAATACGTATCCATATAAAGAAGTGTAATCAAATAACTCATTCGGAAGAAGAGTTCATTTTGGGACACTTCTTTTACATTGTGTGCCATGTCTGGCACACAAATAAAGGACGGAGCTGGATTGCTCAATCCTTTAAATTATTATCAAAGAAATGTTGGAATATAAATTGTAGAGCCGTGTACGAGACCCGTACGTACGGTTCAATGAGAGGGGAATAATTATTAGCAATTATTTCCTTACTCTATTCAAATGTTTGAGAACCTAAATAAATGGTTTGATAGTTCTCCAATATTTGGTATACTTATGTCTTAAGAAGGAGGAGAATAATGAAACATATCAACTTTATCGAAGAAGAAAATTATTATGATACTATGATTAATCTGGTTCGCCCCCAGCTGGAACATTCAAAAGTCTCCGGATTATTTAAAAGCTTTGACGAAAAAGAGATTTATTATGAATATTATGAATGTCAGAACGAAAAAGGAGCCATTGTGATTTCACATGGATTTTGTGAATTTTCCGTAAAATTTGAAGAAGTTATTTATTATTTTCATCAAATAGGCTATGGAGTATATATCCTGGATCATCGAGGTCATGGATATTCTTATCGTGAAACCAAGGACCTCAGTATGGTTCATATCCGTTCTTATGATGAATATGTGGACGATTTACATTGTTTTATAAAACATTTTGTGATACAACCTGGAAAACACCGATTTATGGTATTATATGGACATTCCATGGGGGGTGCCATTGCTGCATTATATCTGGAACGTTATACCAATATTTTTGATTGTGCTATTTTAAGCTCCCCCATGCTTCAAATGAATTTCGGGAAGCTTCCGGCTGGTTTTGCAAGATTAATCTTATCCATCATGAAATCTCTACGTTCAGAAAAGGTATATGCCATCGGTCAGGGTACCTTTGATTCTATACCGCTCTTTGAATCCAGCAGTTGTCTTTCCAAAGAGCGTTATGATTATATTTTTTCTAAACGCATGGAGAATGAACGATATCAAACCTATGGAGCCTCCTGCGGATGGGCTATAGAAAGCTTAAAGGCGATTAATAAATTGCAAAAGAATGCAAAAGTTGTTAAAACACCGTTATTATTATTCCAAGCAGGGAAGGATAGTACCGTAAAGGCAGGGGGACAAAGAAGATTCACAAAGAAGACGAAGAATACACTTCTTGTTAAAATTCCTGGTTCAAAACATGAAATATATAATGCAAGTACGGATATTTTAAGCAAATATTTTGAGCAAATTTTTAGTTTCATGGAACATAACCGAAATACAAAATATATGTAAAATGCATAAATATTCCGTGGAATTTACATATATTTTGCTTGTTTTATCAAATTTTGTGTTATAATAAAAGCAATTTAACTAAGGGGGTTCCATTAATGAAGCTGACCAGAGAAGAGAAATCATGGATTATGTACGATTGCGGTAATTCTGCATATTCTATGGCAGTAACAACGGCATTATTACCGATTATATTTGGCATGTTTGACAATGTTAAGAGTAGTATGGATCTGGGATATTTTAATTCCATCGCAAGTATCCTAATTGCATTTTTAAGCCCGATATTAGGAACAATTGCGGATTATAAGGATAAGAAAAAAAGATTTTTTATGTTCTTTGCATTTCTTGGTATTTTCGCTACGGCAGCTTTAGCACTCATTCCTCCTTCTAGCGGGCAATGGCAGCTTTTGATTTTATTTTTTATCTTGTCGGCGGTAGGATTTACCGGCTCCTGTATATTTTATGATTCTTTTCTTGTGGATGTTGCAAGCGATGAACGAATGGACAAGGTATCTTCCAGTGGATTTGCATTTGGATATATTGCAAGCGTAATACCCTTTGGTATTAGTTTAGCATTAATCTTCTTTATGGGGATGGATAAAGCAATCGGATATCAATTGGGATTTATTATCACAGCACTTTGGTGGGGACTTTTCACCATTCCTCTGCTTCGGGATGTTCGTCAAAAATTTTATTTAGAACCGGAACCAAATCCGGTAGGTAAAAGCTTTAAACGCCTATTTGAAACCTTAAATAACATTCGACACTATAAATACGTTTTTGTTTTCTTACTTGCATATTTCTTCTATATTGATGGTGTGGACACAATCATTAAAATGGTGGTTCCTTATGCCACCTCTATTTTAGGTGGCGAGTCTTTAGATACCTTTACGTTACTTGGAATTCTACTGATTATACAGATTATTGCCTTTCCTTGTGCGATCCTTTATGGGAATTTAGCAAAGAAATACTCTGCAAGAACTATGATTAGTATTGGAATGTTTACTTACATTGTTTCCTGTATTGCAGCTTTTTATATTTCTACCGTATGGCATATCTTTATATTAGGAGCAATGATTGGATCAGCACAGGGCGGTATTCAGGCATTAAGCCGTTCGTATTTTGCTAAAATTATCCCAAAAGAGAAGTCCAACGAATTCTTTGGATTTTATAATATCTTTGGTAAGTTTTCAGCTATCATCGGTCCCACATTAATGGCACTGACAACCACCTTGACGAAAAATGCAAGGTATAGTATTTTATCGATTATTCCACTTTTTATTATTGGTTTTTGCATTTTCTTAGCATTGCCAAAAGAGAAAACAAATTAATTGACGAAAGGGTGATGACGTGAATAATGGAAAGGCTAAACATGTAATCGTTATTTCGTATGATGCATTTTCAGTTGATAATTGGGAGCTTGCCAGCCAACAGCCGAATTTATCAAAACTGATTAAGAACGGGGTATGTTCAACGAAACTGAAAAGCGTATATCCCACACTTACTTATGTAGTTCATACAACTATGGTAACTGGCGTTTATCCGGATAAACATGGTGTTTATCACAATAATCCATTCCAACCCTTTGAACAGGAAAAGGATCAAGCATGGTTTTGGTATCGAAAAGATATCAAAGTTCCTACCATATATGATGAATTAGAAAAATATAATATGAAGGCAGCATCCATTCTATGGCCAGTAACCGCCAAAGCTCCGATACATTATAATATTCCAGAGGTTCGCGCTATAAAAAATGAGAATCAAATGATTAAATCTCTGATAAGTGGAAGCCCCTTCTATAGTCTTGAAATGGAAGTGAAATTTGGTCGCTATCGAAAAGGAATTAAACAGCCATACCTGGATGATTTTTCTACAAAATGTGTAGCAGAAACAATCAAAAAGTACAAACCGAATTTACTTCTGGTACATCTTATAGACTTGGATGATAGTAAACACGAATATGGTATTTCCTCTAAGGAGGTTGAGCAGGTAATTGTTCGAATGGACAAACGGTTTGGAGAAATTATAGATGCTGTAGAAGAAGCAGGCATTATGGATGACTCAGTATTTCTTATCTTAGGAGATCATGGTCAACTAGACGTCAAATACAAAATCAGGTTGAATTTACTCCTAAAGGAACATGGACTTATTATCGAAGATGATGGGGATTATGAATGGAGAGCATATGTCCAAAGTACAGGAGGATCTGCATATATTCACATAAGAGAGGGAGATTTTGAAGCACAAAAGGAGGTTCTTGCTCTTTTAGAGCAGGTACTTCAAGATGAGAGCTACGGAATAGAGCGTATTTTATCGAGGAAAGAAATGGACGAACTAAGGATAGATGATTCCATAAACTATATGTTGGAAGCAAAAAAAGGGTTTTGTTTTGAGGATGACTTAAGCGATCCTGTGATTTTTGATTTATCTACTTCTTCAATCCGCTATGCAACTCATGGATATCTGCCGGATAAACCGGATTATAGCTGTAACTTCGTATTATCCGGTAATTGCATTAATAGTAATCTATCTTTGGATGAAATTTCTATGGTTGACATTGCTCCAACTATAGCCAATCTTTTGGGAATTGATTTTCATCATTGTGATGGTAAAGCCCTGAAAGATATATATAATAATTGACTTTAGAAAGTTCTATGTGACACTAAAAAATCAGTCCACCCAAAAGGTGAGGCTGATTTTTTTACATACAAGGCACCTTATCTAATTTATATATCAAACCAATATACTGCCTAAATACCTTGAGAAAATACTTAGTAACTCATTGTTAGCAGAAACATAAGATATATTAAACTGAAAAACAGTTTATGAATTAAAATGTGGAGGACGTCATAGAAGATCAGAAAATAGCCTGGTGTTTCGTAACGAGGAGGATAACGAAGTGGAATATTCTTTAGCAGAAATAATTGATATTTTGATGAAACGTGTTGTACTCATTGTCACATTGACAATCCTGGGTTTAACAACATTTTTCATATACACCAAATATTTTACACAATCAATTTATACAGCCTCGGTGCAAATGTATGTAAATTCAACCAATCTTACCGAACCCACTGATTTAAATGAACTTAATTATGCACAGCAAATCACTGCAACCTATGTTTATTTACTGAGAACAAAGGCGTTTTATGATTTGGTAGCAAAAGAAAGCGGTCTTACTTACAATGCAAATCAGTTAAAAGCAATGACAGTTGTACAACCGATTGAAGATACAGAGATTTTTCAAATCAGTGTAACAACCTTAAATCCTGAGGATTCCTATCAAATTGTAAAGACCATGCAAGATAATGCTCCTAAATTAATAAAAAGTGTGAAAAGTACTGCTAAAATCAGTGTTGTAGATCCGGTTGTACTGCCTAGTTTCCCTTCCGGTCCAAATACATCAAGGATTACTATAGTTGGCGGAATGCTTGGATTTATGTTGTCCATCATAATTACGTTCCTGCTTGAGATATTGGATGTAAATGTTAAGAATCGTGAGGACTTAATGAAGAAATATGGAATCCCGGTACTAGGGGCAATTCCGAACTATAATCGTTTCAAACCGTTTAAACGTAATATCCAACGATTCGTTCCGAGAGTGAAAGGTAAAACCAATAGAGAAAGCATCAATGGTGAAATTGATGAAGAAAAGATTTTTGAGGTAAGTGAAGCATATAAAGAGTTACGAGCAAATCTGCAATTTACTCTTTTAAAAAATACCTGCAAAAAAATAGTAATAAGTAGCCCCATGCCGCAGGATGGGAAAAGTACCACCAGTACCAATGTAGCGATTACAATAGCTCAAATGGGTTCCAAAGTATTACTTATTGATTGTGATTTAAGAAAGGGAAGAATTCATAACTATTTTGACCTTCATAGTAAGCCGGGTATCAGTGATATTCTATCCGGAATGGCCAATGATTATGAAACAATTCATAAAACGCAATACTCCAATCTGGATATTTTGCCAATGGGTACAATGCCGCCTAATCCAACAGAGCTTCTTGGAAGTGAACAAATGGAAAGTATAATCCTAAAACTAGAAAAAAATTACGATTATCTTATTATTGACTCACCTCCGGTTAATATTGTTTCAGATTCTCTCAGTCTTATAAAAGTTGTGGATGGTGTTGTTCTAGTTGTTAGGGAAGGCATCACATCCCATCAGAACATTATACAATCTATCTCAAAATATCAATTAGCAAATACAAACATTTTGGGATTTGTACTTAATGGTGTTATAGAAGAAAGAGGGAAAGTGTCAAAGTCGAAATATAACTATTATTATAATGGTAATAAAAATGAAACATAATCTTCTTATTATAGGCGGGGGCGGACACGGAAAAGTAGCTGGAGAGATTGCTTCCCTCATGCTTCGATGGGATACCATACAATATCTTGATGATAATCCGAAGCTTCAGTCATTTATGGGTTTTGAAGTGATTGGAAAAACAAGTGATGCCATCCAATATATCAAAGATTATGATCTTTTTATAGCAATTGGTAATAACCAATATCGTAAAGAGAAGATCAGAGATTTGGAAGAGATGAATGCTTCTATTCCGGCGTTAATCCATCCGAATTCGATTATTAGTTCCCATAGTAAAGTAGGGATTGGCTCTATCATTATGGCAGGAGCAATTATCAATTGCTGTTCAAATATCGGAAAGGGATGCATCATTAATACTGGTGCAACCCTGGATCATGATAATGATATCGAAGATTATGTCCATATTTCACCCGGTGTTCATATTGCAGGAACTGTTCATATTGGGGAAGGCAGTTGGATTGGAATTGGTAGCACAATCATTCATAATATAACAATAACGAGCGGCTGTATCATAGGAGCAGGCGCTGTGGTGATTCATGATATTACAAAGCCGGGAACCTATATGGGGGTTCCTGCAAAGCGTATGGAGGTGTAAGAATGTTTCAAGATAAAACACTACTGATAACCGGTGGAACAGGAAGCTTTGGAAATGCTGTTCTGCGAAGATTTCTTGATACTGATCTGAAGGAGATTCGAATTTTTTCTAGGGATGAGAAAAAACAGGACGATATGCGTCGTTTATATAAAAATGATAAGATTAAATATTATATTGGGGATGTTCGAGATATTAATTCCCTAGAGAATGCCATGCATGATGTGGATTATATATTTCATGCAGCAGCTCTAAAGCAGGTTCCTTCCTGCGAGTTTTTTCCACTGGAAGCGGTTAAAACCAATGTATTAGGGACGGATAATGTTCTTACTGCGGCAATTGAATTTGGAGTAAAAAAAGTAATCTGTCTTTCTACCGATAAGGCAGCTTATCCTATCAATGCCATGGGAATTTCTAAAGCCATGCTTGAGAAGGTCTTTATTGCCAAGTCCAAGGTTGTGGATTCGGAGAAAACACTAATCTGCGGAACTAGGTACGGAAATGTTATGGCTTCCCGAGGATCTGTTATTCCGCTTTTTGTAGATCAAATGAAACGTGGGGAGCCGATTACCATAACAAATCCCAATATGACCAGGTTCCTAATGAATTTGGAGGAAGCAGTGGAACTAGTGTTATTTGCTTTTGAACATGCAAAAACCGGTGATATCATGGTTCAAAAGGCGCCTGCCTCCACCATCGGAGATTTGGCACAAGCGCTAAAAGAACTATTTCATTCGGATAGCGAAATTAGGATTATCGGTACTAGGCATGGTGAAAAGCAATATGAGACATTGCTTACCAAGGAAGAATTTTTGGTGGCACAGGATATGGGAAGCTTTTATCGTATCCCGGCAGATCAACGTGATCTTAATTATGATAAATACTTTCTGGAAGGTAATGAACAATTATCTACTCAAGAGGAATATAACTCAAATAATACCATAAGGCTCAATATAGAGCAAATAAAAGAGAAGTTATTGGAACTGGAATTTATACAAAAGGAATTAAACTAACAGCGAATGATCCAGTTAAAGGGTATGAATAGGTTATCAGCTAAATAGTATGCTGTGATTTCGCGGAATAATAATTGCTTTACGAAAGGCATGTTTTATGAATATATTGTTTCTATCCATCGGCAATTTTTCTGATTTAGGAGTAAGCTCCATTTATACAGATCTATTGCGGTACTTTCATAATAACGGGCATAAGGTCTATCTCTTATGCCCTAGGGAAAGACGATTCGGTCTGCCTACAGAATACACCATAGAACATGGAATTCATGTACTTCGTGTACGAACCGGAAATATAACAAAGACCAATTGGCTGGAAAAAGGAATTACTACCTTGTTAATCGGAAGGAAACTTCGTAAGGCCTTCAAACATTATTATAATGATGTAACCTTTCAATTAATCCTATATTCAACCCCGCCGATTACCTTTGTTAATACGGTAAATTATATAAAAAATAGAGATCATGCCTTCACCTATCTTTTATTAAAAGATATCTTTCCACAGAATGCACTGGATATAGGGATTTTAAAAACTAGTGGGTGGAAAGGATTATTGACGAACTATTTTCACTACAAAGAAAAAAAATTATATCAGACTTCTGATTGTATCGGATGTATGTCAAACGCAAATGCCAACTATTTAAAGTACCACAATCCTTATTTAGATAAGAAACGAATTGAAGTTTGTCCAAATACCATTGATTCCATTGACCATATACAGCTCTTGGACAGTAGTAGGGAAAGACTCAAAGAAAAGTTTGGGTTGCCAATGGAAGGAATTATCTTTAGCTGTATCGGAAACTTCGGAAAACCGCAGAATGTGGATTTTATAGGATCGGTACTAAGATTAAATAAAAATTGTAATGACAGACATTTTGTGTTTTGTGGATCAGGCACTGACTTTTATAAACTGAAAGAGCTAGGAGTTAATGATATTAATAATATTACTATCATGGATAGTGTTAGAATTGAAGAACTTCGACTTCTGTTAAAAGCATGTGATATTGGTTTAATCTTCCTAGATCACCGATTTACTATTCCAAACTTTCCGTCGAGAATGCTGGAATATATGAAGGCCGGGCTTGGGGTTGCTGCTGCCACAGATTCTTGCACAGATCTGGGTGATACCATTCTATCCGGAGATTTTGGATGGTGGTGCGAGAGCAAGAATGCAGAAGATTTTCAAAAAATAATTGACGGAATCTGCCAGAACCCAGAGGAAATGGAAGAGAAGAAGTCGAATTCCTTCGCTTATTTATCTCACCATTACGATACTAAAATAGCATACGATATTATTATGAATACCTATCATTTACACACTACAACTTTATCGCAAAATAATTATGACAGGAACGAAACAGAATGAAAATTGTATTATTGACGAATATATTATCCCCTTACAGAAAAGTGTTCTACGATAAATTATATACCTGTTTTCAGGAAAAAGGCGTTAATTTTACTGTACTAGTTATGGCAGAAACAGAGCCCCACAGGCATTGGCACTTTCAGGAGTATAAAGGAGAATACTGTGAACTTTTGGATTCAAGAACCATAACCTATAAAAATATTCATTTTCATTTTAATAAGAACTTGAAAAAGAGAATCAAGGAATTAGAGCCGGATATCCTCATTGCATCCGGAAGTTATTTATCTCCATCTATCTTTCGTGTGATTGAATGGAAGAAAAAGTTTGGTTATCAACTATTTTTCTGGTCGGAATCCCACCTGGATGAAACCAGAAACTATGGAGGTATAAAGCTATTACTAAGGGAGTGGATTAGAGGCTTCTGTTACAAAAGATTTGACGGATATTGGTATGCGGGAAAGAAATCCTTTGAATTTATTAAAACATATTCCAATGTCAAAGTTGGTAAAAAAAACAATCTATATCAAAAGCCCTATTACTTTATCCCTAATCTTGTGGAACATGATTTATATAATGGGTGTAATAAAGTTGATATCGCTCAAAAGGAAGCGCTACGAAAGAAGTTTAACCTTCCCTCTGAACAATATTTAATCGTAATTGCTGCACGCCTTGAACCTGAAAAAGGAATTTTGCCCTTCTTAAAATTGTTTCGTTATTGTGAACATAAGGAGAAAGCAACTGTTATTATCATGGGGGATGGCTCCTTAAGAGAGCAGGTTGAGCAATTGATAGTGGAATATCAGCTGAACGTTCGATTAACAGGCTATCTAAAGCAGAAGGAAATACTGAATTATTATACTATTGCAGATTGCTTTGCGCTTCCTTCTCTTAGTGATGCGAATCCTTTGTCCTGCATAGAAGCTTTGTGGGCAGGACTGCCCTTATTTGTTTCAAATCACGTGGGAAACTACCCTGAGACCATCAAAGATGGAGAAAATGGATATGTATTTTGTTACAGGAACACAAAGGAAATGATCCAACTGATGGATAAACTAATTATTTCATCTGAGGATTGGAGAAAAAACGCTTCAAAAGTGTCCCTGGATATTGCAAATAAAGTGTACGAACCGAATCGTGCAGTTAGTACATTGGTAGAAAATATGCTTAATATTGGAGATAAAAGGTTCACATAAAACAGGATATAAGGCTATTTATTAATCGGAGGGGTTGTCATTGAAGGTGTTACAAATTAATTCCGTATGTGGAATTGGGAGTACAGGAAGAATAACAGTAGATTTGTATCATGCTTTAAAAAAGGAAGGACATGAATGTTTGGTAGCATATGGAAGAAATAATTCATCGACTGATATGGAAATCCTTCGAATCGGGGGTTTTATACAGGTATGCATTCATGCCCTTTATAGCCGTATCACAGACCGGTCAGGCTTTGGTTCCAAAAGAGCAACCAGAAGATTAATCAAGAAAATAAGCGAATATAAACCGGACATTATTCATTTACATAATATTCATGGCTATTATATTAACATAGCTCTTTTATTTGATTATCTTAGGGACTTAAATATTCCTGTTGTATGGAGCTTGTATGATTGTTGGTCCTTTACGGGACACTGCTGCCATTTTGACTATGTAGGTTGTGAGAAATGGAAGAGCGGGTGTGGAAGGTGTATGCAAAAGAAGGAATATCCGGCTACCTTATTTATAGATAATTCTAGGAATAATTATAAGAGAAAAAGAAAACTCATTACCTCCTGTAAAAACATCACGATCGTCACTCCTTCAAAGTGGCTTTCCGGCCTAATAAGCTCCAGTTATTTAAATACATGTCCTTTCGTAATGATTCCCAGCGGAATCGATTTGGATTGCTTTAAACCTACACCTAGTGATTTTCGCATTAATAATCATTTGAACAATAAATTCATTGTACTTGGCGTATCCAGCGGCTTTGGAAAGTTTAAGGGCAGTGAGTACTTTATTTGGTTGGCAAACCACCTTCCTGAGAAATTTCAATTAGTCTTAATCGGAGTAACAAAGGAGCAGGCGAAAAATTATCCAGAGAAGGTATTGACACTTCCAAGAACAAATAGTACCTCGGAATTAGCTGGGTTTTACTCTGCTGCGGATGTATTTGTTAATCCAACCTTGCAGGAATCCCAAGGACTGACCAATATCGAAGCATTAGCATGCGGCACCAGTGTAGTCACCTTTAATAGTGGCGGAAGTCCGGAATGCATTGATGAAAACTGTGGCTTTGTGGTTAATCGAGGTGATGCCAAAGGCTTATTAGAAGGCATAAAGCAGGCCTGCTATTACCCTTTTTCAAGTGAAGCTTGTATGACTAGAGCTAGCTATTTTGACAAAAAGAAGCTTAATCAGGAATATATTAAGTTATATGAACGTATTTATTACACTAATGTAACAAGTCAGTCAGAATTGTGACCATCCTATTAGGTTAGGGTAAATATTCCCTGATTTAATTCATATTCATAAAAGGATCGCAACCTCCTTCATTATCAATAAATAGAGGAAAGGAATAATAAATTGAAAATATTGTTTTTGGGTCTTTTATATGACAGGAAGAAAGAAGAAGAATATTTATCTAGGAGTAAGTGCGGTTTACAGGCTGCACCCAATTCCTACCAGTGGAATCTAATTGATGGTCTGGAGAAGGGGATTGGACACCCAGTGGATATCCTTCATTCATTACCGGTAGGGAGCTACCCAACCAATTATAAAAAGTTATTGCTTTCCGGTAAGAATTGGAGCCATACAAACGGAGCAAAGGATGAAGAGATGGGGTGCATTAATCTTCCTGTTATAAAGCAAATTATGAGATATTATATTGTGCGAAATAGAATTAAAAAATGGAGTAAGATAAATGCAGGAGAAGCTCTGGTGGTTATGTCCTATAGTATGTATCTCCCCTTTCTTAAGGCACTAAGTGATTCCTTAAAGATATATAAACATATACATAGTTGTATTATCGTACCGGATTTACCAAATGCTTTCGGATTTGGCAACGGCTTTTCTATTAGGACAGTCCTAAAAAAAATAAACGGCTATTATCGATATCGATACACTAGAGGAGGAAAATCCTTCGTACTTTTAACAGAATATATGGTAACGCCATTAAATATAAAGGAAAAATTTTATACTGTGGTGGAAGGTATCAGCCCAATAAATTCTCCGAAAGAACAGTTAGATGATTATGGGGATTATAAAATACTACTTTATACCGGTGCCATTAACAAACGTTTCGGAATGGATAAATTACTTGAGGCCTTTCATAAAATAGAAAATAATAATCTTCGGCTTTGGATCTGTGGAATGGGAGATTACAAAGAAGAAATTGAAAAAGCTTCCAGGGAAGATAGCCGCATCACTTATTTTGGATATAAATCAGCGGAGGAAGTCCATAAAATGCAGATGCAAGCCACCATATTAGTCAATCCCAGGGCAAATGAAGAAGAGTATACCAAGTATTCCTTTCCGTCAAAGACCCTGGAGTATATGACCTGTGCCAAGCCGGTTCTAATGTATAAATTGGATGGGATTCCGGATGACTATGATGAATATTTGATTTATATCAGAGAAAACACAGTAGAAAGCATCAAGGATGCAATTCTTCATGTTAGTGAAATGAGTATAGAGGAGCTCACTTCCTATGGTGATCAGGCAAGAACCTTCGCAATACAGAATAAAAACGCTGCTACACAGGGGCAAAAAGTTCTTGATATGCTGCATAAAGCAATCGAACAGGAACATGAACCTGCAAACAATTTGATGGAGAAGCAAAAAACCATTCTCCAAGTTAATATTACCTGTGGTTACGGCAGCACAGGTAGGATAGTAGAGGAGCTCCACTATTCCATATTAAACAATGGGATGCGAAGTTATATTGCATATTCAGCTTTTTCCAGTAAAATCAAAACATCATTCCGTATAGAAAACAAACTGGAAAACTACTTGCGAAGAGGAATGAATCGAATATTTGGAAGAAAATACATTCATTCTGCTCCTGGAACACTAAGATTAATTCATAAACTAAAAAAACTGAAACCAGATTTGATTCATCTTCATAATATTCAGCAAAATAGCATTCATTTCCCGATGCTCATGAAGTTTTTAAAAAACTACGATATTCCGATTGTATATACATTGCATGATTGTTGGGCGTTCACGGGGGGATGCTATCATTTCACCTCCTTAGGCTGTAATGGCTATCAATCAGGTTGTAATGAAGCCATCTGTCCGCTTAAGAAAGAGGATTTCGACTTATGTAATCAGTCCACCTCACAAGTTTATTTTGAGAAAAAACAGGCGCTCTCCTCGCTAAAGTATTTAAAAATTATCTGTGTATCAAATTGGTTGATGGAGAGTGCAAAAAAATCCTACATGAAAGTGCTACCGCTTGAAGTTATCTATAATGGCATAGACATTAACCAGTTCCGTCCTGTTTCGAGTAAGAAAAGAGAACAATATCATATCCAGGGGGATGACTTTGTTATACTTGGTATCGCAAATAACTGGGATGAAAAAAAAGGCTTAGCTACCTTTCTTGAACTATCAAAGAGTTTAGAATGTCCATACCGGATCATAATGATTGGTTTAAATCCTATGGATGGATATGACAATATACTTTCCATAGAGCGAACCGACCAGGTGCAGGAACTTGTGGAATGGTATAGCTGCGCGGATGTATTATTTAATGCTTCAAAGGAGGAAACCTTCGGACTGGTAAGTGCGGAGGCGATGGCGTGTGGTACCCCTGTTATAGCTTATGACTCCACGGCCTGTGGTGAGGTTGTGAGAAAGGAATGCGGAATTTTATTAAAAACAGAGTGTTTTGATGAACTTTTGAACGCTCTTGAGAATATAAGGAAGAAGGGGAAAAGATATTATTGCAATAGCTGCAGAAATAACATAATATCCAGATTTTCAAAAGAAAACTTCTTAAACAACTATATGGATACTTATCTTCAAATGATAAAGGAGGACGAAAAAAGGTCAAAATAAGTTTATGGCAAGGCAGGTGCAAATATGAATTATTCAATAGAAGAAGATCAATCCTTTTTCGTTTCGGTTTTCAAGTTCTGTTTCTATATTACTTTAGTATCAAATTTAGTGATTTTCATAGCCCAGCCGATTGATTTTACATTACTTGAGGCATTGGCAAGTCGATGTTTTATGCTTACTAATCTACTTGCATTTGTAATCGCGATTATGCATAGTGCAAAAAAGTATGTGCCTTATATTACAATGCAAATTATTACGATTTTTTTTATTTTATGTTTTTCCATCATCTCCTTTCTATTATATAACCAAGGCGGATTTTATCAGTACATCATAAGAATGTGGTGCTATTTGGCTTTACCTTTTTATTTTTTATATATCAATTATCTGACTCCGGATAAAAAGTTAATAAACACCCTATTTATTATCAATATACTCACTTCGTTCGTATATATTTTGCTATCCTTTAGTAAGTATAGTTATAAAGGATATGAAAGTTTTCTGGGGACAAATAATGCATGGTTGACATTGGGATATGACAACCCGAATCAAACTGCCATGTATATAGTAATCAATATGATCATCCTTATATGTGCCTTTCACTACTATAGAAAAAAATCCATCAAATTCTTATTATTCCTTGATATTTGCTATCTTTGTATCCTCTTATTTAGAACCAGTTCGAGAACTTGTATTTTAATAGGTGTAGTCATTATTTTAGCAGATATTTTTAAACGCTCTTATCGGATTAATAAAGCAGTTATCATTGTTACCCTTTTTTTACCATTGCTTTTTTTGATAATTTATCCGTTTCTTAATCAACACAATATGCTATTTCTATTCTCCTTTGGTGGGAAGACGGATTACGCCTCCAGAAGCCAAATTTTTCAAGCCGTTCTCGTTGAAGTACAGGATAAGTTCCTATTTGGGGAGTTTGGGAAATATCAATTACAAAATCTTCATAATGGCATTCTATGTGTATATGCCTCCTTGGGGTTAGTCGGTGTAATCCTGTTTTATATATACTTTATCAGGGCTTATATCAATTTAATAGAAGGAAAGATTAAAAGCAAGGCTGCCTTTATCTCATCTGTTGGATTGTTAAGTGTTTTCCTTCATGCCTGTACTGAGGGTGCATTTATAATTGGGGGATCTGTTTTTGCAGCCAGCCTTAGTGCTTTGATTTATCTTACGAAGTTAGAAGGAAGGGAGTGGTGATATTAAAATTATTTTCATATCCAATTATCTAACCCATCATCAAATTCCCTTTTGCAATGAACTGTACCAACTTTATCATGATGATTTTTGCTTTATTAGTACAGGAAATATTGCTTCTTGGGAAAAGGAGCAGGGATATACTTTAAAGAAGGTCTACCCCTATGAACGAAATATATCTGGTGAAGAAGCTCATAAGAATGCTATAACCCTTACTGCTGATTCTGAGATTGCTATCATAGGTGATGCACCTGAGGATTTTGTTATAGAATGCCTAAAGCACAGAACGGACAAAGTAACATTTCGTTACAGTGAACGAATTTATAAACGAGGTAAATGGAGGTGCCTATCTCCCAGGGGAGCTATAAAGCAGTACCGCATCTATCATAAATATCACCATGAGCACTTATACATGTTATGTGCCGGGGCATATACCTCAGCTGATCTATTGCTTCAGGGAGCCTATATCAGAAAATGTTACAAATGGGGATACTATCCACAAACAACTCACTATGAAAATGATGATCCAATGAAATACAAGAATGCAAATCAAATAGATATTTTGTGGTGTGGAAGGTTTATTGACTGGAAGCATCCTGAAGCAGCAGTCGAACTGGCATTATTATTAATGAGGGATAACATAGATTTTAAGCTTACGATGATAGGAACCGGTGAAAGGGAAGAAGTAATTGATTCGTTAATAAAAAAATATCAGCTGGAAGACAGAGTGAAGCGAGTGGGCTCTATGCTGCCTGATCAAGTCAGATGTTATATGGAAAAAGCGGATATCTTTCTTTGTACCAGTGATTTTCAAGAGGGATGGGGCGCTGTGATAAACGAGGCAATGAATAGTGGATGTGCGGTAGTTGCCAGTCACGCAGCAGGAGCAGTTCCCTATTTGATTCAGAATGGAAAGAATGGACTAATCTATCAAAGCGGCAATCTACATAGTTTGCATCAAAAGGTTACTTATTTGATTAAAAATCACAAGTATATCAGAGAACTAGGTCAAAATGCATATGAGAGTATTGTCTTGGAGTGGAATGCGAAAACAGCTACATCACGATTATTAGATTTAGCGGAGGAGTTAAAAGAGCATAAATACAGTAATCGATATGAAAGCGGACCCTGCAGTGTGGCACAGATTATTTCTGATCATTGGTTCAAAGAAGAAAAAAAAATAGGGGGAGGATTTGGTGGAAACGGTCTATGATCTTAAAAACCATTGTTATGGCTGTGGAGCCTGCAAGAATATATGTCCTACAATAGCAATTCATATGGAAGAGGATGAAGAAGGCTTTCTTTATCCCAACGTGAATAAATCCAAATGTATTGATTGTGGAAGATGTCAAGCGGTCTGTCCAATCGATAAGCTGGATAATCAAAGCGGAGATTATGGGCAAGAAATTTACGGAATAAAACATAAGAAGGAAGGAATCCGAATGACCAGTTCTTCCGGAGGAATGTTTACGGCTATTTCTGATTATATATTAGAGAGAGGTGGTACTGTTTATGGAGCAGCATATGATGATTCTTTGAATATATGCCACCAACGAGCACTTACCTCAGAAGCTAGAGACCGTATGAGGGGATCAAAATATGTTCAAAGTAATATGGGAGAGGTTCATAAACTGATTCGTTCTGATCTAAAAGAGGGTAAGCAGGTTTTATTCACCGGAACCCCCTGCCAGGCGGATGGGTTGAAATATTACCTGGGAGACCTTGATACTTCAGGACTAATTCTCTGTGATTTGGTATGCCACGGTGTACCCAGTAATTTGATGTGGAAAGAGTATAAGCAGCTAATCAACAAGAGGAAAGGAGAATTGAAAACCCATTACTTTCGCACGAAAGAATATGGTTGGCATAATATGCGTTCCATGAATGTGCTAATGAATGGAAAGGAAGATGATAAAAGTATCTTGTCACAAGTACATATGAGCTTATTTCTTACAAACCTTCTTCTTCGACCCTGTTGTTACACCTGTAAATATTCCTCTTTTCGACGGGTAGCAGATATCACGATTGCTGATTTTTGGGGAGTGGAACGTTCTATGAAGGAATTCGATGATAATAAGGGAATCTCCTTGGTATTAATCAATTCTCAAAAAGGGAAGGAGCTATTTCTGTCGGTTGAAAACAAATTATTGTTTCGAGAAAGTGAAAGCTCTCTTTGTCGTCAACGTAATTTAGAACAGCCCACTGGCAAACCTGTCCTTAGAGAAGACTTTTGGAAAGATTATTATGAGCATGGCTATGAATATATTGCAAAAAAATATGTTGGGTGCACCTTAAAAAATCAATTAAAGGAAAGTATTCATAATGGCTTGAAAGCACTGTTACTAAAGATACCGAATAAACATGATTAAATTTTGACTAAATTTCTATTTAATTTTTATAGGAAGTTATCCATATGAATGAATAGTTCCAACAATATATTGCAGTGAAAAGTTGATATAGAGTATAAGAGAACATAGTTTTAAACTTTGGAGGAGGGATGTATTGAAAACTGCCACGATTACTTACCATAATGTCTATAATTACGGTGCAGTATTACAGGCATATGCATTACAAAAAGCTCAGGAGAGTTTATTCATTGACAATGTGATTATCGATTATAGTTCTCAGAAGAACAGAATATTTCATAGAATTAAAGGAACTTCACTGAAAATTTTAATTGTAAATGTACTTCGACTTATGGAGCTATTTCTTCATTTTCGACAGATATATAGGTGTCATCAGAATTTTGAACTATTCCAAAAAACGAGAGTAAAGTTGACAAAAAAATATCAAAGCCTAGCACAGTTAAGAGAGAACCCCCCGAAGGCTGATTATTATATTGCCGGTAGTGACCAACTTTGGAATGTATCGGTAAAAATACATGATGAATTCTTTCTTAACTTTGGAGAGCCAGGGGTAAAGCGTGCTTCCTATGCAGTCAGCATGGGATCTTACGAAGTTCCTGCGGAGCATTATATCAGGATGAAGGAATTGATAAATCGTTTTGAAGTAGTATCTGTTCGAGAAAGGAAAGCGAAAGAATACATTGATGCCCTTTTATATAGGGATATTAAGGTAATGATCAACTGTGATCCAGTCTTTTTATTATCAAGGGATGAGTGGACTCAACTTGCTAAGGGGAGAAGGATTACAGAAAAATATATTTTGTGCTATCCCATGTCCGGTCACCCTTTGATGCAAAAAGCATTGATGAAGCTGAAGGAATTAACAGGATATATTACTGTTGTGATAAAGACAGAACTATTTACTTCCATTAAGGGAGATATTATCTTAAGGGATTCTACTCCGGAAGAATTTGTTGATCTAGTAAACAGAGCTGAATATATATTAACTACTTCCTTTCATGGAACGGCCTTTAGTACAATATTCAACAAAAAGTTTTTTTCAATGGTTGGGGGAAGTGCACCGGATCGAATTATTAACCTTTTGGAACGGTTTGGTTTGGAAGACCGTGTCGCAAAGGAGATTTCGGATATTCATATGAATGAGGTTGATTATACGAAAGCGAATGAGACCATACAAAGAGAGAGGGCAGCAGGTTTGAACTACCTGCAAATGTTGAACAATTGATATTTTGATGGAGTAGAAAGTATGAATATTTTATTTGTATCTAATTATTATCCTAGCAGGGAGAACCCTCAATTTTGTATCTTTATCCAGCAACAGGCAGAGGCACTAATCCGTTTGGGACATAACGTAGATGTGATTGTTCCAGTTGGAGTATGTCATAGGAAGGAAAAGATTACCCATGAAATAATTGCAGGAATACCCATTTATTATGCCGAATATTTTACTCTGTATAAAAATATATACAGTGTTATTGCTCTTCAAAGAAATATCAGAGTTTTAGAAAATCTCTTCGACTTTTCTAAATATAATATTGTTTCAATCCAAATGTTTGATGAATTTACGTTAAGAATTTTTTTGAATATTTCAAATAAACACCATATAAAATCAACAGTTCATTACCACGGTCTATCCATTCTTTATGATCATCCCCTTCCGCTCGAAATTCGAATTTTACAACATCGAGGTGATAAGGTACTTAAGAAACTTCTTCACAAAGCAGATGCAATTGTAGGCGTAAGTAACAAGGTATGTGCTCGAGTAATCAAAAGCGTAGGAATGGATAACGTTTACACGGTCTATAACGGGGTTAACCCTGATTTATTTCAACCCTCTATTATAAAATATGATGATTATACAATCGTAAGTGTGGCAAGCTTAAAAAAGATAAAGGGCAACCACTATCTGATTGATGCAGTCAAGATGTTCCTTGAAAAGCATAAAGACCAAACGATTAAATTGATATTAATTGGTCATGGACCGGAGCAGGAGGCGTTAACAGCATTAATCAGGGAGCGTAATATGGAAGATATCGTTCAAATGATTGGTTATATTGCTTATGAGGAAGTTGCGCAGATTGTAACTCAGTGTGATGTGTTTGTCATGCCTTCCTATTATGAAGCACTGGGTTGTGCCTATTTGGAAGCAATGGCTTGCAGGCTTCCGGTGATAGGCTGTCGTTATCAGGGAATAGATGAGATTATACAGGATGGAATAAATGGGTTCTTAGTAAATCCTCATGATATATATCAAATTTTTGAACGACTGGATTATCTGTATGAACACCCTGAAATTGCCGAAGATATTGCCCAGAACGGCTACGATACCGTAATCGAGAACTATACCTGGCTTCATTCCGCTAGCAGATTATTGGAGGTATATAACATGATTCTAGGAACTTAGTGAGAAGGGGATAATCATGAGACTCTTATTTATTACATACGACTTTTACCCTGTCCTTAGTGCGAATTCATCGATTGTTTATAATCTGTCAAAGGTTTTTATCAATATGGGACATGAAGTTGATGTGTTTCCCTTAAAACCGGATACCAATCTTGCTTTGGAGGAAGTATGGCAGGACATCAGAATTCATAGAATGCACGATACCTTTAATAAACAGCAGCTTAAAAAGCATATAAAATCCAAACAGTTGTCCTCTGCATTCTCTCTGGGGTTAGCCATATTAGGCGATCGATTTCAGCATAAGGAGTACCGAACCAGGCAATGGAGTTACTTCTCATCAAAACGACTGCGAACGCTTCTTACACAATACGGCTATGATATTATCATTAATGTGTGCTATCCCTTTGAATCCTGCAGTCCGATATTGCAATACATAAAAAAGTATCCAAAGAATTTTTCCTGGATTATCTATATGCAGGATCCTTTTGCGTCTAACTATTATTATCAAAATAAATATCCTATACAGGATCTAAAACTATTCGAAACAAATGCCTTTCTCCTGGCGGACAGGATTATTGTTACTGAACCAATTATGCAGGAATTACTAAACGGTCCGTATAGGCTACCTTTTCATAAATTTAAAGTTCTTAATTTTCCCCTAGTCAAAAAACCAAGAAAGCTCATAACCTATGAGGAGATTGTATTACCTAGGCATTATGTGAATTGTGTATTTGTAGGTAAATTTAATCATGAAACAAGAAATCCGAAAATGTTACTATCTGTATTTGGTCAATTCACAAACAAACCGATTCTTTTGCACATTATTGGTGAAGACAGAAGAAATTGGGAATCCTTTCTTAACGAAAAGGACAATATTATTTTCCACGGAATGAAACCCAAAGATGTTGCTATCAATGCTGAACTGAATGCCAATATCCTTATTAATGTGGGAAACAGTGTATCGAATCAACTACCCAGTAAGCTCCTTGAGTATATCAGTACCGGCAAACCAATTCTTAACTTTTATAAAACGCAGAAATGCCCGACCTTGGAATATATGGCGAGATATCCCTATGGCTTTAATGTCCATGAGGATTGTATTGATGGAGAAATGCTAGAGAAAATTTATTATTTTTGCATTAAGTATCGAAAAATCAATATTAACTATCGCCAGATTTATAGAAGATATTATGATTGTACATTGGATTATGTAGGCTATGAATTCATAAAGCTGTGCAATGAAATCAGTAATAACAATCAACAATCAAACTAAATTGCATATCTTATAATAACCGTAATCTTACGTTGGAATGGCTTTGATGAGCCAAAAATCAGATGGCTTTGCGCTGATCCGCCAAAATAAGAGGTTTGGAAGTGATAATGGAATGGGTTTTGATAGAATAATTTCCAGATTTTTGCCCGCTAAGACATGGAAGAAGCACTATTACAAAAAAAAGATCAGCCGGTTAAGAAAGAGTGAACTGGGTGATTCGCTTCTTAATAATGTGAGATTTAAGGGGATATACAAGGGAAAAAGATGTTTTGTTTTGGGAAATGGCCCTTCTTTGTCAAAAGTGGATTTAGCGCTTTTGAAGGATGAGATCACCTTTAGTGTGAATGATTTATACTATAAAGAAGATTTTGAAAAGCTTAACACCACTTATCATATACTATGCGATCCCTATTATTTTAAAGAAGCAAATGAAATCATTCAAAAAGTATGCCAAAAATCGAAACCGCAAGCCATATTTGTGGAAGGAAGTGGTTACGCGGCATTTGCTAAAATTAATCCGGTCCATTATCCAGTGTTTTTCTTCTCCAATGGCGTTGAGATTGATGATTTATCAATCACCGGTATAAATTTATGCAAGATGCTGCCATATTTTTGCACTGTTGTTCAGAGTGCTATTTCTATTGCTATTTATATGGGCTTTGATGAAATCTATCTGCTTGGCTGTGATTGTACCGGCATTCTTAACTACATTGACAGAGTACAGCAAAGCGAAATGAAGCAGTATGCGTATCAACTTCCTGAAAGTGAAATGGCGAAACAACAAGAAGTGATGATAAATGACGAGCATATGTTCTTTGAATGGTATCATATTTTCAAAAGCTACCGTTTGCTTAATGAGTATATGAAAAAAAATAAGATTAAATTCATTAACCTAACGGAAAACGGGATTTTAGATTCAATTGAGAAAGGAAATCTAAAGGATGTTATCCAATCAAAATAAATCAATCGAAACAGAAGAGTGGACCATGGTAATCAAACCGAAAACCGGTTGGTTCGACATCAATTTGAATGAATTATGGCAGTATCGAGATTTAGTAAAACTATTCGTTCGAAGAAATTACGCGTCCATGTATAAGCAAACAATTCTGGGCCCTCTATGGTTTATTCTGAGTCCCTTAATTACGGTCCTTACCTTTACAGTAGTATTTGGTAATATTGCCAAAATTCCTACCGACAATATACCACAGTTCTTATTTTATATGGCAGGAAATACCCTTTGGTCCTATTTTGCCTATTGCCTGAATACGACGGCTACCACGTTTACCAGCAATGCAGTTTTATTTGGAAAGGTTTATTTTCCAAGGCTTACGATGCCAGTCTCCACGGTCATCTTCGGACTCATCAGCTTTATGATTCAATTTGTAATGTTCATAGGGTTTGTGATTCTTTACTTATGCATGGGATATCCCATCAGACCTAATCTTTATATACTGCTTACTCCCTTCCTTGTTATCTTAGTTGCACTTCTGGGACTCGGCTTTGGTATCATCATATCCTCGCTTACAACAAAATACAGGGATCTTACCATATTGGTTACCTTTGGAATACAGTTATGGATGTATGCCACACCCATTGTATATCCGATTACCGGTTTGTCCGAGCAATACAAATCGCTCATTTTGTTAAATCCCATGTCCTCGGTGATAGAAATTTTTCGATATGCATTTTTAGGCTCCGGTTCGCTGCCAATTATATCCTTGATTTATAGTACTGCAATTACTTTCATCGTGCTGATACTGGGGGTAGCTATCTTTTGTAAAATAGAAAAAACGTTTATGGATACGGTATAAGGGAGGACATTGTATGAGTAATACCGTAATAAAAATAGAAGATTTGTGCAAAACCTACCGCCTTGGTTCTATTAATGGAAGAACCCTCTCTCAGGACTTGAACAGCTTCTTTGCCAGGGTTATGAAGAAAGAGGACCCCAATTTAAAAATCGGCTCCGTAAGTTATGACCGTAATGAAAAACTAAGTGCACTGGATCATATTAATCTAGAAATCAAAGAGGGGGATACCCTAGGAATTATCGGTTCCAATGGAGCCGGAAAATCCACCCTGTTAAAGATTCTTTCCAGAGTTACTGCTCCCACAAGCGGAAGTATTTCTGTGAATGGCCGAATTGCAAGCTTACTGGAAGTGGGAACGGGTTTCCATCCGGAGCTTACCGGACGAGAAAATACTTATCTGAATGGTGCAATTTTAGGAATGTCAAAAAAAGAAATTGATGATAAATTACAGGCGATTATCGAATTCGCTGAAATCGAGCGATTTATAGATACCCCTGTAAAACGGTATTCCTCCGGAATGTATGTAAGATTGGCCTTTGCAGTTGCCGCTCATCTGGAACCTGAAATTCTAGTAGTAGATGAGGTGTTAGCGGTGGGGGATTACCAATTTCAACAAAAATGTCTCGGTAAAATGGGAGATATCAGCCAAGGTGGACGTACCGTTCTTTTTGTAAGTCACCAGCTGTCTATGATTAAGGCGCTCTGTAATAAATGCATCCTGCTTGACCACGGTAAATTAATAAAAGCAGGACCCACGGATGATGTAATCGAAGAATATGTATCACAAAAACAATCTCATAATCTTGTCTCACATGTGGAATATGAACGAGATGAAAAGAAAGAAAATGCTCAGGTTTATAGCATTACCCTATTGAACGCTCAGGGAAAAGAGAATGCAATCTATGAAATATTTGATCCGATTACCCTTGAAGTAGACTATGAGATAAAGAAGCCTTTGATAGGGGTTTCTCTTGGATATTCCATCTACAAAAATCAGGGTGCTATATGTCATAGCTTCGATACGGATGTGAACAGAGAGCTGTTAAATAGGAGAGAGCCTGGGAGATATATCTCCACAGTCGAGATACCACCAATTCTAAAGGCTGGCAATTATGTAATGGACTTTACCATCTGTCGTCCCGGACTGGATGGGATTGATTACAAAAAGAATGTTTTGACCTTTACGGTGGAGGAAAAGACCATTGATACCAGTATGTGTTCTTATTCCACCAGAAGAGACGGACAATTCGCGGCTAAACAGAACTGGAGCTACAAGAAGGTAAAATAATGCCTGGGTTATATAGGAATATATGAAATTATGAAAAGATAAAACGCGTATAAATTCTTACATTTAATTTAGGGGCTTAGAGGGTGAAACTAATGGAATTATGCCTGGGAACTGTTCAATTCGGCATGGATTATGGAATACAGGGGAGAGGAAAGCCAAAGAAGGAAGAAGTATTTCAGATTTTAGAGCAGGCTCATAAGTTATCTATTCCATATTTGGATACCGCCAATGGTTATGGAGAGGCGGAGACCCTGATCGGAGAATATCTTGGTCAAAAAGGGAATCCGTTTCATATAATTACAAAGCTTCCCTACACTTCCTACCAAGAGATTCCTTCCTCTGAATATAAGAACGTTACGAAAGAGGTTATGAAGGAGTCCTTATTCAAACTACAGATAGATAAGTTATATGGAGTTTTACTTCATAACCCCGAGTATCTCTATAAGGATGCTGCACTGGATGCTTTAAGGGAACTGAAAGCCTGTGGGATAACTGATAAAATCGGGGTATCCGTATATGAACCGGGGGATGCTTTCTACGCCCTGAAACAGAAGTTAGATATTATTCAAATTCCTTGCAATCTCTTTGACAGAAGATTCGATAATTTTTTAAACTGCCAGGTGGGGGAAGCACAAGTATTTGTTCGCAGTGTGTTTTTGCAAGGTTTGTTACTTATGGATGAAGCAGAAGTGGAACAAAAGCTACCGCATGCCCTTGAAACAATACATGAATTTAAAGGGTTATGCGAGAAATATCACTATACCGGACGGGAAGCAGCACTTTCTTACGTAAAGAGTAAAAAAGGAATTCATTCCATTATCATTGGGGTGGATAATTTGATGCAGCTTAATGAGAATGTGAACGCATATCAAATGTCGATAGAGCCTGTAGTCCTTGAAGAAATAGCGAGCAAATTTGTTAATGTGAGGGAAGACATTATATCTCCTTTAAAGTGGAGAAAGAGTTCAATATAGAAGTGTTATGCAGGAAGAAGGAGCAGGGTATGACAGGAAAAGTAGTAGCAATTATACAGGCAAGAATGGCTTCCACCAGATTGCCGTCTAAAATATTAATGCCAATGATGGATAAAACCATATTAGAGCAAATTGTTAACCGCGTAAAAAAGGCACCTTCCATACAGGAAATTGTTGTTGCCACCACAGAGAATAAGTTGGATGATTTGGTCGAGGAATTGTGTAAGGACAAGAAGATTCATCTTTACCGTGGAAGTGAGAAGAATGTATTAGAACGTTTTTATGAGTGCGCCAAGGAATACCAGGCGGATATTGTTGTAAGGGTAACCGCAGATGATCCTTTAAAAGATCCATCCGTAATTGAGAAAGCAGTCCAACTATTTAAAAATAATGATTATGATTATGTCAGTAATACCATAGAACCAACTTACCCGGAGGGTATTGATATCGAAGTATTCTCCTTTGATGCGCTCAAACAATGCTATTTAGAAGCAAAGCTTGATTCTGAGAAAGAACATGTAACACCCTACCTTTACCATAATCCTGAGCGGTTTAAATTATATAATTTTAAAAACCCTGTGGACTTATCCTTTATGCGTTGGACACTTGATCAACCGGAGGATTATCTTTTCACTCTCAAAGTATATCAGGAGCTTTATAAAAAGCCTGATGAATTCTTTGGTATGGAGGAAATCCTTGAACTACTAAAAAGAAAACCAGAGCTTGGTGAAATAAATCAAGGACATATTAGAAATGAAGGTTACTTAAAATCTCTAGAACAAGAACAACAAAAATCCCCCGTTACCAAAAGGATATTTGGAAATGAACTTAACTATGTAAAGGAAGTTCTTGCTAGTGAGTTCCGCTCTTCAAAGGGAGCTCAGATGATGCAGCGGGTAGAGCATGCCCTTTGTGAGAAGTTAGGAAGAAAATATGGCATCGCATTAGTAAATGGAACCTGTACCTTACATGCCATACTGGAAGGGGCAGGAATCGGAGAAGGGGATGAAGTAATTGTTCCCCCACTTACCATGTCAAGTACTACCTTTGCCGTATTACAGGCAAATGCTACACCAATCTTTGCGGATGTGGACCCGAATACCTTTTTAATATCACCTTATTCTATAAAAGAGAGAATTACACCCAGAACAAAAGCAATAATTACGGTTTCCCTATACGGACTTTCTCCCGATATGGATGCAATTATGGAGATTGCCAATGCCCATCATATTCTTGTTGTGGAGGACAATGCCGAATGCATGCTAGGGACCTACAAAGGTAGAATGGTTGGTACCTTGGGTCATGTGGCCAGTTACAGCTTTCAAAGTTCCAAGCATATCACAAGCGGAGAAGGAGGGGTTATTGTTACGGACTCCCTTGATCTTGCCGAAGGAATTAGAAGAGTCAGTTCCCTTGGCTATGCCGGCGTGGGTGCTTCCAAAGCGAAAATAACAAAACAAACCATACAGGATCCGGATTATTCCAGGCATTTATCTATGGGTTGGAATTACAGAATGCCAGAATTATGTGCAGCGGTAGCCCTTGGTCAACTGGAGCAGGTGGAGGAGCTGGTGGCAAGAAGAATTGAAGTATCCTCCATGTATGAAAAGGTAATAGCGGATACACCCTGGTTAAAGCCCCAATATGTGGGTAAGGAATATGAATGCACCTACTGGACCTATGTAGTGAAATTAGATCACCCTACGATTGGATGGAGGGAGTTCAGGGATCAGTTTATGGCATTTGGTGGTGACGGAATCTATGCGGCCTGGAAATTAACCTATCTGGAGCCAATGATGAGTGAGCACAATCTTCTTGGTAGGGAAAAGTTTATATCAAAACAGACGTTGAATTCTTATCAAAAAGGACTTTGCCCAGTAGCTGAAGAGCTCCAAGGAAAACTTTTGCAATTTAAGACAAATTACTGGAACATCCAGGATACAAAGAAGCAGATGGAGGCATTAAAAAGCACCATTGATTACTTTAATGAGCGGGGTGATGAAGCATGACGTCCATCTTTATCACAGGAATTGCAGGCATGCTTGGATCAAATCTGGCATATTTATTAAGGGATAACTATCATGTTGGCGGAGTGGATCTTCATGAAATTGTAATGGATAAGGTATACCCTAATGTGTTTTCTGCACTGGATATGGAGCAGATTAAGCAACAACTTATTAAAAATGGCACCAATATCTTGATACATTGTGCTGCCCTAGTCAATGTAGATGAATGTGAAGTGAACCCGGAGTATGCAACCTTAGTCAATTATACAACGACCAAGAATTTAGCATGGATCTGTGAAGAACTAGGAATAAAGATGATTTTCATCTCAACGGATGCAGTTTTTGATGGAAAGAGAGATGGCTTATATTGTGAAGAAGATAGCCCGGGTCCCATTAGTATGTATGGGAAGACGAAGCTTTTAGCAGAGGAAGCAGTCTTATCCGGAAAGCAAAATCTAGTAGTTCGTACGAATATCTACGGATATAACTATCGCGAAAAGAATAGCTTTGGAGAATGGATTTTAAATTCCCTCATCAGTAATATGGAACTGAATATGTTCTATGATATTTATTTTTCCCCAATTCTTGTAAACGAACTGGCCGAGGTACTTGATTTATGTATAAGAAATAATCTAAACGGGTTATACCACATCTGTAGTACGGGTTCTATATCAAAATATGATATCGCAAATGCTATCATGGAGGAGTTTAAAATAGATGGTTGTATTAATAAGGTTTCCATGGAAAATTATAAGTTTAAAGCGCCGAGAACGAAAAACATGGGGTTGAGCAATCAAAAAATATGTGACACTCTAGGAATACAAATTCGTACCCCTAGGGAGAGTGTAACCGAATTTAAGAGACTTTACGACAGCGGTTATCCGGAACAGTTAAAGGGAAAGACGATTTAAATATTGCACTCAACCATGCAAAGAGGAGGAAAAAAGTTGATAAAAATCGGCAATCGAATCATCGACCAAAACATGCCACCATACTTTATTGCTGACATTGCTTCCAATCACGATGGCGATTTAAACAGAGCGCTTCATCTTATTGAACTGGCGAAGGAGAGCGGTGCGGATGCTGCAAAGTTTCAAAACTTTCAGGCATCTAAAATTGTCAGCAAAGGCGGCTTCTCAGATATGGGTGAGAAGCTCTCTCATCAAAAAAGCTGGAAGAAATCTGTGTATGAGGTGTATGAAGAGTGTACGATTCATAAAGAATGGACCTCACGCCTTAAGGAAAAGTGCGATGAAGTTGGGATAGAATATTTGACCTCCCCCTATGATTTTGAATCGGTGGATTTGGTAGACCCCTATGTTAATGCATACAAGATTGGTTCCGGGGATATTACCTGGATTGATATTGTAGAATACATCGCATCTAAAAACAAACCGGTACTCCTAGCAACCGGAGCCTCAACTTGGGAGGATGTAGAACGTGCATTAAAAACAATTTACAAAATCAATCACCAAGTGATTTTAATGCAATGTAATACCAATTACACCCTTAGTCAGGAGAATTATCGCTATATCAACCTAAATGTAATAAATTCCTACAAAGAATATTACCCGGAGCTTATTATGGGCTTATCCGATCATACCATTGATCATGTAACCGTACTGGGAGCTATCGCTCTTGGGGCAAGGGCAATTGAAAAGCATTTTACAGACGACAATGATAGAACCGGCCCAGATCATCGCTTTTCTCAAAACCCGACCACCTGGAGAGAAATGGTAAATTACTCTCTGGAGTTATGGTCCTCTTTAGGAGACGGTGTTAAAAGAATTGAAGAGAATGAAAAAGATTCCTCCTTAATTCAAAGAAGATCCTTATATTATTCCAAGGACCTGAAGGAAGCTGATGTGATAACAGAAGATGATCTGATTCCTCTGCGTCCCATGAAAGAAGCTGGTCTTCCCCCCTATGAGATTCATAAAATCATAGGAAAAACCCTGAGAAAGGCAATAAAAGCAGATGATTATGCAAGATGGGATGATTTTATTTAGTATATTGCTTTATAACAGAAGGATTTTGTATTTAGAATAATCGTGAGAACGTTAGATCAATGGAAGAGCAAGGCTGTGCTGAAATTAATTACTATTATATTAGAATCTAGTTCTTATTTAAAGCGGGAGGTTTTATGAAAAAGGGAGAAAACGTGTATCTAACCGCAATTGAACGGGAAGATTTACAGCCTCTCATGGAGTGGAGAAATAACGAGAATTTCAAAAAACATTTTCGTGAATTCAGAGAACTGAATCATGATCTTCAGGAGAGATGGTATGAGAATAAGGTATTAAATGATCCATCAACCATAATGTTTTCTATAAGAAGAAGCGCAGATAAGAAACTTTTGGGCTGCTGTGGATTGTGTTATATCAATTGGATTCATCGTCATGCTGACCTTTCTCTTTATATTGGATTAGAGGATCAATATATTGACGAAGAGGGATATGCAAGAGAGAGTTGCGAATTATTATTTGATTACGGATTTCATCAACTGGGGTTGAACAAGATCTGGACAGAGATTTATGAATTTGATTATAAAAAGAAAAAATTATTATATCAGCTGGAATTTCAGCTGGATGGTACCCTACGAAAAAATTATTACTATGACGGAAAATGGTGGGACTCCTTGATTTTATCCCTGTTAAAGGAAGAGTATAGCGGGTTATATTAATCATGATAGAAATTACATACTATTCCGTTTTAAAATTCCTAAGGCAGTGGAATCGGATACTTCAATTAATATAAAATAATTGGCTGTTATAATATAGAATCAATTATTAGAAAATAACATTTGATCCATAATGAAGTACTTAATCCGTAGGTTTTAATAATAAGAACGGTGATGGAGATGTTTTGGAAGGAGGGTAGCCTTTATGAATATACTGGTGACCGGAGCAAAGGGCTTTGTAGGTCAAAATTTAGTGGCAATACTGAAAAGTCAAACTAATTATGAGATATTTGAATTTGACAGGGACAGTGATCCTAAATTATTGAAGGAATATTGTAAACGAGCTGATTTTATTTTTCATCTTGCCGGTGTAAACCGACCTAAGGACACTCAGGAATTTGCTCAGGATAATGTAGATCTGATTAGGATAATAATTGATTCCCTTTCTGAATATAAGAACTCCTGTCCGATTATATTTTCCTCCAGTATTCAAGCGACAGTTGATAATCCTTATGGAAAGAGCAAGAAAGAAGGAGAGGAATTACTTCTTGAATATGGGAATACAAGTGGTGCAAAAGTAATGATATTTCGTATCCCCAATGTGTTTGGAAAATGGTGCAGACCAAATTACAACAGCTTTGTCGCAACCTTGTGCTATAACGTAATTCACGATATTCCAATTGAAATTCATGACCCGAACCATTTGATGAACTTAGTGTATATCGATGATCTGGTCAGGGCTATGGCTGATAAAATTCAAGCGAATGAGCAGAGTTTGGGTTATTGTAATGTACCGGTTAGTTATTTTGTTACCTTGGAAAAAATCAGTGAACTAATTCATTCTTTTAAAAAGGGACGAGAAACGCTCTATATACCCGATGTGTCGGATGACTTTACCAAAAAGCTCTACAGCACCTACATAAGTTACCTTCCAAAAGAGCAATTAAATTATAAGCTTATGAAGAATGTGGATCATAGAGGTTCTTTTACGGAATTTATGAAAGGTTCTGAATTCGGGCAGCTTTCAGTGAATATTTCTAAGCCCGGAATTATTAGGGGAAATCACTATCATCATGTAAAGCACGAAAAATTTCTAATCATATCAGGGGAAGCAATCCTACGGCTTCGGCGTATCAATTCAGTGAATATGGTTCAATATACGCTTCGAGGGGAAGAACAAGAGATAGTCGATATTCCGGCAGGATATGCTCATAATATTGAAAATGTAGGAAGTACGGATTTGATTATCATCATATGGGCGTGTGAAAGTTATGATCCGGAAAACCCGGATACTTATTATATGGAAGTATGAAGGAAGAAAACTCTTAGTGGGAGGTATAAATGAAAAAATTAAAAGTAATGACTGTAGTGGGAACACGTCCTGAGATTATAAGATTGTCTGCGGTCATAAATAAATTGGAGCATAGCGAAGCAATTGAACATATACTTGTTCATACCGGTCAAAATTATGACTATGAATTAAATGAAATTTTTTTTCGTGATTTAGAAATTAAAAACCCCGATTATTACTTAAATGCAGCAACAAAAAGTGCTGCTGAAACCATTGGTAATATCTTCATTAAAATAGACCCTCTCTTAGAAGAACTAAAACCAGATGCGCTTCTGATACTGGGGGATACCAATAGCTGCTTGTGCGCACTTACCGCAAAAAAAAGACATATCCCAATCTTTCACATGGAAGCCGGTAATCGTTGTTTTGATGAACGGGTGCCAGAGGAGAGTAACCGCAAAATTGTAGATCACATTGCCGATATTAATCTTCCTTATAGCAATATTGCAAGAGATTACTTGCTTCGGGAAGGACTTCCCGCTGACCGGATTATTAAGACCGGCAGTCCCATGTATGAAGTGATTCATGGACATCTTACGCAAATTGAGCAGTCAGATATTTTACAAAGATTAGGGCTTACCAACGGGGAATACTTTATCGTTTCTGCTCATAGAGAAGAGAATATAAATTCTGGTAACTTTTATGATTTGATCGATTCCTTAAATGCCATCGCAGAGCACTATAAAAAACAGATCATAATCAGTACTCACCCCAGAACCATGGCTATGCTAAAAGAAAAAAACATAGCATTTAATCCATTGATTAAGGTGTTGAAACCATTCGGGTTCTTTGATTATATCAACCTTCAGATGAATGCAAAAGCAGTACTCAGTGACAGTGGAACCATTAGCGAAGAAAGCTCTATACTAGGGCTGAAGGCAATTAATATCAGGCAGTCCCATGAGAGAATGGAGGCAATGGAAGAGAGCCAGGTCATGATGACCGGACTTGGCAGGGAAAGGATTATGCAGGCATTAATGGTTTTGGAGAGTCAGAAGAAAGAGACCTTACGAAGCGTTACCGATTATTCTGCGTGTAATGTTTCAGAGAAGGTTCTACGAATTATCTTATCCTATACCGATTACGTTAAGAGAGTTGTGTGGGGAGTTCATAATTAGTGTACTATTTATTGCCCACATAGATAATACTTTAAAGGAATAAAAATAGCACTTTGGATCAAATTTCCCAAAGTGCTATTTTTAATTATCTTATTTTACTTGTTTTTAGTAGTAAAAATTTGAAAATTAACTCCAAACTTATCGGTAACCATTCCATATGCTGGACTAAAGTAAATTTCATTAAGTGCAATAATAATTTTACCATTTTCCTTTAACTTCTCATAAAATTGATTGGTTTTCGAAATATCATCGGTTGTGATACAAATTGAAATTTGATTTCCCTGTTGAAAAGGAACTCCGGGAATAATATCAGAAACCATGATTTCTGATTCGCCAATTATTAGTACAGAATGTGCTATAAGACCTAACTGATTTTTCGTAAATTTTGATAATTCTTCTTTTGGTCCTTCCCCTACAGTTTGCATAAAAATAACTTTAGCCTTTAGGACCTCTTGATAATACTCAATTGCTTCTTTTGCTCTTCCATCCATAATCTGGATAAAAGGAATAAGTTTGAATGACATAATATTACATCTCCTTTTAGTCAGTATCTACAGTTGCGATATTTTTATTCGTTGCTGTATTTATAAGTATATACTATAATAGTGACAGAATGTGTCATAGTTATTTTAAGGAGGTAAATATGTCTAAAGCAAAAAGATTAAATGAAATGATTATGATGGTCAACCGAAAAAAAAGATTTACAGTTCAACAATTAGCACAAGAATTTGAAGTTTCTAAAAGAACCATTTTGAGAGATCTGCAGGAATTGAGTGAAATGGGTGTCCCCCTGTATTCAGAAGTAGGTCCACATGGAGGGTATCAAATTTTAAACGAAAGAATACTTCCACCAATAGCATTTAGTGAGGATGAAGTCATCTCTATTTTTTTTGCAATTCATGCATTAAGATACTATATTGCACTCCCTTTTGATATTGAGTATGAATCTATAAAAAAGAAATTTTATTTAAATCTTTCTGGAGATATCAGAGATAAGATTGATAGTATGAATGGTCGAGTTGATTTTTTATCGGTTCGTCAGTACGAAAAAATTCCAGTTCTAAGACAATTATTAGACGCAGCAATTCAACAAGATGTTATAATAATTAATTATGAGATAAATGGAGAAAGCCACAATCGAAATATTCAGCCCATAGGCATCTATGTAAATGAAGGCAAGTGGTATTGTCCATCATATTGTATTTCCAAAAAAGATTATAGAGTTTTTAGATGTGACCGAATAAATTCTGTAAAGTTGGATAAAAACACATCGCCCATTGACTTATCTAATATTAATTTAAAGAATCATTTTTTAATGATGAACACAAATAAAGAAACATTTGAATTACATGTAGAATTAACTAAAAAAGGCATAGAGAAATATCAGTCAGCAAAATGGCCTAATATTAAATTAGAAAGGCAGGAAGATGGTTCAGGATTTTTGAAAGGTTCTATATCTGTAAGTGATATGGATTTTTTTTCGGATTACTTTATTTCATATGGTAAAGATGCAAATATCAAAAAACCTCTTGAGCTAATTGAATGCATAAAAGAAAATTTAAATATAATTTTAAACCAGTACAAGTAAGCGATTCAGGTAGTATGCCTGTTAATCTGTTTTGATTGAGATTTACTAACGGGTTATAAGGAATACAGAAAATACGGCATTTCACAGTGATTTTGGGTTATATTGACCAGAGGTTTATGATAACGATAATTAAAGTGTGACAGTTGATTCTTTGCTATATTCAGTTTTCAACCTATCACATATTCTTTTGAATTTACTGCGGTAATTTCTTACATGAGAGAGCTCTCATATATAAGGACATTGTTTGCTTTTCACTTTAGAAGATAAATTCATCTAATATGAAAAACAAACAATGTCCTTTCGGTCGTACAGGAAATAAAAGTGTGCTTTTTATAAATCCAGTGGTATCATAAACATTATATATTATTTAACATAGGGTGTGCTTTCTGATTTCTTTAGCGAAAGTTTGTGTTCTGCATTAACGTCTGATCCAGAAGAATAATCTTCTGATAAATCCAATGATCGTACCAATGATAATGGCAAAAGCAATACTGAGCAAAGCATAGTTTCTGGTGAAAAGTAGGCTATTAAATTCAGCTATTAAATCTGCTACGGTAACAATGCCAAGGAAGAAATACAATCTAGTAATCATTACGATAAAAGTTAACAAATCTATGATTAATGCAACTTTTACACTGATTTCTGTTCGACAGCGTGCAGAAAGACTAAATGCTAATGCGCCGATGAAGCCGGGAACGATCAATATTAAAAAATATCGATACAAATCAAAAAAATTCATACAAATGCTCCTTTACTAAATGTTGTATTCTGTAATATAATACGGGATTATATACAAATTGGTTCCTGTATAATGTCGAATACAAGAATTACGAATCAATTTTCGCATTTATAAATTTGTTTTTCTATCTGCTCTGTGCAATAGATTTCATAATTCGAAATCAATCACTCAAATTACTTTATTTTATGTTAGGAATATTGAGAAGGTAAGAATTGATTGATTGAATTCCAAATTGGAAATGATGTCTTAGTGAAAATGAGTTTAAGATAGTAACCGCCAACGTCATTAATTTAGGACACTGTATTCTTTATTTATTTATGAGGGTAATCATTCATACATATATAAAGAATACAGTGTCCTTTTCGGTTGTGCAGGAAACGGGTTAGGTTCTTTCTAAAAAACGAACTGTATAATAAAATATTATATAATATTTAACATAGAGTGTATTTTGATGGATTATCCAAAGGTGTGGGACTGGATTAACGTCTGATCCAGAAGAACAGTCTTCTGATCAGTCCAGCGATTGTACCGATGATGATGGCAACTAAAATACTGAGTAACGCATAATTTCTGGTGAAACTCAGGCAGGTGAATTCAAATAATAAATCTGCAACTGTAACTACGCCATGGAAGAAATACAATCCGGTGATCAAAACGATAAAAGTTAACAAATCAATGATTAATGCAACTCTTATGTTGATTTCGGTTCGAAAGCGTGCAGCTATACTAAATGCTAATGCACCGATAAAGCCAGGAACGATCAGTATTAAAAAATATCGAAACAGATCAAAAAAATCCATACAAATTCTCCTTTACTAAAATGTAGTATTCTGTAATATAATACGGGATTATATACAAATTGGTTCCTGCAATATTGTCGAATAATACGAATCAAATTTCGCATTTTATGAATTTGTTATTCTATCTGTGTGTAAGTGCAAAAGATTCCATGATCCAGACTCAATCATTCATAGAAAATTAATTGTAATTTGATTGGTATAATTTAAGAATGCAAGTAAGAGTTGAACGATTGAAGCCATTTTGGAAAATGATATCTTTGTAATATCATATGATTTATTTTACAAATCGTGTCAAATCCACATATATTTAGTAAGATTTGAGATTATTAGCACTAAAAATCTGATAAATCAAATTGTAGTAATGTCTTATGATCCTTCCAGAAAATCCTAGTTTCCTGTTCCATATTGTAAAAATTTGAAATAAAATTAAATTTTAAATAATTTTAAAAAACTGATTGACATAACTATCTAACACTGTTATATTACTAATATAGTTAGCTAATCAAATGGAAAGGAGGAACAGTATGGATTATAAAGAATTGACTAAAGAATTTATTAATAATATGAATTTAATTCAAAGAGCAAGACCTCATAAATCACTAAATGATTCCATGCAGGGTGAAAACTTTGTTCTTCAATATCTTTCCCATCAAAGCGGATCCGCCTTACCAAGTGAAATAAGTAATACCATGGGAATCAGTACGGCAAGGATTGCAGCAACCTTAAATAGCCTAGAGAAAAAAGGTTATGTAACAAGAAGAATTGACAGCAATGACCGCCGTAGAATTTTAGTGGATTTGACAGAAGAAGGCAAAAAAATGGCTTTGGAGCATCGCCAGCATATGATTGATGAAATGGCGAAGTTACTTTCTCTTTTAGGGGAAGAGGATGCCAAAGAATATGTTCGCATTACGAGCAAAATGGCTGCAATGATATCAAAACATCATGCAAGAGAGTAAATACGGTCATTCCAAGTGACCGTATTTAAATCCCAATTAGCTAACACTATTAGTTTCGAGCACTGTTATTATCAAACACTATTACTATCAAATGCTATTACTATCAAACACTATTATTAACGAACACTATTATTCAAGGAGGATGAACTATGATTAAAATTTTAAAAAGAATTAACCGTATGGAATGGCTTCAGGCAGCAATCAGTCTTGTTTTTATCATTTCCCAGGTTTGGCTTGACTTAAAGATGCCTGATTATATGTCAAAGATTACAAGATTAACACAGACCCCCGAAAGCAATATGGCAGAGATCTGGAAAGCCGGAGGGTACATGCTGCTTTGTGCTCTGGGAAGTTTTATGGCAGCGGCCATTGTTGGATTTTTTGCTTCCAGAATAGCAGCTTCTTTTTCACAGAGGGTACGCAGCTTACTTTATAACAAAGTGGATTCCTTCTCCATGGAGGAAATTAGCAGATTTTCCACTTCCAGCTTAATTACACGTTCTACCAATGACGTTACTCAAGTTCAGATATTAATTACCATGGGTCTTCAAATTGTAATAAAAGCGCCAATTATGGCCGTATGGGCAATGACTAAAATTGCAGGTAAGGGATATGAATGGACTTTGGCAACGGGGATTACCCTAGCATTAATCGTTGGAATGCTGGTCATTCTATTAATTACTGTTATGCCAAAATTTAAAAAGATGCAAGAGCTTACCGACAATTTAAACCGTGTTACCATGGAAAATCTCACCGGTTTAAGAGTAGTAAGAGCTTATAACGCCAAAGAGTACCAGACTCAGAAATTTGAAGAAGCAAATACCGAACTTACCGACACCCAATTATTCACTAGTAGAGGAATGGCAATTATGCAGCCGATTATGATGTTGATGATGAGCGGGTTAAACTTAGTCATCTATTGGATTGGTGCCCATTTAATTAATGCGGCACAAGCCATGGATAAGCTGACCTATTTTTCAAATATGGTAGTCTTCTCATCCTATGCAATGCAGGTGATTATGTCCATTATGATGATGGTTATGATATTCATACTTTTGCCCAGAGCCATGGTATCAGCTAAACGTATTAATGAAGTACTTGATACAACGCCTGTTATTGTGGAAGGAACTATAACAGAAGGTATGGCGGGTATGAAAGGCGTAGTTGAATTTAAGAATGTCAGCTTTCAATATCCTGGAGCATCCGATTATGTTCTAAAGGATGTCAGCTTTCAAGCAAAGAAGGGGGAAACGATTGCCTTCATTGGTTCTACCGGTAGCGGAAAGAGTACATTGATTAATCTAATTCCCAGGTTCTTTGATGCAACTGAAGGTGAAATATTAGTAGATGGTGTTAATGTTAAGAATTACGAACAGGAAGCACTGAATAATAAAATTGGTTATGTCCCTCAAAAGGCAGTAATGTTTAAGGGTTCCGTCAACTCCAATGTAGCGTATGGAGATAACGGAAGAAATTCTACATCAAAAGAAGATGTAATAAGAGCAGTAAAGATTGCACAAGGTCAGGAATTCGTAGAACAGATGGAAGGAAGCTATGAAGGTGCGATCTCACAGGGAGGTACAAATGTATCGGGAGGGCAAAAACAACGTCTTGCCATAGCTCGTGCAGTGTTCAGAAATCCTGAGATCTACATTTTTGATGACAGTTTTTCAGCACTGGATTATAAGACGGACCGAATTCTCCGATCTGCATTAAAACAGGAGACAAAGGGTGTTACTAGCATGATTGTTGCACAACGGATCGGTACAATTATGGATGCAGACCAAATTATTGTTCTTGATGAAGGAAGAGTAGTCGGAAAGGGAACCCATAGAGAATTATTAGATAGCTGTGAGGTTTATAAAGAAATTGCGATATCTCAATTAAGTGAGGAGGAACTTGCCGTATGAGTGAAGATAAAAACATTAAAACAGGAAACCGCCCTATGATGGGCCCAGGTGGAATGGGTGGAGTTGTAGAAAAGCCCAGAAATTTTGGAAAAACAATTCAAAAACTTTTAAAGTATTGCACTAGCTATATCATCCCTATTATGATTGCACTCACCGCAGCTATAGGAGGAACAATACTGCAAATCATTGGTCCCGACCAATTAAAGAATATGACCAATGAGATATCAAAAGGTCTCCCCGCGATGGTAAAAGGGGTACCGGTTATAAATAGTATAAATATGAATCAGGTTTGGAAAATTGCCATCGCTTTGGTGTTCTTTTATGCTGCTTCCATGCTCCTTAACCTCTATCAAAGCTTTACTATGGCAACCATAACACAGAAAATCTCTAAGAAAATGAGGTCGGATATTACACAGAAAATTCACCGCTTACCTCTTCGTTATTTTGACCGTTCAAGTTATGGTGATGTATTAAGCAGGGTTACCAACGATGTGGATGCAATCGGACAGACCTTGAATCAAAGTATTGGTACTCTGGTGACCTCCATTACATTATTGATTGGATCGCTTATCATGATGTTTTATAATAACTGGATTATGGCGATTACGGCAGTAGCTTCCAGTATTATCGGTTTTGCATTCATGATGATTATTATGGCAAAATCACAAAAATATTTTATAGGTCAGCAGAGCGCCTTAGGTAAAATGAATGGTCATATTGATGAGATTTACTCCGGTCACAATGTAGTTAAAGTATATAACGGATCTAAAAGTGAGAAAGCAAAATTCGAACAGATTAACCGTGATCTTTATAAAACTGCCTGGAAATCACAATTTCTTTCAGGGCTAATGATGCCATTGATGGGCTTTGTAGGAAACCTTGGCTATGTGGCAGTGTGTGTAGTAGGTGCAGCTCTTGCCATGAACGGAACTATTTCCTTCGGTGTAATCGTAGCCTTTATGATGTATATCAGGCTATTTACCCAACCTTTATCCCAGATTGCTCAGGCCTTTAACAATTTACAGAGAACCGCGGCAGCAGGGGAACGTGTATTTGAATTCCTTGAGGAGGATGAGCTTGAGGATGAAAGTCAGAAAATAAATACATTAAGTGATGTAAAAGGAGAAGTTGAATTTCGTAATGTAGAGTTTGGATATACGAAAGAAAAGACAATCATCAATGATTTCTCAGCAAAAATAAAGGCAGGACAAAAGGTAGCGATAGTTGGACCTACTGGTGCCGGAAAGACAACGATTGTGAACCTGTTAATGAGATTTTATGAACTAAATAAAGGAGAAATCTTGCTCGACGGCACACCAATCAGTCAATTGCCCAGAGAAAATGTTCATGAGCAATTCTCAATGGTATTACAAGACAGCTGGCTATTTGAAGGAACCATTCGTGATAATATTGTATACAGTAAGCAGGGTGTAACACAGGAGCAGGTCATTGCCGCCAGTAAAACAGTTGGATTACACCACTTTATTAAAACCTTGCCGGATGGCTATGATACAGTGCTTAATTCCAAGTCCAGTTTATCAGAAGGGCAGAAGCAGCTGATTACCATCGCTCGTGCAATGATTCAGGATGCACCGTTATTAATCCTTGATGAGGCAACCAGTTCTGTAGATACCAGAACAGAACGAATTGTTCAAAAGGCAATGGATCAATTAACAAGCGGAAGAACCTCCTTTGTAATCGCTCACAGGCTTTCCACCATAAAAAATGCTGATCTAATCTTAGTAATGAAAGACGGCGATATTATTGAAAGTGGTAGCCATAACGAACTGATTGAGCAGGGTGGCTTCTATAGTGAACTGTATAATAGCCAGTTTGAGTCAGCCGCTTAAGTAAATAGGAGAGAATTGCCCTAGGAATACTCTGTTCCATTCTTATTGCTGGAATAATCGCGGCTAAGGCGAAATGCTCGTATGGAATGAGATTATATAAATAATATTCCAATGCTTGATATTATTTTTACATGACATGATTTCATGAATAAAAATAGCTAGGACCAAAGAAGAATGGTTCTCAGCTATTTTTTATTTCAACTCTTCCTATAAGCTTATCTTTAACGTGGTAATTTATCATGCATATATTCCAATAAATGATAGTGCTAAAGCACCTTCATCAATTGGATGGGATGGTACCCTCCTTGAGAAAAAGGTTGCTGTCTGTAACAATCTGTATAAACAGTTTCATCAAAGGACTAATCCATTTGTTTTTATGATGGGCACAGACGGCAACCAGCTTTTGGTCATCCAATTCGGTGGGAATTTTGCATAATTCACCACTCCTAATTTCATTTTCAACGGTATAGGATGGGAGATAGGTAATACCTACATCGTTTTTTACCAAATTTTTGATTGTGGGAATACTCCATAATTCAATCGTATGATCTAGCTGAATATTTTTCTTATTCAAGTACTCCTCAAAAATCTGACGAAAAATACAGTCTGGTTCATCAATGATGAAGGGATACTCGATATTTCGATTAGGAGTAATAAAATCGCTAAACTCAGCTTTAATTTGAGGAGAAGCAACCAGATACATTGTACATTCTCCGATGGGATATACCTGTAGAAAATCCTGTGCCTCACACACGTTAATATAAAAAACACCTAAATCAATTTTGCCGGTGCGAACCTTTTCCAAGATTTCATAGCAATTGGTCGAGCGAAGATATAACTTGGCCTTTGGAGCGATTCTATGAAATTCCTTTAATACCGGAGCCATCTTATAACACAGGATGGTTTCGGCAGATTCTATATGTAACTCCCCTTTTAGTTCTGGCAGATTGTCGCTGAAACCACTGAGCCTCTCCATAGATTCTAATACATCTTCAACATAAGTAATTAATTCTTTTCCAGCTTTAGTTAATGTCATATTTCTTCCGATTTTCTCAAAGATCTTAATGCATAGTTCCTGTTCCAATTGTTTCATCTGAAACGTTATTGTTGATTGGGTATAGTTTAACTTGTCGGCAGCCTTAGTAAAACTTCCCTCTGTGATGATTGTCTTAAATGTTTGAAGATATTTGAGCTCCATGCTTTCTCCTTTAATAGTTCATTATATTCGAACTATTACTATAAAAGTTTCAATTTGATTTATATATTTGTTGAAGTTATTATATAAAAAAAGCAAGGAGATGGCAAGATTATGAATTATATTTTAGCGTATTTACCTTATGCATTTATCACCGCATATACACCGGGTCCCAATAATATATTGGCGTTAAATGCAGTAAGCCGCAAAGGTTTGAAGAGAGGAAAAGCTACCCTTATTGGCATTGCGGTCGGATTTGTGGTAGTTATGGCACTCAGTGCAATTCTATGCATGGAATTGATAGAAGTTATTCCCCAGTTGGCAGGTGTATTTAAATATATCGGAGCTGTTTATATAGTGTGGCTCGCTCTCCATATTTTAATGAGCAAACCATTAAACGTAGACAAGGAGGAAAAGGGGGATTTTCGTAACGCATTTATTCTTCAATTCATAAATGTAAAAATTATTTTGTATGCAATAACCATTTACTCCGGTTACATATTCCCCTATACAAGCTCTAAAGCTCTATTAGCTGTAAGTGTGGTCTGTAATTCGATTATTGGAATTTCCGGATGTATTACATGGTCACTTGCCGGTCAATTATTGCAAAAGCAGTTCCAAAAACATTACCGCCTTATGAATATTATTATGTGTGTTATATTACTTTGGAGTGCGGTGCATTTAATCCTTTAACCCCCTTTTGCCTATATTTTAGGAGAAAATGTAATTTCATATGATAATCAAATGATCAAATGATCAAATTTTTACTAATTCCCTTGACATGCAACCAAATGGTTGCTAATATATTGGTATGGATAAAATATTTAATGCGTTAGGAGATAAATCCAGAAGATATCTTTTGGATTTATTGTATCAGAAAAACGGACAGTCTTTAACAGAGTTAAGTTCTATGTTAGATATGTCCAGGCAAGCAGTAACAAAGCATTTAAAAATCTTGGAAGATGCAGAACTAGTCATACCGGTATGGAAGGGAAAGGAGAAGCTACATTATCTAAATCCGGTACCATTACAACTGATTTATTCTCGCTGGATCGGTAAGTTTGACGAGAACCGTCTGCAAGAACTATATGATCTAAAGAATGCTTTGGAAAATACGAATCAGGAGGCAAACATGAAAGGTTTTACTTATCAAATTGTAATTTCATCAACCGCACAAAAAGTATGGGATTCCCTTACCACCCCAGAATTCACACAAAAATTCTGGTTTGGTAGAAGAGTCGTGTCCAATTGGAAGATTGGCTCAGAAGTTTTAGTTATAACACCGGAAGGAATGGAGGAAGTCAAAGGAAAGGTTGTTGAATATGACCCGAATAAAAGACTTTCTTATACTTGGAGAACTCCAACAGACAGTGAAGAAGAAACAACAACCGTCGTTTTTGAACTTCAAGAGATGGGACCTATGGTTAAACTAACAATTCTTCATGATATTGATGCAGAGAACGCGAAGTTCCAGCAGGCTGCAGCAGGATGGACCTTTATCCTCTGTGGATTGAAGACCTTCCTTGAAACAGGAGAACCAATGCCATCTATCCCTTGGAAAAAATAGTACTAATTTAAAAATATAAGGCGCCTTATTGGATTTTGAGAAGTTTATCTATGCTATATCGGATAGAAGTTCATAATATCCTGTAAGTACGTCTTATTTTATTGCAGTTTTGTCTTAAGCAATAAAATATCTCTTTTGTATATTTGTTTGACTTTAAGATTCATCCTATTCTACTATTTGTACCAGCTGAATTTTATAGGTTGGCATTCTGTGCGAAACGTATTATAATATTAAAATCGGTTTGACATAATCAGTTAACTTATGAGAGGGGATATAATGGTGAATTCGGAACATACGCATATCACACCGGAGGGTAAGGTAATTACTCATAATCATACGGATGAGAGTGGTCATACCCATAGCCATAAGAATACGAAAGCAGTATTAGCAAGGCTCTCCCGTGCGAGTGGTCATTTAAATTCTGTAAAGCGGATGATTGAAGACGGCAAGGATTGCAGTGAGGTACTAATCCAGTTGTCTGCGGTTATCGCCGCGCTTAATAATACCGGTAAGGTGATTTTAAAAGATCATCTGGAACATTGTATCGTAGATGCAGTGGAATCTGGTGATACAACAGCTATTGAAAACTTAAATAAGGCAATCGACAGTTTTATGAAGTAGTATAACAAGACTTATGTACTTATTATTCAGTTCAAAGGGATATGGCGTATAACCTTCTTATTCTGATCGTCGTATAACCCCATCCAGGGGATGTGAAACTTAAGAATAAGTCGCAATTTGGATTTGCTTTAATCCGGCAAACCTAGCAAATAAAGGCATATGCTTATTTTAGTTATTATTTGATTTTTTATCCCCCATACGGGCTTGTTAGCAAATAGGATATGGTTATAATGATAATATACTAATACTAACAAGAAGGGCAGGATGAAAAATGCATATTCCTGATAATTATTTGAGTCCATCAACCTGTGCAGTCATGGGGGCTGCCATGGTTCCGGTTTGGACAAAGTCGATTAATAAAGTGAAGGAAGAAATTCCGAAAGTAAAGATACCAATGATGGGTGTAGGCGCAGCATTTTCCTTTTTGCTGATGATGTTCAATGTGCCATTGCCCGGAGGTACTACAGGTCATGCAGTAGGAGGAACCTTATTAGCCATCTTACTTGGTCCCTATGCAGCCTGTATCAGCGTATCGGTTGCACTATTCATTCAGGCATTATTGTTTGGCGACGGAGGAATATTAGCCTTCGCTGCTAATTGCTTTAATATGGCGTTTATCTTACCATTTGCAGGTTATTACATATATAAGTTAATTAAGGATTCTATAAAGTCTGAAAAGGGAGAATACCTTGGAATTTTGTTCGCCTCCTATATCGGAATTAATTTGGCGGCTCTAGCTGCATCCATCGAATTTGGATTGCAACCGTTATTATTCCAGGATGCTGCAGGTCAGGCACTGTATTCTCCTTATCCTCTTTCTGTATCCATTCCCGCTATGATGATTCCTCATCTTTTAGCTGCCGGATTTGTTGAAGCAATCTTTACATTAGCGATTGTAGCATATATCAAAAGAGTATCGCCAGGTACCATTTATGAAGGTGGCAAGCAAAAAATGAAGGCGATTTATGGATTAGTCATTGCTCTAGTCTGTTTGACTCCTCTTGGTCTTTTGGCTACCGGAACCGCTTGGGGCGAATGGGGAGCCGATGAAATCAAAGAGGTAATCTCAGGAGGAAAGGCTCTTGGTTTTACTCCAAAAGGAATGAGCAACGGTTTTAATTTTAATTCTATTATGCCGGATTATGCAGTGAGTGGCTTATCAGAGATTGCAGGATATCTATTATCCGCAGTTGCAGGTGTTGCAATCTTGATTATTCTATTTAAGATTGTTGGTAATATGAAGAAAAGCAAGGTAGGAAGTAATATTGGATAACTCAAGGGAAGGTCAAGCAAAAATTCCGGCTTGGCTGACAGAAAATGATAATTATATACCGTTAAAGGATAAGGATACTTTTGTTAACAAAAGTATCCTATCTGTATTTAAGCTTCTTTCAAGAATCAGAATGCAGGATCAGAATCAAATTGCTACAGATTCCATTCATGTCATTCTTAAAGTACTAATGACCTTTCTCCTGATTGTCTTAGTATCCGTTACTAGAAGCTTTGTATTTGTGATTATAGTAAATGTTTATCTCCTTGTGCGGTTAAGTTTAATTAATGCAAATCAGATGATGCAGATATTAAAGTTAAGCTTTGGAGTGACTTTATTTACTGCTTTCATTATGCTGCCGGCAGCAATTACCGGGAATACCTATAGCTATGTTATGCTCACATCAAAGGTAGCTGCAAATATAACCTCCATAGGATTACTGTCTCATTTATCCAAATGGTATGACCTTACAGGGGCGTTAAAACGGTTTCATATACCTGATATATTCATTATGGTTCTAGATATTACGATTAAATATTTATATTTGTTAGGGGAATTCTCATTAAATCTATTATATGCATTAAAATTAAGATCTGTGGGAAAAAACAATAAGAAGTATCATACCCTGGGTGGAATTGCAGGAAATATGTTTCTCCAATCCAGAGAACTGGCACAAGAGATGCACCAGGCCATGGAATGCAGAGGATTTTCCGGTGAATACCGCGTTCCCAGTAAAAGAAAGTTGGTTTGGCAGGACTATTGCTATATTGTAATACATCTTGCTTTATTCTGTCTTTTTATTTATTTTGCCAGGATAGTGTAAAATCAAAAAACGAATTCACACCCAAAACTTCTTCAAAGGGAGAAAGTGATAATATGATTGAATTAAAAAATATAAGTTATGCCTATCAAGATAGGATAGCTTTAGATAATATTAGCTTAGAGATAGGCAAAGGAGAAGCAGTTGCTTTATTAGGAGCAAATGGCTGCGGAAAGTCCACTCTTCTTAAAATAATTAACGGTATTATTTCACCGGAGAGCGGCAACTATCGGTTTCAAGGAGAGGAGATTACTCCAAAGAAGCTTCAGGACAGCCAGTTCTCGAAGAGATTTCACAAAAGAATAGGATTTGTGTTTCAAAATTCTGACACACAATTATTTTGTTCCTCTGTTTATGATGAAATAGCCTTTGGTCCAAGACAGATGGGGTTAAGTGAAGAAGAAATCGAAAGCAGGGTTGACGATTGTCTTACTTTACTGAATATAAAAGAATTGAAGGATCGTATTCCCTATCATTTAAGCGGTGGCGAAAAACGCAAAGTGGCTATTGCCTGTGTTATGTCATTAAACCCTGACTTATTAGTGCTTGACGAACCAATGAATGGTCTTGATCCAAAGACTCAACGCTGGTTGGTAGAATTTTTGAGTCAGTTAAATCAGTCTGGAAAAACTTTGATTATCTCCACCCATAATATGGAACTGGTACATGAACTGTCAAAACGAGCTATATTATTTGATGAAAATCATAAGATTGTTGCTGATATGGAGAGTAACCAATTACTTAATTGTGCGGAGCTTTTGATTCGGGTCAATTTAGTTGATCGCAACTATCAAAAGAATGGATGAAATTTAATAGCTGATATTGGAGAGACTATTTCTGCGAATGAAATAGTCTTTTAATTCATAAGGTTATAAAATTTTTTGATAATTGAACAACTAATACATTTTTTTCAGTACATGAATCGTTATATTTGATTGAAATGTATGTCAGATTCTTTCTGGGGAGTAATCAGAGTGAACAATAATTTTAACACTCTATTTTAAAAATAATATATAATCCGTATTTTTTATATGTTATAATCATGCTATAATTATGGTAACATATAATACCATATAAAAGTTGCTATGTACAATTTCATTTTATGAAGAAAGGATTAACCAGATGAAGATTATTATGTATGGAACTGAGATTTGTCCGGATTGTGTGGAAGCAAAGGGACAATTGAGTAATTTAGAGGGTATTACCTTAGACTACCGAAATATCACCTCCAGTACATCGATATTGAAAGAATTCTTAAACTATCGAGACCATGATGCATTATTTCGTCCAATCGTCCATGGCGGGAAGATTGGCATTCCGTTCTTTATCCTTGAGGATGGAACAAAGACCTTTGAAATCACGGATTACGTTAAATTTGACCAAAAGGAATCAAAGGATAATGTGTCAGCCTGCTCGATTGATGGGAAGGGACAATGCTAAGCCTTTCCATTAAAACACAATGCTTGAAGTTAATATAAAGGAGAAAAGTAATGACAATAAACCGTAGTAAAATTGTAATCGTAGGAGCCGGATTAGTGGGTTCCTCCACTGCATTTAGCTTAATCACTCAGGGAATCTGCGATGAAGTGATGATCATTGATATCAACAAGAATAAGGCGCGTGGCGAAGTGATGGATTTATGTCATTGCGTTGAGTATCTAAACCGTAATGTGAAGGTGAGTGAAGGCGATTATAAAGATTGCGGTGATGCAGATATCGTCGTGATTACTGCGGGAGCGCCGCCTAAGCCCGGACAGACCAGACTTGATACCTTGGAATTATCGGCGCGTATTGCAAAATCCATTGTAGAGCCGATTATGGCTTCCGGTTTCCGAGGACACTTTATTGTTGTTTCCAATCCAGTGGACATTATTGCATATTATGTTTATAAATTATCAGGATTACCCAAAAACCAGGTAATCGGAACAGGTACAGCAATGGATTCCGCCAGGTTAAAACATTTCATCGGTGAATTAATTGGTGTAGATCCGCGAAGCGTGCAAGGATATACCATGGGTGAACATGGAGACAGCCAAATGTGCCCTTGGTCCCATGTAACCATAGGAGGCAAACGCTTTGCTGATATTATTGAAGATAACGAACAATACAAAGATGTAAACCTTGACGAAATTGTTAGAAAAGTAACAAAAGTCGGCTTTGAAATTCTTGAAGTAAAAGGAACAACCTGTTATGGCATAGCAACTGCGGTAGTGGGAATTGTCAAGGCGGTAATGAATGATGAGAATAAGATTATTCCGGTATCCACATTATTAGAAGGTGAGTTCGGTGAATCCGATGTATTCTGTGGGGTTCCAGCTATATTAAATCGTAATGGAGTGCATGATGTGGTTGAAGTACATTTGACCACCGAGGAAGAGAAAAAGTTCAAGCATTCCGTTTCAGTTATCAGAGAATACATTGAAAAATTAAACACTCTTTAATCGATGATATAAGGACGTTATAAAGATATCTAGATAGTTAGCCTATTTCAATGGCTAACTATTTTTTATGATAAACTCTGAAAGCACCGAATAAAGCATCGCCAAAATCCCCATAATCAGTGATAAAATTACTATTTCCACGGGATAATATAAACATTTAATAAAATAGTATAAATTTATTATAAAAGCTGCCCGCATTATGGCACTATCACTTAGTGCCAAAGTATCTTTTGTTTAAATTGCCTGAAACCATCGTTTGTGTTTATAATATAATCAACAAGATAACGAATTGGCCAATCGTTAACATGTAACTACATAATGTATTATTTGGGAGGATGTTAAATGAAAGAAAGAGTTCAGGTAGTTGGTAGATTTTTAAGCGGTATGGTTATGCCCAATATCGGCGCTATTCTCGCTTGGGGTATTATCACAACCTTATTTATTAAGACCGGTTGGTTTCCGAACGAAAAACTTGCAACTTTAGTTGATCCTATGATTAAGTATCTGTTACCATTATTGATCGCTTATACAGGCGGTAAGATGGTTGCCGATGTCAGAGGTGGAGTTATCGCTACAGTAGCAGCAATGGGTATTATCGTAGCTGCAGGTTCTCCGATGTTTCTTGGAGCAATGATTGTTGGTCCAATTGCAGGTTGGGTAATTAAGCAATTTGACAAAGCAGTTGAAGGTCATATTCCTGCGGGATTTGAAATGCTGGTATATAACTTTTCACTTGGTATTATCGGTGCAATTTTAGCAATCGTAGCGTTTTTCGGCTTTACACCAATCGTACTTGGATTAACCGATTTATTGGCATCCGGTGTACAGTTCTTCGTTGATCATCACTTATTACCTTTGGCAAGTTTGTTCGTTGAGCCAGCAAAGATCTTATTCCTTAACAATGCAATCAATCACGGAATTTTATCACCTATGGGTATTGACCAAGTTAAAGAAGCTGGAAAGTCCTTATTCTTCTTGGTTGAAGCAAATCCGGGTCCCGGACTTGGTATCCTTTTAGCATATTGCTTAGTAGGTAAAGGTGGAGCGAAAAGTTCAGCTCCTGGTGCAATAATCATCCACTTCCTTGGTGGTATCCATGAGATTTACTTCCCTTATGTATTGATGAATCCTTCTCTGCTTTTAGCAGCAATCGCAGGTGGCGCAAGTGGTGTATTCACATTAACCGTATTCAATGTTGGGTTATCTGCTCCGGCTTCACCGGGTAGTATCTTTGCTGTATTAAGTATGACACCAAAGGGTAATTATTTAGGCGTTATCTTAGCAGTATTAATCGCAGCAGCTGTTTCCTTTGTAGTATCCTTACCTTTGATTAAACTGTTCGGTAAAAACGAAGATCTTGAAGCTGCAAAAGCGAAAAAAGATCAGATGAAGGCTGAATCCAAAGGCTTAGGTACACAGAATGTATTAACAAGCGGTATTAAGAAAATCATCTTTGCTTGTGATGCAGGTATGGGTTCTTCCGCAATGGGTGCTACTGTTCTTCGTAAGAAGTTAAAAGCGGCAGGTCTTGATGCAATCACTGTGGAACATGCTTCCGTATCTTCCATACCAAGTGATGCAGAGATTGTTGTTACCCATGAATCTTTAAAAGAAAGAGCAGCACATAGTGCTCCCAAAGCACAGCTTGTTCTTATCACTAACTTCATGACTGCTCCAGAGTATGATGAACTGGTTGCATCTTTGAAAAATGCTTAAGTAATAATAAGAGAATTATTATTTGAACTGTATGGTTTAGCACGGTCATTGTTTGGCCGTGCTAAGCCTTAATTCTAATTATAGGAAGAGATAGGTGATTATGATGGAATTGACTCCGCGAGTAAGGCAAATTTTATCCGTTCTAATAACAGAGAAGGATGTAATACCTGTAAAGAATCTTGCGCAAAAGCTTAACATCAGTAAGAGAACCGTACAACGGGAATTGGATTATATCAGTTATATCTTAAAAAAATATGATATTAATTTGTGTGCCAAAACCGGAACCGGCATCTGGTTGGAAGGGGAGGAGTATCAAAAAAAGCTCCTTCTTAATCACCTTGAAAATCAAAATAAAATGGATTTTGCAGACAAATCCGAGCGTCGCAAGAATTTAACCCTAGAATTATTAAAGGATCAGACTCCGAAAAAATTATATTATTATGCAAATCTTTTTTCGGTCAGTGAAGCGACGATCAGTAAAGATTTGGAACATATTGAACCTTGGTTTCTTAAATATAGTATTCTAATTATTCGAAAGCAGGGGTACGGGGTCACTCTACATGGCAGTGAGAAGAATATCCGACTGGCGATTCGTGAGTTCATTAGCAAAAATATGGACACCCCCACCCTAAATCAACTTTATAAGGAATGTGATATCTCGACACCGAAGGTAGTGGGAATCAAAGATATTAAAAACCGCTATCAACTACTGGATGATGATATTTTACAGAGAGTTAAGATTTGCTTTGCCAGTATCCCGGATGTTCGAATCAGTAGACTGGCCGAAGAATCCTATATCGGTTTGATTTTGCATGTAACAATTGCAATAGAACGTGTTCTAGCAGGGGAAATCATCGAACCGAACGAAGAACTTCTTGAAAAATTAAAACAAGACGACGATTACAATTTGGCACTATTAATCGTATTTTCGTTAGAAAATGAATTCGGAATTGAAATTCCTGATATTGAAATAGCCTTTATCTGCTTGCATATTAAAGGTTCTAAACTACAAAGGGCAAGCTTTGGACAGGACCGGGATAAGATTTCTCCAGAGCAAAAAGAGGAACTGAATGAATTAGTACAAGGCATGATAGTGGCATATGATGAACAATTAGCCTATATTCTTGGCGCGGACGAAGAGTTTATTAACGGACTGGCAACCCATCTCAGACCTGCGCTGGTTAGACTTCACAATCATATGCAGATTGAAAATCCTCACCTGCAAGAAATCAAAGAATCCTATCCGGATGTATTTAACCGTTGTATTCGCGTAGGTAAATTTTTAAAAGCATCCACAGGATGTGAAATTCCCGAAACAGAGATTGGGTTTTTAGCCCTTCATTTTGGAGCTGCTACCGTACGCATGGAAAGTGAGAAAATGAACAAACGAATGGTTAATATCGGAGTGGTATGTGCCAGCGGTATTGGCATATCTAGGCTGATGGTTTCAAGACTTAATAATTTTTTAAAAACAAGAGCTAAATTAAATACCTATGGGCGAACTGATTTAAACCAATTTGTACTTGAAAAGAACGACTTCTTTGTATCCAGCATCGAACTTGGTGATTTGGATGTAGAAGTGGTTCAAGTAAATCCTCTGCTTCCGGAGGAAGATTTAATGAGAATTGATGAAGTGGTTAGCCAATATGAGACCACCACTAAAAAGAGAGAAAATAATACTGATTTTGAACGTCAAATGGAAAAAATCAATGATCTTGCCGGAAGAATCAAAGAAATCCTTCACAATTATTTCTGTCTAGAAATTAATGAAGATATCAAATTTCAAGAAATACTGGAAGTGGCAGCACAAAGAATCACTCCTTATAAAGACAGCCAGCTGCGCATCATAGAGGAAATAAAAAAACGTGAGGAAATTGCAACACAGGTAATACCGGAGTTGGGTATTGCTTTATTGCATGCAAGAGTCAAAGGTATTTTTCAAAGTGGCTTTTATGTATGTGTTCCGAAAAATCATGACATATTTACAAATGCCTATCTGCAATCCACAGAGGCCATTGTCATTATGTTGATTCCTGATGATGACCAAAAGCATGAAAACAGCCAGCTTTTAGGACATTTGAGTGAGAGTTTTATAAAGGATGAGCGCTTTTTGGAAGATGTAAAATCAGGTGATGAAATGCGTATAAAAGAAACTCTTTCAAGATTAATGAAGGAGTATTTCAATAAATATCTGGATGTTGTGTAATTGCACATGAGCCAGATTAAATATAGTAAATAAGTTTCATTTCCGGATGGCACTATTAAATGATGACAAATATCGTTTTGTTTGGATTGAAACTATCAAACATTAATCATACAATATAATTACAACAATACAATGCAACGAAAATATTAAAATCGAGGTAAAAATATGTTTTTTTCAAAAAAAGAGAATAATGTGACACTTGATATACTTCAGAAAAAAAATATACTTCTAAACTGCAAAGAGAGCAAACGAGAAGAAGTCATCAGAAAGCTTGGATCAATGTTAGTGGAAAGCGGTTATGTAAATCATGATTATATTGAAGCAATGATTGAAAGAGAAAAAACCTTTGCCACCTATATGGGGAATGGAATTGCATTGCCTCATGGTGTGGAAAGCGCGAAAGAAGGAATCCTCTCCTCTGGTATTGCAATTATGGTTGTACCAGAAGGAATTGATTGGAATGGTGAAACTGCAAAGATTATTATTGCAATTGCTGGCAAGGGTGATGAACATCTGGACATTCTCGGTAATATTGCAGTGAAATTAGGCGAGGAAGAAGCAGTGGAAGCATTGCTTACCATGAATACGGATGAAGTATATGAGTTTATTACCAGAAAGGAAGACTAACCAATGATAGTAACAGTTACGCTGAATCCGGCTATTGATAAAACAGTGGACATCAAAGAATTTCGATACAGTGGTTTGAATCGTATTACATCTGTTGTGCTTGATCCCGGCGGTAAGGGGATTAATGTTTCAAAAACCATTAAGCACTTAGGCGGTAAGACAATTGCAACCGGATTTATCGGAGGCAATGGTGGAAATGTAATTGAACAGGGACTTAAAAACCTTGGCATAGAAGCAGATTTCATTCATGTAGAGGGTGAAACAAGAACGAATATGAAAGTGCTTGATGCCAATGGCAATGTAACAGAGTTTAATGAACCAGGTCCAGTAATCAACAAATCAGATGTTGAAGCCTTGTTAACCAAATTAGAAGCGCTTGCAGCACCGGATACCCTTTTTGTATTAGCTGGAAGTATTCCTCAGGGAGTTGATAAGGAGATTTATCGTATTATCATAGAAACGGTAAAGAAAAAGGAGGCAAAAGTTTTCCTTGATGCAGATGGAGAATTATTTTTGAAAGCGCTGGAAGCTAAGCCCGATTATATTAAACCAAACCGTTTTGAACTTGAACAATATTTTAATTTTGGCGGAGCTGCTTCTGAAGCAGATTTGATTGAAATGGGAAAGAAATTACAAGCAGGTGGTATAGGAACCGTTGCCATTTCACTGGGAAGTGAAGGTGCTTTATTTATTCTTCCTAACGAAGCGATAAAAGTTCCGGGACTTAAAGTAGATGCGCACTCAACCGTAGGGGCTGGTGATGCAATGGTGGCTGCCCTATCCTTTGGTATTGACTCCGGATTACCTATGGAAGAATGTATCAAATTGGGTGTTGCGACTTCCGCAGGTGCTGTAACTACAATTGGTACAAAACCGCCGACCAGAGAATTAGTGGATGAATTACAAAAGCAAGTGAAACTTATTAAACGATTGACAAAATAAAGGAGCGAAAAGAAATGAAAACAAGAGCAGTCAGAATGTATGGAGCATATGACCTTAGATGTGAGGAATTTGAATTACCTCAGATTAAGGATGATGAAATATTAGTAAAAGTAATGAGTGACAGTATCTGTATGTCAACCTATAAATTAGTAGATCAGGGTGTAAATCATAAACGTGCACCAAAGAATGTTGCAACAAATCCTATCATCATCGGTCATGAATTCTCAGGTGACATTGTTGAAGTAGGCGATAAGTGGAAGGATCAATTTAAACCGGGTCAAAAATTTGCACTTCAACCAGCTTTGAATTACAAGGGGAAACTGGATTCTCCCGGATATTCTTATGAATTTTTCGGTGGAGCTTGTACTTACTGTGTAATTCCTCAGGAAGTTATGGAACTGGGTTGTTTATTAAACTATGATGGAGATTCTTATTTTGAAGCATCACTTGGTGAGCCCATGAGCTGTATTCTTGGCGGATATCATGCGAATTATCATACCAATAAAGTGAATTATGATCATGCAATGGGTACCAAGGAAGATGGTAATATTATAATCTTAGGTGGTTGTGGTCCCATGGGATTAGGTGCAATAAGCTATGGTCTTTGCTTCAAGAACAAACCTAAGCGTATTGTTGTTACCGATATTGACGACGCTAAAATTGCTAGAGCGAGAGAAGTAATTTCTGAGGAAGATGCGAAGGCAAAAGGCGTTGAACTGATTTATGTAAACACTGCAAAGCAGGAAGATGCGGTTGATTACTTAATGAAGCTTACAGACGGACATGGATATGATGATGTGTTCGTATATATCCCCAATAAACATGTTGCAGAAATGGGAGATAAATTGTTAGCATTCGATGGATGTATGAATTTCTTTGCAGGACCCTCCGATAACCAATTTTCTGCATCCATCAATCTATATAATGTACATTATACAAGTGCTCATGTGCTTGGAACAACCGGCGGTAATACCGATGATTTAATTCAGGCGATTGATTTATCTGCGAAAGGATTAATTAATCCCGCAGTAATGGTAACCCATGTTGGCGGACTTGATTGTGTAGCAGAAACAACCATCAATCTTCCTAAAATCCCGGGAGGTAAGAAATTGACTTATACCCAATTCGATATGCCTCTCACAGCGATTGAGGATTTTGAAGAATTAGGCAAAACAGATCCATTGTTCAAAAAGTTGGATGAAAGCTGTAAAGCACACAAAGGATTATGGAATACAGAAGCTGAGAAGATTTTATTTGAACATTTTAACGTTTAGTTCTTAATTAGGGAAGGATGATTGTATGGTAAGTCAAAAGATAGTAATAGTAAATAAAAGCGGTATTCACGCAAGACCGGCTGGCGAGCTGGTAAAGGTAACAAAGTCCTGTAATTCTGATACCCTTATGTTAGTTGGTACAAAGGTTGTTAATTTGAAAAGTATCTTAAACATTATGGCTGCAGCAGTTCGTCAGGGTACAGAGGTTACCATCCAGTGTGATGGTGAAGGGGAAGAAGAAGATTTAAAGAAAATCGTTGACGCGATTAATAGTGGTTTAGGTGAGTAAATGAAAGATATATGGTATGTTTCTAATTCGTATGATGAAAGAATCAACCGTATAAAACAAATGAAAAGTTAATAAAACCAGCAATGTCAATGATAACGATGAAAAAGTATCATTATATCATCGCTAGTTTAAGACCGCATACAGATTTGTACTTATTTATATTTAAAGTATAAGAATTGTTGTAGGCGGTCTTTTTTCCTTAACCTTTTTGGTATATAATAAGAGAACCGAATCAAGAATATGTATAATAATGGGTTATAACGATCAGGAGAATTAATATGAATAAATATAATGGAAAAAGTGTATACGGAGGAATCGCAATCGGCAGAGTGGTGGTCCTTCGAAAGAATGAAGATCAAGTAATTAGAAAACATATCACAGATACCGAGGCAGAGATATCCCGTGTTGAACAGGCAAGAGAGAAGGCGAAGGAAGAACTTCAGGTTCTATACGATAAAGCGGTTCATGAAGTGGGTGAAGCAAATGCCATGATTTTTGAAGTACATCAAATGATGTTGGATGATCAGGATTATGTTGCCTCAATCACTCATATGATTCAAAATGAAACGATTAATGGGGAATATGCTGTTGCCACAACCGGCGATAATTTTAGTGCAATGTTTTCTGCCATGGACGATGATTATATGAGGGAAAGAGCTGCGGATATTAAGGACATCTCTAATCGATTAATCAGAATTCTGTCAGGTAATCATGAACAAAAGCTTCATAATGAGGAACCCTTTATCTTAGTAGCGGATGATTTAGCACCCAGTGAAACCGTTCAGTTAGATAAAAGTAAGGTATTGTCCTTTGTTACAAGAAAAGGCTCTACCAATTCGCATACTGCCATTCTTGCCAGAATGATGAACATCCCGGCATTAATTGGTGTGGACTATGACGAAGCTTGTGATGGGAAAGAAGCAATTGTTGATGGCTTTAAAGGGGTATTTTATGTAGAACCCACTTCTGAATTATCCGATGAAATGCGGGAATTGCAACAAAAGGAATTAACAAAGAAAAAACTTCGTGAGAATTTAAAGGGGAAAGAAAATATTACAAAGGATGGTAGAAAAATAGAGATATATGCTAATATCGGCAGTGTCTCCGATGTGGCAAACGTACTCCAAAATGATGCGGGAGGAATCGGACTGTTTCGAAGTGAGTTTTTATATCTTGAAAAGAATACCTTCCCAACGGAAGAAGAGCAATTTCTTGCTTATAAAGCAGTAGCAGAGAACATGTCCGGTAAAAAAGTAATTATTCGAACCTTGGATATTGGCGCGGATAAGCAAGTGGATTATTTCGACCTTGGAAAGGAAGAAAATCCGGCAATGGGATATCGTGCAATAAGAATCTGTTTGACTCAGCCAGATATTTTCCGTACACAGTTGCGTGCCATTTACCGCGCAAGTATATATGGAACAATCTCTATTATGTATCCAATGATTATATCAATCGATGAGATAAAAAAGATTAAAAAAGTCGTACAATCCGTAAAAGAGGAATTGCGTGAACAAGGTATTCCGTATGGCGAGGTAGAACAGGGCGTAATGATTGAAACACCTGCAGCGGTCATGATTAGTGACTTACTGGCAGAGGAAGTGGATTTCTTTAGCATTGGTACCAATGATTTAACTCAATATACCTTAGCGATTGACAGGCAGAATCCAAAGCTTGATGATTTTTATGATTCCCATCATCCTGCTGTTCTGCGAATGATTAAGATGGTCGTAGAAAATGGTCATAAAGGTGGTTGCTGGGTAGGCATCTGCGGTGAACTCGGCGCAGACATTTCCCTAACGGAAGAATTTATTAAAATGGGTGTGGATGAGTTATCTGTTTCCCCATCCGCAGTACTTTCCGTACGAGAAAAAGTTCGAAATGCAGACTTAAGCGAAAGTATGTAACTTTCTCTATTTCTCATAGGGATAAAGAATATACTTTGTAGCAGGTATAATCAATTTTAAAGCCGATGAATAATCTTAACATAATAATTGAAAAATATCCTATGATATAGGAGGTTATTATGGAAAGTTTTCCGACGATACACACTAATTTTTGGGATGCGACTATTGCCGTTCCCTTCGTTTTGATTATAACTCAATTGCTCAAAACGCTATTACCAATTCCACGTGCTTATATTCCCTCCTAAGCGAATATAATAGGATTGATTATATCCATCTTTTTCGCACATAGAGGAAATATCAGTGCAGGCATTTTTATGGGTTTTTTTTATGGCAATGCAGCGGTAGGGGCGTTTTCGTCCATTAAAATTTCCCTGATTGCATATAAAAATAGAAAAGATAAGAAACGACATAAATAACTGATTAAACCAACGTTAACCTAAGAATTCACCCGTTTATATTACAAACATTGGAACAAATTGTTATACTAATTTTATAAAGGTTATAAAACTTTTAATTTTATTGAGCCTTTTTTCATTGACAGAGGGATCGGTTATCCCCTATAATGAACAAACAAATTAATATTCCAACATACTTGTTAAAGGGAGTAGTTTTAATGCGTTACTCAACAGTCGCGGCAGTAAGCCTGGGGACGCATACCAATTTATGGTTACAAGACTTTTCAAGGGATTTATTTTATTAAGTAAATCCCTCGAAAAGTCTTTTTTGTTTATTAGAAGGTACACTCATAAACAAAATATAATGCCCCTCATATATGTATCCTTAATAACCATAGAATATGCTTTTTTTTCCTACTGTATAAAGGAATAAATCGAAGCAAATTAATCTCGTGATTCTATATTGAGTACATTTATTAAAACTACGGCGGCAATAATAAAACTGTTCGGAATAATTAATTTTTAAATACATCAAGGAGGATAAGAATGAAGCAATGGTTTAAAATGAGTCAAGAGGAAGTCCTTAAGGAGTTTCAGACAACAACGGAGGGTTTGACTTCCGAACAGGCTATAAAAATTCGAGAAGAAAAAGGAGAAAATGCATTATTGGAGGCAGACAAGAAAGGTGTGCTTCAGGTCTTCTTAGAACAGTTTAAAGACTTATTAGTTATTATTTTGATTATTGCGGCGATTATTTCTTTGTTTTCTGCTCATATCGAGAGCACCATCGTTATTTTCGCAGTTATTATATTAAATGCACTATTAGGAACGATTCAGCATGTAAATGCAGAAAAATCCTTGGAAAGTTTAAAGAAGTTATCCTCCCCTAATGCGAAAGTTTTAAGGGATGGAAAGAAAGTGGAAATTCCAGCGAAAGATGTTGTTCCTGGCGATATCCTTTTACTGGATGCAGGTGATCTGGTCGCAGCGGATGGAAGAATACTAAGTAATTATTCCCTGCAGGTAAATGAAAGTTCTTTAACCGGAGAGTCTACCAACGTAGATAAAAGTGAGGAAACCTTGCATAGTGATGCAGCTTTAGGTGATCGCATCAATATGGTATTCTCCGGTAGCCTTGTAACCTATGGGCGTGCGACAGTTTTGATTACAGATACCGGTATGAATACAGAAATCGGTAAAATAGCTGGTTTAATGAATGATACTAAGGAGAAAAAGACTCCACTTCAAATTAGTCTTGATAATTTCAGCAGTAAATTAGCTATGGTTATCATGGTAATCAGTGCCTTCGTATTCGTTCTCAGCATGTTGCGTGATATGCCGGTGCTGGATTCACTGATGTTTGCTGTGGCATTAGCAGTGGCGGCAATTCCGGAAGCTTTGGGTTCCATTGTAACAATAGTACAGGCTGTCGGCACACAGAAGATGGCTAAGGAACAGGCTATTATCAAAGAGCTGAAAGCAGTGGAAAGCTTGGGTTCTGTTTCCGTTATTTGTTCCGATAAAACTGGTACACTTACACAGAATAAGATGACTGTACAGCAGGTATACATCGACGAGCAAACTCTTGACTTTGATGAAATTGATTTAAAAAATCAGCTGCACCGATATCTGTTATACAACGCAATATTGACCAATGACGCTTCCATTTACAACGGCGTAGCAATTGGAGATCCTACGGAATATGCATTGCTGGAAATGGCACGAAAGATCCAGGTTCTGGACGAAGAAATACGCGGGATGATGACAAGGCTGGAAGAAATACCTTTTGACTCCGATCGAAAACTCATGAGTACCAAGTATGAATTAAGAGGGATTCCTACCATACTCACAAAAGGTGCTTTGGATGTCTTATTAGATCGTACTATTAAAATTCGCACTTCAGCAGGGATTCGAGAGCTTACCGAGCAGGACAAAATCAATATACTGAATAAAAACAGAGAGTTTTCCGAAAATGGACTGCGTGTACTAGCTTTTGCATATAGAGAGGTATCCAAAGAAGATACACTTACCCTGGAAAATGAATGTGATTATACCTTCATTGGTCTGATCTCTATGATTGATCCGCCTAGAGTGGAATCAAAGGAAGCGGTTGCCGATGCAAAACGTGCGGGAATACGCCCGGTTATGATTACTGGTGATCATAAAATCACAGCAGTAGCCATAGCAAAACAAATAGGTATCTATGAAGAAGGCGATCTTGCCTATACCGGAGCAGAACTGGATGCAATGAGTGAGGAAGAACTGGATTCCAAAATCAAGGATATATCAGTATATGCAAGAGTATCTCCGGAGAATAAAATCCGTATTGTAACCGCATGGCAAAGAAAAGGAAATATTGTTGCCATGACCGGTGATGGTGTAAACGACGCTCCAGCACTCAAGAAAGCAGATATTGGCGTTGCCATGGGTATTACAGGAACAGAAGTATCAAAGGATGCTGCAGCCATGATTTTATCCGATGACAATTTTGCAACGATTATAAAAGCGGTAGCAAACGGACGAAATGTGTATCGTAACATAAAAAATGCAATTCAGTTTCTGCTATCCGGTAATATGGCAGGTATCATCAGTGTATTGTATACCTCATTAATGGCATTGCCAGTTCCCTTTAAACCAGTACATCTTTTGTTTATTAACCTGTTAACTGATTCCATGCCTGCCATTGCAATCGGTATGGAACCACCGGAAGATAATTTGCTTTCCCAAAAGCCGAGAGATCCTAAGAGCGGTATTTTAAACAAAGAATTTTTGTCCATATTACTAATTCAAGGTGGTTTGATTGCGGTTGCTACCATGACAGCATTCTATATTGGCTACAATCAAGGAAATGAATTGGTTGCCAGCACCATGGCATTTGCTACACTCACCATGGCAAGACTGTTCCACGGATTCAACTGCCGCAGCTCCAGATCCATCTTTCATATTGGATTTGCGAAAAACTGGTATAGTTTAGGCGCTTTCCTCCTAGGTACACTTTTGTTAAATCTTGTACTGTTTGTACCATTTCTTCAAAGAGTATTTGAGGTGGCCAAGCTTACCGGAACACAGATTGGCTTAATTTATGCACTTGCAATCATTCCTTCCGTATTAATTCAAATCAGTAAGCTGGTTCGTGGGAATAAAAATAAGAAATAATAAATAAGGAGAAGCTAGGAATATTCATATAAATCATATATAATGAAGCTAATAAGCAAGATGCATTTGCTTATCAAAGTTCGAGGTACCACGTATCTATTGATAAAGTCATGAAAACTTTTTAATTTGATTGGAGGAGTCAACCATGCAAAAGATTATTCCACACTTGTGGTATGACAAAGAAGCACTGGAAGCGGCAAAACTATATGTTAGCCTATTTGAAGATTCTGTGATAGTTAATGTAACGACGATACCGGATACTCCCTCAGGGGATGCTGAGATGGTAGATTTTAAATTGGCAGGAATGCAGTTTAGTGCAATCAGTGCCGGACCCTATTTTCGTTTAAATCCGTCCATATCACTCATGATTGCCTGTGAAACAGAACAAGAGGTAGATCGGCTCTATGAAAAGTTAATACCGGACGGCTTCGAACTTATGCCATTAGGAGAGTACCCTTTTAGTAAGCATTTTGCTTGGATTCAAGATAAGTATGGACTTAACTTTCAGCTTTTTCTTGTTGAAGACATTAAGGAGCATCAGCGAATAAGACCTACTCTTTTATTTGGGGATCAAGTATGCGGCAGAGCGGAAGAAGCAATTGATTTTTATTTGTCAGTATTTTCTGACTCAAAAAAAGGATATGTGAATTATTATCAACCTGGTGAAGCAGAAGACAGCAGAGCAAAGATTAATTATGGTGAACTGAATATTCATGACAACCAAATTATTGTAATGGATCACGGATATGGCAGTGAAATCACCTTTAATGAAGCCTTCTCCTTCATGGTTCCATGTGATTCTCAGGAAGAAATTGATTATTATTGGGATAAGCTTTCCTATGTACCGGAGGCGGAACAATGCGGATGGCTAAAGGATCAATTCGGAGTATCTTGGCAGATTGTTCCATCCAATATGAATGATGTTATGATGAATGGAACGAATGAAGAAATCAAACGTGTAACCGAAGCATTTCTTCAAATGAAAAAATTTGATCTAGCGGCTCTTGAACGTGCCAGACTTGGAGAATAAATTGTTGCTGTACGACAAATAAATATGAATTAACTAAGGAACGATTAAAGCATCTTCTGAACAAGTGATACCTGGCTACTAGTACAAAAGCCGGAAACCTGTTTTGAAGGTGCTTTTCTTACCGAATGAAACTCGACGGAGCGTAGATTGTCCTAATTGCAAACAGCATTTAAAATATAGATTGGAGGTTATGAAATTGGATAGCATCAAAGTAGGCTCTTTATTATTACGGCTGCGCAAAGAAAAAGGTATGACACAAAAACAGGTAGGGGATTTTATCAATGTCAGCGATAAAACTATTTCAAAGTGGGAACGTGGATTAGGATGTCCAGATATATCGCTGTTGCGTAATCTATCTGATCTTTATGAAGTAGATATTGATAAACTTCTTCAAGGAGAATTAGAACCCAATCTTAGAGACAGTGGAAATTTAAAGCGAATAAAATTCTATGTTTGTCCCCTCTGTTCCAATGTTATTACCAATAGCGGAAATGGTAAAGTCTCCTGTTGTGGGAGAAAGCTCCTTCCCCTCAAAGGAACTAAGGCAGATAAAATGCATCCTGTACAAGTAGAAGAACTGGACGATGAATACTTTATAACCTTTCAGCACGAGATGAGTAAAACTCATTATATCTCTTTTGTAGCTCATGTAACCGGTGACCGGATGCTGTTACTGAAGCTTTACCCCGAACAGTCTGGTAATGTTCGGATATCGAAAAGCATCGCTCCTGGGATTCTCAAAAGAAGCAATGGAAGATTATACTTTTATTGCAATCAACATGGGTTATTTGAATATTAATAGGAAGCAAATGAAAGGATTTTTATGAGCGATCAATCAAAAAAAGAATTAAGAGAAAATTATAAAAGCAGGGAAATTATCGGAGGTATCTTTTCCATCCAATGTACTCCAAGCAAAAATACATGGATTAAATCTACTAAGGATTTGAATGGTCAGAAGAACAAATTTGATTTTGCTAAGATGACAAATTCCTGTTTGGATCCGTCCATGCAAAAGGATTGGAATCAATATGGTGCACAATCGTTTACTTTTACCATATTAGAAGAATTAAAAAAAGGAGAGCTTCAAACAGAGCGTGATTTTAAGAATGATTTGCAGCTTCTTCATGAAATATGGCTGGAGAAGATGAAAAGCCAGGAGAATTAATAAAACAATAAATCCTAACTCTTTAAACACCCATCAAACGTTGGGTGTTTTTTGATTACCAAAGTGATTTACCCCTTCTATAATCGGTGCCCCTAAAATTAAAAACAGAACAAAAAACGTATAACATAAAACATTGATAAAGGTATGTAAATTTGTTATAAATGTTATAATAAGTTTAACTATAAAAGATATCTTACAAATGATGATTTTACCGTAAATCTATAATTACGAGAAAAAGTAAAACTTTATTAATATAAGGGGTGAAATGATGAAAATAATCAATGATGTATATCAACTTCAAGCATCTGGACATAGCCATGTCTATCTGATTAAATCAAAAGAGAACATATTAATCGACACCGGTCTTCCCGGCTTATCTTCCAAAATTCTGAAGGAGTTAACAGACCTAGGTGTTATGCCAAAGGATTTACATAAGATACTTTTAACCCACCATGATGTAGATCATATTGGAAATGCATCAAAGCTGCAAAAAGCAACCAATGCACAGCTATGGGCACCAAGCATGGACATACCCTATATTCTTGGGGAAAAGAAACGCGAGGGAATGAAACGAATTATTCAAGGACTTATGAAAATTGAAGTACCGAATATTTCTGGTAATTATGAAGAAAACAATCCGTTGGAAGAAATCAAGGCAATTCCTGCTCCTGGGCATACACCAGGGCATACCATATTTCAGTATAAAAACATTCTTTTTACTGGCGACATGTTTCGAATTAACAATGGAAAGCTCAAACTGATGCCTACATTTATGAATTGGAATCAAGAGGAGGTCATAAAATCCCTGAGTCTGCTTAAACAATTGAAGTATGACTGGATCTGTCCCTCTCATAGCCAGCCTACAACACTTGATAAGATAACTCTAGAGTTTCAGTAAAAAATCATCCTATTACAGATAGTTAGTGATAAACAGAAAGGCATGATAAAATGATGTTAAAGAGTCAGGAATTAAGAGAGAAAGCACCTGAGATGGATCCTCTGAGAATCGGAATGGGGTGGAAGGTCGAGGAATTATCAAAGCCCCAGATTATTATTGAGAGCACCTTTGGACAGAGTCATCCCGGCAGTGCCCATTTAGATCAATTGGTAGAAGCGGCTTATCAGGGAGTAAATTCCTCTGGTGGGAAAGCTGCCAAATATTTTGCAACGGATATATGTGATGGGCAGGCTCAGGGACATGACGGAATGAACTATTCCCTCGCCTCCAGAGAATACATTGCCAATATGATTGAAATACATGTAGGAGCAACACCGTTTGACGCAGGCGTATTTATTGCAAGCTGTGATAAGGGCATGCCTGCACATTTGCAAGCGATTGCCAGATTGGATATCCCTTCTGTAGTGTTAACAGGAGGAATTATGCAGGCAGGACCTGACATGCTTACACTGGAGCAAATCGGTACATATAGTGCCAAGTACGAACGCAATGAGATTACCAAAGAAGAATTTGAATACTTTAAACACAATGCCTGTCCCTCCTGTGGAGCATGCTCTTTTATGGGCACTGCAAGTACAATGCAGATTATGGCGGAAGCTCTTGGTATGGCTATGCCCGGTACCGCGCTAATGCCTGCAACCGCAAAGGAACTTCAACGCTTTGCCAAACTGGCAGGTGAGCAAGCGGTCAAACTGGCAGAATGGCATTTAAAACCCTCCTCGATTATGACAAAAGAAGCCTTTGAAAATGCAATTATGGTTCATGCAGCAATTGCAGGCTCCAGCAATTCATTAATTCATATTCCTGCAATTGCTTATGAACTTGGGATAGATATTAACCCGGATACCTTTGATGAAATCCATCGAAAAATTCCCTACCTGCTTAATATCAGACCTAGTGGTAAGTTCCCCGGTGAATACTTTTGGTATGCCGGAGGCGTTCCTGCTATCATGGAGGAAATCAAAGAATTCCTCCACCTAGAGGTAATGACGGTAACAGGAAAGACCTTGGGTGAAAATCTTAAGGAGTTAAGAGAAAGCAGTTATTATGACAGCTGTTACAAATATTTATCGGATAGAAACGTAAAAAAAGAAGATATCATAAGATCCGTTCAAAATCCCATTCAAAAGGAAGGTGCAATCGCAATCCTTCGTGGAAATCTGGCTCCGGAAGGAGCAGTGGTAAAACATTCTGCACTTCCAAAAGAAATGCTTCACGTAGTACTTAGAGCACGACCCTTCGACAACGAAGAAGAAGCGCTGAATGCTGTACTGAAGAAGGAAGTTATGCCCGGTGATGCAATCTTTATTCGTTATGAAGGACCAAAGGGCACCGGTATGCCTGAAATGTTTTATACAACTGAAGCCATTGCCTCCGATCCAGAGCTTGCATCCTCTACTGCATTGATTACGGATGGAAGATTCTCAGGTGCAACAAGGGGACCTGCAATCGGACATGTTTCGCCGGAAGCCTGTGAGGGCGGTCCTATTGCATTGGTTCAAAAGGATGATTTGATAGAGATTGACATTCCATCAAGAACCCTTCATATCATTGGTGTCAATAACCAAAAATGCTCTCCTGAAGAGGTGACTAATATACTGACGGAACGCGCAAAAACATGGCAAAAACCAGAGCAGAAATATAAAAAGGGCGCACTTGGTGTATATACAAAACTAGCAGTATCTGCAATGAAGGGCGGATATATGCAATTATAAGCAATTACAAAATCACAGGAGGAGTATTATGATTAAGCCAACCGATGATAATGAATATTACCAGCTTACAGACCCTGTTAAGCTTCCGAAAGCCTCCGGCTTTCTTTGGAATGAAACGATGATGATTCAAGCCAACTGCCGTGGATATGCAACCGCTCAGTTTATGCAGCCGGAGCCATCCAAGTATTCCCATGCACCGAATCTGGAGGGAACTTCCTTTATGCAGCCGGAGCAACCTTATTATGCCCATCACCCTGGAAGATTTGTATATGTGAAGGATGAAGATTCCGGAAACATCTTTTCTACACCCTATGAACCTGTACGAACCCCTTTGGATCGATATGTATTCTCGGTGGGAAAGCATGATCTGATCTGGGAAGCAGAAAAAGATGGGATTCATCTAGAAATGAAATTAACACTTCCAAAGGAAGATTCTCTAGAACTTTGGACGATTAAAGTTCGCAATACTACTTCCTATAATCGGATGATCAGTATTTATCCTTACTATACAGTAGGGTACATGTCCTGGATGAATCAATCAGGAGAGTACCATGAGGATTTGAATGCCATCATTTGTTCCTCCGTAACACCCTACCAAAAATACAAAGACTATTTTACAATAAAAAACTTCAAGGATAAAACCTTTTTGTTAAGTGAGAAAGCACCCGATTCCTGGGAAGTGAATCAAGAAGTATTTGAAGGAGAGGGTGGTATTACAAATCCTGATGGTATTCAGGGTGAATACTTAGCAAGAAGTGATTCCAGATATGAAATGCCTGTAGCAGTTATGCAGTATCAGCTTAAGATGTCACCTAACGAAGAACAGACCTTTCGCTTTATCTTTGGTCCTGCTAAGGATGAAACAGAGATTGCAGCTCTTCAAAAGAAGTATTTTATAGATAGAAATACGAAGGGATACAATGGCTTTGAAGCCGCTATTCTCGAATATCAGGATTACATTAAACAAGGGGAAGGCTGCATTGAAATCCATACTCCTGATAAAGATTTGGATAACTTTGTTAATCATTGGCTCCCTCGTCAGATGTATTACCATGGAATCACAAATCGGCTTACTACCGACCCTCAGACTAGAAACTATCTTCAAGATAATATGGGTATGAGCTATATGAAACCGAAGGTTGCCAGAGATGCTTTTCTTTTGGCGCTTAGCCAACAAAACAAAAACGGCTCTATGCCGGATGGTATTAAACTGCACGAAGATGCAGAATTAAAATATATTAACCAGGTTCCTCACTCCGATCACTGTGTTTGGCTGTCCATATGCTTAAATGCTTATTTGGAGGAAACCGATGATTATGACATTCTAGACGAAATGGTGCCTTTTGAAGATGGTTTTGAAGATGCAAGTGTGTTTGAACATATAAATCGTGGAATGAATTGGCTGATTAATGACAGGGATGAACGAGGACTCAATTATATCAGGCAAGGCGATTGGTGTGATCCCATGAATATGGTTGGCTATAAAGGAGATGGAGTTTCCGGCTGGCTGACTATCGCAACCGCATATGCATTAATGACCTGGGCCAATATTTGTGAACACTTCGGACAAGCAAGTTATGCTAGAATTTTCAAAAAGGAAGCAGAGCAGATCAATCAAATTATCAATATTTATTTATGGGATGGTGATTGGTATGCAAGGGGGATTACCGATGATAATATTACCTTTGGTATCAGCACTGATGTGGAAGGCAGAATATTCCTTAACCCACAAGGATGGGCCTTGCTAAGCGGAGCAGCAAACGAGGTTCAGAAGCAAAAATTGATGAAGGCGGTAAAGGAACAACTTGAAACTCCTTATGGAGTAGAAAAGCTTGCTCCCTCCTATACCTCAATGAGGGAGGATGTGGGGAGAGTTACACAGAAATTTCCGGGATCGGCAGAGAACGGAGCGGTATATAATCATGCAGCAGCCTTTTACATCTACGCTCTTTATAAAATAGGAGAGAAGGAGGATGCTTATCGTCTTCTTCGTAAGATGTTACCTGGACCCGATATGAATGATATACTTCAAAGAGGACAGCTTCCTGTATTCATACCAAATTATTATCGTGGCGCTTATCATCAAATACCTAGAACAGCAGGACGCTCCAGCCATTTATTTAATACTGGCACCATATCCTGGTATTACCGTTGCCTAATTGACGGCTTGTTTGGCTTAAAGGGTTCCATGGAAGGACTAATTGTAAATCCTCAGTTACCTACAGAATGGTCATCTGTCCGGGTAAAGAGGATATTCCGACGTGCTTCCTTTGATATTAAGATATTAAGAAAAGAAAATATTGAAGAAAATGAGCTATTCGTTGATGGAAAGCCCATTGATGGTAATGTAATTCGTAATATAAGTACCGGCTCTTCCTATAAGGTGCTACTCTATATTCCTAGCTGATGCATTAATCTATTGATAGCACCATGAAGGTCATAAATAAAAGTGATATTGAAGAGGATTTACAAAATATTCATTGTTAAGATTAACTATTAATAATGGCATCTTTTTAGCAAAGGAATTTATTTTGTAAATCCTTTTTTATGTATCGTCACTCATATAATATAAATTTTGTGATTGAAATCTCGGAACGCTATTCTATTAGGATTATTCCTTACTCAATGAAATATGTTCACAATGTTGAGAAATTATATTTATTACTGGTAATTTTGATTTCAAGTGGTTTACATAATAAGTATATGTTTACCTATATCGCTATCGTATGTGAAATTATTTTACATAGATTTCACATAAGTTTTTCATAATTGACGCAAAGTACAATTGAATTTCATTTTCATGTGTGTTAAGATTGTTAAGGTCGATTTTTTGATTATTCCAAATTTCGTAATCATGATTTAGAGAGCCAAAGGCGGCCAAAAACATATTACATATTGTTAATCTTACAGGGATAAGATTTATGGAGGAAGACAGAATATGAAAGCAAAACCGGATAAAATTATGTCTCTATTATTAGAGATCGCTCAGAATATGAAAGAGTGTGGGGATACATTCAGTTCTTATGAAGTATCTACAACTACTGACTTAAAAGTATTTTCTGAGAAAATCAAGGATTTTGAGAAAAAAGGAGATACCGTAGTTCATGCTTTGAACGTTGAATTAAATCACGCTTTTATTACTCCGTTAGATCATGAAGATATTTTAATGTTGGCGGAAAAGATGGATGATGTAGTTGATGAACTTGAAGAGATCGCAGTCTATTTTGATATGTATGAAATGACAGAATTAGATGAATACATTCTTGAATTCAGAAAGAATATCGGAATCTGTACTGCAGAACTGTTAATTGCAATTGAATTCTTAGCTACAAAGCAGATCAAAAAAATCAGAGAACATACCATTAAAGTAAAGACCCATGAAGAAATTTGTGATAGCACAGAGCGTAAGGCAATCCGTGAACTGTTTACAAAGTATACTGATGCAATCAAGTTAATTCAATATAAGGATTTATACGAGATGCTTGAAGGTTCTGTAGACGCCTGTCAGGCAGTTGCTAAAACATTGGATATTATCGTAATGAAGAACCTGTAGGAGGACAAACATGTTAATCACAGTTATTGTTATTGTTCTTCTAGCATTGAGCTTTGACTTTATCAACGGATTCCATGATACTGCCAATGCAATTGCAACAACAGTGTCTACGAAGGCATTAAAATTAAAATATGCCATTATATTGGCAGCAATTTTTAACTTTTTGGGAGCCATCCTTTTTACAGGAGTTGCAAAGACTATCGCAAGTGAGATCGTTGATTTGAAAAGTGTTGCAAACGGTTCCTCAGTTATGATGGCGGCTATGATATCCGCAATCTTATGGAACTTGATTACCTGGTATTTTGGAATTCCCAGCAGCTCTTCCCATGCATTAATCGGTTCCTTAGCCGGTGCTGCCTTAGCAGATGCAGGAACTTCTGCTATTAATGTACATGGTTTTGAAAAAATTGTAATATTCTTGGTAGCATCACCTTTATTAGCTTTAACAGTAGGTTATCTTATGTTTACCATAATCAAATTCTTATTTAAGAAAGCTAATTTAGGACAAGCAAATCACGGATTTCGTTTATTCCAAATAGTAACAGCTGCTCTACAAGCCTTCTCCCATGGTACAAATGATGCACAGAAATCGATGGGTATTATTACCATGGCATTAGTAAGCTGTGGATATCAAAAGGATATGACCATCCAGCACTGGGTACAGGTTGCCTGCGCCTTAGCTATGGCTTTAGGTACTTCCGTCGGCGGCTGGAGAATTATTAAAACTGTTGGTACCCAAATTATGAAGTTAAAGCCAGTTAATGCAGTTGCAGCTGACCTTTCTTCAACACTCATTATTCAGGTTGCAACCTTAATGCATCAGCCGGTTAGTACCACTCATGTTATTTCTTCATCCATCATGGGTGTAGGTGCTGCATATCGTGTAAAAGGTGTAAAATGGAGTACCGCAAAAAGAATGTTATCCGCATGGGTTACTACCATTCCCATTACCATTATTATCTCCGCGGGAGTATTTTCAATATTTAAGCTTTTCCTCAAGTAATACATAATTCGAATGTTAAACGTCTTTCATACAGAGTACATAGGTTTTATGCCAAGAATTACTTTACAGTATGACAAGAATTTGCCACTCGAATGAATACATAAGACTTAAGCTTACATAGTAAAATGATGTTAGAACATGTTTCTAGCATCATTTTACTATGTAAACATCTTATCATTCCTAATAGGCTATCAGGAATGGATTTTTAAAAGGCTAGAATTCTCATAGAAAGTGTGATTAATATGAATCAACCAAAACGCCATTATGTTACGAATATCTCGATTTTGTTTGCAGTCTTTCTGAATATACTATTAGGGGTAGGTAATATCTTATTTATCCCTAATCAGAAATTTCATTTTATGCAACATTATAAGGATTTTTATTCTTTTTTTACTCCAAACGAACTAGCAATCCATAGAATGTTATCCATAATCGTGGGCTTCAGTTTTATATTCATCAGTCATCGTTTATATAAAAGAATGAGAATGGCCTGGTTCATCTCTATATGCCTATTAGTAGCGTCGGCGATTATGCATATTATGGCACATAATACCATTTCCTTTCATATCGCACTAATTGAACTTGTAATTCTTTCTATTTTAATTATCAACTATAAGGAATTTGAAAGAGCAACCAATCCCATTAGTCTTCGTTCTGGATTATTAATGGCATTGCTTGTAAGTATCATAATTATTATAAATACTGGATTTACTATATTCATTTTAAAGCTGAGAATTCAACATATCAATGATATGGGCTTCGCGCTTAACGATGCGCTGCAAACCTTATTTCTTGTTGAGCCTCATAAATTAGGGATTCTATCTGAACGGGAACTGTTTTTTGTAAAATCCTCAATTTTAATTAATTGGATTGGTATCCTATCAATGATTATCTTTATCTTAAAACCATTAGTTTACCAGCCCATTATTACCTCAATTGACCGAGAAAAAGTAAGAAAATTGTTACACCTTTATGGAGCAAACCCAATTTCTTATGTCAGCGTTGAAGAAGACAAAAAGTATTTCTTTGGTAAAAATACAGAAGGGGTGATCGCTTATGTTATTACAGCAGGGGTTGCAGTATGCGCCGGAGATCCTGTTTGTTCAAGGGATACTTTGCCCCTGCTATTATCTGAGTATATTACCTTCTGTAAAGAAAATGAACTCAATATCTGTATGTGTCAAACCACAGAAGAACATTTAGAACTCTATGAGCGTTTTGGTTTTGGTATTATGAAATATGGCGAAGAAGCAATGTTTGATTTAAATAGTTATCAACTATCCGGGAAAAAGACAGCTAAAATTCGCCAAGCTATGAATCATGCATCCACTTTTGGGATAACCGTCTCAGAATACAAACCTTGTGAAAAGAAAGATCGTTACATTGAAAATCAGATTCATCAAATTTCGATGGAGTGGTTGGAGAACAAAAAAAGCAGTGAATTAAGCTTTATGTTAGGTTCGGTTGCTCTTGATAATCCCATGGACCGAAGATATTTTTTAGCCTACGATTCGGAAAATAAAATGCTTGGATTTATTGTGTTTGTACCCTTTCTGGAGGGGAAGGGATATTATGCTGATGTAACCAGGCGAAAAAAAGATGCTCCAATCGGGGTAATGGAGAAAATCACGATTGAAGCCTTTCAAACTATGAAGAAAGAAGGCGTCCTTTGGGGTTCCCTTGGATTGGCTCCTCTTGCAAACGTAGGAGAGGATAACAAAGTGGCAAGTAAAGTATTGGAATTCGTATATGAGAATTTGAATAATTTTTATGGCTTTAAAACACTGCACCAATATAAGAAAAAATATGGGCCAACCGCATGGGATTCCAGATATCTCGTTTTCTACCCCAAACTATTTACTCCGAAGATTGCCTACTCCGTTATTAAGGCACAAAATCCGAAGGGGGTCAGTGATTTTATATTGACACAATTACGATCGCTATTTAATTAAAGCATTCCCTGCTGTCAAGCAACATACTTTAGCTTGACAGCAGGGAGTATTGCATTAAAGAACTTGTATCCGGTATGCCGGACTCTGGGGAGGGATACTCATTGTTTGGAACATTGCATGTTCTACATTTACAAGCTTTCCGGGCTGAATCGCTGCCAAAGGGATAATGATGCCGTTGGAATCCATAATAACGGTAGCTTCTGATATATTAAACCGCATTTGATCATAGAAATCGTAGGGATTACCTGTCAGGAGAAAATTGTTCTCCGGGTCCACTTCGACAACACGGTCAATTGTTACATCAGTGGTTGGCTCGTCGGATAAAACAACAATTCGGAACGCGCTTGATTGTGGAGGAATACTTCTGGTCATGGCAGAAGAGAAGTCCGCATCAATTCTCATACCTTGTTCCAAATCATTTAAATTCAGTGGTTCACCGTATTCACTAATAATGATGGTGTTTTTACCAATGTTGAGACGCACTTGATTCACGGATTGATCCTCTTGTGTATCATCCATTTCATAGGAGATTAAGATATAACCGGATCTTCTACTGTTTGCATTGACTTCCATAATAAGAGCATCTTCCACACGCATTACTGCATCGCTTAACAATTGTAGTCCTGAAAGAGAGGTATTCATATGAGTCCATCCTTATATTGATTAAATAATCTGATTTATTATATGCGAGAACAAACAGAATTTCCTTCTTCATGGAGCTTTAGAAAAAGATTGTATAATCATAATAAAATATAGTAGAATAAAGTGATTGTGACGAACCAAATTACAAAACAAGAAGGATGTGATTCATATATCTGAGAAAATAAAAGTAGCTTATGAGATGGAAATTACACTGAAAATGATTGGTGGGAAATGCAAACCATTAATCCTTTACCATTTGATAGAAAATGGAAAAAAACGTTATGGCGAATTATATACAGTAGTCGATCATATTCCAAAGAAAACCCTGACTTCACAGTTAAGAGATATGGAAGCCGATGGCTTGATTGAACGTATTGTTCTTTCAGAGTCACCTCTGAAGGTAGAATATTGTGCAACGAAATTGGGGAAATCTCTCTATCCAATTCTAGAATTAATGTGTGATTGGGGATACCAAAATATCGGTGATCGATTTGAAGTTACAAAGGCACAGTGTACCGGAGAAGATTAAGTTACATATTAAATTCTAACCTATTCACAAACAAAAATTGATTATACTTTGAGATGGTGTAATGAATTTATCTTGATATTTACTTAAAATTGCCTCTCATAATCTCAACTGGTTTTTCGAATGCTTCTAGGGTACTTTAAGGTGCCTTCTTGAATTATTCCTGTACTGTTTTATAATAATATTATTGATACCTAACTAAATATTGAGGTATTGAATATTAAACAGATCAACAGAATTAATGGGAAGGTGAAGAAAAGTATGAATAATTTTGTGTTTTATAGCCCCACATACTTTGTGTTCGGCAAAGAGGAAGAAAATAATACCGCTAAGTATGTTAAGCGTTTTGGAGGAAGTAAAGTTTTAATTCATTATGGCGGTGGATCCGTAGTTCGTTCCGGTCTGCTTGATCGTGTCAAAGCGTCATTGACCTCAGAAGGAATTGAGTATGTAGAACTTGGCGGAGTAAAGCCTAATCCTAGAAGTGGATTAGTATATCAAGGCATTGAATTATGCCGACAGGAGAAAGTGGATTTTGTTCTAGCTGTGGGTGGCGGAAGTGCCATAGATTCAGCGAAAGCAATTGCAGCAGGGGCAGTTTATGAGGGAGACTTTTGGGACTTTTACCAGGGCAAAGCCGTAACAAAAGCACTTCCAATTGGTACCATTTTAACCATATCTGCAGCAGGAAGTGAAGGTTCTCCTGACTCCGTAATTACCAATGAAGAGGGTATGTATAAGAGAGGCGCCTCCGGAGAAGCTTTTCGACCAAGCTTTTCTATCCTTAATCCGGCGTTAACCCAAACCTTGCCCCCTTATCAGATTGCTTGTGGCATTACGGATATTATGGCTCACTTATTTGAACGTTATTTTACTAATACAAAAGAAGTTGAGGTTACAGACCGCTTAATTGAAGGACTCTTACTTACCATGATTAAAGAAGGTCCCAGAGCAGTAGAAGATCCCACGAATTACGATGCTCAGGCGAATATTATGTGGTCTGGAATGATGGCTCACAATAATTCCTGTGGTGTTGGAAGGTCACAGGATTGGGCAAGCCATGATATTGAGCATGAGCTTTCCGCTACTTATGATTGTGCACACGGTGCCGGTCTTGCGGTGGTATTCCCTGCATGGATGACTTATAATATGGAACATGATGTGAATCGCTTTGCTCAGCTTGCAGTACGTGTATGGGGCTGTCAGATGGATTTTGCAAACCCTAAAAATACAGCAAAGGCAGGCATTGAAGCCTTAAAACGTTACCTTAAGACCATTGGTATGCCGATCAATTTCAAGGAACTTGGTGCGAAAGAAGAAGATATTGAAGCCATGGCACACACTGCATGCCACGGAGATGTTCGTCAGGGAACTTTGGGTAACTTTGTGAGCTTGAACGAAGAGGATGTTAAGAATATTTATCGTCTGATGCTTTCTTAATCGTTGAGGTGAAGGAGGAACAATGAATTATTAAGAAAATTACTGCCTATCTTCTTATTATTAATGATTGGTTATTTTGCAAAGAAAAAGAATCTATGGATTGATGATGTGACGGAAGGCAGAAATAGTAATGTAGTTCAAGTACGTATCCCTGCATATAATAGTAACATAGTATTATTATGAACTGAGGGGATTTTTATAGAGAATGAAAATTCGGTAAGTAAAACGTATCAACATAATGCGAATCCCTCCAAACACTTGGTTCGGTTCAATGTCTTTTTTCCAATCAAGTTACCTTGTACTATACTTGGAGAAAACCAAATTATTGCTGACAATGTGATTGCTGAAGTAATTAGCTATCAACTGGTTCCCACTGGAGAAGATCACCAAAATCAGGTGGTCACAGAAAAAAAGTTGCAATTTGATGGAGAACTTCATATTAATCTCAGATTCGATTGTATCAAAAAACGCGGAAAATTATACAGAGTAAATCGTAGATTGTTATTTAACCATTTTATCCATATACCATTAGAAACCAGTGAGGATAGTCTGGGAACGTTACTATGCATGGTAGAAGATGTAACTTATAGTCAGATTAAGAGAAAAAAGATGCAAATGAGTGTTACTATCATTGTAGAATATCAGTATTAAAGAAAGCTGTTGCAGTTAATTAAGGGATTTCTCCTCTATTAATTGTAACAGCTTTTAAGTTTTAAAAACAAGGCTAATGTTCACTCCCAGTCAAAGTTGAGAATATGCCAAGTTTTAAATTAGGAGTGAACAATAATAGAACAAGTTCGAATAAGGTGGATTAGTGCTAGGGTTATTGTATTCCTTTATCATGGATGATAAAATAGAAAATAAGTATAATAAAATACATTGAAAGATAAAGGAGGACGCAGATATGAATGAAAAGGAAAGTGATTTCAATAGTGTGGATGAATATATTCTCATGTGCCCTGAGAATATCCATGGAATTATAAAATCGATCCGTGAAACGATACTTAAAGCAGCTCCGGAAGCTACTGAAAAAATCAGCTATCAAATGCCTTGCTATTATTTAAATGGAAACTTGGTTTATTTTGGTGTATTCAAAAAGCACATAGGATTTTATCCTACTCCAAGTGCAATCGAAGCATTTCGTGAACAACTATCTGGATATAAATACACTAAGGGCGGGATTCAATTTCCATTTAATGAACCGATGCCGCTTGATTTAATCTTTCGAATGGTACAATTTAGAGTGGGAGAGAATCTGACCACTACTCAAAAGAAATCATCAAAAAAATCTAAAGAATAAAAACGCAGTAAGCTGCTCCCGACTAATTCAGGAGCAGCTTACTATTTATTTTTAAGTGTAACAGCAAGGTAGGAATGTTATCCTTTTTTAATCACTTCACTAATCGGGAAATTCCAGTCATTGGTCTTATATTCTTCTGATTTTTTGCACTCCTTGTCGTGTCCGCCATTGAAGCAAACCTGTTGCTTCTGAAGTAATTTTATGCAGATATAAACTACGGATTTATCAGTATATTCCTGGAATTCTTCCTCATTCAAAAATCCACAGATTGGTGTGCCAACGTCATCAATATTTGCGTCAAATACTGCAGTCCATTCAAGTTCACAATATACAGGCTCGTTGAAGATTTCAACATCGGATCTGTCTGCTTCTCTTATGTTTTTGCCCATTCTGTGTTCATCGAAGTATCTTGCTACCATAGGAGGAAGGTTCGGAGTGATCACCGGTTTATTACAACCAAAATCAACCTTTGTATATGCTTTAAAAGGAATATGAACGGTAGTATCTTTAATGGTTCCACCGATTGCGTGACCTTTTGCACAGCTCTTGGAAGCGTATTCAATATTCTTTCTGATGTAACCTTCAATGAAAACTTTATCTGTCGGTGGAATATACCTGCACTGGGTTAGAAATACTTGTTTCTCAACACGTTTGATTTCATATGCGGTATCATTTAATTTAATTTTTGCTTCTGTGTCAATTTGAACTACAAATTCGGAAAGAACTTTAGGAATTTTAAAGTCTCCGCCTTTCCATGGATAATTATCAGCACCGGTAAGAGTATCTGCTACAAGAACTGCTGCGTTACAAGCATTTTCTGAGCAAGGATTGCAATTAGAACTTCCGATATTCACATTATTTGTATGAAAGCTACCCATAAAATGTCTCCTTTATTATACTATAAAATTTGGATACCAAATTTATATCCTACAATATAATATTCAGATGAACTAAAAAGGTACGCAGTTTTTATATAATTTTATACTATTCTGTCAGAATAAAGCATTTCTAATCGCAAATCCAAAAAGTATATGTAATAATTTGTTGAAAAAATGTGTGTTCTCAAAATAGAAAACACACATTTCAAATTATGAAATCAATCTTATCAAAATAATTCTATATTGTGAAACATATTGTTTACTTACAAAGTTCACCCACTACCTGGTTGATTAATTTACCATCCGCTTTTCCTTTTAATTCAGCCATTACGCCTTTCATAATCATGCCCTTGTTCTTAGTAGAAACGGCATCACTAAAATTATTAACGATAAAGGCTTTTATTTCTTCCTCTGACATCATTGCAGGAGCGTATTCCGAAATAATATCTAAGGTTGCTTTATATCCTGCTCTTAATTCTTCACGTTCCGGTGGGCAGGTCTCTAATTGTTCCTTTACAAGCTTCAACTCTTTTAAAATTGCTCTGTCTACCAGTTCTTCCGGAATGTCATCACGGCATCCTTCATCTATCGCGAGTTTTTTTACAGCGGATACAAGTGTCGAGATAGCATCTTTTCGAACCTTGTCCCTTGCTTTCATTGCAGCTACCATGTCTTTTTGCAACTGTTCCATCAACATATGTTTATACCTCCATTTTATATTGAATCCGAATATGAGCCAAATATGAACCCAAGAATTCTTTCAATAATTACTAGAATTTAGTATATGTTAAAATATCTATTGAAGCAAGATATTATTTTTTCAATTTTCACTTGAATTAATTTTTAAATCTCCATAAAATCTCCATAGTTGTCCTGTAAAATTACTATATAAAACTTTTAGGAGGAGTAGATATGAATAATTCAATGACACATTACATGGAATTGTTAGCAACAAGTCAGCCCTGGCATTTGTTAATCTTTATGGCGGTACCAGTTATTTGCGCAGAAACCCTTGCTATTACAGAATTGATAATTTTGTATACCCGAAATTATAATGGAAAGGCGCGAATCGTAAATAAGGTAACCGGCATATTTGCTGGGCTTTACTTTTTAGGTATATTTATTTATTTGCTTATTAATGCAGTAATTCCAATCACCAGTTCCGGTGAGTGGAGGGGACCTGCAGATGTAATAGCAGTCGGCTTTTATCTTGCAGGAGTAATACCTTTTTTAGGTATGACATTACTTGAAGTTGGATTAATCGGAAGAAAGCGTGATCAACAGGAAAAATTAAAATTGCATGCAATATTTGTAGGAATCTTCCTGGTAGTAGCACATGTAGCAATGATTTTTGGTATGATTAATCCCGAATTATTAATGATGTCCGGTATGTAATTATGAAGATGGTATAAAAAGTATCTACGAATACTTTTTATACCATCTTTACTATTTTACAATATTCAGAATATAAAAACACAGAATAATGCAATAATAGTTGAAAAATATCAAAAAATAAATTAATATTATATCAACGAAGAATTAATTTGCAGTTGTTTTTATGGAGGTTACATTATGTCTAAGATAAATGGTGTTACAAATATTGATAATACAAATTATAATATTGGTACGCAAAAAGCAAGTACGAACAATACGGACTTTGAATCATATCTGGGAGAATCTAAAAGCTTGGATCAGATTTTTGAGAAGGCCGCAAAAAAATATGATGTTCCAGTGAATCTATTAAAGGCTATTGGAAAGCAGGAATCAAATTTTAATCCGAATGCTGTTTCCCGCTGTGGAGCACAGGGAGTTATGCAGCTTATGCCTGCTACTGCAAAAGGTTTAGGAGTAACGGATTCTTTTGACGCTGAACAAAATATTATGGCGGGAGCAAAATACATCTCTGCTAAGATTAAAAAGTATGACGGAGATATTACGCTTGCTTTGGCAGCTTATAATGCGGGCAGTGGTAATGTGGCAAAATATGGTGGAGTTCCTCCCTTTAAAGAAACACAGCATTATGTCAAAAAAGTTATGGGATATTATAACCAAGGTGATCTCAAAATAGCGGACAAGTATAATAATTATACTACATCAACCAAGGAAAAAAGCGCTGATGAGAGCAGAAAGATATATCATGCTGCAGCGGTTAACACGTCTACTCCAATTAGCACTAATTATGCTTATCTTCTAGGTGGTGATTCCTCCTTAGAGATAGATTCTGCAGAGGATTTAGCTTCTATTTTTTCATATGAAGATTATATTCGCTTCTTGGACATACTATTGCATGATGATGAGGAAGATTCCACTAAGAAAGCAGAGCAAAAGAGCAATACCAATTATTCAGATATTAATTATAACCCAACCGTATTAAACTTATTAACCAATCAAAACAGCGAATAATCTGGGAAAAGAGTCCATATGATACAAGAATTTCAGGCTAAAATACAGCAACACGAGAATATGCATGGTGCCTTTGTTGAGCCACCCTTTGATGTGGAGGAGGTTTACGGTGCAAAAAGAGTCAAAGTAAAAGCCACCTTTGATGGTGTTGAATATCGTGGTTCTATCGTAAGAATGGGCAATTGCTACATGTTAGGAATGACACAAGAAATCAGAAAAAAGATTGAAAAAAATATCGGTGACTTAGTTAAAGTTACTTTAGAGAAGGATGAGGAAGAACGTATTGTTGAAATTCCTGAACTTCTCATAGAAAAATTCAAAGAGTATCCTGATGCCAAAGATTTTTTTGATAAGCTGTCCTATACCTCGAAAAGAGAATATACCTTGTGGATTAATGATGCAAAAAAAGAAGAAACACGTTTAAATCGTATTGAAAAGTCAATTCAACTCTTGTCCCAAGGGAAAAAATTAAGAGGATAATTTGTAATCACAATAGCAGTTTGTAATATAAACGAAAGACCAATATCCGGTCTATTTTAATTAAACTTAATATAGTCTGAATATTGGTTTTTTCATTGGGTCAATAAAGTTCTATATAAAAATATTATTTGTTCTGTGGGTCCATATTAGGTTGGTCATCTAGTTTCTCATGATCTATAAAATAATGTTATTCCCGCCTCATTTTTCAAACCTAATAAGCAAATTCTACTGTCAGGTTCGCTGTAATCTGTTTACTTCCAGGTTCTATAGGAGTAGTATAGGCTTCTCTGGAGGCATACATGGGTGCAAATGGTGTGGGCGGTGTACCATTCTCCTTAATCATAATGGGAACCGGATTGAACATGATTCGTAAGCTAGAAGATATGGTTTTTGCTTTTTGAAATGCATTATTGAGTGCCATTGTCAGAGCTTGTTGATAATAGACCTCCGGATTTTCTACGTCAAAATTAATGAAATCTACCACATTGGCACCATGTTGTACCGCAGTATCAATGATTACACCCACTTGACCAAGTTCAGTCGTTCTGATTTCGAATATATTACGAACGGAGTATCCTTTATCAATACGTTGACCATTTTCATAATCATACATTTTTTCTATCTGATATTCATAAGTCTTTATGTCATTGATACCAAGTTCATGTAATGCATCTAAAATCTGTTGACTAATTCGTCCATTCTCCGCCTGTATCTGCGTAACGTCCTCTCCGGTGCTTTGTACACCAAGTCGAAGAATTGCTAAGTCCGGATTTACACTTACTTGTCCGGTTCCTGTAAAAATCATTTTTCTAATTCCTTGTTCCTCCCTACTATTTGGCATTATTTACCTCCTAAACCTATTCCATTTAATATATGATTTAAAAAGATAAACATGCATAGAAGCTGATTATGTGACTGCAATAAATCTGGATAAGCTAATTAAACATCTGTAGTTAGCGTTTACTGTTAAAAAATCTGTTTTATTCCCTATCATTAGCATTTAACCCTACCTTTGTTTCCTAAGATACGCTATAAAATTGGTGTTAGTAAAAATGGATGTATTTGAAGACATTATTGAAATGGTCTTGTCTTTTGGTATAAATCGGTTTGTATAAATCTAAAGACATATATTGATTGAAGGAAGCCAAAATGATATATTAGTATTATTATGGAAGGGTATTCCAGTTGTATTTTGGATGCCTAATCAAACAAAGGAGGAGTAATCTAATGAAATTCAATCCAAATGGCGGCTTTTTATATATGGTCGCAGCTGTGGTTATCGTATTTGTGATCGCGCAATCCCTATTTTTTCTAATTCGTTCCTATAAACGTGCCAAAGTAATCGGAATGGACATGACCCAACTCAGAAAAATCATTGCATCTACAGCAATCTTCACCATCGCTCCGGCAGTATCCATACTGCTTGGCGTTTTAACCCTCTCCAAATTTCTCGGACTCCCACTTCCTTGGATACGTTTAAGTGTAATCGGAGCGATTACATATGAGTTGCCGGCAGCAACTACAGCAGCAAATACAATGCATATACCTATAACAGAAACCATTGGCAATGCAAAAGGCTTCGCAGTCATTGCATGGGTCATGACATTGGGCATCATGCCTAGTCTTGTACTTGTTCCTCTTTTGTTAAAGAGGATTCAAAATGGTCTTTTGACCCTAAAAAAACGAGATAATAAATGGGGAGATTTATTTCTTACGGCAATGTTCTTGGGAATGATATCTGCATTTTCCGGTATGGTTTTTATGGATGTACGAGAAGGATTAAGGGGCTGGATACCGATCTTTGTCCTGCTGTTTTCTGCTTTAGTCATGGCAGTTTGTGGTATGTTTGTGAAGGTATTTAAAGTGAATTGGCTATACAATTATGCAATGCCTATCAGTATGCTAAGTGCAATGGCCTTTGCAGCAATCATTACACCAATAATAGGTTAGGAAGGGGAAACAACATGAAAATAAAAACCTACGATGAAATGTCCCATGTGTACGGGAAGATATGGATTTGGAGCGCTTTTGTGCTATTGATGTTCGTGCCTATTTCTATTTGCATTTACTATAACGCCTGGCCAGGTTTTGGTCCTATTCTAAAGGGATTATTGGGGGTAGCCCCTATTTACTGGACGGTAGGAACTATTGAAGTAATTACTTACACCCCAATGCTCGGAACCGGTGGTTCTTACCTTGGCTTTGTAACCGGTAATTTAACCAATCTGAAGGTTCCAAGTGCCATCAATGCAATGGAAAGCGCCAAGGTGAAATCAGGAACGGAGGAAGGGGAAATCGTATCAACAATAGCAATCGCTACCTCGTCCATCGTTACTACTATAATTATCGCAGCAGGAGTACTGTTAATTGCTCAGATTACACCAATTTTGAATTCACAAACATTAAAACCGGCCTTTGATCAAATACTTCCTGCATTATTTGGTGGTCTAGCAGTTGTTTATATCAGCAAGAACTGGAAAGTATCCATCGCTCCCTTGGCGTTCATGATAATCTTATTTCTCATTTTTCCTTCCATGGGAGGATATATTGGCATTCTAGTTCCAGTAGGAGCTTTGATCTCTATCGGGGGAGCAAGGTTTTTATATAAAAAGGACTATATATAAACGAACACGGGTTTATAATTCGAACTATTTAAAATAAAGGGTAATAATATTTTTATTAAACTATAAACAAATTTTGACATTCGTATTAGTGTATTTGTCACTATTTATTTTTTGATTCAAATATGAGAAAAGAAGGTTATAATATGGGAATTTATCTATTTACCGGAATTTTGTTATTGCTATGCATATTAATCCTGTTAATCCTAATACGGGCTTTATTATTTCGACCTAAGTCCCAGCCAAAAATCAACTTAGAACCGGTTCTCCTTGACCAGGATAGAATAATAACAAATATGTCAGATATGATAAAATGCAAAACAATATCCGATCGGGATGAAAATAAAATAAACATGAAAGAGTTCGATGATTTTATTCAGTTACTGCAAGAACGTTATCCATATATTCATCAATACTGTGAGCGTAAATATATTGGCAGGACAGGTCTATTATTTCACTGGAAGGGGAAGCAACCTGAGGAGCCTGTCATTCTCATGGCGCATTATGACGTTGTTCCTGTTCAGGAGAGTGCCTGGAATAAGCCTGCTTTTGAAGGATTAATCGAAGATGGAATGATATGGGGAAGAGGCACTTTAGATACAAAAGGAACGCTATGCTCCATTCTGGAAGCAGCAGAGCATTTAATCAAAGATGGGTTTACACCATCTAGAGACATCTTTTTCTCCTTCTCAGGGGAAGAGGAGATTGATGGGGACACCGCCTCAGAAATTGTACGCGAATTAGAACAAAGAGGAATTACTCCGCACTTTGTACTGGATGAGGGCGGCGCTGTTGTCGAGCATGTCTTCCCAGGAGTAAGCCGTCCCTGTGCTCTTATTGGTATCGCTGAAAAGGGAAGTGTAAACATTGAATTTACGATGGAAAGTCAGGGTGGCCACGCTTCAACACCTCCCACTCATACAATCGTAGGTAGCTTGGCGAAGGCTGCCGTAAGTATTGAGAAGAACCCATTTCCTTCTCAGCTTACAAAGCCTGTAAAGGAAATGTTTGATACACTGGGCAGGCATTCCAGCTTTGGTTATCGTATCTTGTTTAGCAACCTTTGGTGCTTTCGTCCCCTTTTGGATTTGTTTTGCAAAATATCCGGTGGCGAGCTGAATGCTATGATGAGAACCACCTGTGCATTGACAAGAATGGAAGGAAGCAGGAGCTTTAACGTGCTTCCTCCCAATGCAAGTGTGGGTGCAAATCTTCGCTTGCTTGGGACGGATACCCTTGACAGTGCATCGAACTATTTAAAGAAAATAATTAATGATGATAGGATATCGATCAATATAGTTAATGGTATGAATCCTTCCATTCATTCAGATACTGATTGCGAAGGATGGAATAAACTCAAAACTGTAATTTCGAATTGTTGGCCGGATGCCGTAGTTTCACCATATCTGATGATGGCGTGTAGTGATTCCAGACATTATTGCAAAATCTCGGACCGTGTTTACCGTTTTTCAGCAATGGAGTTATCGAAAGAGGAAAGAGCAATGATTCATGGAAACAATGAGAGAATTCCGATTACAACACTAATGAAAACAGTTGAATTTTATGTTAAACTGATAAAAGAATGCTAAGCAATTGGCACAAAGGAGGATTTCTATGAAAAAATTAATCTTAGTCACATCACCACCTGCCTGTGGAAAGACCTATATCTCCAAGCAACTAGCAAAGACCCTAAAACATGTAGTATATCTTGATAAGGATACCCTGATTTTGTTATCCAAACAGATCTTTAAAGTAGCAGCTCAACCCTATAATCGAAGCTCCCAGTTCTTTGAAGAGAATATTAGGGATTATGAGTATGAAACCGTGGTAGAGCTTGCTATGGAGGCTCTGGATTACGATGATATTGTGCTAATCAATGCTCCCTTTACAGAAGAAATTAGAGATTTGAATTACATTAACAATCTGAAATTGAAGTTGAAAGAAAAAAATGCAAGGCTGGTTGTCGTATGGGTTGAGACCTCCATAGAAGTCTGCAAACAACGTATGATATCACGTAATTCAGACAGGGATAGCTGGAAGCTGGAGCATTGGGATGAGTATATTGCCAGCTGCGACTTTACAATCCCAACTAATTTGGATGACCCAACAGTAATTGATGATTTATTAATCTTTAAAAATTCTTCCGAAGAAGAGTATCAGGAATCCATACAACGAATCGTCTCAATTTTGGAAACAACATAGAATTTGTAAATAATGAAATTAATTTAAGGAAAATTCTGTTTTCAATTGTAAATAATAAAACTTATATTTAGAACCAATAAGATGCATTCTATGTTTTGTAACTTATTGGTTCTATAATTTTATACAAAAGATGTAATTATTTACAAATATACAATATATTTTACTTTTAAATATTGATTTATACGATGAAATTATCATTTTTTCATGATTTTTATAAAAATTTTAAAATAGGTAATTGACAATTCTCTTGATTCATGATAATTTTTATTCATCAAAGGCGATCAAACTTTTAGAAAGTATTCTAAAGGTGGATCGCCTTTTTATGTGCGTTATAGCATACGAATAGTGAAAAGTTATCAGGAAGCTTTTCTAAAAAAAATCTAAGGGAAAAAGGATGGATGTTTATGGAAATCAGTTTGGGAAATAGTGCATTTGTCATTATGTGCGCAGCATTGGTATTTTTAATGACACCGGGATTGGCTATGTTTTATTCCGGTATGGAAAGAAGGAAGAATGCATTAAATACATTAATGTCATGTTTCTTTATCTGCGGAGTTGCTTCCGTATTGTGGGTTATAGTAGGTTATTCCCTTTCATTCGGTACCGATCACGGCGGTATCATCGGTGGTTTCAATCATCTATTTTTTAATGGAGTAGGTGCTACTGCAAATGAGGCATATTCAGCAACAATTCCGGAATCATTATTTGCAGTATTTCAGATGATGTTTGCAATCATTACACCGGCTTTGATTTGTGGATCATTGGCAGGAAGAATGAAGTTTTCCGCTTTATTTATATTTGTAATTGCTTGGTCAATAATTGTTTACTATCCACTGGCACATATGGTTTGGGGCGACGGCGGTTTCTTACGTCAACTTGGATCAGTAGACTTTGCAGGTGGTAATGTTGTTCATATTAGCTCCGGTGTATCTGGCTTAGTAGCTTGTATCTTATTAGGCAAGAGAAGAGAGTTCGGTCTGGTATCCTACAAGCCTCATAATATTCCATTCGTTGTAATCGGCGCAGGACTCTTATGGTTCGGATGGTTCGGTTTCAATGGAGGAAGTGCATTAGCAGCAGATGGTCTTGCAGTTCATGCAATCATTACAACAAATACTTCAGCAGCAATCGCAATGCTTTCCTGGATGTTAATTGAAAAGATTTTACACGGTAAGCCAACCGTTCTTGGTGCGGCAACAGGCGCAGTAGTAGGTCTGGTTGCAATTACACCTGCAGCAGGTTTTGTACCTGTTTGGGCTTCCTTAGTCATCGGCGCAGCAGTAAGTCCTTTATGTTATTTCTTTATCACTAAGGTAAAAGGCAAGTTTGGATATGATGACGCTCTTGATGCATTCGGCTGTCATGGTATTGGCGGTATCTGGGGCGGTATTGCAACCGGCTTATTTACACAAAAATCCATCAATTCAACTGCACAATGGAATGGTTTATTCTTTGGTGAGACAAAATTATTAGTAGTACAGTTGATAGCTATTGGCATAACCATTGTCTTTGCGGCAGTTGCAACCTTTGTTATCGTATCAGTAATTAAGGTATTTATGCCAATCCGTGTTACACAGAACGAAGAAGCATTGGGACTTGACGTTACAGAACACAGTGAATTCGCATATCCTTCCTTCACAGGTATGGACTAAATTTGACTAGATAGGAGAGAGTAACCATGAAAAAAATTGAGGCAATCATCAGACCGGAGTGTCTGGAGCCCTTAAAAGATGCACTTTTAAAAAACAAAATCAATGGTATTACCATCAATCAGGTATTTGGCTGCGGTAATCAGTATGGATTTACCGAATACATCAGAGGTAATACAGTAATCATGAATACCCGTCCGAAGACAGAAATCAAATTAGTCGTACCGGATGAAAGGTTAGAAGAGATTATTGATATCATTACTTCCGTTGCAGCAACTGGAGAATTCGGTGATGGTAAGATCTTTGTCAGTGAAATCACAGATTGTATTCGTATCAGAACGAAAGAGCGCGGTGTTGACGCACTGTAATTAATACAATGTATATCTTGCAGTAATAGAAGTTATAAAGCACTAATCGTTTAGAAACTATTTATACCATTTTGAATTATACTAATATTAATTCACCTTAAGAAGGCACCTTATATCACGTTTATGATTCTATTCGAGAATAGATCATAAAGTATATAACGGTGTCTTCTTATAATATATCGTAATAAAATATGATAAGGCAAAATCAAATGCTGAATCAAAACTTATTACAAAACAAAAATTGACAATTAATTAACAGATGGGTAGAATGGATATAATATGGTATAAAATGGATGGAGGATGATGTCATGAAAATCAATGAAGCCAAAGATTGCATCAAGGAACTATATCTACACACAAACTCTGTTACCGCACTAATCAGCGAACGAGGAATCGGAAAATCCTCTGCTTACTTACAATGTGCCGAAGAGCTTGGAATCGGCTATATCAACCTCTATGCTGCTGCACTGGAAGGACCTGATTTTATGGGGTTGCCCGATAAGGACAGAGAACATGGAATTACGTTATATCTTGCACCTCAATTTCTTCCGACTAAACAAGCGATTGATAAGGGACTTTATCCCCCAAAGGGAATTCTTGTATTAGAGGAGATTAATCGTGTTCCCAGTGACACCATTTCCGTTTTGTATCCACTTTTATTGGAAAAAAGAATCAACGGTCATGACATTGCTAAAGGTTGGGCAATTGGCGTAACCATGAATCCGGATACAATGAACTATATGGTAAATTCCCTGGATGATGCCATGATTGACCGATTTATATCCATCGAAATCGATGCAGATTTAGAAGACTATATCCTTTTCTCACTAAAGCATAATCCAAATGATGAGGTTCTAACTTATCTTCAAGCATGTCCTGACATGCTCCTTATGGTAAAAAAAGCGGCTGACTCCACAGCTCTTTCAAAATACCCAACACCACGAGGTTGGACGAAAGTTCAAGAACTTTTAAATAATTGCCACTTGGAAGAACCTTTAATGAAGGAATTAATAGCAGGTATTGTTGGTGTTCAGGCAGCCTCCTCCTTTTATGGTTTCTTACGTAATCCCGATAATAAAGTCCCTTCAGCTGTTTTGATTCTCGAACATTATGACCAGGTAAGGATGGATATTCTTCAGCTTGTGGATCAAAAGAAAATGGAACAATTAAATTATATTATTAAGAAAGTAATTATCCTTCTATCTGACCAAGAAGAGAACTACAAAAATATCAATCAATTTGTAACTGATTTACCTGATGAACTTCAAATTCTCTTTTTTAAATATTTAGGTCTGCAGCGTAAGGACATTAGTGATAAGGTTATGGAGAAACTAGAAATATTTGATAAAGTGAGTGAGAAGATGATAGATATTATAATGTCGGAATAGGAGAGCTGTGTATGCGTATACAGGAAGTAGTAATGAAGCTTCTCATGGAGCAACCTTATTATGGCTATGTAGCTTCTTCTGTTACTTTTGTTGAAGAGGATAAGATAGCCACCATAAAAATGGCATCCATTCCAGATTTGATTATCTATTATAATATGGAATGGTTCAATCATTTATCAACAGATCACGAGATTGGAGCATTAATCCATGAACTCTTGCACGTTTTGTTCCTTCACCCATACCGAAGGGGAGCGAGAGAGGTTATTCTATGGTCTATCGCCTGTGATATGGCTGTTCATGAGATAATGCAAGAAAAATATATTCTTCCAGAGGGAGCTACGGTAGAACGGATTGCTCAAAAACTGAAGAGCACAATTCCGAAAAGCAAGAATGCGGAATATTATTATTTCTTTTTGACTGAACAGGAGGATTTCCAATCCTTTCTAGCCATAGAAGAGGATAGTATCTTTATCTCCCAAGGCGGTAACTCCATGAGAATTCAAAAAATATCGGAGCAAAAAGCATCTACTGTTGAAATTAATGCATTAAAAAGCAGGCTGGAACAACTATATTCCGATGCAAAGTCTGAAGGGGAAGCACCTGAGGGATTGGAGGATGTGGTCAACGAGGTATACTATGATATAAGAATTAATTGGAGGGTGATATTAAAAAGATTTTTAATCGGCAGAGGAAAAATCATGACGCGCAAATCCTATAAACGCCAATCCAGAAGATATGAAGAATTACCCGGAACAAAACGGTCTATCGGTGTGCATGCATTAATCGCCATTGATGAAAGCGGTTCCATATCGGACAACCAGATAAAGGGATTTTATCAAGAATTATTAGAAATTAACAAAATCACCGGTGCCAGTATGCTTGTTACACGCTTTGATACCCAATGTACCGAACCAGTAGAACTTTCAAGGTTTGTAAGTGATCAAAAGAGAGTAAAACGAGGAGGAACCAATTTTCGTCCTGTTTTCCAATTAGCCGATGAGAGAAAAATTCCACTGGTGATTATCTTTACCGATGGTGATGGAGAGGCACCGCTTGATGTAAACCAGAACACCTTATGGGTACTTACTAAGAATGCAAAGAAACCAGCGTCCTTCGGTTATTATATCAATTATGAGGAGTGAACACATGCCGTTACAGTATTGGTTAATTGGCGGGCAATTAATAATAGAACGACTCGCATTTTCTAAGGAGCTCTTATTATACTCTGGGCCAATCCACAAGCTTTTAGGAACCGACGGAATACAACCAACCAAGATCAAATCCAATAATAATATAATTATTGATTTTGATCATGCATCAGATATCAAATTAGATGAAGGCTTTTACGATCTCTTTAAAAGTCTTAAGGGAAAATATAAGGAGAAGGTAAAAGGAAGAGTTGTGATACAAATTACAGCTTTGACTTCATATCATGTCATCTTAAATATGAACACAGAGGACGATAAGATAATTTATGAATAATAAGTATGATTAGGGTGTCAAAATGGTCTGTTGAAAGACCTTTTGACACCCTAATCAAGTATAAATGCATAAAAATAAAGCCATTGATTGACTTTGTAATAAAAATAGCATATAATATAATTTCAAGATTGATTTTTGACAATGTATTATAACTCAACTATACTATAGCATAAAACACGTCAATTGTCAATACCTTTTAAAAAAATATTATATGAGGTGAAGTCAATGAATGATTCCTTTCTATTTTTGCCGGTTGCATTACTAAATCAATACACTGTCATTGAGGTGAAAAAATGTAATGAATTCTCCCAAAACTATGGCTTGCTGCTATCAGACCAGGAGATTGGCGCCTTAGTTGAAAATCGCAAGGAAGCTCTACAAATGAATGGCCGAATCGAACTGGGCGGAGGCGTAATTCAAAAGATTATTATGGAATTTGCTGATTCCCCATATCTCTATCAAGATATTTATTTAGAATCTCTTATTACCCTTCAGGAAACCTTCTATCATTTTAAAAACGAATCTTTGGAGGAACTGTCCGATGATGAATTAATTAAAATTATGAAGAACTATTTTGATAATGAATGTAACGGTTCTTTAGAGTATCTAAGTACAACGGCTTTAGAAAATTACTGCAGGGACATTCGGTATGGACAAAATGACTACCGTTATAATACCGGCTATGAAGATAACTATATTGATTTTCTGGATTGGGAAGGGGAGGACTAGGATGGAACTGATTAAAAGAAATCTTATTCATGAGGAGGAGTTAAAACAGGATTATTATTTTCAATCCTTCTTTCAACTACTATGTGAAAGAAATCTGCTCTCTACGGAGGAAATCACTCGTATTCAAATGGGTATGATTGAGCTTTTAGCTAAGGAAACCGACCGTTTTACCAATGGAGAAAGCACTTCTATTCCGGTAGAACTGGCACAAGGGCTGTTGAAATCCATTAGTTATACTATCGGATTGTATCTAAAATCAATATCCGATATGGAAACAAAAATTGAATTTTTATTGACAAAGAGTATATCAGAACTATTTTATCAAGGGTTGGAGCTTATCCAGAAGCAAATGGATGAAACCCGTGAGATGTTAAATTGGATTCAAAGCAATTGCATAAAGATTGATCACATTGCTTATCATGATACCATATGGGAGGGTCTCCCTGAATTCTTTCATGATTATAATCCGGAATATTCTGCAGATGAAGCCGCGGGTATGATTGATTATCAACTCTTTCATGATGTTGATCACTTAATTGGGGTAGAATATATCTATGAATACTTAAGAAGATTAATGATCGAAAATCGCTTTTTAATGAAATATTCCGGCAATGATATAAATAATCTTATGAAAGTCTTTCACAAAGATTATGAACATATGCTAATCAATTTATTTGAGGTAGTTTTAATCAACGCAATCGGTTGTGAAATAGCACAACGCTTACAACCTGGATTACTATTAGAGATAGCAGAACAAAGTTGGCTCATAAAGCGATTATCCGACTTAAATGAGGCACAAATATCCACTCTTTTGTCGGATGCATTGCTTCAATTAAAAGTGAAATTATCTTTGGATGAAAGTATTTTTGAATATGCCAAAAAAGGAGTTCCAGACCTGCTATCACGAATTATGAACAACCGCCTACACCATTCTCTTAACTCACTATTCCTTGCTAAGAATGGCGCACAGCAACCAATCGTATATTATAACGATAGTACTTTACTTACTGATGAGGAGCTTCGAAATCTTATTCAAGAATTGAATCAGTTACCGCTAATTTCACAAAAGCTGGAACGTATCAGAGAGAAGATTCAAAGTATGGAGGATTGGAAAGAGATCATTGAGGAATGTTTTTATGGTGAGGAGCTTGCGAAGGTCTTTAGCCTGCTGACGGAAGAGGAAAAAAACATACTATATCGTATCTTGAAGGAGGAAGCAGGCTTAGAAGAACTTTCTGAGTATGCGCCTGATCAGGAGTGGAAGAAACAGTTCTTAGATTATTATAACACTTGAAGTCCTATAAATAAAGGAGATACACTATGGCAATCGGTTATGCCTGTTTGACTGTTAATGTAGAACACACAAAACTATCCAGCTGCATCTTAAAGAATGCAACCCCAGATCATCTTAGAAGTTTGATTCATCAGAACTTAACTGCTTTAAACCACATAATAGAATACAATCGGCAAAATCAGATTAAGCTCTTTCGTATCAGCTCCGATATTATCCCCTTTGGTTCCCATCCTGTAAATCAACTAAACTGGTGGAAGGAATTTCAAACCGAGTTATATGAATTAGGTAAAGCAATCAAGGATGCTAATATACGGGTAACCATGCATCCCGGGCAGTATACCATCCTTAATTCACCAGATTCTAACGTTGTAGAACGTGCTGTGTTAGATTTAATTTATCATGATCGCTTTCTATCCTCTCTTGGAATGGAAGCTGACTCCAAAATTATTCTTCACATCGGAGGAGCCTATGGAGATAAAAAGGAGGCATTGAAACGATTTCATATGAATTTTAGCTTACTGCCGGAAGGAATTAAAAATCGTCTTATTCTTGAGAATGATGAAAGGATTTATAATATAGAAGAGGTACTTCAAACGGCAAGATTATTGGGAATCCCTGCTGTATTTGACAATTTACACCATAGCATTAATTCCCCAATGGAACTGAAATCAATTCCCCAGTGGATTACAGAATGCGCTCATACGTGGAGAAAATTAGACGGAAAACAAAAGATTCATTATTCCCAGCAAAGGCTGGACGGTAAACCGGGAAGTCATTCCGAAACCATTGAAGTAAAGGAGTTTATATGCTTCTATGATCAGTTGGAGGATAAGAATATTGATATTATGTTGGAGGTAAAGGATAAAAATGTTTCTGCAGTAAAGTGCATACAGGCGGTAGAAGAACGAGTTCTATCATTGTCGAACTTAGGGAAGGATTGAGACATTTTAAGCTTTTTCAAGCCGAATTTATCAAGAATCGAATTTTTGATTCTATGTAAATCACCTGTTCTAACGTATATCAGAATAGCCGCGCCAAATACAAATAATGTTACCTCTATAAAAAATGGGTTGATTTGACACATTTCATTTGTTAATATGGATGTAGCATTTGCCAATTGGAGGATAAGATGAATACCTTTTTATTTGATTTAGATGGAACTCTGTTGCCCATGGAAAGCACGGACAAGTTCCTTGAAGCATATCTCAAAGCTGTAGCTGTAAAGATTATACCCTACGGTTATGAACCGGATGCCTTCATTAAAGCACTAATGAAGGGTACCTATTACATGATTCAAAATGATGGTTCCATGTCCAACGAAAAGAAATTTTGGATTGAATTTCAAAAGCTATTAAACACTGAAATCGATGGATTAGAAGAAATCTTTGAAGATTTTTATCAGAATGAGTTCGAGGCTGCAAAAAGAACCACGTCAACGGAGCCATTGATTCGTGATTGCATTAAACTGTTAAAAGAAAAGGGGTATACCGTAGGTATAGCTACAAATCCCTTATTCCCTAAGATTGCAGTACACAAACGCATTCAATGGGCCGGACTTGATCCAGAGGACTTTGATCATATTACTACCTATGAGGTTAGCTCCTATGCAAAGCCAAATTTGGATTACTACCGAGAAATTTTAACGATTATGGGGAAAGAACCTGGGGAGTGTATTATGGTTGGCAACGATGTTGTGGAGGATATGTGTGCAGCCGAACTTGGAATGGATACTTTTCTATTGACTGATTGCATTATTTGTCCAGAGGAACTAGATATTACTCCTATTCGAAAGGGGAACTATCAGGAGCTTTATGAAATGATTAAAGAACTTCCTTGCATTGGTTAAAGCATACCCATCAGTTTCATATATGTTAAGATTACATCACAAAAAAGAGCTTCTAAAGCATTTCATGAAACACGCTTTTGAAGCTCTATTTATCTGTTTTGGATATTCATCTTAGTATTTTGCCATTAAGTAAGGTAACATAGACAGCCATACGATATGAGTTATGTTAACGAAAGCATACATTGACAAAGAAATATTAACTGCAACATTTGCCGCCTTCAGTTGATTTGGGTTCGCTGCCTTAATACGATGGTAAATATATAACAACAATATTGCAGGAATAAATACCTTGATAAAAAGGCTTAACAATGGGCTGCTGACTGCCTTAACCATTAACACATTTGCTTCAGCAAAAAATCCAGTTTGCAATAGCAATAGGGTAAACATAATGTCAGTTACATTCAATACATAAAGTAGCATGAATTTCTTCTTAATTGTATCAAGTTCATAATTTTTAATAAAAGTAATCATAAATACACCTCCTGACTAAAAGTTTTACCATTTAATTGGTAATTAATCATAAGTACCTTATATTTTATATACAAGCCTTTCAAATTATGCTTTAAATATGACGGAAAGAAAAATCATGGGTAAGGCAGAATGAAATCCTCAGCAATATCTAATAAACTTTTATATTATAAGAAAAATATGGAGCGAGTATGAAACAAATAAAAGTAAATGACTTAACCCTTGAAGTTGAGAAAAAGAGAATAAAGAATGTATATCTTCGAATTGTTCCCCCTGATGGAACCTTAAAAATTTCTGCACCACTCCGAATGAGTGATAAGGAGATCAAATTATTTGTTTTGTCAAAACTGGAATGGATTAATTCTCACAGGGAAAACGTGATGAAAAAGAGTGAAACCATCAACATCAACTATGATGACGGTGACCAAATACCATTATGGGGTAATTTTTATCCGTTAATAGTTCATCATAATCGCGCTAACAAATCAGTTCAATTTAATGGAACCTCCATTGAGCTGTGTATGAAAGAAGGGGCTCCTGACTCTTTGGCACATAGGGAAGCAAGTATGAACGAGTTTTATCGTAAAGAATTAAAGGAAAAAGTGCCCTCCTTAATTCAAAAATGGGAGCGTATCATAGGAGTACAATCCTCGGCTTTTACCCTTCGCGATATGAAAAGTAGATGGGGAAGCTGTAATGTAAAAACCCATAAAATCTGTTTTAATTTGCAGTTGGCAAAAAAGCCACCCATTTGCCTGGAGTATGTAGTGGTACATGAATTAGTTCATCTTCTGGAAGCAAGTCATAATCATGTGTTCAAGGGATATATGGATCTATTCCTACCGGATTGGAGAACAATCCGAAAGAAGTTAAATGAGACATTGTATTAACTGAATAGCTGCCGCTAATGTCTTAAGAAATTCGTAAGATTTCTGTAGAGAGGTTTGAAAGCTTTACCATTTATTATGAAGTCAGTCTTTCGGAAAGGGTACTTGGAGAATGGAAAAAATACTGGTAGTTGACGATGATAGGGAAATTGTTAAAGCAATTGAGAAGCTGTTAATGTTAGAAGGGTATGAAATTGTGAAGGCATACGATGGCTTGGAGGCACTGGATATCTTGATGACTCAGGAAGTACAACTGATTATCTTAGATATTATGATGCCAAAGCTGGACGGACTTTCTGCAACAATGAAAATTCGGGATAGAAAGAATATTCCAATTATTCTTCTTTCTGCAAAATCGGAGGATAGTGATAAAATTCTAGGCTTATCCATGGGGGCGGATGATTATATCACGAAGCCCTACAATCCTCAGGAATTAATCGCAAGGGTAAAAAGCCAGTTAAGGCGTTATCTATATCTAGGCGCCGCAGGCTATCAAAAGGGTACTAACCGATTAGTAAATGGTTCCCTTACTCTTGATTTTAGCTCAAAACAATTGTTTCGTGATGGTGAGGAGGTACGGCTAACGCCCACCGAATATCGAATTCTGGAGCTTTTAATGAATAACCCAGGGTGCGTATTTTCCTCTGAGAAGATTTATGAAAAAGTGTGGAACGAACCAGCTTACTCCGTCGAGAACACCGTAATGGTACATATTCGTCGTATCCGTGAGAAAATAGAAATCAATCCGAAGGAACCAAATTATTTAAAGGTGGTGTGGGGCATTGGTTACAAAATTGAAAAAGTTTAGTGGGAATATTGTAGTAAAGGGCGTAGTATTATTATTAACGATAATTATTTTCACAAGTGCAGCAATACAATTTGTATTGGCAGGTTATAATGGAATAAACTTTAATAACTACGAGGAGACGGATTATAGAAATAGTTCCTTCTTTTTTAATGATCATTATGATGCATTATTCCGTATGAAGGATTTAAATTTATATGCTTTCCAAAAGAAAGATAATCTGATTCAATACTATTATAATGCGCCTGACAGAATATTAACTAATGTTGAGCTTGTTAAAAATCGAATTAATATAAGTACAGATGAACTCAATAAGATTTATTTGGATTATTTTCAAAAGTCAGAGCAATATTATTTTATGAAAGAAGGAATTTGGTACGATGGCATAACAAAAGAAACTGTTTCAGATAAACTTACGGATATGATATCCTCTACTGCTTATTTAGCTTTTCCCTCCAGCTTCTTTGAGCAAAAACAAAAAGAACTAATCTTAAATAGAAAACTCTTCAAATATCATATGACCACCTCTGTGGTATTATCCATAATAGGATTTTTTATGTTATTATACCTGATGATTATCACCTGGTTCGAATATAGCAATAAAAAGGGTTATATGTATAAGATGGATAAAATTTATACGGATTTATTATTAGTTATCAGTATTGGATTTACCTTCCTTGCTATTATAAGTCTGAGTCTGCATATTAACGATTTTGCTACTATGTTTAAATTCATTGTGTTTCATTTGATCTATACGTCATTTACTATTTTCGTTATTTTGTCTTTAGTAAGAAAATCGAAAGCAAGAACTTTATTATTTCACAGTGTTATTTATAAATTATTTCACTATGCTCGACTAATTGGCAAAGATATTTTTGAATATCTTGTTACAAGAAACCTATTACATAGCAATTTATCAACTAGAGTACTTTATTGCCGTCAAGTGATACTATGTATGTTTGTAGGTGTATGTACGTTATTGGCAGTTATTTTTGGGGCACTGAAATCACTGCTTGTCATAATACCGATTATCATATTAATCATGGTTGTTTTTTGGTATGTGAAAGGAAACAGTATTATTTACAAAGAAATAGATACAGGGATAGAAAGAAGCCTTCGCGATCAAATGAAATCAGAACGAACAAAAATCGCTTTAATTACTAATGTATCCCATGATCTTAAAACACCCCTCACCTCCATTATTAGCTATGTGGATCTTCTCTCAAAGGAAGAGGGATTAAGTGAAACAGCATCAGATTATGTGAAAATACTGCATAACAAGTCAAACCGTTTAAAGACGATCGTAACAGATCTCTTTGAACTAGCAAAGAGTTCTAGCGGTGATATGGTGCTCGAACAAGAACATCTTGATTTAAAACGTTTAACAGAGCAAACCTTAGCCGATATGGAAGATAAAATTCAGGAAAGCGGAATACCATTTAAGCTCTCCCTTCCGGATACACCGGTTATTATAAAGTCTGATGGAAAGAAGCTCTATCGAGTATTTCAAAATATCATTGATAATGCTTTAAAATATTCTCTGCAAAATACCAGAGTGTACGTTGATCTCTATATTATTAATCAAAGAGCTGAAATTATCTTTAAAAATATATCCTCTTATGAGATGAACTTTACCAAGGATGAAATTCTTCAACGCTTTTACAGAGGAGACCAGTCCAGATCCACCGAAGGCAGCGGGCTCGGCCTATCCATTGCGGAAAGTTTCACTATAAATTGCGGTGGGACGTTTGATGTAGAGGTGGATGGGGATGTGTTTAAAGTTATTTTAAGCTTTCCGATATAATATTTATAAGTTTATGAGAATATCCTAACTCTGCTTTAATGAACCATATTAATCTTGATTCTGATATTCGGAAATTAATAATATTAGTCATTATATAGACAGAACGACACAAAAATAAGCCAACGACACTCCCATAATATATAAGTTATAAGTATAATTTATAAAATAAATTCATTCTTAATTGAAATTATCATGGGCTTTCTATTATTCATACAACCTCAAGTAACGATGTTTATGGACAATAGGAAGCCCTGTTTTATTATTACTCTTTAAAATTCTTTTCCACTATGATGAAGAATAAAGCATTGATGCGATGTATTTACCGCTTACAATACATTACGAAAATATATTATGTTTCAAACCATGCTTTTTTCAATAAACCTACCGCAACTTCAATATCCTTCTCCGAAATTGTCGCAAATCCCAGCAAAAGTGTTGGGGTAGAATCGATAGCCGAACGCTCTGAATAGTATTTGGAGATTCCATAGGTTCTTACCCCAAGTTTTAAGGCACTTTGTATCAATTCCTCCTCATTCATACGATTATGTACCTTTATTAAAAGGTGTAGACCCGCATCTGCCCCATGAAGTTGTATGTTACAGTTCATATCTGTGATAGCTTTAACCATCATATCCCGTTTTCTCTTATACAAGTTTCTCATTTTATTCAAATGCCGTTCAAAATATCCCATTTCAATAAATCGACAGAGAACCTTTTGTTCCATGGTCGGTACCGGGCAAAGGATATAAGACAGTCGCTCCTTAAATTGCTTCATTAAAGCACTCGGCAGCACCATGTAACTAACTCGAAGGGTAGGAGATAGGGATTTTGATAGGGAGCCCATATAGATGACCTTTTCGTTCTGATCAAGTCCTTGGAGTGCAGGAATTGGCTTTCCGCTGTACTTGAACTCACTATCGTAATCATCTTCAATGATATAACGTTTATTATCTTGATTCGCCCAGTTCAAAAGCTGAATCCTTCTACTAATTCCCATAATATTGCCGGAGGGAAATTGATGTGCCGGAGAAATACATAAGACATTTGCATTGGATTTGATGACTTCATCAGGAAGCATGCCGTTGCGATCAATCCCAATGGAGGTAAATCTCGCACGATTTCCTGTAAAGAGCTGATTCAGTTTCTCGTAGCCTGGATTTTCAATTCCATAGATAAAGTCCTGATCAAATAGTTGAATTAAGGTCTGAAATAACATCTCTGTACCTGAACTTACAACAATTTGATCCGGAGAACAGTTAACCCCCCGGGATTGGTGAAGGTAATCTGAAAGAGCACAGCGTAAGCCATAGTAACCCAGGGAATCTCCCGGTTGAAGAAGCTCATGATCATATTCATTAATTACCTCCTTCGTTAGCTTTCTCCACTGGTCAAAGGGAAAGGAAGGGAAGTCAACCCCATGATAAGTGAAATCATAATTAGCCTGAATATTTTCATTCACAGATTTTGATTGCTTTTGAAGCTGCACCTTGAAATTTTGCAAAGTATCTATCCTACATACAAAGAAACCACGCTTTTCAACTGATGTGATGTATCCTTCTTCAATTAATTGATCATATGCGGCTTGTATGGTATTTTGAGAAATTCCAAGGTAGGAGGATAGTTTCCGTTTGGAAGGAAGCTTGGTATCACAGGTAATATTCCCGTTTTGAATTTCATTTTTAATATGGGAATATAATTGTTGATAGTACGGCTTTTTATTATCTGCCTCAAGTCTTAGTGTTAAAAGTTCCATAATAATATTCATTCCTTTCCCATTTGGCAAGGCACCAAACGAAAAATGTTTGCTACCACCCATTCACTGTAATATATAGTTTTCATTGATTAATATGATTTTATTGTTATTACAAGGGCAATGCACTTACTACTCTAATTCGCTACATCATATGAAATAAAGTTAGTAGTACATTAAAAATATATGCTTTCCCTTCATTCGTAATCTGATGCCATCAAGTTATTGATTTCTGATGCTTACCATTATACCAGTTTGATAATATAATAAATCAAGTTTTATAAAACTGCAAGTTATTTACTATTTAGGAATAATAAAGGTCACAATCAAGTCGTTTCACTTCAATAAGGTATCTCTGGGCTTTTGGGTAAAGTGGTATAAAAAGAGCAGCTCTTAAAACCCAAAGGAGAGGTACATGTACAAACATAGTTACACAACAATTAGAATTGCAATCAGGGAGGATGGCTATTACAATGAATGAGCGTTATGAATTAAACAAGAATTTGGCACAGATGTTAAAGGGTGGGGTAATTATGGATGTTACCACCCCTGAGCAGGCAAAAATAGCAGAAGCTGCAGGAGCATGTGCTGTTATGGCGCTGGAGAGAATACCAGCAGATATCAGAGCGGCTGGAGGAGTCTCCAGAATGAGCGACCCTAAGATGATTAAGGGCATTCAGGAGGCGGTATCCATTCCAGTTATGGCAAAGGTTCGTATCGGACATTTTGCTGAAGCACAGATTCTTGAAGCCATTGAAATCGATTATATTGATGAAAGTGAAGTATTATCGCCAGCGGATGATAGTTACCATATTGACAAGAGTAAATTCAACGTACCGTTTGTATGTGGTGCAAAGGATCTTGGGGAAGCACTGAGAAGAATTCAGGAAGGGGCTTCCATGATTAGAACCAAGGGAGAACCTGGAACAGGGGATGTGGTTCAAGCGGTTCGTCATATGCGATTGATTAATAAGCAGATCAGAGAACTTCAAAATAAAAGAGAAGATGAATTATATCATGCAGCAAAGGAGTTACAAGTACCTTATGACTTAGTTCAATATGTTCATCAAAATGGAAAACTTCCCGTTGTTAACTTTGCGGCTGGTGGAGTAGCAACTCCCGCTGATGCAGCCTTATTGATGCAGCTGGGAGCTGAAGGGGTGTTTGTGGGGTCCGGTATATTCAAATCAGGTAATCCTGCAAAACGAGCACAGGCAATTGTGAAAGCAGTTACAAACTATAATGACCCTAAGATTCTTGCGGAGCTTTCCGAGGATTTAGGAGATGCTATGGTAGGAATTAATGAGGATGAAATTGAACTCTTAATGGCACAAAGAGGAATATAACCAAAGTATACATGTTTTGAGAGACAAAAGTGCTATTAATTCTGTGTTAATGAGAAGTTGCATAAAGCCAGGAGACTTGGCCTTAGTGAATATACTATTAATAGTGCTAAAACATAGAAGGAAAACAGAAAGTAGATGATCTATTGAAAAAAATCGGAATTTTAGCATTGCAGGGAGCCTTCGCGGAACATAAACTTGCAATTGAAAAGTTGGGGGCAGAGGGTTATGAGATAAGACAGAAGGGAGATTTAAATACACATAAGTTTGATGGAATTATTCTTCCTGGTGGGGAAAGCACCGTCATTGGAAAGTTGTTGAGGGAACTTGACATGTTCCAGCTATTACAAAATATGATACTGGAAGGAGTCCCGGTATTCGGTACCTGTGCCGGCTTGATTCTGCTGGCAAAGAATATCATAAATGATTCTCATCAATATCTTTCCGTAATGGATATTACAGCGAAAAGAAATGCGTACGGAAGACAACTTGGAAGCTTTCATATTCAAGAGGAAATGAAGGGGGTAGGAAGGATTCCCATGACTTTTATACGGGCTCCATTGATTGAAGCCATCAGCGAAGAAGCCGGAGTAGAAGTCCTTGGGAAAGTAGATGGAAACATTGTGGCCGCAAGACAAAAGAACATTCTGGTTACCACTTTCCATCCCGAGCTAACAAACGATTTAAGGGTACATTCATATTTTTTGAATATGGTTGATTAATATGTCAAAAAGGGCTGTTTATACTGAAAAATTAACTCTGTTGAAAGAAATATAGACACCATAATCAGGATTAGTTAGCAAAATATGTTTCAACGTTTTGCATAATATATTTCGTCATTTCCTCCTAAAATAGTATGCAAAAGCACTGTATCTTTGGTGAATTGTATAGTTTGTATAATAGAAAGTGAAAAATCAGTGAAAAAGATTGCGCTCTTTGTATGTTTGTGCTAAAATACATATTTGACTGGGGATATTAACCTTTATTCAAATAAGAGGAGCATATATCGTACAATCGGTACAATATATGATTGAGTAATGTTAATATAGGGAATTTGTCAATTTTATAATTGAAAGAGGATGACGATTATAGAAAATATAGTATCAAAACGACGTGTTGATGTGTCACTGGTCGAGGCAAATATAGCTATTTATACTGCTGCAGCTATCTTTTTACCTTATATACTCTCAACAATCGTATTAGTTTTTTTGGCAATTTATTTAATGATTAATAAACAGACCAGACAAATGATATTTATTAATAAGGGAGCTACCATATTAAAGCTGTTTTTAGCCTACATTATGATTGTACCTCTGGTATATCAGAACTGGGCTGGATTTGCAACCGGAGCTGTTATGATATTTGCAGCGGTGCTCGGTTTGTATATCCGTAACATCATGACTAAAGATTTATTTGAGCAATTGATGACTTTAATGTGTACCTTTAGCTTAACCAGTGCCGGATATGCGATTGTGGAAAAATTCGTAAATACACTGGAACATGGAAGCAGCAGAGTTTCTGCAGTATTTTTCTACCCGAACTATTTTGGAACGGTAGTAGGCATCGTAATTATTATTTGTGCTTACAAGGTACTAACCAAGCAAAAAAACAGCTGGTATTATTACATGGTTGCTTTTATGAATCTGATTAGTGTATATCTTTGCAAGAGTATGTTTGTATGGGTTGAAGTTTTTGTCGGTGTGGCAGTTTTAATGATCTTATTAAAGAGACACCGTTTATTATCTATCTGGTTGTTTGCAGCTGCAATCGGGGGCTTCCTAGCATTGTTTCTTGGAGTGAATATTATTCCCAGACTAAATGATGTGGAAGTTACCGTAAGACTTCGCCAACAGATTTGGAACGAAGCAGTAGGAGCGATTATACAGGCTCCTTGGTTTGGTCATGGATTTTATTCATATATGTATTTATTCCATAGTACCTACCTGAATCAAATTATACCGCATTCCCATAGCATTTATATTGATTCAATTTTAAATTTCGGTATTATTGGTACTGCATTGATGCTTATTTACTTTTCAAAGATCTATAAAACAGTATTTCGTATCTGCTTTAAAGAGAAGAATACAATGATTACTTCATTGATTCTAGCAGTAACCGCCGCTTCTTTGGTACATGGCATCACCGATGTGACTTTGCTTTGGGTACAGACGCTGCCTCTTTTTCTCCTGATACTAGCAGGTGTAGGTGCTTGTGAAAATGCTACTGACAAGTATGCTACACCTAGACGCAAAAAGAAGAAGACAGCTTAATCTTTGTTAAACATAAAAGGGCGTAACAGTCTAATATTCATCCGGTTAATGAAACACAATGGGCGGACGAATATTATGATTGTTATAGCCCATTTTTTGTATAATTTTATTCATATCACACATACTACGTAAAAACACACAAGGTGGTGATGATATGAAAAGGAAGAACATTTTACCTCCGACCTTTCAGAAGGTGATTATGAGAACCGATCCAAAACTGAATGAGGAGATTAGAAAGCAAAGTCTTAATGCACTAAATGTCTATAAGAACTGTAAAGAGCCGGAGCTTACCCAAAGAATAGCTCAATTAAACCAGGAATGGGATACCGAGCGCGTGCTTGAAGTACACGCCTCCTTATTTATTCTGCTCAGTTCCTATTTGGGCATAAAATCTAGCAGGATATGGTTTGTGCTAACCGGTGTGGTAGCTGCATTTATGTTACAGCATGCGCTTCAAGGCTGGTGTCCTGCATTGCCCTTTATCAGAAAATATGGCGTTCGGACTGCAGATGAAATATATGCCGAAAAGACTGCAATTAAGATTATTCGAGGAGATTTTAACGGAGAGTGTCCAAATGCAGAAGATGCCCTAAAGAAGGCAGAAAAGCAATAATATAACCAGTATTTTAAGTTGAGCTGTCAGATCACGATGATGGAAAAGGAATTCAAACCCTATGTATTGTATCAGAAAGTTAATGAATCCAGACATCTTTCAGGGTAAATATAAGAAGAGAAATTATTTTGAAGGATGGTATTTTAAGATTACGGATCGAACCATGGAAAGAAGTTATGCTATCATTCCTGGTATCTCAATAGGTGAGTGGGACACCCATGCCTTTATACAAGTATTAGACTCCGATCACAATGTTAGTTATTTTCATTATGATTTGGATGAATTTCAATATAATGATAAAAAGTTCGAAATTATGATTGGAGAAAATTATTTTTCGAAAAGCAGAATACGGTTAAATATTGACGGTAAAAAGATAAGTCTGCAAGGAGACTTATACTTTACTAATATTATGGAATTACCAAGATCAAAAGTTCACCCTGGTGTTATGGGACCGTTTTCGTTTCTGCCATTCATGGAATGCAATCATGATATTATCAGTATAGAGCATAGTATTGTGGGGCATCTGAAAATCTCTGGCAAGCGTGTTGATTTTACCAATGGAATCGGATATATCGAAAAAGACTGGGGAAAATCCATGCCAAAATATTGGATATGGGCTCAATCGAACCATTTTCAACCAGATGATATTTCTGTATCTGTAAGTATTGCAGATATCCCGTTCCTTGGGAAAAGCTTTCAGGGATTTCTAATTATGGTTCGGTATAAGGACCGGGCTTTTATGTTCACAACCTATAACGGTTCTTGGCTGAGAGTACTTCGTTATAATAAGAAGAAATTAAAGATATCCGTAAGAGATAGACGATTTCGCCTGGATTTAACCATCACCTACGCGAATGGGGGTAATATTATGGCACCGGTTCGTGGTAAAATGTGCAGAACAATAACGGAGTGCAATAATGCAATTATCGAATTAAAATTTTATAATCGCAAAGGGAACCTTTTATTTGAAGGAATAGGTACGAATGGTGGACTTGAAATTGTAGAACAGTGTTAATTGCGTTATTTATCATGGCATGAATATAAAGACTACCTTTTCTTTTGATTGGGACATGGTTGAACATTTATCAATCATATTCCAATCAAAAGATCTGTTTAGTCTGTGGCAACGAAAATTTGGATAAATTCAAACGATTATACATATTACCAATAAACTTTATAGAAAGACCTAGAGGCTCTTAATTTTTTAAATCATTTGCTAGACGTAATCTTCGTATCACGCCATACAAGGATGATTCATGGCATAACTTAAATTACCAGTTAGAATTATAATGTTATCCGTGATTACGGCGTAAACGTTTGCCTGTTATATCATTCACTGTAAGCTTAAGCATCTCAATTGCATTGACATACTTTTCATTAAAATTATGAGCAGGTACTTCCTTGTATTGCTTCATGAGTTGGGACAATGCATTGATTTTCTGATCATCCGGAAGAATTTCTATTGTTCCGTTTCCGCATATACTCTCAAATTCCATGGTACACTCACAATCAAGTTCCTCAATAATCAAATTATGAGAACAGTCCATTTCAAATCCCACTTTTGAATTAGCGCGAAGCAAATCCAACTTTTTGCCTGCTTTCGCACAGTGAAAATACAATTCAAGCTGCTCTCCTTGATTGGAAAATCCAAAATTCATTGGAATAATATAAGGGTATTCCTCATCAAAGAATGCAATATTACATACATCACATTTTTTCATAATCTCGAGAATTTCATTTAAATCTGTTATTTCCCTGTCTTTACGTCTCATTTTTTTACCTCTTTTCATCTCATTTATAATGTTCTTACCAGTAAGAACTATTAAAGTGTATTATACTATAAAAAATTCCTGCAAGATAGGGCAAATGTGTCAAAGCTTCGCTGATATTTTATTATTACTCAATCTTTTTTAGTAAAAACAGAAAAAATATTATGTATACTAGTCCTAATATTGACAATCCCTACCCTTTGGAATAATATAGTATATATTAAGAGAAAAGCACAATTATTGAAAAATGATGTCGCAAAGCTAAAGGGCCTAAACCAAAAGTGCATGGCAGCCAGTTACCACATTCTAGTTTTATGCTAGAGATGTGGTTTTTTTTATTTACACCAAAGGAGAAAAGGGAGAATTTTATGAAAACAGAGATGATTTGGATTCCTGAAAAAAAACGTCCTTCGCTATTTAAAAAAGTGTTAAGCTTGCTTCTTATTATCGTGCTTCTGAGTGGAAATTTACCTCAGGTCGCGGCGGATGAAGAGCAGCCGCTTACTTTAACTCAGACTGTGGACAAAAACAATCCGCTTACGGGTGAGGAATTTGTGTATACGCTGAAATATGCCAACCCAAATATGACCCAAAAATCATATAATGTTGTGCTTCGTGATGTACTGCCGGAGAACATAAAATATGTCTCCTTTGTCAAATCTGATGACGTGGAGAGTGTATCCGTTACAAATGACGGTACTCATGATATTGTAGAGTTCAAGTTCTATCCTGAACTTTCTTCTGGACGTACCGGTTTTGTTAAAATTGTTGCGAAATTCCCGGAAGGGAAAACTCCTGCTACTATAAATGGGAATCCAAACACGGCTATCAATACTGCAACTATCCAACCGGAGGGTGGACAGCTTGTGACCAGTAACCCGGTTACCGTAACACCTCGTTTAAACGCTCCGGATTGGTCTCTGACAAAAACCAGATATATTCCTTCTTCCGTATTACCATGTACAGACCAAAACATAACCTATGAAGTCACCGTAAAATCCAATAGTGTAATAGGTGGTATGGACTTAAAGGATATTGTTGTTAGCGACACCATACCGGAAGGATCTGAATTTGTATCTGCTTCGGATGGAGGGAGTTATGAAGACGGAGTAGTAACCTGGAATATCGCTAATTTAGATGTGGGTAAGCAAAAGAAGCTTTATGTGGTGTTAAAATACCCATCAGTAACTTTTACAACCTCATCCACCGTTACTAATAATGTAACTGCCGATGCCACCCAATTTGATGGTTCTGCTGCACCGCAACGAACCGCTACAGCATCCCATGGTTTTATAACTCCAACCTATAATGTAGGAACCTTTTCAAAAAACTCCAGACAGTCCAATGATCGTTATTCCGTAGGACAAACAGCAAAATTCACTTTGGATTCCATCAAGAATTCAGGAAATGTTCCTTTTGATAAGCTTGTAATTACTGATTCAATTCCAGCTGAAATAAATTTAACCCAAATCTCTACGGGTGCCTATTCTACAAATGTAGACGTTGGGATAAGGTATAAATCCCATCTAAACACAGAATGGACCCAGTGGAACGCAAATCCTTATTCATCACCTAACAATACTACACTGAATGTATCCGCTTTAAGTTTAGCGGAGGGTGATTATGTTACTGATGTAGAATGGACAATTACAGGCTCTGCAGGCAGCCAATTACAGCCAGGCTTTACCAACACCGCAAGCATCCGTGTAAATGGTACGGTATCGGAACCTGCAGTGGGTAATAAAATTACCAATACTGCACAACTACAGGCCTTTGTGGCTGAAAATCCGGTATCTACAAAGAATGCGTCCAAAGACATCTATGTAGTTAGCGAAATGCCCTGGCTAGTTGCTGAGAAAACGGTAAAAAATAATCAAATTCATTTTAATTACAACGAAACCGTTGAATTTAATTTACGTATTAAAAATAATGATTTTGCTACCGGAAATTATATTGATCCTGTTGTTATTGATACCATTCCCTCTGAATTTGAAAATATCACTTACATCGGTTGGGATAAAGGTAATTCCAGTATTACGCAAGCTCCTGATGTAGATACTTCAGGTACAAAAAACATCAGCGGGAAGGATTATTCCCTGTTAAGAGCTGATGTGACTGGTTCTTTGGCACCTGGCGAATATATCGATATCAAATACCAAGCAACCATTAAAGATAAGACCGATGCCGGCTATCTTTCAAATACCATGTACATATCCACAAAGGATAATGCCACCCAATATGAGAATGACGCCTCCGAGCTAATCAGTGATACCAATGATCTCGATGAGGATGGTCACCAGACGGATCAATTTGTCAAAGATGATGTAAAAATCTTCGTTAATTTTATGGGCTCCTTACAGTCAGAACTAAAAATAAAAGGTGAGTATGATAGCGACTATGGAACTTATGAATATCCTTTGTCTACACAGACGTTAAGCGGAGGTATTGTATCCTATCGTTTGACGATTAAAAATTCCGGTTCGAACGGACCAATTTCTAATTTGGTCTTGGTTGATAAGCTCCCTAACATAAATGATACCGGCGTTGTTGATACGCAAAGCAGAGATTCCAAGTGGAGTCCTTACCTGGTTAATCTGATAACTGGTGAAAATGGAAGCCCCTTATCCTCAGACATTACCATATACTATAGTACTGTTGTTAATCCCTCCTGTGAGGAATTGAAAGACCCTCTTGATAAAACGGGTAACCCTTCCGATGAATGGTCAACTACTCCTCCTAAGGATATCACAACGGTAAAATCCATTAAGATTGATTTTGGCAATATGGTCTTCAAAACTGGAGATAGTGTCACTATTGAATGGCCGATGAGAGCTCCGGTTGGAGCACCTACTGACTTAATCGCATGGAACTCCTTCGGTTATAGTGCAACCTATCCCGATTCGGATGGAACCGGTGAGAGCGAGGTTCAATCCGCATTTCTGCCTTCAGAGCCACTGAAAGTAGGCTTTAAAATCAATGAGCCTGAACTTGTTAATGCCGGTAATTTCGTATGGGAAGATAAGAATAAAAACGGCATTCAAGATCCTGGAGAGAAGGGCATAAATGGTGTTCTTGTTAATTTATATCGCAAAAACGGTTCCGCCTATGATTTAGCTGGATATACACGAACCGGATTCAACCACGATGGGGATAGTGGGTACTATCTTTTCCCTAAAATTCCGGCGGGTACTTATAAGTTACAATTTGTATATCCGAAAACTTATACGGATTCCAGTGGCTACGAAAGTGATTACTATACTTCACCATATTTATCCGGTTCTGATATAACAATTGACTCAAACGGTAATCCTGGAACGAGTGATTTATATACCGACATGGGGATTGAGAAAAATTCCGTGGAGACTTCTGATTTTACATTGAACACCGGTGAAGATCTCTCAATGGATCTTGGCTTGTTCCGCCTTGGTCAAATCGGAGACAGGGTATGGTATGACCGAAATGCGGATGGCATACAAAATAATGGTGAAAGCGGCATAGAAGGTGTAATGGTCTCATTACTGGATGCAGACGGAAATTCTGCAAAGCATAAAGATCTCAGTAATGTAGATCCGGTTATTACAGATGAGAACGGTCAGTATGTTTTTACCAATCTTGAGCCTGGACAATATAAAGTAAACTTTGTAATTCCCAATGGATATAAATTGTCCCCTTCCAATATTGGATCAAGTGAGGATAAAGATAGTGACGCGATTAAAGATAGCGGAGCCAGTGCAACGACTCAGGTAATTACCTTAGAATCAGGTGAAGTCAATCTGAATATGGATATGGGAGTATATCTTGCCCATATTGGAAATCAGATCTTTCATGATTCCAATGCGGATGGTATAAAGGATACAAATGAATCAGGAATTAAGGATGTTCAGGTTAATTTATATAAGGAAGGTGATCCGGATGTATTCCAGACAACTCTTACAGACGATAACGGAATATATTCCTTTGATGATCTGTTTCCTGATAATTATACAGTGGAGGTAATCAAGCCTTCCTCCTATAATAAATTCAGTCCCTCCGGTGGAACAACACCTCTAGTGGATCTGGACAGTGATGTGAATCGCTCTACAGGCAAAACCTCCCCTATTACAATATCGGCAGGTGATAGGATTGATACGATTGACGGAGGACTGTATCAATTTGGCTCATTAGGTGATTTCGTATGGAATGATAAAGATGCGGATGGTGTTCAAGATTCAGGAGAACCTGGAATAAGCGGAATTACCGTACAGCTAAGAGATAAGGATGGGAATCTGGTCGTGGATGGACTAGGAAATCCGGTATCAAATCAAACCACGGATCCCAACGGAAAATATTCCTTTACAAACTTGGAGCCGGGTGAATACAAGGTTTTAATTACGAATCCTTCTCAGCATTACAAATGGAGTCCATCTAATCGAGGAGGAAATGATTCGACGGATAGTGACGGAGCATGGACTACAGATACGGACAGCATTGCAACCATAAGTTCCATAATTATATCCTCAGGAGCAAATAATACCTCCGTAGATCAAGGTATGTATTTGGCAGCGATTGGCGATTTTGTATGGAATGATTTGAATGCAAATGGTATTCAGGATTCCGGAGAATCTGGAATAAGTAACGTTAATGTTACACTGCTGGATGAAAGTTTAAATCCTGCTACAGATATTGATGGAAATCCCATTGGTACAATTAAAACTGCAGCGAACGGCAGTTACCGATTTGATAATCTGATTGCAGGTAAATATATTGTGCAATTCACACTTCCTTCCGGATATAACGAAGTGACTTTACATAAGACCGGTGCAGCTGATAAAGATAGTGATGCAGATACCACAACATTAAGAAGTGATGTAATCACCTTAACAACAGCACAGAGAGATATGACAGTGGACGCTGGATTTTATAAGTATGCATCCGTTGGTGATTATGTTTGGAACGATTTGAACGGAAACGGTTTACAAGACAGTGGGGAAAGTGGAATATCTGGAGCTACCGTTAAATTATTAAACAGCACTGGCACGGAAATTAACAGCATGGACACCGATGAAAACGGAAAATATCTCTTTGATAATCTTATTCCAGGTGATTATTATATTCTTATTAATAATCCTGCAGGATATGATAAAGTCAGCCCCGCTAAGGTGGGTACAGACCAAACAATCAATAGTGATTTAGATATTTCAACAAAAAAAACCGATGTGATAAATCTGATATCAGGAGAATTAGATAACACCATAGATGGCGGATTTTACAAATATGCGACAATTGGGGATTATATATGGGAAGATGTGAATGGAAACGGTATTCAGGGCTCCGGGGAACCCGCTATACAAAATGTTACTGTAAATTTACTTAGTAGCACCGGCAGCTTCCTTCAAAGCACTACTACGGACGTAAATGGTCTGTATTCCTTTACTTCTTTAGATCCCGGGACTTATATGATAGAAATTGTTAAGCCCAGTGGTTATGGTGGCATTACCTTAAAAACACAGGGCAGCGATAGTAATAAGGACAGCAATATAGATAGAACCACCCTTAGAAGCAACCAGGTAACTATCATTTCAGGCGAGATTAATAACTCCATTGATGGAGGCCTATACAAAAATACCTCCATTGGTGATTTTGTATGGAATGATAAAAACGCCAATGGCATTCAAGATCCGGGTGAAACTGGAATTTCAGGACTTACTGTAAACTTATATAATCACTCTGGAACTAAGACAGCTATTGTTACTACAGACGCCTCAGGATTTTATCATTTTACAGATATTGTTCCTGATACTTATACTGTAGAAGTGGTGAAAACTGCCGGATATCTTAATTCTCCTAGTAATCAGGGTGACGATACTACCGACAGTAACCTCAACACAAGTACCTCCAAAAGTAGTGCGTTTACCATTTTATCCGGTGCAACCAATCTGACCATTGATGCAGGTCTTTACAAAAAAGGATCAATTGGTGACTTTGTATGGAATGACCTGGATGGAGATGGTGTTCAAGATACCGGTGAAAGCGGAATAAACGGTGTCACTGTAAGGCTTCTCAATATTTTGGGGTCTCAAATAACATCTACAACCACCAACGCAACCGGATATTATAGTTTCACCGGACTTACACCAGGAACCTACTATATCAGCATTGATAAACCCAGTGGATATGATTCTTTATCACCGAAAGGGCAAGGCGGCAATACTGCCAAGGACAGCGACCTGAATACAAACCTGAAAAGTGATGTAGTTACTCTAATCTCGAACGAGAGTAATAATACCATTGATGCCGGCTTTTATAAGCTATGCTCCATTGGCGATTATGTTTGGGAGGATCTCAATGCCAACGGAATCCAAGACTCCGGGGAACCTGGCATTTCGGGTGCAACTGTGAAGCTTCTCGATAATACAGGTACTGAAATTACCCGTATGGATACGGATGTTGATGGAAAATATCTCTTCAAAGATTTATTACCCGGTGATTATTACATCGCCGTTGATACACCTTCCGGTTATGATAAAATGAGCCCTAAGGGAAGCGGAGCCGATTCTGCAAAAAACAGCGATTTGAATTTTGCTTCGAATAAGAGTGATATTATTAATTTAATTTCCGGAGCTGCAGACAATACAATTGATTGTGGATTTTACAAATATTCCTCCCTGGGTGATTACATATGGGAAGACGTGGATGGGAATGGAGTTCAGGATGGAAATGAACCTTCGGTTCAAGGGGTTCAGGTAAACCTATTAAATAATTCAGGAACACTTCTCCAAAGTGATATCACAGATGAGAATGGACTTTATTCCTTTACAGCCTTAGATCCCGCTACCTATATTATCGAGATTGTAAAACCGGATGGCTATGCCGGTATGACGTTGAAATACCAAGGTGATTCTACAAAAGACAGTAATTTTGACAGAACCAATTTCAAAAGTGATCCGGTAACCATTAAATCCGGAGAATCAAACACGACTATTGATGGCGGTCTTTATAAAGGAACTTCAATCGGTGATCTGGTTTGGAACGATAAGAATGCCAATGGATTTCAGGATGTAGGAGAAAACGGAATCTCTGGTGTTACCGTTAATTTATATGATCATAACGGAACAAAAACAGCCACAGTTACCACAGATGAGGATGGTATTTATCACTTTAACAATATTGTCCCGGATACATATACAGTGGAAGTAGTAAAACCTTCCGGTTATGTTAATTCACCGAGGAATCAGGGTGGTTCTGATAGTACGGATAGCAATATGAATGATAGCACCTCCAAAAGTGATCCTGTTACAATTTTATCCGACGTAAGTGATCAGACCATTGATGCAGGCCTTTATAAGAAAGCTTCCCTTGGTGATTATGTATGGGAGGATTTGGACGGCGATGGCGTTCAAGACAGCGGTGAAGCCGGTATATCCGGAGTTACAGTAAAGCTTCTTGACCAGAGCGGTGCACTAATTACTTCCACAACCACTGATGAGAACGGTTATTACAGCTTTGGAAATCTCACACCCGGAACCTACTATATCAGTGTGGTTCAACCGGATGGATTTGACTGCTTATCTGCAAAGGAGGCTGGAGGCA
>JAEZLH010000023.1 GCA_023435895.1 Bacillota bacterium
GAAGGTCCACTGATACATAAGAGGTTGCAAAGTAGCCTGAAAGATTAGTTTGGCCCAGTGGCTCAGTTGGTTAGAGCGCCGCCCTGTCACGGCGGAGGTCGAGGGTTCGAGTCCCTTCTGGGTCGTAGAGTCAGATAATAAGTTGACTTTGATGAAAAAAATAGCATATTATATCGCTAAAAACTGCTTGAACGGATAGAAGATATGTGCTAATATGGTTAAGCAGTTCTAGATACAAAGCCCAGGGATCTTAGCTCAGCTGGGAGAGCATCTGCCTTACAAGCAGAGGGTCATAGGTTCGAGCCCTATAGGTCCCATTTGTGCCGGCGTGGCGGAACTGGCAGACGCACAGGACTTAAAATCCTGCGGGACTAATCTCCCGTACCGGTTCGATTCCGGTCGCCGGCATTATTCTTCTTAAGAAGAGTAATGCTGTTTTTATTTCAAACAGCAACAAATTAATATGTGTGTTTAGCTCAGCTGGATAGAGCGTCTGGCTACGGACCAGAAGGTCGGGAGTTCGAATCTTCTAACACACAGTAAGAATGCACTGTATAGCAATATACAGTGTATTTTTTTTACATTCACATAGTTTTATAAGAAGTACTAAATCGTTATAATTCTAGATTACTGTTTGCTACCAATTCAAACTCGTCATAATAATTACGGTAAATGATTTCCGAAAAGGAGTATTCGCATTCGTCGGTGTTTAGGCTTTGCATTTTAGAGTCTTAAGTACCGCTACGTAATGCAAATAAGCTATAGCGTCTTTGCAACTGGAAACATTAGTCGTAATCATATACTCAGCTTTGACAGATAGTAAACAATAACAAGTTTAGATAGATTTAATTAACTTCTAATTTTATATTCATTTACGCATGGGACGAGGTATGCTAGAATAATGCAAAGGAGGCTGAATGAATGAATAAAAAAGAGTTTTTAAATATATTGAGGGAATCATTAGAAGGTGAAGTTAAACATGATATCATAGAGCAAAACATAAGATATTATGATCAATATATCAGTTCACAAAATAATAGTGAGAATGAAGTGATTGAAAGACTTGGAAATCCGAGATTGATTGCTAGAACGATAATAGAAACTGAAAAAATAGCGAAAGAGAAACAAGACGGATCAACTTTTCATGCGCATCGTTCGACCAGTCATGATAACTATGAGAACTTCAAAGAAAACGAGAGCCACCAAAAAGCCTATAAAGATAGGGCTACAGGCAATGGGGGAATATTTAGGATGTTTCAGTTAAGATGGTATCATAAATTAATATTTGCACTGATTATGGTACTATTTATACTTATATTGTTCATAATAGGTAAAATTATAATGACCTTTATTTTTGCGTTTGCGGTACCGATTATTATAGTACTACTAGTTTTTTCTTTGTTTCGAAGACGATATTAGCAATCAATATTATGTAAAATGAAAAGACCGCAAGGGGGAGCCAAGCGGTCTTTTCAATGAGGGGAGTATAAATAATTAATAAGGGGTTATAATGTGCTAGGGACAATCCCCAACACACTTTTATTATAATACATAAAAAGTGCATATGCAATAAATATTTCTTGCCAAAGTATTTAATATAGTCAATAACCTAATTAAGTAACGAATAAAAAAATTTCAAATAACTATAGTTTTGTCAAAATATAAAATAATAGTTGAGTAGTATACAAAAATATAGTTAAATGAGAAACTATTAAAATAAATAAAATAATAATTATTGGAAATAGAACAGTTAAAAAGAAAAAGATGATTTTAATCATACCTTCGAATGTATAAATTTATATATAGTGAAGATACTATTCAATGCAATATTAAATTTCACTCATGTATGTATAGGAGGTCAATATGGAAAACAATAATTCCAGAAATAGTCAGTCATCTAATTTTAGAAATACTACTAGCAATAACACAAGTAATTCAAGCAAGAATACCACATCAAATTCAGGATCATCTAGAAATGCATCAAACTCTTCCAGCAGAAATGCTTCAGATGTAAGATGCCAGGATACAACATCCAAAGATTCATCCAGAAATTCAACATCCAGGGACTCATCCAGAAACTCAACATCCAAAGATTCATCCAGAAATTCAACGTCAAGAGATTCATCCAAGGATACTAACAGAAATAGATTCAATGACATGAATAATTCTGACAGTGACTACTAAAAAATATAAAAGATAACGAAGATCCCTTAAGATTATTCTTGAGGGATCTTTTTTTTGCCATTACTACGAATTAAAATATTACTCAATTGTTTTCCTACTTATTATGAGCAAATATGATTTATTTTGAATATGATATATTGGTTCCATTTATTTTTCAGTAAAGGTGGTGACAGTAAAGGTATGTCTTTCGAAACAATCAAAACCGGTGATATTATTAACTATATCGGTGCTAATAATGTAATGATTATTGATTTGAGAGATAAGCACGATTATGATAAAGGACATATTCCTACTGCTGTTAATATTCCATATGAAGAACTTGAAGATAAGAAAAGAACATTGCCTCGACATTTTCTGCTAATTTTCTATTGTGACAGAGGAAATGTGAGTTTACTTGCAGCAAGGGATTTGATGAAAGATGGGTATAATATTAAGAGTCTATATGGTGGATTAAGAGCATATCGGGGAAAATTAGAGCGTAATAGATAAATCTTGATTGACTAGATGGGAAAAGAGATTTACAATAACAGTTACGTAACCTGAAAATACAGGAGAAAATTACTGAAAATACCTCGGAGGTAAAAATGAAGCAATTTGAATATGTTTCACCGTGCCATTTTGGTTTAGAAGCCGTATTAAAGCGTGAGCTAACCGATTTAGGCTGTGAAATAACAAAAGTAGAAGATGGTAAGGTTAGTTACACGGGTGACATAAATACATGCGCACGAGCTAATATATTTCTAAGAACCACAGAGAGAGTTTTATTGAAGATAGCATCATTTAAGGCAGAGACTTTTGATGAGCTGTTTGAAAAGACAAAGGAGCTGCCATGGGAGGAGTATATTCCAAAGGACGGTAAGTTCTGGGTAGCAAAAGCAAATTCAGTGAATAGTAAATTATTCAGTCCATCGGACATTCAATCAATAATGAAGAAGGCGATGGTAGAACGTCTAAAAATGAAGTATAAGCTTGATTGGTTTGAAGAAAGCGGTAATTCTTATCCATTAAGAGTAACAATAATGAAGGATGAAGTTACTGTTTGCATAGATACCTCAGGTGAATCACTGCATAAAAGGGGATATCGAAAGCTTGCAAGTAAGGCACCGATTACGGAGACTCTAGCCGCCGCTTTAATTATGTTAACACCTTGGAATAAAGATAGGATATTGGTGGATCCTTTTTGCGGAAGTGGTACGATTCCGATAGAAGCAGCTATGATCGGTGCAAAAATTGCACCAGGAATTAATAGAAGCTTTTTGGCAGAAGCATGGGAGAATCTTATCCCACAAAACACCTGGGAACAAGCAAGAAGCGAAGCAAAAGAGATGCAGAGACTTGATGTTCAAATGGTAATCCAGGGCTATGATATTGATGGTGATATTATTAAAGCTGCAAGGCAGAATGCTCGCCTTGCTGGGGTAGAACAGTTTATACATTTTCAGCAGAAGCCACTTAAGGAGCTAAGCAGCAGTAAGAAGTATGGATTTGTAATAACGAATCCTCCTTATGGGGAACGGTTGGAGGAAAAAAATGAACTTCCCGCACTTTATAAAGAGATGGGGAAGGTATTTGGGGCACTGGATGCTTGGTCTTATTTTCTCATTACAGCTTATGAGGATGCTCAAAAATATATTGGTAAACAAGCGGATAAAAACCGCAAAATTTATAATGGAATGATGAAAACGTATTTTTATCAGTATATGGGTCCTAGACCGCCGAAACAGGGTAGTACGAAGTAAATAAAGTATAGTAAATAAAGAGGTGTTGTGATCCGTTTCATATTAATTTACGGATTCAACACCTCTATTGAATATATTGCTTTAAAGCTTGCTTTTCATCCAGGTTACAATATCGGAATAGACTTCATCACGGTTCAGTTCATTAAGAATTTCATGCCTGCATTCGGGATATATTTTCGTATCAATATTATGAAATTCTAATTCCTTCAGAACAGCAGCATATCGCTTGATTTCCTTAGTATAAGAACTAACTGGATCTTTTTCACCACTGGCAATCAGGATGGGAAGGTTCTTGTTTGTCTTTGATATGAGATTGTTTTTTGATGCATCGAGTACAAGTGCTAATAAATCCTGATAAAAGGTAGTTGTACACAAAAAGCCGCAATAAGGATCATGAATATACGCCCCTACAATTGGGTTGCTTCGGGTGAGCCAGTCAAAAACGGTTCTTGAGGTATGCGCTGTAAAGTACTTACTTCCAAATAAAAGATTGTTGAGAAAAGGTGATAACTTCTTGGGCCCTTTCAAATGCTTTGTTATAGTTGCTATCAGATAAGCCGTACGTGCCATAGGATAATAGGGAAACATAGTACCGGAGAGGATGACACCTTGATAATGATCATAGCTTTGGATTACGTTCCTTGCAATAAGGGACCCCATGCTATGTCCAAATAAAAACAGCTTACTACTCCGATTATTTTCTTCTATATACTTACTGGCGGTAATCGCATCGCTAACGATTAGTTGATTTCCGTTTTCGGGAGCAATATAGCCTAATTCAAAAAGACGTCTTTCCTTACCATGACCGCGATGATCGTATATGTATACATCATAGGAGGAGCTGTTTAGATAACTACAAAAATGCTCGTATCGCTGTTGATGTTCCGCCATTCCGTGCAAAATTAGTATACTTGCTATTGGAGGTTTTTCGCATTTGTAATGCGTAAGATTTGTTAAATAGCCATCCTTTTGCTTTATCTGGATGTAAGTTACATCACCCATGTCTATGCTCTCCTTTTTAATAAATATAAATTTTTAATTACGTTCATTATATATAGAACAATAAAAAAAAGCAAGGAATAGATAGGCAATAAGTCTTAAAATAATACAAAATGTATGGATATGTATTAAAAAATCATTGAGAATTCAGTTGAGCCATAATATAATTTATTCAAATATGAACGACAATGTAGAATAGTGTCGAACTGTGCAGAAACACAATGATTTCCTGTTTGAAATTAAATTGATGGAAATGATTTTAAATAAGTCGTAGAAGGAGAAGAAGTGATGAATTTTAGGAGGTAAAGGTAGTGTGTTGATCAATAAATTATAAGAAATAATCTTGATCGATAATAAAAATTTTGGTGTATATTAATGCTTTATTATGATAAATTATGCAATTAAATATAATATGCTTCTTGAATTATAAGACGTTATTTTATTACGTGTTCATCTGGATGATAGGACGAGAATTGTTTATAAAATCTTTGGTAAAGAACCCATCTGCTATTGCTGATAATAGAGATGTGATATAGAAACTATCAGACGAGTACAATAGGATAAGTTACTGCAGGAATTTTAGGTTAACTTATAACAATGAATGATTTGGCCCCGGATAAAATAAGAAGGGGTAAAGAATAGTTATGATAGAGCTAACAGGTTATATGAGCAATATAATAATAAGATTTAACCAATTGGCTCTTGGAGCAAAAAGTAAAGTGAAATTCATAAGAAAGATTCTTACCTTGATACAAACGAAATATGACCATGAGAAAAGTTTCGAGGAACTACTTGATAAAGATAATATTAAGGTATATTATACTCGTACAACCAATTATTAACCTCGGTATAACAATAAAATAACCAGTCTATCGTCGTGAAACGAATAGAATATGAATATGAAACCAGGACAAAATTGATTGATAAGAGATATTGGAAGGAGTTCTATGAAGAAAATCATATTTGCAACCTCGAATGAGGGGAAGATGAAAGAAATCAGAGAAATTCTTGATGGACTTGACATCGAGCTGTTATCGATGAAGGAAGCGGGAATCAATATTGATATTGAGGAAAATGGAACCACGTTTGAAGAAAATGCTATTATAAAAGCGAAAGCTATTATGGAACTGACCCACGAAATTGTATTAGCGGATGATTCCGGCCTGGAAGTAGATTATATGGATAAAGCACCGGGTGTTTATTCTGCTAGATATATGGGAGAGAGCACTTCCTATGATATTAAAAACCAATATATTATCGATCAGCTAAAAAATGCCTCAGAGGAAGAAAGAACCGCAAGATTTGTATGTGTAATAGCCTGTGCCTTACCTAATGGAGAAATAATTACAAGGAAAGCGACGATTGAAGGTTATATTGGTAATGAAATTGCTGGAGAGAATGGTTTTGGATACGATCCGATTTTCTACGTACCGGAGTTTAATTGTACAACAGCTCAGATGAGTTCTGAGATTAAAAATCAAATCAGTCATAGAGGAAAAGCGTTAAAAGCGATAAAAAATGAACTAATTCAGTATTTGTAGAATGGAAGAATCGATATGAAAATCTTGATCGTTAGTGATACACATGGAAAGAACTATAATCTGTTGAAAACCTTGGAGCGCGTTGGAGCGATTGATTTATTAATTCATTTGGGTGATTTTGAAGGCGGTGAAGAATATATTCGGGAAATCGCTAATTGCCCAGTTGAGATGGTTTCCGGCAATAATGATTTTTTTGCCGGTTTACCCAAGGAAGTTATTATGCGCATAGGAGATTATGTAGTTATGCTGACCCATGGGCATCGTTATGGAGTAAATTACGGTACAGCAAATCTGGTCGAAAATGCGAAAAAAAACCATGTCGACATTGTTATGTTTGGTCATACCCATGTTCCAATGATAAATTTAACTCAGGAGGTATGGTTGATTAACCCAGGAAGTTTGAGCTTACCAAGACAGCATGGAAGGAACCGAACCTTTATTCTTATGGAGTTAGATGATCAGGGAAAAGCACATTTCACCCTCAACCATCTAAAAGAGGACGAATAGCCAAGAATATGAGGTGAAATTGTGTATACAATAGCGCAAAAAACATTAAATTTAACAAAATATTAAAAAAATTAAAAAAGTTATAAAAAGTAGTTGACATTGTCTTGTACGTATTATATAATAATTCTTGCGTCACGGCAGAAACGAGTTATAAACCTTGAAACGCTTGGTAACAAAGATCTTAATTCTTCTAGCTGCCCGGTAAGTGACAAGCAGAGATTGGATATAAAGTTAAAGAATCTTATCTGATTTTATTGAAACTCTCGGGGTGTGGCTCAGCTTGGCTAGAGTGCTTGATTTGGGATCAAGAGGTCGCAGGTTCGAATCCTGTCACCCCGATTGGGATTTTCCCAACTGTTGTGAAACAACAAACCACTAGATTTTAATTGCATATTTTATAATGTTGTAACGCAAAATAATTAAATAGTAATTATATGCGGGTGTAGTTCAATGGTAGAACACTAGCCTTCCAAGCTAGATACGTGGGTTCGATTCCCATCACCCGCTTGATATTTGGTATTTTTTAAGTATCATATCATAATGTGCTAGTAGCTCAGTTGGATAGAGCAATGGCCTTCTAAGCCATGTGTCGGGGGTTCGAATCCCTTCTGGCACATTTTTCATCTCCAGAGATGAAAAAATGCATTATGGTGGGTATAGCGCAGTTGGTTAGCGCGCCAGATTGTGGCTCTGGAGGCCAAGGGTTCGAATCCCTTTATCCACCCTATATTGTATCCATGAGAAAAGTCTGAGAAGACTTTTCGTTTTCAATAGGAATGAATATAACAGTTGTATTTTGGGCTATCGCCAAGCGGTAAGGCACAGGACTTTGACTCCTGCATTCCGATGGTTCAAATCCATCTAGCCCAGTATGGGATATTAGCTCAGTTGGTAGAGCACATGACTTTTAATCATGGTGTCCCGGGTTCGAACCCCGGATGTCTCATTGTTACAAATAATATGCGGATGTGGCGGAATTGGCAGACGCGCCAGATTTAGGTTCTGGTTCGAGAGAGTGGGGGTTCAAGTCCCTTCATCCGCAGTAAAAAGCATTTGAAACTTAGGTTTCAAATGCTTTTTTTGTTATAATAAAATATTAGTTAAATAAGCTTTGATAACATTAAATCTTTATATATGGTTTTAATTATTCAAGATTTTATATTAGAAACAATAATATGAAAATTTTTGTATTCTAAGTTTTGGCTACAGGCATTCCATCAATTTTAGAAAACTAATTGCGTACTGAATCAAATAAAGATATAATTATTCCAGAATTTACAATATAGAGGAGGTTTTGTAATGTTTAGAAGTCGTTTTTATCTTATAGGGAAAACTAAATTTCAGATTATTGCAGCCGTCATGTATCTACTGTATTTACCTATGTTTGTGATAACTACTGTGATGGGACATTTCACTTATTCAAGAGGACAATTAATAAGCAGTACGTTTATAATTATGATATATATATTACTATTTTATTTTTCAATATTAATAATTAATAAAAATATTGCGCTGTTAGCTATACCAGTGTTCTTCGCAATTATTTATTATTCTAAAAATTTGATTGAGATGTTTATTGTATACTATAATGATGTCAATCCACCGACCATTTCAGAAATGCAAGTTTTTATAATTATATGTTGTTATTTTATATTCTTCTTGCTTCTAATTGGGAAAGCTTATAATCAAAGAGCGATATTATCTACATATAGTATGTTGATAGTGCTTTATGTAATATTATCAGTGTCAAAAGCACTTGTGATTAGTGCGAATAGTACCTTGAGTAGTTATTATATAATTATGGAAATCATCTATGGTTGCAACGTATTATTACCACAGATAATAACTATGACCATTCTCACCGAGGAAGGTCCAGTAGTGTATGATGATGGATGCGATGATAATGAAGAAAACTGCTATAGCAGTCGAACTGATTATATTAGAAGAAACCACTCTTATAGAAGGAATGATCTTTATAGTGGGAGTGATCCTTATAGAAAGAATGACCACTATAGTAGTAATGAATATAGTAGTAGTAATGAATATAGTAGTAGAAATGAATATAATAGGGAAAATTATTATGACAGTTTTAATGATAATAACCGTGATGAGCATAATGGGGAATGAATACAGGGTTTTGCGAAAAAGTTAGAACTGTTTTGCTGATATCGTTGGTTTATGGAAAATTTATAATAAAAAGTTTGAAATTAATAAAATAGATATGATATACTAGTTGCTATAACAAAAATTTATGTCTTTATTGATAAGACGTACTACGGAGGACTATAGAATGGATGACTCTGACCCTGGAAATATGTTTGGAGAGATTATGATACTTGTAATCTTGACCTTAATTAATGCGTTTTTCTCCTGTGCGGAGATGGCGATGGTATCTGCAAACAAAAGTAAGATTAAGAGATATGCAGAAGAAGGCAATAAGAGAGCGAAACTTGTAGTGAAATTTAATGAAGAGCCAACAAAATTCCTATCCACTATACAGGTGGCAATTACGCTGGCAGGATTTTTCTCAAGTGCTTCTGCAGCATCGGGATTATCAAGCCCCTTGGGGCAATGGCTTTCAGCACAGCAGATTCCTTACGGCGGCCAGATTTCACTGGTGGTAGTAACATTAATTCTTTCATATTTTACATTGGTATTTGGTGAATTAGTACCGAAGAAGATAGCTCTTCAAAAACCGGAAGCAATCAGTATGTTCTGTGTAAAACCCATTAAAGCGGTATCTAAGATTGCATATCCTTTCATTAAATTATTAACTTTCTCCACTAATCTGGTTACCTTGCCCTTCGGAATTAAAGAAGGCAATACAGAAGAGATCCTATCCAGAGAAGAATTGATTTCATTAGTTAATGAAGGACAAGCACATGGTGTATTAAATAAAAAAGAAAAAGAAATGATTAATTCAATCATGGAATTTGATGAAACAATAGCAAAAGAAATCATGACACCAAGAATTAATGTCTTCGCCATTGATTTGGCAGCACCGAAGGAAGAGTATCTGGAGGAGCTGATGAAAACCAAATATACTAGAATTCCGGTGTATGAAGAAGAGATTGATAATATTATCGGTATTTTATATTTAAAGGATTTTCTAAAGGAAGTAGTCAGAGTTGGATATAAAAATGTGAATGTCAGGGCTATCATGAAAAAGCCTTATCTTGTGCCAGAGAGTAAGATAATCAAAGATTTGTTCCGAGAACTTCAACAATCCAAGAAGCATATTGCGGTGCTCATCGATGAGTATGGCGGTTTTGCAGGTATCGTAACAATGGAAGACTTGGTGGAAGAGGTAATGGGTGATATTGAAGATGAATACGACCCAACATCCTTTAAGATTAAAAAGATTGACGACTCTACCTTTATAGTGGATGGCATGACCACAATTGATGAACTGAATGCGAAGTTAGATTTGGATCTTTACTCAGAGAATTATGACACCATATCAGGATACCTCATTGATCATATGGGTTCTATACCACAAGAGGATGATGAGAGCACCATAGAAATAAAGCACATGGTTTTCAAACTGGAAAGTGTTAAGAATAAACGCATTGATAAGGTAAAGCTTTATATTGGTGTAAAGGAAGAGGAAGAAGAGGAACTGTAAGTATATAAGTAAAACTGCGATAGATTAAAAATTGAATCCAATAAAAATAAAAAATCATCATATTACGGCAAGATAGACCTTTCAATGGAGTTCAATGTCATAATATAAATAGGTCTATTTGACCCCAACATCAAAATTATCAATGTATAAATTAAGGGCTGTTTATATGTTAGTCTATTAAGGATAAGAAATTCCTTATAGATTATCATAAAAACAGCCCTTTCTTTGAAGTAATTAATCTGTTTTTTTGTCCTTTGCACGGTAGCGTATATACCAAATAACAATTAATATTCCGATAATAGCCAATACACCGAGGGTAATTGTTTGATAAACACCAACGCCGTCCACTATCTTTTCCCAGGAATTACCTGCTAGAACACCAAGATTAACAAGTACGATATTCCATACTAAGGAGCCTACTGAAGTCAAAAGCAAGAAAATACCAAATTCCATCTTTGCCATTCCAGCCGGTATGGAGATCAAGCTTCTTACTACCGGTATACAACGACATAATAATACGGTTTTCTTTCCATGCTTGTTAAACCAGTCGCAGGCTTTAACTACATCTTCTTTTTTAAAATGTAGGAGCTTACCGATTTTGCCGTCGAGAATTTTACCCAAACGGTCAACGGAAAGAATTCGCCCAACTCCGTAAAGAATAATTGCTCCGACAACCGAGCCTATCGTAGCGGCTATTACAACACCGAAAACATTAAGGTTTGATTTTGGTTGGGTGGTCATAACGCCACCAAAGGTCAGAATGACTTCGGAGGGTATCGGAGGAAACAGATTTTCAATAGCGATTAATAACGAAATTCCCATATAACCGAATTTATTCATTATTTCAATAATCCAATCCTGCATAACAAATTCCTTTCTTATTAAGCCGGTCAGAGTCACCGGTTTTTCTAGGGTGAAACAAGTTTTATTATACTATAGGAAATGTAAAAAACCTAGTGAAAATATGGTGAAAGTTATTTTTGCCGCGATATTTGATCAACTTGAGCCTATGTATGCAGTTGCATCGGCCATTTGCATAAAGTCAAAGGTTAATAGCGTAATCATATTTTCAGTTTCGATTGAAAAGCCTGCACGATTATTTTTCTTGTGAATAAACTGAATAGAGAATATTGGATATTTGAAATTCATAGGTTTTTAAGGAGGAACAATGTATCAATATCACAATAATGATTTTGCAGGGTTACCTTACGATGATTTAACCTGGTATGATGTTAATGGTCAGCCATTTGGGATTGCTTCTTACTTTAATTCGATTATACTTGGAGATGCTTCAAATATTGTAGATACGCAAGGAGCTATGGCCGTCGGAGGAAACTTTACAAGCTCCAGAGGACTCAGCCTTGGATACGGAAAAGACAGAAAATTAGCAGGCACCGGATATAGCCCTGATTTTGTTCGTTTTTTAGTGGGAGGAAACATTGCAATGCAAGGACCATTGGTTGTAATCGGCCATGTTGTTGGTGGCAAGGATTTTAGGGCAGCCAGAGGAAGTACTTATATGATCGGAAAGGACGGTTCCGCAGATCAGGCACAGAGATTATCAGATTTATATCATGCGGATGGCGGAAGTAAATACTGGAGTTTAAGTGATAGGGGCACACATTATGCAGTATCCAGCTATGATGTTCCAAGGTTTATACCAGCATCTAGAGTTAATGGTGATGTAGCGGGATTTTTTGAAGATGCAAGAGATAGTTATATGAATTATATGAACTGTATTAAAAATCTGACTCCCAACGGAACAGTAACTCAGCGCTATTCCACCTTGATTCTTCAAGGTAATGATCCGAATCAAAATGTTTTTCTCATTGACGCATCCCCGAATGGAGTACTTGATAAAGAAATTCGTCTGGATATTCCAAACGGAAGTCTTGCAATTGTTCGTATTAAGACTGGCGATAACGCATATATTAAAGCCGGACTTTTTGGAAACGAAGCGGACGCAACCCACACACTCTATGTATTTGAAGATGCATCCCATATCTATATGCAAACACCTTCTGCAATATGGGGAAGTATTTTTGCACCGATGGCGAACTTCCATGCGAACCAATCCGGTGGTACTGTAGCAGGGAATGCTGCTGTAGGTTCTTTAGAAGTCAATACTACAAGTGGTTTTGAATTTCATTTATATCCTTTTGTTGGCGGAGTTATGTGTGGAACAGAGGAACCGGCTCCGGCGGAAACTCTTCCGGAAGTAATAGAAGCTCCTGTTCAGGAGCAGCCTGCCCCCATGCCGGAACCTGCACCTCAACCGGCTCCCACCCCTCAGCCTGCCCCTGTTCCCAGGCCCACTCCTATTCCCAGACCAATGCCAATGCCCACACCTACTCCAAGACCAGTTCCAAAGCCGGCACCAAAACCTGTGCCGAAGCCTGCTCCTAAGCCTGTGCCAAAGCCAGTACCGAAACCGATGCCTATGCCAGTTAGAGAAGAGCCGGTAGTGTGCCCTCCATGTCCAGTCACAATTCAACCGGTTCCAATTCCGATTCCTGTACCAGTGCAGGAGGAAAGAAGATGCGAAGAATGCTTGATTGAAGCCGGAGCTATTATCGGGTGTATTTGGGGTTGCAGCTGTAGCCGTAGCCATGAATGGGAACTCAAATTATTTAAGAACTGTGGTGATAAACGAATCCTGATCGCATGTGAGACGGTTTCCGATTGTGGATGTTTCCGATTCAATGTTCCTTATGATGATTTTTATCTATTGGTTATATGCCCGGTTCCGATGCGAACGAATAATCGAAGATGTTGTAATCGCGGAGGAAGAAGCAGAACAACCTGCAGGCCTTTGATCACACTGAAGAATGTTGGTGTAGCCAACTTGATGATTGAATAGATGTATCTAAACACTTCCGATCAAAACATACTGCTCTTAAATAATGCAGGTGTTTTGATATCGGAAGTGTTTTGAATCGTCTTCATATTGTAAATAATTTTACATACATTTATTTATATGTGTGAACTATGCTTGTCATGTTTTGTCAATTATGATATGATTTGGAATAAATAAACAAAGTAAATTTGAATTAAATTAACAGGACAACCGTGACTTTTGCTCCATAATACCATAAGGAGGCATATGCCATGGAAACATCACCGATAAATGATTCTCTATTAACACTTTTACTTAATCAGGTTACTTTAATCATTGTGGTTATTGTATTAATAATTTTTCTTGCTATAATAATATGGAAAAGAAAAGTACTTCCTAAAGGGGTTCTGTTCTGCATGATTTTTTTGAGTGTCATTATTTTAGCATTTTTAATATTTGTATTTTATATTTCCATTCAATTTGGTAGTAATGGTTCAAAACCATAACCCATAATATGTAGTGAAATAATGAATGTAATGGAGGGCTGACATGGATAGCAAGGCATATCTGTTTTTAGCAGAAGGATTTGAAGAAATTGAAGGATTGACGGTAGTTGATTTGTTAAGAAGAGCGGGGATGAATATTATAACAGTATCCATTGAGAAAGAGTTGTTTGTTACGGGTGCACATCAAATTATAACAAAGGCAGACATGCTTTTTGAGGATACTGATTATCAGGATGCGCAACTACTGGTATTGCCGGGAGGAATGCCTGGAACGAATAATTTACTAAAACATCAGGGACTGGATCAATTACTGAGAGAATTTAATAAGGCAGGTAAATGGATTGCTGCCATCTGTGCCGCCCCTAAGATACTTGGACAAAAGGGAATATTAGAAGGGAAAAAGGCTATTTGCTATCCTGGAGTAGAGCAGGAGTTGAAAGGTGCAATAATTGTAGGGAACGATGTTGTGGAGGATGGTAATATAATTACCTCAAGGGCTATGGGTACAGCAATCGATTTTTCACTTCATATAATTAAAAGACTAAAAGGTGAAGCGCAGGCACAAAAAATAGCGGATGCCATTTGCTATAAACATTATAATAATGAATAAAAATGCGGACACCTTACAAGTAATTATTGATTGCATGTAAAGTGTCCGTTTATTTATGTGTAATGTAAAGTAGTAAATTCATCATAGGGTTAATGAAAGATGGTTGGCTTTGTAATCTGTTTTCGTAACAAGAATAGGCAGACCAGGTTAGGAATTGCCATGAAGGCATTGACCAAATCTGTCATTTCCCATACAAGTTCTAAAGACATGATGGAGCCAACAAATATCATTACAATATAGCAAAGGCGATAGGTATTGATGCCTGATTTTCCAAATAGATATTCTACTGCTTTTTCACCGAAATAGGACCAGCCAATTAATGTTGCAACTGCAAAGGCGATAAGGGATAGACCAAGAATAATATTGCCAAAGGGAAGGGAATTGAACGCAGCTGTTGTTAATTCCGCAAAGGAATAACCGTTTGCAGACATGGGATTTTTTAATAGGTTTGACACAATTACAAGACCGGTTACGGCACACATAACTACGGTATCCCAAAAGGTAGCACTCATAGAGATCAAGGCCTGTCTGGAGGGGTGTGAGGTTTTTGCTCCTGCGGCAGCGATGGCAGCAGAGCCAAGCCCAGCTTCATTAGTGAATAGCCCCCTGGCAATTCCATATCTGGCAGCTGATTTTAAAGTACTTCCAATAAAACCGCCTGCCACGGCAGCAGGAAGCTCAGTGGATACGAAAGCAGCTTTAAAAATCAAAGAGATGGAGGGAAGTAGATAGGGAAGATTAATAATCAGCAGCACTAAGCAACCGATAATGTAGAACATTCCCATGGCTGGGACAAGCTTAGTGCATATTTTTCCGATGGAGGAAACACCGCCTACGATGACCAAACCAACCATAACTGCTACCACCATGCCAACACCGTATTCGGGTAGCTTCCAAAGTGTTTTGGCAGTTTCCGTTACGGCGCGTGCCTGGGTGGAACATCCGACACCGTAAGAAGCAATTAAAGTAAAGATACAAAAGAGAACAGCCAGCCATTTTTTATGTAAACCATATTCTAAAGCATACATCGGACCGCCAAGATAAGTGCCATCCGATGTTTTTTTTCGGTATAATACACCTAAAAAGCATTCTGCATAAGTTGTAGCCATACCTAGAATTCCAGTGAGCCAGCACCAGAAAATTGCTCCCGGACCGCCAAGTGCTACCGCTGTGGAGATACCCACGATATTGCCGGTTCCAAGCGTTGCAGCTAGTGTAGCCGTTAAGGAAGCAAAGCCACTCAGATCACCATCTTCCGATTTGTCAGGAATCAAGGAAAGTTTAACGGCTTTGCCGATATGTTTTTGCACTCCACGCAGATGAACGGTGAAATAAATATGGGTTCCGAACAATAAAAAGGGAAGAGGAATTCCCCACAAAAAATTGTTCAAGCTTTTAATTGCATCAATCAAAACATGACCTCCGAAATTTCTGTCCCTATATGTATATGTAGCTTGTCGGTAAAGTAGTATTGGACAGATAGGAAATATATCAGAGTAAAAAAATCGAACTCTTCACAAAATAATGTATCCATTAAATTATTTGTGGAATGAAATTGGTATGACAAACAAAAATTACCATTATAATATTTCGATCTCCTGTTAACAATATGATTACAGGCAACAAAAACAAGATCACTCGCGGTGATAATACTTAATCGCTGAACCTACAATAAGTTGATTTTGTACTTGATTGCTTTGACTTTAAAAATATGGAGGTGAAACAGTATGGCAAGTAATAATTCTTCAGTTCCTCAGGCAAAAGAAGCTCTTAACCGTTATAAAATGGAGATCGCTAACGAAATCGGTGTTCCGTTAAAACAAGGTTATAATGGCGACTTAACAAGCAAGCAGAACGGTTCCGTAGGTGGAGAAATGGTTAAACGTATGATCCAACAGCAGGAACAACAGATGTCAGGTGGAAAATAATCCATTAAAGAAACGTATTACTCTTCTTGAGTAATACAAATGAATAAGCATCACTGATAAGTAAACCTTGTCAGTGGTGCTTTCTTTTTGAACATTTAGTTAATAAATTCAAAAGGTTATTCCCAAAGGGATTGTACATATGTTAGAATTAATCTTTAAGGAAGTTGCACGAACAGAAAGAATTCATGAGCATAGCTCGATATGGCATATATTTATGTAGTAAACAGGAAAGGAAGGATAGATGTAAATGGGAAAATATTTTGGAACGGATGGTTTTCGCGGGGAGGCTAATAAGAACCTGACAGTTATGCATGCTTATAAAGTGGGGAGATTTCTGGGTCATTATTACGGCAAAGAGCATAAAGCGAACATAGTAATCGGTAAAGATACAAGAAGATCTAGTTATATGTTTGAATATTCATTAGTAGCTGGGTTGACTGCAAGCGGAGCTGATGTATATTTATTGCATGTAACGACTACACCAAGTGTGTCCTATGTGGTTCGCAGTGAAGGCTTTGATTGCGGAATTATGATATCGGCAAGCCACAACGCCTTTCATGATAACGGAATAAAAATTATTAATGGGAATGGATATAAACTGGAAGCGGAGATTGAAAATCTTATTGAAGAGTATATAGACAAGGATGAGGATATTCTGCCCTATGCTACCGGAGCGGATATCGGAAGGACAGTTGATTATGCAATCGGTAGAAACAGGTATATTGGTTATCTGATTTCTTTAGCCACCAGATCTTTTAAGGATAAGAAGGTTGGACTTGATCTGGCGAATGGTTCGGCAACCACGGTAGCTAAGGGAGTGTTTGATGCCCTGGGGGCGAAGACTTATGTCATTCACAGCGAACCGAATGGTGTTAATATTAATGAAAAATGTGGCTCCACCCATATGGAAGAGCTTCAAAAATATGTTGTAGAGAACAATCTTGATGTTGGTTTTGCCTTTGATGGAGATGCGGATCGCTGCTTGGCAGTGGATGATAAGGGAAGAATTATTGACGGAGATCTGATTCTGTACTTATGTGGTGTCTATATGAAGAAGCGTGAGGAGCTTGCCAATAATACGATAGTTACCACCGTAATGTCCAATCTCGGGTTATATAAAGCACTGGACAATCAGGGGATTCTATATGAGAAAACAGCAGTAGGAGATAAGTATGTATTTGAAAATATGATGACAAACGGACACTCTTTGGGGGGTGAACAATCCGGTCATATTATTTTTAGTAAGCACGCAACCACAGGGGATGGAATTTTAACATCACTGAAGTTAATGGAAGTCATGCTGGAAAGTAAAGCATCTCTTTCTGAGCTTCTAAAAGAAATAAAAATCTACCCGCAGCTCTTGGTAAATGTAGCGGTTAGTGATAAGAAAGCTGTAAATAATGACCCTACTGTTTTAGATATTGTGGAAAAGGTGGGACTTGAACTGGGAAACGAAGGACGGATTTTAGTTCGTGAAAGCGGAACGGAGCAAGTGGTAAGAGTGATGGTAGAAGCTAGTTCAGAAGAACTGTGCAGACAATATGTGGATCAGGTCATTGCTGTAATTAAAGCGCAGGGCTTTGGAGTTTAGGATGATTTTCTGTAATACCATATGAGGATAGTGATTATGACAATTATACCGGTATTTTTTTGGTATTATCACTAAAATGAAATATGGTATTTACAGATACAAGATGTTATTATATACTATTCACAAACTGTCCATGAAAGTGGCAGAATGTACTTTTTCAGTTGGAGTGTATAGAAATGCCCATAATTGGTAAAAAGTAAAGTACATAATTAAGGGAGGTTAGTCTCCTTATTATATAGGGGGAGAGATCCTTCTTTAGCTACAGGGAGGACAAGTTGCCTCTCAAAGAGAACGGGGAGGTTCATACTCCCGTAACTGGGAGTACCTATCCCGAAGAATACAGAGAGGATAGCTTCCCTAATAAGGAAGGAAATATCCTTTCATAAAAACCAGGAGGAAAACAGAATGAGTTTACAAGTTGAAAAGTTAGAAAAGAATATGGCAAAGCTTACAATAGAGGCTTCCGCTGAGGATTTTGAGAAAGCGCTTGAAAAAGCATATCAAAAGAATAAGGGTAAAATGAATGTTCAGGGCTTCCGTAAAGGTAAAGCTCCTCGTGCGATCATCGAGAAAATGTACGGTGTAGGTGTATTTTATGAAGATGCTGCCAATGAATTAATCTCTGAAGAATATGAGAAAGCAGCAAATGAGAGTGGCTTAGATATCGTATCCAGACCTGACATTGATGTAGTTCAGGTTGAAAAAGGTAAGAGCTTCATCTTTACAGCAGAAGTAGCATTAAAGCCGGAAGTAACTCTTGGCGAATATAAAGGTATTGTTGTAGAGAAGAAGGAAGCAGAAGTTACAGAGGAAGAGCTTCAGGCACGTATTGATAAAGAGCGTGAGCAAAATTCCAGAACAATTACAGTAGATGACAGAGCAGTTCAAGCAGATGACATTACAGTAATCGATTTTGAAGGCTTTGTGGATGGTGTTCCTTTTGAAGGCGGAAAGGGCGAGGATTATTCTCTTACCATCGGTTCCCATTCCTTTATTGATACCTTTGAAGATCAGTTGATTGGTAAGAATATTGGTGAAGAAGTAGAAGTTAATGTAACCTTCCCTGCAGAATATCATGCAGCAGAATTAGCTGGAAAGCCGGCTTTATTCAAGGTAACTGTGAAAGAAATCAAAGTGAAAGAGCTTCCTGAGTTAGATGATGATTTTGCGCAGGATGTATCTGAATTCGATACACTGGATGAATACAAAGAGAGTATTAAGGCTACAATTAAGGAAGGCAAAGAGAAGGAATTAAAAGTAGCGAAAGAGAACGAAATTATCGAGAAGATTATCGAAGGTGCTACCATGGAAATTCCTGCAGCAATGATTGAGGCACAGGTAAATCAGATGGCAGATGAGTTTGCACAGAGAATTCAGTACCAGGGTCTTTCTTTGGAGCAGTACTTCCAGTTTACAGGCACAGATCCTAAAAAGTTTATCGAAAGCTTACATCCTCAGGCTGAGAAGCGCATTCAAAGCAGATTAGTACTTGAAGCAGTTGTAAAGGCAGAAGGCATTGAAGTAAGCGAAGAAGAATTAGACAAAGAGCTGAATGAAATGGCATCAAGATATCAGATGGAAGCAGATAAACTTCTTGAATTAATCGGCGAAAAAGAAAAAGAGCAGATTAAAGCAGATATTGCTGTTCAAAAAGCAGTTGATTTTGTTGTTGAACAATCCAAAGAAGCATAAATTATAATGTTAACCAATATTAATAATGAATCCATTTAACAATGGAACAATGATCCATTATTTCATATGATACTATTGGAGACAGAATGTAGATAAGGAGGGTAATCAGATGAGTTTAGTACCTTATGTCATTGAGCAAACCAGTCGTGGGGAAAGAAGCTACGATATTTATTCCAGATTACTGAAGGAAAGAATTATTTTCCTTGGAGAAGAAGTTAACGATGTTACTGCCAGCTTGATTGTGGCTCAGTTATTATTCCTTGAGTCAGAAGATCCGGGTAAAGATATCAATTTCTATATTAATAGTCCGGGCGGATCAGTTACCGCAGGTATGGCAATCTATGATACCATGAATTATATCAAATGTGATGTGTCCACCATTTGTATCGGTATGGCTGCAAGTATGGGTGCATTCTTATTATCAGGCGGAACAAAGGGTAAGAGATTTGCCCTCCCCAATGCGGAAGTCATGATACATCAGCCTTCTGGCGGTGCAAGAGGTCAGGCTACGGATATTAAAATCGTGGCAGACAATATCATCAAGACCAGAAGAAAACTCAATGAGATCTTAGCAGCAAATACCGGAAAACCGGTTGAAATCATTGAAGTTGATACAGAAAGAGATAACTATATGAGTGCGGAAGAAGCGCGTGAATATGGTATTATTGATGGTATTTTAACCAATAGGTAAAATAACTTCATGCATTCATATGGTGAAGGGCATGAGGTTTTGTTACTCTATCACATAGAAAATGAGGTGATTAGGCAGTGGCAGGAAAAGTAGATGATAGAAAACAGCTGAGGTGTTCCTTTTGTAATAAAACACAGGATCAGGTCAGAAAATTAATTGCGGGTCCAGGCGTATATATTTGTGATGAATGTATCGAGATTTGCAGTGAAATCATTGAGGAAGAATTCGATGGAGAACCAATTATCAATTCCGATATTAATTTGTTAAAACCTGCAGAAATAAAAGCCTTCCTAGATCAACACGTAGTTGGTCAAGAGGAAGCAAAAAAGGTACTTGCGGTATCTGTTTACAACCATTATAAAAGGATACTTGCAGACAAGGATTTGGATGTTGAACTCCAAAAAAGCAATATCTTAATGATAGGACCCACTGGATCTGGTAAAACATATCTCGCGCAAACATTGGCAAAGTTATTAAATGTTCCTTTTGCAATAGCCGATGCCACTGCTTTAACAGAAGCCGGATATGTGGGTGAGGATGTTGAGAACATTCTGCTTAAGATTATTCAGGCAGCAGAGTTTGATGTAGACCGTGCCCAATTCGGTATTATCTATATTGATGAGATTGATAAGATAACTAGAAAGTCAGAAAACACCTCTATAACCAGAGATGTATCCGGTGAAGGCGTTCAACAGGCACTTCTTAAGATATTAGAGGGAACAGTTGCATCTGTTCCGCCGCAGGGTGGAAGAAAGCATCCTCATCAAGAATTCATTCAGATTGATACAACCAACATCTTATTCATATGTGGTGGTGCATTTGATGGTCTTGAGAAGATTATTGAAGGTCGTACCGGACAAAAATCAATCGGTTTTAATGCTCAGATATTAGAGAAGAATAAGAGGAATGTAGGAGAACTGTTTAAGCAAGCGATGCCACAGGATTTGATTCGTTTTGGGTTGATTCCAGAATTCGTAGGACGTGTTCCTGTTACGGTGGCACTTGATATGCTTGACGAGGCTGCATTAATCAGAATCCTTACTGAGCCCAAGAATGCAATCACGAAGCAGTATAAAAAGCTGTTTGAATTAGATGGAGTAGAGCTGGAATTTGAAGAAGGAGCACTTGAAGAAATCGCAAAAAGATCCTTTGAAAGAAAGATCGGTGCCAGAGGTCTTCGAGCAATCATGGAGTCAGTTATGATGGAGTCTATGTATAACATTCCTTCTGATGCTAAGGCTGTGAAATGTGTTATTACAAAAGAAGCTGTTTTGGGTAACGAGAAGCCTACGGTCATTCAGACTGAGGACAGTGTTTCCAAAAAGCCGATTATAAAACGCAATTCAAAAAAAAGTAAAGACGAAATAGCTTAAAATATAAATTAAATGATTGCGAAATAATATTATTGTTGGATGGTATCTGTTAAGCATCATGAATAGAATTTGAGAGTTTCGTAACTACCTAAAATAGTTAAAAAATGAAAGGGGATTTTACAGAACGAAGGTTTTGTACCATCCCCCTTCTTGATGTTTTGAATCGTAAATACGAAGGTGCTTCGTCGTTAACGGGGATAACTGAAGTTGGATTGAATAGAATGGAGAAAGTTATGATTATAAAAAGTGTAAATTTGGAGACGGTGTGCGGTATCACCAGTACGCTTCCCGAAAATGATAAGCCGGAGATTGCTTTCGCGGGAAAATCAAATGTTGGGAAATCCTCATTAATCAATGCACTGATGAACCGAAAATCTTTGGCAAGAACCTCTTCACAGCCAGGAAAGACACAAACCATTAATTTTTATAATATTAATGAACAGATGTATTATGTGGACCTTCCGGGGTATGGCTATGCGAAAGTTTCAGAAGCATTTAGGCAAAAATGGGGTAAAATGATAGAACGTTATTTGAAAAGCTCTCATCAATTGAAGGCAGTATTTTTGTTAATTGACATTCGCCATGAGCCTTCTGCCAATGACAAGAGTATGTATGATTGGATTGTTTACCAAGGGTTTACTCCTATCATTATTGCCACCAAGCTGGACAAGATTAATAGAAGTCAGAGAGATAAGCATTTAAAGATGATTCGAGAAGGACTTGAAGTTCTGCCGGGTACAAAAATACTGCCCTTTTCTTCACTTTCGAAGCAGGGCAGGGAGGAAATCTGGGAGTGTATAGAATCCATATGTGAGTCGGATACAGAAAATGTACAACCAGAGAATATGAATGAGTAGTGTTAACCAATGATTACTGTTCAAGTAAAGTGTTCATTAAGTATGCATAGACATCGGAGCTTTTCTCTTTCCAGTTATTACAAAGATGTACCGCTTCTTCCTCTGTGGTAACGGATAAGGTTAAGTCAATAATGGAGACGTTTCGTTCAACTACGCTTAGGTGTGCCGCATATTCCCCTTTCTTCATCTGGAAGAACTCTGCCGGAGAGGATACCTCTGCCTGCAGCTCGTATTTGTTTTGAAGAAGATAAGCTTCAATATCTTCTTTTATTCCGGGAGAAATCATATTATCAAAAAACACTAAAGTTTGCGAGCCACTTTCTGTAATTCGATAAAGGGTACTGTTGCGAATGGTCTTTGTTGTTATAAATGAATCATCAATTAATTCCGAGATTGCTCTTTGTATATTAAAATAGTTCGTATATTCCTTCTCAAGAATAAAGGAAGTCAGCTGTGCATTAGTTAGCGGGAAGTTTACCCTGCTCAAAATGTGTAAAATCATTAATTTGTATAACATAAAAGTATCGGATTGCATGGTTACCTCCTTATACCGAGCCAGAATAGGCCGGATTTATGTCATGCCAACGGGTTACAAATGGAACGCATCTTTCCCTGATAATGATTTCCTTCTTTCATTTTTTGATGAATGCGATTTAGAACAAGCTTCTTGTTTGTACTCCACAAGGGTGCGAGCAGAAGCTTTTTTGGACCGTCCCCTGTAATACGATGAATAACCAAATCAGGGGGCAGAAGTTCAATACATGATATGACGATATCGATATAGTCATCCATGGATAGGGTATCTACTACGTCTTCATTCTCAAAAAGAGTGCCGAGATCAGTGTTTTTTAGTATATGGAGAAGTTGTAATTTGACACCATGAATAGGAAGCTTGGAGATATATTCCATGGTCAATAACATATCATGTTTTGTTTCCCTTGGCAAGCCCAGAATCGTATGAACGATCACGGTAATACCAAGGTTATTTAATTGTTGTACTTTTTCTTCAAACACGCTAAGGGAATATCCTCGCCGAATAAATTTTGCACTATCTTCATGTATTGTTTGTAAGCCTAATTCAATCCATACCGGTTTGATTTTATTTAATCGTGAGAGAAGTTCGAGAACCTCTTCGTCTAGACAATCCGGTCTGGTAGCAATGGATAGGATTAAAATATCAGGATGGTTTATGGCTTCATTAAATAATGCTCGAAGGTAGGCAATAGGAGCATAGGTATTGGTATAGGCCTGAAAATAGGCAATGTATTTTAAGTTAACGGGGTTTTTAACCTTAGGAAGAATAAGACGTTTTGCTTCTTCTATTTGCTGTGAAACGGATAGAGTAGAGGGGGAAGAAAAATCTCCCGAACCTCCCTCACTGCAAAAGATACAGCCGCCATTGCCAATCGTTCCGTCCCTGTTCGGACAGCTCATTCCTCCGTTCAGGCTTAACTTATATACCTTATGACCATACTGCTTCTTGAGCTCATAATCTAAGGAATGATAGGGTTTTTGATCCCACATCATAGAGATAGCCCTACTTTCTTATAAATGCCTTTACAGCTTCACTAACAACATTACTAACTCTTGGGTCAAAGGGCTGTGGCATGATGTTATCCTCACCTAGTTCGCTCTCATCTACCAAACTTGCAATAGCTGTTGCTGCCGCCAGTTTCATCTCCTCTGTAATCTGTGTTGCTCTTCCTTCCAAGGCACCTTTGAAGATACCGGGGAATGCTACAACATTATTGACCTGATTCGGAAAATCGGAACGCCCGGTTGCAACCACTCTTGCCCCTGCAAGTTTCGCCTGGTCCGGCATAATCTCAGGAACGGGATTAGCCATGGCAAAAATAATAGCATCCTTATTCATAGAAGAAACCATCTCCGGTGTAACGATGTTCGGTGCAGATACACCCACGAATAAATCAGCTCCAATCAGTGCATCTGCCAAGGTTCCTCGCTTGTCCTCTAAATTAGTAACAGATAACATTTCTTTTTGCATCCAATTTAGGTTTTCGTAATCCTTGGAAATAATTCCGTGAAGGTCACAGAGGGTAAGATGGCGAAAGCCATAGGACAATAAGAGCTTTGAGATGGCAATACCGGCAGAACCAGCGCCATTCACAACAATTTTACATTCTTCCTTGTTCTTTCCGGTCACTTTAAGAGCATTGATTGCACCGGCAAGCACCACGATGGCAGTTCCGTGCTGGTCATCATGAAATACGGGAATATCAAGTAACTTATTTAAGCGCTCCTCTATTTCAAAACATCTAGGTGCGGAGATATCCTCTAGATTGATTCCGCCGAACGCCGGAGCGATATTAACAATAGTTTTGATGATTTCTTCTGTGTCTTGGGTATCAAGGCATATCGGAACAGCATTAACACCTCCGAATTCTTTAAAGAGGACTGCTTTACCCTCCATGACCGGCATAGCAGCATAGGGACCGATATTACCCAAACCAAGTACCGCGCTGCCATCAGAAACAACTGCGATTGTATTGGCTTTGATGGTATATTGATAGGCTGCTTCTTTATCTTTTGCGATTACCTTACAGGGTTCTGCAACGCCGGGGGTATAAGCAACTGCTAAATCTTCTCTGGATTTGACTTGACATTTTGAAGTGGTTTCTAGTTTGCCGCACCACTCCTTATGCATATTTAACGCTTTCTCATTGATATTCATGTTTTCCTCCATCTTGGTAAATCGTTAAAGTAATAATATCACGATGAATATTTTATATCAAGCAAAATGAAAATGCGGATTCTGTCAAAGCTATGACTGACAGGGCTAGAAACAATAAAATGTCGAATTATATAGAAATAATATAGAATAGGAAAAGGTAGGTCTAAAAGAAAGTACTTTCCTTTCTTACGGGCATGATGTATAATGTGAAGCATAGTCAAGGATAATCTTTGGATATTTTCTGAACTATTTTCTGAACCATCTCTATATCACATTCCGTAAGAGAATCCAATTAAAATCAAAGGAGCAAAATATATGGGAAATCAGTATGATTCAATGACTCTTGTAAATCTAAGAGAATTGGCAAAAGAAAAGGGACTTAAAAATATAACCGCTCTTAAAAAAAGTGAATTGATTGAGAGCTTATTGAGATTGGATTCAGAGGTCGTTCCAAATAATCCAATGAAAGTAGAAACACTGCAAAAGGATAAGACATCTGTGGAGAGTAAGCAAGTTGTAAAGCAGGTAATTATGAAACAAGAAGAAAGCAAACAGGCTGAGGTAAAACAGGAAGAAGTAAGACCGTTTGAGTCAAAGCAGGATGAAGTAAAGCAAAGCGAAGTAAAAGTTGGATATAATAAGAATGCAGAGACGGCAAAGTCAGATATAAAGATCGAACAAGGACAGCAGGATGTGTTACTAGGAAAAGAGGAAAGAAAACCAAGTTCGCATAACGAGATGGAACAGTTGGATAGTGGTGAAACCAAGGTGGGAATTCTTGAGGTACTTCCTGACGGCTATGGTTTTATTCGATGTGATAACTATCTTCCAGGAGAGAATGATGTTTATGTATCACCAGCTCAAATCCGCCGTTTTAATCTCAAAACCGGTGATATCGTAAGTGGTAATACAAGAATTAAAAGTCAGAACGAAAAATTTAGTGCACTATTATATATTAAGTCGGTGAATGGTTTTCATCCCAATGAAGCTCAAAAAAGAAAAAGATTTGAAGATCTTACACCGATTTTCCCGAATAATCGAATTCATTTGGAGACACCCGGAACAGGGGTGGCAATGAGAATGGTAGATCTTGTATCACCAATCGGCAAGGGGCAAAGAGGTATGATTGTATCCCAGCCGAAGGCAGGTAAGACAACCCTTCTAAAGCAGATCGCAAAAGCATTAACAAGAAATCATCCGGATATGAAGCTGATCATTCTGTTAATCGACGAGCGACCTGAGGAAGTAACAGATATTAAAGAATCCATTGAAGGCAAGAATGTTGAAGTTATCTATTCCACCTTTGACGAGTTGCCTGATAATCATAAAAGAGTTTCTGAAATGGTAATTGAACGTGCCAAGAGACTGGTAGAGCATAAGCAAGAGGTTGTGATATTATTAGATAGTATTACAAGACTTGCCAGAGCATACAATCTTACCGTTCAGCCAAGTGGTCGTACCTTGTCAGGTGGTTTGGACCCGGCAGCACTCCATATGCCGAAAAAGTTCTTTGGAGCTGCAAGAAATATGCGTGAAGGCGGAAGCTTGACTATTCTTGCTACGGCACTTGTTGAAACGGGAAGCAGAATGGATGATGTGGTCTTTGAAGAATTTAAGGGAACGGGTAACATGGAGTTGGTACTCGACCGTAGCTTGTCAGAAAAACGTATCTTCCCGGCAATTGACTTGCAAAGATCCAGCACCAGAAGAGATGATTTGCTGCTTACGCAACCAGAGATGGAAGCAACCTACTTAATGCGTAAAGCACTATCCGGTATGAAGTCCGATGAAGCCTTGGAACGCATTATTGATATGTTCTTAAGAACAAAGACGAATAATGAATTTATAGAGATCATTAAAAAGACGAAAATCGTTGGATAGCCCAGTTTTTAGGTATTGCATTCGATTTCAACCTATGCTATAATTTAAAAGCTGTTTATTAGATTGGAAATATTATAATAATTTTGTAATATGATCGATCAATATGTTTCGAATGTGAAGAGGTGAAAACATGAAAGAAGGAATCCATCCCAAATATCATCAGGCTAAAGTTGTTTGCAACTGCGGTAACGAATTTGTAACAGGATCCACAAAGGAAGATATCCACGTAGAAATTTGTTCTAAGTGTCATTCTTTCTATACAGGTCAGCAGAAAGCTGCTACTGCTCGTGGTGCAATCGATAAGTTCAACCGTAAGTATGGTTTAGGTAATAAATAGTAGAAGAAATTCTATTAGCATCATAGCTTGAGAAATCAAAGGTTATATGGAGAACATATAACAAATCAAATTGATACATTAAAAATTGGGTTGAGGTTTACTCCTCAGCCTATTTTTAAATAGGAACGAAAGGTCAGACCATTACAAGAATCGTTAAAATGCAGGTTTCCTTTCGTGCGCAGGAAAAGGGATAAGTTGCTAAATAAACTGGCAGGTGCCAAAAGGGGCTTGCAAATAAGAAAGGTTCAGGTGAAAAAATGAAACCATCAGGCATTGGGGGCATGGCTGTAATGGAAGGCGTTATGATGAAGAACAAAGACACATACGCCGTAGCAGTACGTAAACCAAATAATGAAATCGTAGTTGAAAAGAATGTTCACAAAGATTTTTCTGACAAGTTAAAATTATTTAAACTTCCGGTTTTCCGTGGAATCCTGGCTTTTATTGATTCATTGGTTCTAGGAATAAAAGTACTTAATTTTTCTGCAAGCTTTTTTGAAGAAGAAGAAACAGAAAAAACTAAAAAATCAAAGAAGAAAAAGAAGAAAGATGACTTTTCGGATTATGAAATAGATGAACTATCTGCAACGAATTTTCAGGAAGAGTTGAATGCAGAAGATTCCAAAAAAGATGAACGAGCAAATGCGTTAATGATGTTGTCAGCGGTTCTGTTTTCTATTGTGTTATCCATTGCACTTTTTATGGTTCTCCCTGTTTTCTTATCAGATTTGTTTAAGAGATTTCATTTAACTAGCAATGGAGCTCTGATTAATTTTCTGGAAGGCATAATACGTTTTGCAATCTTTATTGGTTATGTGTTTTTGGCTTCTAGGCTGAATGAAATCAAAAGAGTTTTTATGTATCATGGAGCAGAGCATAAAACAATTAATTGTATAGAGCATGGATATGAACTTACAGTTGAGAATGTAAGAAAACAGTCAAAAGAACATAAGCGTTGCGGTACCAGCTTTACATTACTTGTAATCTTAATCAGCTTAATTTTCTTTATGATTATTCCGGTTCATGGTCTGTTATGGAAAATCATATCCAGAATCGTATTTGTTCCGTTTATTGCGGGTGTATCCTATGAGTTTATCCGTCTGGCAGGAAGAAGCGAAAGTAGAGTTGTAGAAATTATAAGCAAGCCGGGTCTTTGGATGCAGGCACTGACCACAAAAGAGCCGGATGATTCTATGATAGAAGTAGCAATAAAATCTGTTGATGCAGTATTCGATTGGAAAGCTTTTTTGAAGGAGAATAAAGAAAGTGTTCAAGAGGAGGCTGCCGGTATGGAAGCAGATTCCGTTAAGCAGATGAAGACGAAAGAAATATCTCAGTCAGCGGAAGCTTCAGAGATAAATATCGAATCTGAGAAACAGACAAAACCGGTTAATCAAACCAGAAAGTCTTCCGGTTCCAAGAATGCCTCTGAGAGTAAGAAAACAACTGTGAAAAGGGAATCTACGTTACAGGAGCAAGTAGTTGCGACGAAAGAAACAAATCAGGATGTAGTGATAGCAGATAAAGAGAATATGGTAGAAGCGGAGGGTACAGCAGTAGAGAAGAAGACTTCCACAACCAAACGTACTACCAGAACCAAGAAAACAGATGTTTCAGAAAATCCAATTGTTGCTGAGGAAACAGCGGCAACGGAGACAGTTGGTGTAGAAACATTAGAAGAGACAACTATTCAAGATATAACAGAGGGTGCTAAAAAACCAACAAGAACCAGAAAGTCCAGCACAACAGCAAAGTCTACTGGGTCTACAAAGTCCGCAGGGACAACAAAGCCAGCATCAACTAAGAAAGTGCCAAAAGTTGATGAAGAGGACGATGAGATATTAAAAGCATTGGATAAATTCTTTGACTAGGAACAAAGTCAGGAAGATGTTAACCTGCCATATAAAGTTGAGGAATTAGAATGATGACATACATTGATTTATTTAATTTTGCACGAAAGAGCTTAAGGAAACATGAGATAGCGGATGCCGATGTGGATGCATGGTATCTGCTTTCCCATGTTTTTCAAATGAGCAGAACAGAGTATCTGATGAGGCAAGGCGAATTGGCTGATGAGGATAGAACAGCTCATTTTCAACAGTTGGTTGAACTTCGCGCAAAGCATATACCTTTGCAGCATATCATAGGTACACAGGAATTCATGGGTTTGGAATTTGATGTAACTCCTGATGTGCTGATTCCAAGGCAGGATACTGAAGTACTGGTCGAAGAAGTATTAAAAATATGTAAGGATAAAGCAGTGCTTGATTTATGCACGGGTTCGGGTTGCATTATTATTAGTATTAGCATACTTGGCAATCCTTCCAGGGTAGTTGGTGCAGATATATCGGAACGTGCGCTTGAAATAGCTGCAAAAAATGCAGCAAAGAATAAGACTCAGGTGGAATTTATACACAGTGATTTGTACGAAAATATTCAAGATGAATATGATATTATTGTATCTAATCCTCCGTATATTCCTACAGGGGAAATTGAGGGACTGATGCCGGAAGTAAAGGATCATGAGCCTTATATTGCACTGGATGGAAGCAAGGACGGACTTTATTTTTACCGAAAAATCAGCTCAGGATTAAACCGATATCTTCGAAGTGGTGGAAAAGTTTACTTTGAGATCGGTCATGATCAGGGTGAGGCAGTAAGGCAAATTCTAAGTGAAGAAGGATTCACGGAGATAGAAGTGAAAAAGGATTTAAGCGGTCTTGACAGAGTGGTGTCAGCAAGAAGGCCGTAATTAGTTTGGAGGAAGAATTAGAATGTTTGACAAGTTAGAAGATATTCTGAGTCGTTATCAGGAAATTGAAGAAGAGATGATGAATCCTGACATTATGAATGACCAGAATAAATATAGAAAACTTAGAAAAGAACACGCAGATCTAACCGATATCGTGGAAAAATATAAGGAATATAAGGCGACTCAGAGTAGTATTGAGGAAAGCCTATTAATGTTGGAAGAAGAAACAGATGAAGAAATCAGAGAACTGGCGAAAGAAGAATTAAATGCATGTAAAATCAATATCGTTAAGATAGAAGAAGACCTTAAGATATTACTTCTTCCAAAGGATCCCAACGATGATAAGAATGTTATCGTGGAAATCCGTGGAGGAGCAGGCGGTGATGAGGCAGCCTTATTCGCAGCCCAGCTCTACCGTATGTATGTAATGTATGCAGAACGAAACCGTTGGAAGATTGATATGATGAATGTCAATGAAAATGGAATCGGTGGCTTTAAAGAAGTCGTATTTATGATTAATGGTCAAGGTGCATACTCAAAATTAAAATATGAGAGCGGCGTTCACCGTGTGCAGCGTGTTCCCGTTACAGAATCCGGTGGAAGAATTCATACTTCAACCGCTACAGTTGCAATTATGCCTGAGGCGGAAGAAGTGGATGTATATTTGGATATGAATGATTGTAAGTTCGATGTATTCCGTGCTTCCGGTAATGGTGGACAGTGCGTTAATACAACAGACTCCGCAGTTCGTTTGACTCATATACCAACTGGCATTGTAATCTCTTGTCAGGATGAAAAGTCTCAGTTGAAGAATAAAGATAAGGCAATCAGAGTATTACGCTCCAAATTATATGAGATTGAGCTTGAGAAAGCACAAAGTGCGGAAGCGGAAGCAAGAAAGAGCCAGATTGGTACCGGAGATCGTTCAGAAAAGATTAGAACCTACAATTTCCCTCAGGGACGCGTTACTGATCATAGAATTAAATTAACGATTCACCAGATTGACGACGTTATGAACGGAGATTTGCAAGAAGTGATAGATAGCTTAATAGCAGCCGACCAAGCAGCGAAGTTAAGCAATATGCAAGGTGAATAATAGCTTTTTTGTATTCAACCATTATGGAGGTTAATGTGAAACCCAGAAATGTGATTACCAGCACAGCTAACCCGCAAGTGAAAAATTTGAATTTACTGCAGAAGAAGGCAAAAGCCAGAGATGAGCAGAAAGTTTTCATCATTGAAGGATCTAAGATGTTTGAGGAAGCTAGAGATGGTAAGATTCTACAGAAGACTTATGTCAGTGAAAGCTTTTATCAGGAGAAAAGTCAGGAAAATCCTGATTATTTTGAAGATATTGACTTTGAGATAATTGCAGATTCAATCTTTAAAGAAGTATCCGAAACTCAAACACCCCAGGGGATTATGAGTATTGTGAAGCAACCTAACTATCAACTGGAGGATTTAGTGGAACAGGAAGATGCTTGTTTGCTCATCCTAGAGGATATTCGTGATCCCGGAAATTTAGGAACGATGATCCGTACAGCAGAGGGAGCCGGGGTTAGCGGAGTGATTTTTAATTCATCTACGGTGGATCTGTTTAATCCGAAGGTAATACGTGCAACCATGGGATCCATATATCGTGTTCCTTTTTATCAAGCCAATGATTTTTATGAAACATTAAGAAAGTTGAAGGATTGCGGTATCACGTTATTTGCAGCGCATCTTCAGGGTGCTCCTTATGATTCAAAGGGAAGCTTTTGCGAAAAATGTGCCTTTTTAATTGGCAATGAAGCGAATGGTTTAAGCGATAAAGCTTCCGCCTTGGCAGATCGATTAGTGAAAATTCCTATGCAGGGCAAGGTGGAATCCTTAAATGCAGCTGTGGCTGCAGCAATTTTGATGTATGAGGCTTCCAGTCAAAGGAGAGGCAGATAGAACAATCATGACTGAAATGGGATTACTTCTTATATTAAGAGGAATTAGTACGATTATCGGCCAATGTCAAAATTAGAAACCGAGTTTAATATTTAAATAAAAGCCATATCTATAAGAGTCAGAATACTGCCTTAGAAGATATGGTTTCTTGTTATAATTTACTTATAAGATGTTGAAGTAAAATTGCTCAGTTTATACTGTGACAATGACAATGACATTTAACACAAAGCCAAAAAACATCAAATGCATTTCCATAGAAGTATTCATTTTTTGCTTTGCGCAAGTTGTTAATGAGCTCTGTGATAGGGCTTTTGACCCAATATCTTCATAAAATTGTACTAACTTATATAAAGCATAATAGAATCTTATTGAGAAAGATTAGAATATAATTAGAAAAACTTCCCCTCTCTTGAACTAACGAAGAATATTGTATAAAATGAAAGAAACAATAGGGAATATCTAGGAAACATAGAGAAACCGGAGATGGGAGGGCTTACTATGAATTCGATATATTGGATAATAGTACTTGCAATACTAATTTTCATCGAAATCCTTACGCTTGGGATTACCACAATCTGGTTTGCCGGAGGAGCACTTGCTGCATTCATCCTATCATTGTTTTATGACAATCTTATCGTTGAAATCATCTTATTTTTAGCAGTGTCATTAGCTCTGTTTTACTTTACAAGGCCGTTGGTTATGAAGCAACTGAATGCCTCAAGAACCAAATCTACGGCTGAATATCAAGGGGTAATCGGAAAGAGCGCTGTTGTAATGATTGAGATTGATAATATGAAGGGCCTTGGGTTGGTCAGCGTGGACGGACAGGAATGGTCTGCAAGATCATTGGATGGAAGTGTAATCAAGAGTGAAACCGTGGTAAGGGTTCAAGGGATTACCGGAACGAAAGTGATTGTTTCGGAGGTTGTAACGGATTAAGAAAAAATTAAGAAATTTAACCTTGATTATGAATTATCCATGGTATATTATAGTGCTAGCTAATTATAGAATTATGGCATGCTTCGAATATGTCTAATTGGGGGATAGTATGAAACGATTTAAAGAATTAATCACGTCACCATATTTTATTGCATTCTTGTTTGTACTTAAGATGATGATTTATTACTCACTTATTCGAGTTACGAACATGGAGATCATTCTAATAGCGGTCAGCCTTATTGTATGGTCAACTATATTTGTTTTATTCGGTAGGTCAGCGATGAAGAAAAAACGATTTGCTTTTCTAGTTGTTTATTTCTTATTTAGTTTACTGATGTTTTCCGATACAATGTATTATAACTATTATAATCAGACGGTCTCGATTAAACAATTATGGCAGGCAAAAAGTGTAGCGGCTGTACCGAAGAGCTTTCTTGCAACCTTAATTCCTGCAAGCTTTCTGCTGTTTGTAGATATACCGTTTGCTTATTATTCTTTTAAAGAAAAAGCAACAAGAGAGAATATCCAGAAATATTTTCCCTGGAAGAAATATAAATATGTGCTATATGCACTTACCGTGGTTTTTGCCACCTTCATTGCGAATCCATTTCATTCAGCAGCATTTGAACGTGTCAGCTCTACAGAGTTCTTTACCAATCATGTTAATGATGTTTATGAGACCATATCTCAGAATATTGTTAAGGAGGAGATGCCAAAAGATCAGATTATACAGGTTCTGAATCAGGATGTGCCTAAGGTCAAGGACAAGAAGTATCATGGAATAGGAAAAGGCAAGAATTTGGTTGTCATTCAATTGGAAGCAGTACAGAATATGATGATTGGAGCCACATACGAGGGGCAGGAGATTACACCGAATCTCAATCGTTTGTTGGAGAAGGATACTCTTTACTATGATCGATTTTATTCCAATATCGGGAAAGGCAATACAGCCGATGCGGAATTCTCCAGCTTAAATAGTTTGTATCCGGTTATTGATGGAGAAAGCTATCGACTCTATCAAGATGATACATTTAATGGCTTACCTTGGATTATGAGAAAGAATGGTTATTATTCCTTTGCAATTCATGGATTTGAGGGTGAATTTTGGAACCGGGAATATATCTATCCGAAGGAAGGCTTCCAGGATTTTTACAGTATGGAAGATCTGAATCAAGATGAAATTATCGGCATGGGAATTTCGGACAAATCAATGTTTAAGCAGTTGATTCCCATATTGAAAAAGCAGACAGGACCCTTCTTTACCTTTGCAATCACATTAACGGATCACCATCCCTTTGTATTGGAGGAAAAATATAGAACCCTCAAATTGGCACAGAAGGACGAGAAGACAAAATTCGGTGATTACTTAGAGACTGTTCGTTATACGGACGAGGCTATTGGTCAGTTTATTGATGAATTAAAGGCGGCAGGGTTATATGATAATACCGTAATCGCGCTCTATGGTGATCATCATGGTATGAACTGCGGTATGGAGGATGTTAAGTACCGTGTGGATGAATTCCTTGGAAGAACCTATGATTATGACGAAATGCTTAAAGTTCCGCTGATTATTCATGTACCGGGAAGTGGTGCTCATGAAACAATCTCCACAACCGGCGGGCAAATTGACTTTTTACCCACAATAGCGAATGTTATGGGTGTGGATTATGATAATACTTTTGTCATGGGACAGGATTTAACCAATGCAGAGCAAGGCTTTGTGGCGTTTACCTCGTATTTGTTCGGAGGCTCTTTTGCAACCAATGATATCTTGTTTGAGATATCTAGGGAGGGCATTTTTGAAGGCAGTAGGGCTTGGAAGATTAATACTAATGAACAAGTAGATGCTGCTCTATATAAGAAGGAGTATGATAAAGCTATACTTCTAAAGGAAACCTCAAAGCAGATATTAGACCAGAATTTAATAGCTCAATATGTGAAACATTAGAATATACCAAATAGATGGCTGTCATAAAACCTGTGAAATCGGTTTATGACAGCTTTCTAACAATATCAGCGCAATATGGGTTTTCGCCATTATGGCGAATCGGGAGGAGAGTATGGCTCAAAGTGGTTTTGACTATTCGAAAGAGTATGGGATCGTTCTGGAAGGCGGTGGTGCAAAGGGAGCTTATCAGATTGGAGCTTGGAAAGCACTTTTGGAATATGGTGTTAAGATTAAGGGGATAGCCGGAGTATCTGTTGGAGCCCTGAATGGTGCTTTGATCTGCATGGGCGATTATGAGAAAGCAGTGGATATATGGAAGAATATCAGCTACTCCAGAATTATGAGCGTGGATGATGATGAGATGGATAAACTGATGGGGAAGAGATTCAAGGATATCAGCTTGCAGACCGTTGGCAAACAGAGTAGAAAATTTCTTGTGGGAGGTGGAATAGACGTAACACCTCTGCGCCAGCTTATGGAGGAGAATGTAGATGAAAAGAAGATAAGAGAATCCGACATAGAGCTTTATCTTGGGACATTTAATGTGAGTAGCATGAAGGAAATAGAGATTACAGCCAGAGAAGCGGAGGAAGGGTATCTTAAGGATTATCTAATGGCAAGTGCCAGCTTTCCGCTGTTTAAGAATGAAAAGCTCCATGGAAAAGTATATTTAGATGGAGGAATTGCAAATAATGTACCGATTGATATGTTAATCAATAAAGGGTATAAGGACATTATTGTAATCAGAATATATGGCATAGGAGTGGAGAAGAAAGTCAAAATCCCGGAAGATGTTAGTGTTACTTATATTGCACCCAAGGTTCAACTGTGTAATGTTTTGGAATTTAACAGAAAGAAAGCGGTGAGAAATATCTCATTGGGATACTATGATACTTTGCGGCTACTCAAACCGTTGACTGGTAATGATTATTATATTGAATCAGATAAGGTAGAAAAGGATTATTTGCAAGCTTTTCTTAATATACCGGAAGAGGCGCTGATTAATTTGGCAGCTTCCAATAAACCGGAGAATTTAACCGGGATTTCCTTGTTACGCAAATGCTTTGAGGAGGTATTTCCGCAGATGGCAGCTTCCTTTAAACTAGGAAAGCAATGGAAATACGAAAGTTTATATTACGCAATTTTAGAACATGCTGCAAGGAAATTAAGAATGTCAAAGTATAAGATATATTCTGAACAGGATTTCTGCGCTTTAATGTATAAAAATTACAAAGAAAAATTTGCAGATCAACCATCTTCCGACGGTTGTATTGAATTATCCATGGCTTTGATACAAAATAATTTTACTTGACAATTGTCTTCCATTGGAATAATGTATAAATAAACATTAAATTAGAATAAATATAAATTATTTATGCATTTACCGCATAGCGGAGGATGGAGGACAGTATGAATTTAAAAGGAAGAAGTTTATTAACATTAAAGGATTATACCCCTGAGGAGATAGAATATTTACTAGACCTGGCAGCAGAGCTGAAGGAGAAGAAAAAACAGGGAATTACAGGAGATAGCCTGAAGGGAAAAAATATAGCACTGATTTTTGAGAAGCCGTCTACCAGAACACGCTGTGCATTTACGGTGGGATGTGTTGACGAAGGCGCACATCCGGAATACCTCGGTAAAAATGATATTCAGTTAGGACATAAAGAAAGTGTGGAAGATACTGCAAGGGTACTGGGTAGAATGTTTGACGGAATCGAATATCGTGGTTTTGCTCAGGAAACCGTTGAGAAGCTTGCTAAATACAGTGGTGTACCGGTATGGAATGGCTTGACGGATGCAGACCACCCAACACAAATTCTTGCGGACTTCTTGACATTAAAAGAGCAGTTTGGTAAGCTAAAGGGGCTCAAATTAGTGTTCGTCGGTGACGGGCGTAACAATATGGCAAACAGCTTAATGATTGGCTCTTCCAAGATGGGGATTGATTTTACGATACTTGCACCCAAGGAATTATGGCCGGAGCAGGAATTGGTCAACATATGTGAAGAATATGCCAAAGAAGAAAGCAGCAAAATAATAATCACGGATTCTTTGGATGCGGTTGAGGGAGCAGATGCAATCTATACGGATGTATGGTGTTCAATGGGCGAAGAAGATAAGGCAGCAGAACGTATTAAATTATTAAAGCCGTATCAGGTGAATGATGAATTGTTTGGTAAAACCAAAAAGGATAGTACCATCTTTCTTCATTGTCTTCCTGCTGTAAAGGGGAAAGAAGTTACGGAGGAATTGTTTGAACGCTTTGCGGAGGTAGTCTTTGATGAGGCAGAGAACCGGATGCATACCATTAAAGCGGTCATGGTTGCTACTTTGGGCAATTGACAGATAGAATGTAAGATAAAAAGGAGCTAGGAGCATGTATCAGGAAAATATCGTTTTGTGTGCCAGCAACGCTTATAATAAAAAGTTCTGGTTGAATGATGATTTTAAAGCATTACCAGAGCAAATAAAGCAGGAATTGAAAATTATGTGCGTGCTATTCACGGAAGAGGTTGGAGGAATTCTTACCTTGGAGTATGAAGAGGATGGGACTTTGATTTTCCGAGTAGATTCTGAAGAAAATGATTTTGAGTATGATGAGATTGGAAGCAATCTATTGATCAAAGAAGTTCATAGAGAAAAATCAGAGCTGCTTGAGGCACTGGAGCTTTTTTATAAAGTGTTTTTTCTTGGAGAAGATGCATCCCAGCTTATTTAGTACGTTGAAGGGCACGGTGATAACATGTTACTCGTTATTGATGTAGGAAACACCAATATTACATTGGGTGTTTTCGATGATGTAAATTTAAAGGCAACGTTTCGCTTGACAACCAATACCGCCAGAACCTCGGATGAGTTTGGTTTGTTAATCTGTAATCTATTAGTTGCCAGAAAGATTGATACGACAGATATTAAGGAAGTGACCATAGCTTCGGTAGTACCAAAGATTATGTATTCTCTGAACTCTGGTATCATTAAATATTTAGGAATCACTCCATTGATTGTTGGAAGCGGTACCAAGACAGGATTAAAAATCGCAACCAGTAATCCAAAAGAAGTAGGAGCGGATCGTGTAGTAGATGCAGTGGCAGCTTATGAGATTTATGGTGGACCGGTACTTGTTATTGACTTTGGAACAGCCAATACTTACGATTTGATTACAGAGGATGGCTCCTTTGTAGCGGGAGTAACTTGTCCGGGACTTAGGATATCCGCTAATGCACTTTGGAATGATACGGCAAAGCTTCCGGAGATTGAAATTGCAAAGCCCGATACAATACTGGCAAAGGATACAGTTACCAGTATGCAGGCAGGCTTGGTGTTCGGTTGTATCGGACAGACAGAATATATTGTCAAGAGGATGCTAAAAGAAGCAGGGGTAGAGAAATACAGAGTGGTAGCTACCGGTGGACTTGGAAAGATTATTTCAGAAGCCACAGATGTAATTGAAGTATATGATGTAAATCTTACTCTTAAGGGATTAAAGATTATTACTGATAAAAATAGCCATGTAAAATAGAGGTTTAATCTGAAGCTTGTGCCGGTGAGAATTCCGGCACAAGCTTCCTTTAGGCAAATGTTTTTTGTTATATCATTTATGATGTTGGGGTGAAATTGCCAATGAACTCCGTTGAAAGGGCTGTTTGATCATAATATCATTTTATTGTACAAAAATGTCTAAAAATACCTGATGAATCACAAGAAGGTATGATATATTATGATATATGAAAAATGCTTTTTGATAAGTAGAATAGAGATGAGAAGAAAAGAATGTGAAATATCATGCCTATGCGTTGTGGTATAATCATTTTGATAAAAAGATTATAGATAAAAAGCATAACCGATTAATGAGTAATCAGGAGTAGAAACAGGAGTAAATATGAGTTTTTATATTGGAAATGTTAAAATAGACGGTAATTTGGTATTGGGGCCCATGGCAGGCGTCACTGACCTGCCATTTCGCTTATTGTGCAAAGAAAAAGGGGTCGACCTGGTTTATACCGAAATGGTCAGTGCGAAAGGCGTGCAATATAATAATAAAAATACCGAGAATTTGTTAGAGGTATCAGAGGAAGAGAGGCCTGCTGCGGTTCAGTTATTTGGCTCAGACCCCGACATACTCAGTGATACGGCTAGACGGATAGAGCACAGGAATTTTGATATTTTGGATATTAACATGGGTTGCCCGGTTCCAAAGGTTGTGAATAACGGAGAGGGCTCAGCCTTGATGAAAAATCCAAAGCTGATCGGTGAAATCGTTCGTAAGGTGTCACAAGGTTATAGCAAACCGGTCACCATAAAAATCAGAAAAGGCTTTGAAGAAGAGAATGCAGTGGAAGTGGCAAAGATTGCAGAGGAAAATGGAGCGTCAGCCATAGCAGTTCACGGAAGGACAAGGGATCAGTATTACAGCGGAACTGCCGATTGGGAGGCAATCCGGAAAGTGAAAGAGTCGGTAAGCATTCCGGTCATCGGAAGCGGTGATATCTTCACTCCTCAGGATGCAAAGAGAATGCTAGAGCAAACCGGATGTGACGGTCTTATGATTGCAAGAGGAACCAGAGGAAACCCTTGGATTTTTGAACAAATTAAAGCATATTTGAAGCAGGGAGTCCTGTTACCGAGACCACATTTCTCAGAAGTTAGAGAAATGATTGTCCGCCACGCAGAGCTATTGACCAAATTTAAGGGAGAATTTATCGGTTTAAGAGAGATGAGAAAGCATGTAGCTTGGTATATGACAGGCTATCCGGGCTCAGCCAAGTTTCGAAACAGCGTAAATGAGATTGAAAATCTAAAAGACTTGTTCCTTTTGCTGGATAATTATCAAAATCACATAGAAAAATGACCAAAGCAGGAACATGAATTGTATAATTATTATATAATAGTAACAAAATTATGGATAAATATAAATAAATGTTGATTTTTTTGGAAATTGAGTTATAGTATTATTTACGTGAAAGACATATGTATGCCATACAGAAACAAAATGGAGGAATAGGAATGAGTAGATTAAGAGTTGGTATCCTTGGTGGAACAGGAATGGTCGGACAACGTTTTATATCATTGTTGGAAAATCATCCTTGGTTTGAAGTAGTTAGTGTTGCAGCAAGTCCCAGAAGTGCGGGAAAGACATATGAAGAAGCAGTTGGTGACCGTTGGAAGATGGCTACTCCTATGCCGGACAGTGTGAAAAAGCTTATCGTGAAGAACGTGAATGAAGTAGAGGAAGTAAGCGCAGGGGTAGACTTCGTGTTCAGCGCTGTAGATATGACGAAAGATGAAATAAAGGCAATTGAAGAAGCTTATGCAAAAACAGAGACTCCGGTAGTATCCAATAACAGTGCTCATCGTTGGACTCCTGATGTTCCGATGGTAGTTCCCGAAATCAATCCGGAGCATCTTGAAGTAATAGAGTCACAGAAGGCTCGCCTTGGTACCAAGAAAGGCTTTATCGTAGTAAAACCGAACTGTTCTATTCAAAGCTATACTCCTGCTTTGCATGCATTAAAAGAGTTTGGTCCAAAGTTGGTGGTTGCAACTACCTATCAGGCAATTTCCGGAGCAGGTAAGAATTTTGCGGATTGGCCGGAGATGGTGGATAATGTAATTCCTTATATCGGTGGAGAAGAAGAAAAGAGTGAGCAGGAACCGTTACGTATCTGGGGCAAGGTGGTTGACGGAAAGATCGTAAAGGCAGAGTCACCGGTAATTACAACCCAATGTATTCGCGTTCCGGTAACAGATGGTCATACCGCTGCTGTATTTGTAAACTTTGAAAAGAAGCCTTCTAAGGAAGAGATAAAAGAAGCTTGGGCAAACTTCAAAGGATTACCTCAGGAGCTTGAATTACCCAGTGCACCAAAACAGTTCATTAAGTATTTTGAAGAAGATAACCGTCCTCAGGCAAAGCTTGACAGAGATTATGAGAATGGTATGGGGGTATGCTTTGGCAGACTCCGTGAGGATATGGTATTTGATTATAAATTCGTTGGATTATCCCATAATACCGTACGTGGTGCGGCAGGCGGAGCTGTTCTGATTGCAGAATTACTGAAGGCGCAGGGATATATCACAGCTAAATAGTTTTGACAAACGCAAGATATAATAAATAATAAAAGGTCTGCTGTAAAATTAGAATCCAAGGGGAAATCCCAGATATGGATTAGAGTTTTGCAGCAGACCTTTTTAATACAGTACTCGCTATACAATTGAAAAAAGAAAGAACAAGCATTACAATGTAGAATTATTTCTTGTTAAATAAAAATTGTATAAAGGAAATAGAATTGTCAACATGTTCGCTATTTGAAACAATGCCCATAACATAGTTTTGAGAATCATCAGGGAAATATTTTTTCAGTGGTGTGTCCTTCAAATAGATGCCATATGCGGTTTGGTCTGCATCATATTGAGTGTGAGTGGTATAAAATTTGTCGGTAAGTGAACTATAGAGATCCGTAGGTAGCAAATCGGATAGTTTCAAAAAACCACCTGCGTAACAGTAATTATAAAATTCCGATTCGGGGGCGATGATGACGTCCACTTGCTTGGCACTTATTCTTGTAACTAATACTTCCCTAAGCTGTGATGAGTAAGAATCCTTTAAATCAAAATTATAAGTTGCGCTGAATTCCACACTCTCTTTGGAAGGATTCAATTTAAGATATTTTGAAAAGTCTTCACTATACTGTTTGGAGACCTGTTCATCCATTGTGCTGTTAATGATTGCTGCATAGAATTGTGTGGAAGCTGCCGGATGCAGAAGGGTATTAACAATATAAATCACAAAAGCAATAACTACTAAACCAACTAGGGCATGAAACTTATAGTACTCCATTAAATACTCTATTTTTTTACGGAAAGGCATTTCGCTAAGCTTTTCCTTCTCAGTTTGATCTTTTCGTGGTTGATATATAAAAGCATCATCATCCAATCTTGTTTGTTTTGCCATAGGATAACCTCTCTTGTTTAAAAATTTTTCACACTTCCTCAGTGATATATCGGTATAAGTTTATCACAATATTGAATATTCGTATAGAAAACAAATCTAAAATATCTATAAAAAAACAATATTGGTCAAAATCTATAGCATTAATCTTGGAATAAATTATGGATACAGTAAGAAGTAAAAATTAATATTGTATGAAATGGTTATATTATTATCGTTGGTTAATTTTTTAAATATAGGTTTATACTGTTGGCTATTGTGATTTAATCAGGCGTTATTCCACCTTGAGTAGGGCGAAATGGATATGTTTTAATATGTATCTGCGACATAATATGAGAAAAAAGTGTGCGATATGTCATATTTCTCCTTGCATCAATTTTAAATGAGTTTTTATTGAAATGCATCAGGAGGTATAATATAATGTTCACTGAGAGTATAAATAGTTTTAAGGAGGACATTTCATGAAATATGGTTTTTTTGATGATGCGCGGAAGGAGTATGTGATTACATCACCTACTACACCATATCCGTGGATCAATTATTTGGGTTCCCAGGAGTATTTTACATTGATTTCTAATACTGCTGGCGGCTACACCTTTTATAAGGATGCGAAGCTGAGAAGAATCACCCGATATCGTTATAATAATGTTCCGCTTGATTTAGGCGGCGGAAAGTATTATTACATCAACGACGGCGGTGATGTTTGGTCTCCAGGCTGGGCACCGGTAAAAAAGGAATTGGACAAGTATGAATGCAGACACGGTATGGGATATACCAAGATTACCGGTTCCAGGAGGGGAGTGGAAACCGAAGTAACTTATTTTGTTCCGCTTAATACCAATGTAGAGATTCATAAAGTAGTTGTTAAAAATACTTCCGATGAGAAGAAGGAAGTGAAATTATTTTCTTTTATTGAATGGTGTTTGTGGAATGCGCAGGACGATATGACAAACTTCCAAAGAAATTACAACACAGGTGAAGTAGAGGTAAAGGGTTCTGTTATTTACCATAAGACAGAATATAAAGAGAGAAGAAATCATTATGCATTCTTCTCTGTTAATAAACCAATTGCTGGCTTTGATTCTGATAGAGAAAGCTTTATGGGAACCTATAACGGCTTTGAGAATCCCCAGGCAGTCCTTGCAGGACAGTCCACCAACTCCATCGCTGACGGTTGGCATCCAATCGCATCCCACTGCCTTGAGGTAAACCTGGAACCAGGTGAAACCAAAGAATATGTATTCTTATTGGGCTATGTTGAAAACCCTGTTGAAGACAAATGGGAAAGCAAAAATATAATTAACAAGAATAAAGCAGAAGAAATAATAGAGAAGTTCTCAACCGTAGAGGCAGTCGATAAAGCATTTGACGAATTGGCTGCATCCTGGGAACAGTTATTATCCAAATACACCGTGGATTCTGCAGATGATAAGCTGAATCGTCAGGTGAATATCTGGAATCAGTATCAATGTATGGTTACCTTCAATCTTTCCAGAAGTGCTTCCTACTTTGAATCCGGTATTGGTCGCGGTATGGGCTTTAGAGATTCAAATCAGGACTTGTTAGGCTTTGTTCATCAGATTCCCGATCGAGCAAGAGAGAGAATTATCGATCTGGCCTCCACACAGTTAGAGGATGGTGGAGCATATCATCAGTATCAGCCACTGACGAAGAAGGGAAATGATGAAATCGGCGGCGATTTCAATGATGATCCGTTATGGTTAGTGCTTGCAGTTGTGGGTTACATCAAAGAAACCGGTGATTTCTCAATCCTTGATGTTATGACTCCATTTGATAATGATGATTCCACGGCAACCCCTCTTGCAGATCACTTAAAACGTTCTATGGACCATGTGATTAATAATGTGGGACCTCACGGACTTCCTTTGATCGGACGTGCTGACTGGAATGATTGCCTTAACTTAAACTGCTTCTCCACAGAGCCTGGTGAGTCCTTCCAGACTTCTACCAGCAAGGACGGCAGAGTGGCAGAATCCGTTATGATTGCCGGCATGTTCTGCTATATTGGCGAAGAATATGTGAAGTTAATGGATAAGATCGGTAGTAAAGAAGAATCCTCCAGAGTATTGAGTGAAGTAGGAAAGATGCGTGATGCAATCATGGAGCATGGATGGGATGGTTCTTGGTTCGTTCGTGCTTATGATGATTTTGGCAAAAAAATTGGCTCCAATGAGAATGAAGAAGGAAAGATCTTTATCGAGTCTCAGGGCTTTTGTATTATGGGTAACTGTGGTGTGGATGATGGCAAGGCAATTCAGACACTGGATGCAGTGGAAGAACGTCTTGGAACCAAATATGGTCTTGTTCTCCAAAACCCGGCCTTTACAAAATATTATGTGGAATACGGCGAAATTTCAACCTATCCAGCAGGATATAAAGAGAATGCAGGTATCTTCTGCCATAATAACGCATGGATTATGATTGCAGAAGCTCAGATGGGCAGAGGAGATAAGGCGTTTGATTATTATTCAAGAATCGCTCCTGCTTACACAGAGGAATATTCAGAAATTCATAGACTTGAGCCATATGTATATTCTCAGATGGTAGCAGGTAAGGATGCAAAACGTCATGGTGAAGCAAAGAACTCCTGGTTAACAGGTACAGCTTCCTGGAACTTTGTAGCCATCTCTCAGGCGATTCTCGGTGTGAAGCCGGAATATGATGGCTTGCAGATTGATCCTTCCATTCCAAAGGATTGGGAAGGCTATAAGATCTCCCGTGAGTTCCGTGGCGATAAATATAATGTAACGGTAAAGAACCCCAACCATGTATCTAAGGGTGTGGTAAAGATGATTGTTGACGGTAAGGAAGTGGAAGGTAATATCATTCCTGTTGCCGGAGACAAGAAGGTTCACGAGGTTGAAGTAGTATTAGGATAATTACACTGAGCATTTCTGATATGGATTCTGAAAGTTACGGTATGTAATTAAACTAGTTGGTTGGTGAACAAGAAATAAATATATAAAGCAGAAGAACTGTCGCAGTGTGAAAATACTACGACAGTTTTTTGTTTCTTTTTTAGACAGATAATACTATAATGAAGGATATGATTGATGTGAGCAAATAAGAAATAGTCCGATAAGGGGGAAATGTGAATGAATGAGAAAGGAAAAAGCTTCTATGCATTGTTTATCTTTCTAATAGCGGAGGCTATTCAAATTGTTGTATCAGTAATAATGCTTGCAGTTGTTTCTGTTACAAAAATGCTTCAAATGGGATCAGAGTCAGGTGAGGAAAGCTCGGTGCAGATTGAACAATTTTTGAACAGCGGTATAAATAGAGAAACACAGTATTTAATTTCTGTATTAGCTATTTTAGTATGCGGAATAATATTTTTCTTCTGGTACCGTTACGAAGTACGCGGAGAAGTGAAAATGGCGCAAACTCTACCTTTAAAAACTGGAAATATTATATTGTTAGTTTGTCTGGGACTTGGAAGTCAGTTTGCAATTTCAGGTGCAATGAGTATTTTACAGAATTTCTTTGTGAAGCTTTTCGAAGATTATGAAAAGCAAATTAACTCCTTACAGGAGGGCAGTCAAATTGTAGTACTACTCTTGGTTTTGATCATAGCACCTGTAACAGAAGAATTAATCTTTCGTGGTGTAATATTGCACCGAACATCCAGATATCTTACCTTTTTAGGAGCGAATCTTCTGCAAGCAGTTCTATTTGGCATTTATCATTTTAATATAGTTCAAGGCATATATGCGGCAATACTTGGCTTCGTGCTAGGGCTGGTCTGCAAAAAATTCGGTACTGTGCTAGCTTCTATTTTCCTTCATATAGCGGTGAATTTAAGCTCTTATCTTATGGTTTTTATGCCGCAAAATATATTCGTTATTATTGGTATGACGATAATTGGGGCTGTTTTGATGATAGTAACATTAAAGCGATTTGAAATTAAAACACTTTTCACAATGAATAGGATAAATGAACGAATCTAATTAGAGATTCACCTCCTAGGGATGGATTGGTATTTTACTTGTGAGTTAATGTATCAATGTGGAAGGAATTAATCTTTTGGCTTAGTTCAAGCGCAGTTGTTACAGTAGGAACATCACTTTTGATAGCGGAAATATAAAATTTTTCTTGCATAAATATAAAAAATCATTTAAGATATAATCTGCAATTGAGTATTCATAAGATTTCATAATGGCAATGGATCGACAGATTGATTTCGGCGTATTTCATATGCACTCTGAGAAGGAGGCGTAAAGAGAGAATCCGAACAGCCAAAACAGCGTTATGATTTCGAATTTAGTGGTAATCAAAGTGTGAAAATGAATTAGATACAAAAATGTAACTCTTGAATATAAGTCTTGACCCTAAGAGATATGGTTGGCAGGAACTTGAAAGAACTTATTCATTGAATGGTTTTAATAAGTTTTTATGATTGGTTTATAATGCTGATTCCCGGGGTCTATACCACGCAGGAACCAGCATTTTTTGTTGAATTAAAGCACTGCATTATAATGGGCGATAAAGGCAACATTATAAGAAGAAAGATTATGGCTATATTCATTGTGAATTTTAATTGTAAATATAAAGTAGCGAGTTGTAAGCAGCCAGGAGGCTGCAGAAGGAGGAAAAATGAATACAACAACTAACTTTCGCACCACAAGAATGGTGCAATTGGCGCTGTTCACAGCGATTATACTCTTAATGGCATTTACACCAATAGGTTACATTAAGACACTGGGTTTGGAGATTACATTAATCGTTGTTCCGGTCGCAGTAGGAGCAATCGTTCTTGGACCTACAGGAGGAGCAATTCTTGGAGCAGTTTTTGGAATCACAAGTTTTATTCAGTGCTTTGGAATGAGCCCCTTTGGAGCTGCATTGTTAGGAATTAATCCAATCGGAACATTTATTGTATGTTTGGTTCCCCGAGTTTTGATGGGGTGGCTGACCGGTTTGATTTTTAAAAGTGGAAAAAAGATTAGTAAGGATCTTTTCTTTGGTGTTGCCAGTTTAGCAGGTCCGCTTTTAAATACAGTGTTTTTTATGACAACATTAATTTTATTCTTTTATAATACAGATTTTATTCAGGGAATCGTCGCGTCTACAAAGGCAACAAATGTATTTGCATTCGTAATTGCATTTGTAGGAATTAACGGTCTCATAGAAGCGATTGTATGCTTTGTGGTCGGAACCGTAGTGGCTAAAGCAATTGATACGGTTTCATCCAGAAATTCCTCATTTTAATGATATAGGGATCAGATTATGATTTGGCTTTCAGTGATGCGTTCGTATAGTAAATAGCAATGAAAAATCATTATGCCAAGGTCTGAATTGGGAGTGAACAGTAAAGCAAGGAACTTCTTGAAAGCTTGAAAAGAAATAAAAAGTCACTATTGACAGTATCCCTGTCCATATGTTACAATGTGTTAGCTGTGAGTATTGCAAGGCAATATTTACATGATAAAGAAGAGATCCATCTCTCACCCATAGCGTAGAAATCAGTTTACAGTGAACGGGTTATTGCTTTTAAAACTAATTTTATTTCTATATAGAGATAATTGTGTGATAAGCTTAGGTGGATAATCTTTATCCACCTATTTTTTTGTATTGATGTAACTGATTGATTTATAACCTATGGAGGTGCAGTACTATTAGCGATTTAATGATTAATGAACAAATCAGGGATAAAGAAATTCGCCTGATTGGTGAAAACGGAGAGCAGTTAGGAATCATGTCTTCCAAAGATGCAATGAAGCTGGCAAAGGATGCAAATCTGGATCTTGTTAAAATTGCGCCTACAGCAAAGCCACCGGTTTGCAAGATAATTGATTACGGTAAGTACAGATATGAGCTGGCTAGAAAAGATAAGGAAGCGAAGAAGAAGCAAAAAGTAACCGAAGTAAAGGAAATTCGTTTGTCTCCGAATATCGATGATAACGATTTGAATACAAAGGCGAATCAGGCACGTAAATTTATCACTCATGGTGATAAAGTAAAGGTTGCACTACGTTTCCGTGGTAGAGAAATGGCTCATACCTCTTCTTCAAAAGTAATCTTAGATGATTTCTTTTCAAAACTTGAGGATATCGCTGTAATTGAAAAACCGGCGAAGCTCGAAGGAAGAAATATGATTATGTTCTTATCAGAAAAACGTTAAAATACTAAATATTACAGCGTTTTGAGAGGGCATTCATCTTAAGGACCCTCAGCTGTATTAATTATTAAGGAGGAAATATCATGCCAAAATTAAAAACAAGCAGAGCAGCAGCGAAGCGTTTCACAGTAACAGGAACCGGAAAGCTTAAGAGAAGCAAGGCTTACAAAAGACATATCTTAACAAAAAAATCCGCTAAGACAAAAAGAAATCTTAGAAAAGCAACTATCACAGATGAAACTAATGTTAAGAACATGAAGAAAATCTTACCATATCTTTAAGAGATAGGTGATAAGGAGGAAATAGAACATGGCAAGAATTAAAGGCGGATTAAACGCTAAGAAAAGACATAATAAAGTATTAAAATTAGCAAAAGGCTATAGAGGAGCAAGATCCAAACAATATAGAGTAGCAAAGCAGTCAGTTATGAGAGCTTTAACTTCTTCTTTCGCAGGTAGAAAAGAAAGAAAAAGACAGTTCAGACAGTTATGGATTGCACGTATCAATGCTGCAGCAAGAATGAACGGCTTATCCTACAGCAAATTAATGTATGGTTTAAAGTTAGCTAACGTTGACATCAACAGAAAGATCCTTTCTGATATGGCTATCAATGATGCAGCAGGCTTTAGCGCACTTGCTGAAGTTGCAAAATCTAAATTAGCTTAATAAATTAACATAATAAGAGAGAGATATGCGAATAGCATATCTCCTTTTTTTTGCTTTGAACTTAGCCTGAACTCAATTTTAAGGATTAAAGACGACCCGAGTTGGTAAAGGGAAAGACAAAGCTAGTTTTAAGGATGATGTAGATGGCGAATAGGGATGATATATTACGGTACTAACAAATCATTCTTTATTTTATTTGAAAAGGGAAATTCGATTATATTACCTGCAATCTTCCTATATAATAGTGTAAGGAGTTATGCGATAAGCTGGAAACTTGGACATTTTAAATTCTAACGCATGATGGAGGGATATCAATGACTAGGGAAGATCGTGAGAAAATTATAAGTAATGATTTTGCAGATATTCTCGTTACCTATAGTGGTGATAAAAGTGCCTTGCAAAGATATCAGAATAATGTAATTAATATAATCGATTTTTATAATGCGGTGGTACATGTCCCAGTGAGTGAAATCAATGATGAGATAATCCAGGCAAGGGGTTATTCGGTTATGCCATCGTTATTTGGATTATGCAGTCAGGAGAGTTTGGAAGCCTCCGGAATCCTTCGTATTCGAAATGTTCCAAATTTTAATCTTAGAGGGCAGGGGGTTTTGATTGGAATTATTGATACAGGGATAGATTATACAAATCCAATATTTCAATATGCGGATAAAACAACTAAGATTGTTTCAATTTGGGATCAAACAATTTTTAGTGATAATTATCCTGATGATTATTACTATGGCACCGAATATACCAGAGAGCAAATCAATGAAGCACTAAAAAGTGAGCATCCACTGTCTATGGTACCCACAATAGATGATATCGGACATGGAACAATGCTAGCTGGATTGGCCGCCGGAAACGAGGTACCTGCAAGTAATTTTTATGGGGTGGCACCGGATGCGGAGTTGGTTGTGGTAAAACTCAAACAGGCAAAAGATTATCTGAGAGATTTTTTTATTATTCCAAGAGATGTTCCGTGTTATCAGGAAAATGATATTCTGTTTGCAATTAACTATCTCTCTTTGGTAGCCAATCGTTTAAATCGGCCTATTGCAGTATGTGTAGCGCTTGGAACCTCACAGGGACCACATGATGGCAAAGGAACACTAAGCAGTGCATTATCCATGAGAGCAGAGAGTATCGGAGTGGGAATAGTGGTGGCTGGTGGGAACGAAGGGAGTGCAAGAAGGCATTACTCGGGTGTGGTGGATACTGCAGTGGGATATGATACAGTGGAGCTGCAGGTGGGACCAAATAATCCTGGGTTTTTTCTGGAATGTTGGGGTGCTTCGCCTGACATTTACGCAATTGATATCCAAACACCGAGTGGGGAGTACATCCCGAAAATGATACCGGTTCTTGATGAGCACCGATTTGTTAACTTTATCTTTGAGCCAACAACCATCAATGTTGATTTTCAAATATCTGAATCACAAAGTGGAGAACAGTTAATTCTAATGCGCCTTCGAAGACCTTCCCAGGGTATATGGAAGTTTAAGGTCTATTATAGCGGTGATCTTGAGGGTGCGTTTAATATGTGGCTGCCCATGGAGGGCTTTGTATCGAATGACACCTTTTTTACACGGTCTGATCCCTATATCACCTTGCTGTCATTGGCTAATGCAAGATCCCCCATTGCCGCCACCGCATATAACACAAGAGATCAAAGCCTATATGTCAATGCAAGCAGAGGATTTACACTTACGGGAGCAATCAAGCCAGAAATCGCTGCTCTTGGGGTGAATGTTATTGCTCCCGGATTAAATAATACATTTGTAGAGGTTACAGCTACCAGTGCTGCAGCGGCTCATATTACAGGAGTAGCAGCAATGATGTTAGAATGGGGTATTGTGAAAGGGAATCAACCCTATCTTAGCACTACTGATATGAAGGTATTTATGATACGTGGGGCTAGAAGAAACACGGACATGAAATATCCGAACAGAGATTGGGGCTATGGAATAATTGATGTATATAATATCTTTGACTCGCTAAGAATCAATACAACACCATAATATGTCAGGGCAGGGGGTGTAAAACGTGACAGGAGACCTTAGATCAAAGATAGGGAGTAATGATTATATCGATCTCATTATCGAATACAACGGAAATATAAAGATATTGGAACGTTTCCCCCAGGGTACTGTTCATATTATGAATGATATTTATGCAATTATTTATGAACCGAAGGGAACCCTCAAAGGAGGAATCATATTTCGTGATGGCTATACGCTTTTGCCGTCCTGTTACGGTCTCACCAGTCAGGGGAATTTTGATGCTACCGGAATTACCAGATTGCGACGTCTGCCCAATTTTAATCTTCGAGGTGAGGGTGTATTGATTGGGATTATTGATACCGGAATTGAATATACCAATCCGGTGTTTCTTAATAAAAATGGGACTACCAAGATAGCGGCTATTTGGGATCAAACCATTGAGCGGGATGGTTCTCCTCTGCCTTATGGCTTCGGAGCACAATATAGTACGGAAGAAATTAATAGTGCTTTGAAAAGTACAAATCCCTTGGAAGTGGTTCCAAGTACAGATTTAAACGGTCATGGGACAATGCTTGCAGGCATTGCTGCAGGTTCTGAAATTCCTGAGAGTGAATTTAGTGGGGTTGCCCCGGATTCTGAACTTATTATTGTTAAACTCAAGCAAGCGAAGCAATCAATAAGGGATATCTTCATTATACCGGATAATGTAGAGTGCTTTCAGGAAAATGACATTATGTGGGGGGTTCAATATTGTGTTGACAAAGCGAGAGAATTGAATCGCCCTCTAGCCATTTGCATTGGATTGGGCTCATCCCAGGGTTCCCATGATGGAAGGGGAGCATTGAGTAGTTTTATTTCGGTGGTATCCAATTATTCCGGAGTGGTGACCTCTGTGGCAGCTGGAAATGAAGGAGATTCAAACCGACATTTTTATGATGAAATCGTTTCGGCAATCGGCAGCAGTACGGTGCAACTGAATGTAGGAGAGGGAGAAAAGGGTTTTTCTATGGAGTTATGGGGAACAGCGCCAAACAGTTATTCTATCGACATTATGTCCCCGTCAAATGAATATATCCCGCGCATCCCTGAAAGTATTAGGGTAAACCGTGAAATATCCTTTATATTTGAAGATACAACAATATCAGTAGATTACCAAATGGTGGAATCCTCCACAGGAGATCAACTGATTTTATTGCGTTTTCACAATCCTTCTCCCGGTGTATGGAATTTTAAAGTATATACAAGAGGAGACTTAAGAGGTTCCTTCCACATATGGTTGCCCAGTGATGACTTTATTACTAGGGATACCTATTTTCTTCAGGCTGATCCATATACAACAATTACGTCCCCTGGCAATTCCCCCTTGCCTATTACATGTACAGCTTATAATACCAAAACCGGTACACTATATCGCAAGGCTGGAAAGGGATATACAAGGACGAATGAAATAAAACCCGATATTGCAGCTCCAGGGGTAGATGTTTTAGGTCCTACCCTGCAAAAGGGATTTACTAACTTTTCGGGAACCAGTGTGGCAGCAGCCTATACTTCTGGCGTGAATGCCATGATATTAGAATGGGCAATTGTGAAGGGTTTTTATCCAGGTATGGATGCGGTCGGAATCAAAAAGTTCATTGTTCGGGGGGCACAACGAAACCCTCAGATATTATATCCGAATAGGGACTGGGGCTATGGAATATTGGATGTATATAATGTCTTTAATACCTTAAGAGTAAGATAAAAATAGGTTACGGTTTCACTCCCAGTCAAAATCATATGCCAAGTTCTAAAGGGAGGCGTGGACAGCAACAATAATATTATAAAACGATTAGAGATGAGGGTTTCATCTTGCACAAATATACAGATTGAAGTATGATGAACATGGAAAATATAAGAAGAGAAAACGTATAATAGGAGGAAATCATGAGAAATAAATTGTCCAATGGTCTATGGGGGGTGTTATTTATATTTATTGGAATAGGTTTTGCAGGTAATGTACTGTTTGGTTGGGAATTCAGGTTGTTCTTTGAAGGATGGTGGACTCTATTTATTATCATTCCATGCTTTATCAGTATGGTGAATAATGGAGTTGGATTTGGTAACGCCTTTGGTTTTGTTGTTGGTGTATTGTTGCTTTTAGCACATTATGTTAGCTTTACGTTTGATGTTTGGGGTTTGGTGGTACCCATTATCTTGATTTTTATCGGTCTTAGAATTATCTTTCAGGGAGCCTTTCGAGGAAAAAGCGGGTTTAAAAATCAGGGAACTGAATTTAGTGGTGGTTCCAGTGAGACCTTTACCGGTGGAGTAAAAAGAGAGTATAACGCAGTTTTTTCTGGAAATCGAATCAGGATTGACGATGTGTTTGTTGGAGCTAGCTTATCCGCTGTGTTTGCTGGGCTTTCCCTGGATCTAAGAGATGCAAAGATAGAGAATGATATTGAGATTACAGCGCAGGCGATTTTTGGCGGAATTGATATCTATGTTCCGGCAGGAGTGAAAGTGAAGACAAATAATATTCCCATTTTTGGTGGCGTGAGTAATAAAAGTGCTGCGGGTAATAATCCGGGAGCACCAACAATCTATCTCAATTCTACCTGTATGTTTGGAGGGATTGATATAAAATGAACAGCACCCAAAGAATGATAAAATATTGTGCCATGGCATTTGCGATTATTCTGGCAATTGGAATAATCTCTGGAATGGCCAGCATTGTCTTTACAATAATTAACTCCGTAAGCGGGAATTCGGAACAATTTGATTTCAAAATTAACAAAAGAAACCACGCATATACCAACTATGACCGCGAATTTGAAGAAGTAAAAAGTATAAAGGTGGATAATCGCATTGGAAGCTTGCATATTTTAATCGGAGACGGATTCCGTGTGGAAGCCCAAAATGTTAGCAAGGAATTTGAGGCAAAGGTAAATGGTGATGGAAGACTTACAATTCATGATGTTGGTGGAAATTTTAAATTTCTGTGGTTTAACATCGGCGGAGTGCCAAGTACAAAATCGGATATAACGATTTACGTGCCATCTGATTTTGTAGCAAAGGAAGTGCTAATCGATACTGGTGCCGGAAGTACATCGCTGGAAGGAATCCAAACTGATTACCTTTATATAGAAGCGGGGGCTGGAAATATCAATGCCTCAGGAGTAGTGGCTAAGAAGGTAAAATGGGATGGAGGGGTTGGTTCTGCTACCTTTCGCGAGGTACGCTTTGAGGAGTCTTCTTTTGACTGTGGAGTTGGAAATCTTGAAGTGAATGGCAAATTACTTGGCGTCACCGATGTGGATTGCGGAGTGGGAGAAGTAAGACTGGATATTAATGGATCAGCACAAGATTATGGTTATAATGTTGATACCGGTATCGGTAGAATTACCTGGAACAGTGAAAAGATTTCAGGGAAGAGCAATGGGGACGCAGATAATATAATTAAAGTTGATGGCGGAGTGGGATCGGTTGAAATTGAATTTACAAATAATAGATAAATTACAAAATTTCCACTAGCAATTATTTGATGAATCGGGAATACTTGTTTCTAAATCAGACAAAATATAGATGGAGGCGTTAATTATCCTGACGTCTCCATTTCTAGATAAAATACCATATGATACAAAAAATCATTTGTCAACATTACTGCACATTCTAATATTGCGATAAGCGAGTTAATAGAAGAGTAGAGCAGTACAGTCCTGTGCAGAAATAAGGAGAAATATGAATAAAAAAACTCTGTTTGGATTAATTCTGTTTTCGTGCGTGGTAATATCCGGTATGTTTCTGACAACGGAGATTCTTATAGAGCATAGCAGTACCGGTTCCTTACAGACACAACTAGCAGAAAATAACACAGAAGAAAAAGCACTAAATAATGAGAATGAGGAATATGTTAGAGCTGACAATAACATAATTGCAAACCAAGAGCTAACTAAGGAAGAAAGCGATAGTTCGATATCAGTAGATAAGCAAGAAGATCAGGTTAAAACAATTGGGGAAGAAGAATCGGAAAAGCTAGAACAGTCCACTGATATAACATCGCAGGAAACGAAAAATCAAATTACGCAAGAACCGGATAAGCAGGGGAAGGAACAGTCCACAGAAGAGATTCAGAATAAAGATAAAACCATAACGAATCATACAAGTAATGATAAAGTGGAGGATAGCCAGGCCGTAGAGGAGAAAGAGAAAAATCAGAAGGATGCTAAGGATAAATCCTTAGATGATCAGACGAATGCTTCAAAGAATGATACCGTAATGGCTTCTGCAGATGCTATCTTTAAACCACAACTTATCCTTGATCATACAAAGGTAGATTATATGTCTCATATTCCTAAAATGAAATGGGATAGTGATTTAAAAAAAGCAATGGATATCAAAAATCCTAAAATTGATTTAGAGGCAGATGCAGCAATTTTATTGGATGCAAAAACAGGTAAAGTTCTATATTATAAAAATCCGGTAAAAGCAGAATTTCCGGCTAGCACCTTAAAGCTGCTAACCGCAATGATAGCCTTAAAAAATTGTGATATCAATGAAGAAGTAACGATTGGGGATGAAATAACCATGATTGCTTCGGATTCCTCTAGAGCATACCTCAAGCAGGGAGAAAAACTTACCATTGAGAATTTGCTGCAGGGGATGTTGCTACCCTCCGGCAATGATGCAGCCTATGCCGTAGCAGCCTACGTAGGGAGAAAGACTTTAAATAACCCTAAGGCAACAAAGGAAGAGGCACTTTCAAAGTTTCGCAAAATGATGAATCAAGAGGCAGGACGGCTTGGTTTGAAGAATTCTAATTTTGTGACACCGGACGGATATGATGCAATCGGTCAGTATACCACAGCCTATGACATGGGATTAATTGGGATGGCTGCAATAAAATATAGTAAGATTGTGGAAATTAGTCAAAAAAGCTCCTGCAGCACGAAATTTATCAGCGGAGAAGAGGTAACCTGGACCAGTACAAATAAATTACTGAATCGTAAGAGTGGTGACTTTTATTCTCCTGCATTTGGGTTAAAGACCGGAACCAGTACAATGGCTGGAAAATGCCTAGTTTCTGCAGCGAAAAATGGAAATAAAGAAGTTGTTTGCGTGATCATGCATTCTAATACAGATGGCAGATGGGAAGACGCAATTAAATTAATGGATTATGGATTAAAATAAGGATTTATCGGGGGAAAAGAAATGAAGAAAAGAAATTGGGAGGAAGAAAGCCCAAAGAAAATATTAAGCGGAGCAGGGTTTGCATTATTCGTTTTAGCACTCATATTTATTTTGTCACAAGGCGCAATTAGTTTATTGGTGGATCGGTACGCTCCAGAGCTCTCGCATACAGATTGGTATGCTTGGGCATTAACAGGGGTTTCAATAATCCTACTTGGATTGCCGGTCTACCTGCTATTAATGAAGAGGATACCTGATTCTGGCAGAGGTGAAGTGGTAAAGTTGAAATTTACGGAGTTTATCGTCATCTTCTTTATCACTGCCGCTGCCATGTATATAACCAGTATGATGAGCAGTGTCATCACTGTTTTGATAGCCCTTCTCAAAGGGGATACCCATTTGATTAATCCGGCACAAGAGGCGATTTTACACAGTAATTATGCGCTTTCTCTTTTGTATGCATGCATTATTGCACCGATTACCGAAGAGTTTATCTTTCGTAAGGTTCTTTTGGATAAATTAAAACGGTTTGGAGATATTCCCGCAATTCTCATGACAGGTATCGCTTTTGGGTTATTTCATATGAACTTGTCGCAATTTTTCTATGCGGCTGTTTTGGGATTTATATTTGCATATCTTACAATCAGGACGAATACGGTACGCTATGCAATTCTATTACATATGATGGTCAATACCATATCCACAGGAATTTCACCGTTTGTTCTTAAAGGAAATAAGTTGGCGGGAGTATTCTTAACAATGTGGGTATTTATAGCCATATTACTGGGTATTATTTTCTTTTCTTTAAACATAAAAAAGATTGTATTTGAAAAAAAGGAACCATTAGTTGCAGTGAAAGATTATTATACCAATGCCGGAGTAATTTGTTATGGGTTGGTTTGCATCATTATGATTGGAATTATTACCATTCGTTAATTTTCACCGGCATTGGAAAGAATTTAACTTAAGCGTACGGCAGTACCGGAGGCGGTTACCATAAGCATGCCGTTATTTGCACCCAATACCTCGTAGTCAATATCAACACCAACTACAGCGTTTGCACCCATTTGATGAGCTCGATTGACCATTTCCTGCATTGCTTGTTCTCTCGCACGAATCAGCTCCTCTTCATAGGTTCCGGAACGTCCGCCGAAGAAGTTTGATAACCCTGCGGTAAAATCCTTTACAAAATCTACACCCGATACTACCTCGCCAAATACAACACCGAGATAGTCATTAATTTGTTTTCCTTCAACGGAAGGAGTAGTAGTAACGATCATAAAAATCCTCCTGAAAAATAATGTTTTTTCATAATATATCTTTATGCTATGGTGATGTCAAGTGATGTAATGAAATCATAAGAATGATTTAATTCGTTTTTAATTTACGTTGGAAAGGAGCGATTATTTTGACTAAAATTTTAGTGAATTTTTTTATAAAAAATAATCAGCAATATGAAAATCCTAAAGTAAGAACTGCCTATGGTATTTTGTCCAGTACGGTGGGAATTATTTGTAATGTTTTGTTATTTGGAATAAAGCTGGCAGTCGGCATGGTGATTAACAGTATCTCTGTTATGGCAGATGCTTTTAATAACTTATCTGATGCAGCATCCTCCATAATTAGCTTTGTTGGAGTTAAGCTTGCAGGAAGACCGGCTGATAAGGAACATCCCTTTGGACATGGGAGATTTGAATATATTGCGGCGCTAGCAGTAGCTTTTTTGATTTTACAGGTGGGCTTTAATCTATTCCAGAATTCCTTTCAAAAGGTTCTTCACCCGGAGGAAGTTAAGTTTAATCCCGTGTTGGTTGCAATATTATGCATATCCGTCCTTTTAAAAGTATGGATGATGATGTTTAACCGTACCTTGGGAAAACGGATTAATTCCACGGTTATGCTGGCAACCTCTGCGGATTCTATGGGAGATGTATTTGTAACTTTGGCAACGATTATTTCGGCAGTGATTGGTGGTTTAACCAACTTAAAGATTGATGGTTATATGGGTATTGTAGTTTCTGTATTTGTTATGATTGCGGGTTTCCGTATTGCCAAGGATACATTAGAGCCTCTCCTTGGACAGCCTGTAGAACGAGAGATCTATGAGAAAATTACGGGTTTTGTGGAAAGCTTTGAAGGAGTAATCGGAACGCATGATTTGATTATTCATAATTACGGACCCACAAATCGCATGGCTACGATTCATGTGGAGGTTCCCAATAACGTTAACTTTGAGCAAATTCATGACACGATTGATTTGATTGAAAGAAAGATTTGTGAAACCATGGATATTTTTCTTGTAATACACATGGATCCGGTGGAAATAAATGATACCAAGGTTTTGGAGAAGAAAAAAATGGTAATTGATATTGTAAAGAAGCTGGAACCCAAAGCTTCGATTCATGACTTCCGTGTTATTAACGGTGAACATAAGATTAATCTGGTATACGACCTTGTGGTGCCTTATTCCTATAAGGAAGCACAGGAAAACAATCTGCTTGATAATATCAATACACAGGTGAAAGAACAGGATGAACGCTTTCATTGCATTATTAATATCGAAAATAGCTTTATTGCAGAGAGCTAAGGGATAAAATACCCGGAACTAGAGGAATAATAAGTGGGTAGGGTTAGAGGATCAAACGGTAATAACAATCATTATAATATATGTTTTTAGGATAGTGATTAAGATGCTTTTGAACGCTCTAATCCTAGGTAACTATATTGAAGAAAGTGTGTATAAAATAAGAATAAGAGCAGATATAAAAGATAGTATAATTTCGGAAATAAAAAAAGTTTAAAAATAATGAAAATTATGCTTGAAAAATAAAATTTGATGAGTTATAATATCATTCGTGGCTGACAAACAGGCCGCTAAAAATATAACTTAGGGATATCGCCAAACGGTAAGGCACTGGACTCTGACTCCAGCATCTCAAGGTTCGAATCCTTGTATCCCTGCTTTTTAACCTTTGATTAGTTGATTATCAAGGGTTTTTTTGTTTCTTAATACTTGAATTTCATTGTTAAAAGGCACTAGATTATTACCAATTTACAAGGCGGTCTAGTGCCTTGTTTTTATGATGAAAGGATGATAAAAATGAAGAAAATCAGTATGAGAAGTAATGAAAGTATGACTTTAGAAGAGGGATTTCGTCTGTTTATTAAGATGTGTAATATCAAAAATCTTTCTCCCAAAACAACGGAAACCTATGAATGGCACTATGCAATATTTACCAAGTTTATCCCAAGTGAAACATATCTAGAACAAATCGATAAAAAGACTTTGGATGATTATATTATATACCTTAAAAGTAAAGGTAGCTGTAGAGAAATTACAATTAATTCTTACCTACGAAGCCTTAGAGCATTTTTAGGTTATATGATGAAAGAGAAATATATGAAGCAGTTCACTATTCAAATGTTAAAGGTAGATAAGAAGATAAAAGAAACATATACAAATGACGAACTAAAAATTCTACTTAAAAAGCCAGATATTAAAGATTGCGACTTTACAGAATATAAGACTTGGGTGTTTTCTAATTACTTGCTGGCTACTGGAAATAGGATATCAAGCGCTTTAAATCTTCGGATAAATGATTTGGATTTTGATAATTTGCTTATCCTTGTTAATAAGACCAAGAATAGAAAAGCACAAATAATTCCTATGAGCAAGTCGTTAGCAAACATACTAAATGAATATTTGCAATATCGGAATGGAGAAGGTGAGGATTATGTATTTTGCAATTCATGTGGTGAACAAGGCAATATTCACACCTATCAAGGGATATTGCTTAGATATAATCGTAAACGTGGTGTAATGAAAACGTCAGCGCATCTGTATCGCCATACCTTCTCTAAGTTATGGATTTTAAACGGAGGGGATATTTTTAGGCTCCAGAAGATGTTAGGGCATTCTGATTTATCAGTCGTCAAAGAATATGTCCAAATGTTTGGAAATGATTTGGCTATAAACTTTGATAGATTTAATCCTTTAGACCAATTAGGTATTAATCAACAGCAGAAATATATTAAAATGTAGAATTATTTAAATAATAAGATAATTAGAAAGGGGATGCCAGTTGGTATCCTCTTTTCTTGTAGCATCGCAACTAGACAATGACTTTTATTCTATTATTTCATTGAATTTGAATATAGCTGTATTTATACGTTTTAAATTTCATAAGACGCAGGTAGGTCAATATATATGAATGATTTTAGGTGTAGATAATATTTACTTCTTGTCGAAAAAAGATGTAAAACATTCCTAATGCATTTTGTTGGACAATAGTTCCATCAATGACAAAATAATATAGAAAATGTTAAATAATAGTTAAATAATTGAATATATGTTGAAAAATATCAAAAAGACTGATAATATAAATATATAGAAGAAAATGTCAAACTGTTCTAAATTTATAAAAAATGCATATAATATATTAAAAATAAGTATAATAGCGTATTATGCTTAAATTCAGGTTGAAATAATTGCCAACAAGTGGTAATATTTATAAGATAATGTATAACGAATGAGAGGTATTGGAAATGTTATATAAATTATGGTGTAAACTTAGAGCAATATTTGACCCTGAAAAATTAAAACCTAGAAAGCAAATAGTTGATGAACAAACAATAAAATTAATTAATCTTCGAGCTATTGCTGATAGAGATAGAACCAGACTCGAAAAATATATAGATAGGCTCGATAATATGATTGATAATAAGTTCACTCAACAAGTAACAGAAGAAGGGATAATCGAGATACTATCTGTTTCTTCAAGGGGGGTGAGAGAAAATAATAATGCAACAGCTCATAAGTTACTAGAAACCTATAAAAAAAGAGGATTAGATGGTCAAAGCGCAAAAATATTTGTTAAGTTATCTAATACATACATAGTTAAAAACCCAAATAGCGTTGACGCTAGTATGACTAAAGAAACTATAGAATTTGAAGTTGAAATTGATAATGAAAAGGAGAGATGATTATGAATACTTATGTATTTAGTAATGTATCTTCCTCTAAACAAAATAGTTATATTGCTGATATTACAAAAAAATTTAATTTGGAATTATTTAGTAAATACAATGATTTAACGATTTTAGAAAATGATAATATGATTATAGATATAACCAAAAGATGGATTAATATAATTATTTTAAAGGAAGATGCGGATACTATAAATCAGATAAAAAAATATTTTTATTAATGAGGTAAATCAATATGTGTGAAATGACAAATGAGAGAAAAGAAAATATTTATTCAAAAATTGAAACAGCATTAAGAGAGAATAAATTACATTACACAAAAGCTATGATTCGAAAGAATGATGATGATATAACAAATATTGATTATGTATATAAGATTGAAATAGATTCTAAAGACTATGGTTTTAATTTAGGTCAACGTACATTTTATATGTATCCTTTATTAAATCGAAGCAGTTTGGTTTTTTCTAAAAATAATGTGTTACATAGTTCGAATTTTGGAAGAATATTACAAGTTGTTAATAATGCAAATACTAATTTAATGAATGGTTGCTTTTTCGTTGAAGGTAAGAGAGTAAATTATTTTTCAAATGAAAAGATTAAAGATATAGAAAAGAATATAGATAAAGTTGATATCTTAGAGGGTGTAATTAACTTACTTAGTGCATTAGATACTCTTAATAAAACCAAAGAAGAAGGGAAAAATGGATATGCAGAAAATTCCTAGAGGCATTCTTACGCTTATATTAGGGATATTTATTCTTTCGGTAAGATTCATAATTGAAGGTAATGTAAGTGATTACGTTTTATTAGAAATACTTACTGTCCTTAATTTAATAACAATGTTTTATACTTTAGTATTTATACTAAATTCAATTATGATTGATTTAAAAGAAAAATATAAAAAAGTATCCAATGGATTTAATTTGGCAAGTATTAGTAATTATGAACGATTTTTCAAAAAAATAATAATTGTTTTTTCGGTATTAAGTCTAGGTTATTTATTTTTGGTACATAAGAAATATATTATAAGTGGTATGTATAATGATATTATATGCGTAGTAACATTGTGTACATCAATAGAAGCCGATTTGATTCAGGAAAAAATAATATCTAAGTTTGTAAAATAAGATAGTCATAAATAGTAAAATTCAAAAAGATGGCAGTTAGCCATCGTTTTTTGTTTGTTTGATGAGTAAATTGGAAGGCTGAAAGTGCCTTTATTTACATGGTTTTAAAAAATGGTCGAAATTCAGCCAGTGATGATATATCACAAGCATAAAAAAGGAAAGCAACTCACACCAGTAACAATAAAAAGAATTATATTGGAAAGTGGAAGCAATAGCAAAGTCAGAAGGGGAATTAGAATCTCACCTCATACTTGTCGTCATTACTACGCTTAAGCACAGTTGAAAAATGGCTGTGACTATTCACTGTATCGAAATTGCTAGGACATACTTCTATACGGAACTGGGAAAATAATAAATGTTTGGCTGAATAACGCTACCAAATCTGTTATAAATTATTATAAGGTTAGCACAAAATTCTTGGTGTAACAAAGGTCTAGAAGCAATTATTAGGAAGGAAATGAACAAATGAAAAGAGACGCTATATTGCAGCAATCAGCAAATTTAATTTACGAATATCTTGAAGCATATAAACAACTTCCAGAGGGAAGTCAAAAAGACATCCTTTATTCATCAACATTTGTAGAAGGTTTAGTATTTAGGTGTATATCAGACATTTGCGATAGCTTTGGCATTAAATATAATAATAAGCTAATTGCTTCGGATTATATTACTGTGGAAGCAAAAAAACAAATAGAGCAAAAGAACAAGAAAAACCTTGTTCGTGAGCATATGATACCTAAAAACATCTACTTTAATATTCTAGTTAGTGAAGCTAAAAATGGATTATTAACGAAAGAGAGAATCTTTGATATCTTAAATAAACATTATTGGACTTGTATAGTTACAAAAGATGAAGATAACGTTTTGGCTGAAAATTATCAGATAAAAATGCCAGATGACTGGGATGGAGAAAATGTTTTTGCACGATATGAAAAGGTAACGATTAGTAAGGTCTTAGAGAATGAATATAGGGTTATTATTTAATTTACACAGATAGATACTAGGTTTATATATAAGAAAATCAAGTATAGAGAGGGGATGCCAGTTGGTATCCTCTTTTTATTTGGCAGAATGATACGGAACCTTAAAGGATTTGCTATAGCAACTATCAAGAATCATTCTTCGTTTAAGAACATAACGGTCATGACCGTAAATTGTATCTATGGCTTGTTTAACATTACGACAGTAACTGCGGTGCAAATGATAATGAACGTCGCTTATATGATGCTTGTGATATAACATTACTTTCATACCTTGATTGTAGAAAACTTTTCTTATAATCCAGCAATGTTCCGTATTTACAGACAATAGTTCGCAATAATCTTCATACGAGCGTAGAATATTAAAATATGAGCTGGCAAACAATCTTTTATCTGGAATTGTAAATATTGAAATCACCTCCACATGTTTTTAGAAGTAGAATAATATAGTCGATTATTAATGTAAATGGATGAAATTAAACTTCGTGAAATATCTATAAGTTTTAATAGATTAATATACAAAATGCTCATAAGGGACATCCGTTCATTGTTATATCTTTCAAAGCACATATGTCAGTTGGAAAAATATAAAATTATGTGGGTTAAAGTGAGTTAAAGTGGGTTAAAGTGAGATGTTTTCTTAGGCTATGTAATCTTCAAATTAACAAAAGAAGGTTAAAGTGAGTTAAAGTGAGTCATAGTGAGTTAAAGTAGGTTGTTTTTTATACTAAGTAATCCTATAGTTTTAATCGATTAAATACATTGATTGTATGTAATATCGATGTAAAGTATAATATAAGAAAAGTTTGCTATGCAGAAGATACAGTAAGAAAAAGTATTCTATTGGGGGTAAGTGCTATGCCACAAATGATGGAAGAAAAATACGTTGTATTAGATGTTGAAACCAATGGGTTATCTTCAATACGTCACGATTTACTTTCTATTTCAATTTATAAGCCAGATGACGGGAAAATTTTTAACAAATGGTTACCTCTTGAATTGAATGAATGGGTATACACGACCCACATTAATGGTATAACTGAAGCGGATTTAAACGACGCAAAAGCCTTAACCCAACTAGATGTTGATTACCTCATAGAAGAGTTTGAATTGTTAGATAGAACCATCTTAATATATGGTAATCTAGATGAAAAATTTATAAAACATTATTTTGAACGTAAACATATAAGCAGTTTTGAAAAGTTTCATTTTTATAATTTTAAAAGAGACATAATATCACCCAGATTTTCTGGTGGCACTGTTACAAAGGACAATATGTGTAGACTTTATGGAATTGAAAATGTAAATGATATACATACTGGTGTAGATGACTGTCAACTTGAATGGGAACTCTTTAAAAAGATGAATGGAAAAAAACTTCTCATTACTAATACAGTCGTTTTTGAGTTTAATGAGGAATATATTATTCCTATAAGTTTTTTAAAGAGCCATCCAAATTTGAGAAGATGTATGAATAACTTACCCGATATCGGAATGGATGAAACTAAAGTATACCAACTTGAAATATCTAATACAGATATTAAAAAGTTTCCTACTAATTTCAATGGGATAATTATTGAAAAACTCATCAACTCCATGTTGGGTGCAAAAGAAATAGATTCAAAACCATTCCTTCTTGAAAACAAAAGGAAACTAAAACATATAGGTAATCTTCCGTCCAGTTTTTATGAGGTTCCGTTGGAATTTCGCGTGGATGGAACCGTAGAAGCAATAAATGTACAAGATAAAGAATTGGAAGAGCGACTTAATGAAGTTATAAATATATACAAAAAAGAATTAACACCTTTAATTGAATATATATTACGATACATTTTTTTAAGCAAAGAAATTATGTCTCAGGAGTTAATGATTAATAAAGAACATAATGTTCTAGCACTATGTGATTTATCTGATAACCTTAACGTATTGGAAATAAAGACTAATTATAAACATAACATCGAACAATATAAAGAACAGTTATATATTGAAGCTAACGGGCGTAATTGCTACCTATTGCTTATGAATTGGACTGATTTTCCTGTAAAATTGGGTTTTTCCATTTTGAAAATCGATTTCTATATCAATCATAGTCAAATGGGTAAACTTTCTCGAGATAATAGAACGCAACATTTTCAATCAAGAATCAGAAACGAAGAAATCATTGTTACAGAATACGTTAATTATGATACATGGGTAAAATTAAAATGCAAGGTTTGTGAGCGTGAATGGGAGGCTTCTTGTGATAAGATAGTAAAAAAACCTACTTGTCCGTTTTGTACACCTGTTATAAAACAAGTTGCTAAGGAAAAAACAAAACCTCATGTTGATGATAAGAAAAAATTACGAGCATTAAATTATATTACAAAAGTAACAGCGTTAAGCAAAGGAACAATTAAAACTATGAATTTCGTGGGGGTTGATTACAAAGTGGACGCAGAATGCTTGAAGTGTGGACATAGGTGGAGTACTAGAGCTGACCACTTAATATCTAGAGCATATTGTCCAATGTGTAAAAAGAATGAGAAAAAGGGATTTTAATTTCCATAGGAGTATATCGGCTTATAGCACTCTAGCAAATGTTAGGGTGCTGTTTCATTGCTAAGGTGCAATGAAACAGCAAATTCTAGTCTATAATAATCTATGAAAGAATAAAAAAGATTAAAATAGAGTGAAATAGATTACTTTTTTATAGATTAAAAATACTCTTGAAAATATAATAGGTCAGAATAGACTATATTAGTTCAAAACAGATTAAAGTAGATAAAAGCAGATTACTTTATGATGTTCCAGCAAGTATTCAAATTTTATTAATGCTCTATTATAATCTGAAATAGATTTTTTTGGATTATAATAGATTGAAATAGCCCATTATATAGGTTTGTGATTCATAGTAAAAAGAGTAATCTAATATCCCGTTTGCTTAAGGCTTATAAAATTATAGTTTTAATATAAGTTGTGCATATAAAAAAAGATATCTTGTGCAGAAACTGTAAAATTATACTCACAAATACTATTTATATAGAGAGAGGGATAAATAATAATAAAATTTTTGGTCAAAAATGGTTTATTTCACTCCTAGAATTCTATTTATATGGTGAGGGGTAAATAGTAATAAGACTTTGGGCTGAAAGTGTCGAATGTATCCTTAGAAATCTATATAAGTATATAGAAGGGTAAATAGTAATAAAATTTTTGGTCAGAAAAGGTTGCATTTACCTCTCAAATGCTATATATAGATTAGGGACAAAATATTATGAATTTTTGTCTTTTGAGTAGACTCTTTGTCTACTCTTTTTTTATTGCGTTTTTGTTAAATATTATACTGAAAGGAGGAATGAATATGGTATTAAATTTGGATTATAGACAATATTGTGCAATGACGCGAAGAGTAAAAAATCTAAAGCTAAAACAAATAGCTGGATATATTAATTGTTCAATTTCAATGATTTCACAATGGGAAAGAAATATAAAAAATTTATCAGATGATAAAATTAAACTCTATCTGGAGTTTTTAGAAGATTACAACGAAAAATAAAGTTTAGCAATAAACTTAGTGAGAGAGGTTGATTTTATGAATAATGGAGCAAACAAGTTCTATGTTTGCCTTAGTCAAAGACTTGCTGGCTATCTTATGCTTAATGGCTTTGTCTTGTTGAAGTTTGAGAAGAATATAAAAGACCCATATAAAAATATCTTTATATTCTTAAATACAACAGAATTAATGAATGCAATTCAACAATACAAAATGCAAAAAGATATGCACAAATTTCAAGTATTGATATAGGGAAATCAGTTTAAGAAATTAATGGAAATTCAATTATAGGAAAATTAGTGTAAAAAGTAAAAGGGAATTCCTATATGGTATAGTAAAATCAGTATATATTCTGCACCTAAATTCTTATACCTATAGGAAAAAGAGGTAAAAAAATGCTATCAAATTCCTAAGAAACAAATAACTATAGAAATACTAATAACTATAAATATAAACTAAAGAATCCCCCAAAGGGATTTTTTTATGTTTTATTTTATTATTTATTATTTATTTTTATGTTTTATTTTTTATTTTTAATTAAAATTTAAATGTAAGGAGTTTTAATGTTATGGATAATTATATATATTTAAATAAGGAAGATGCCTTAATTTTAAGGCTAAACAATGATGAGTTTTTAATACATTGTCATGGGGTTTTTGCATCAAAAAGAAATGAGGAGTTTATTTTCTCAACTGCAATTATGGAATATTTATTACAAGCTAAATCAAAAAATCAAATAAAAAAAGCAATTCAAGGCTTAATCAGTTATAATTTAATAACAGAACTTAATAATGATGTATATCTTATACATGAAACAAAAAAGAAAGATAGATACTGTGTACTTTATAAATCCGAGTTTGAAAAACTTAAATCCGATGGCAAATTGTTAAGATATTTTTGCTTTATTCTGTCCTTTATAAATAGTAAAACACATCAATGGCAAATATCGAACTCATTAATCGAAAAGGAGTTTGGTATTACAAATAAAACGGCTGGAGCATACAATAAAAGATTGATTGAATTGGGTTTGTTAGATGTGGTTACAACAAAAAGTGAAAGCAATAGAAATAACACAAACATTTTCAAAAGACTTACAAATAAAGATAACAAGCATGAAAACGAAATTATAAATGATAAATCTCCAAAGGCTGAAAATACAAAAATAACTCATAACAAACTAGGAAGTACGGAACCTAACAAAGATACGCAACTACAGTATACTTCTCTAAAAGAAAAAGTTTCAAAAATAATCAATGTAAATATGAATTCGATTATAATCAGCAAGGAACTATCGAATCAGATAGCTACTTTTGGAGAAGATGCATTTTTGTCTGCTATAAGGAATCACTGGTGTTATACGTATAAATGGATATGGAATTATCCACAATTACCCGATGATGGTGCAAAAGTTTCGTATCTGTTTAAAAAATTGATGATGAACAATAATATTGAAGGTGCATATAAGCAATTACAAGAATCCAAAACTGTTCAGTATTATCCAACACACGAAATAGACCAATCTGTTGTTGATAGAATATACAATATGGCAGAACCAGAAATTAATACAGAAAATAGCCGTAGAGATTTAAGCTGGGTACTAGAGAGATTTAGTGACTAAAGTAGCAGTACCACATTCACTAGCTTAGTGTTATTAAATCTACGACATATTTCATGGTGAAAATGGAAATAACGCGTTAAAATAAGGGATTACAGCGATTCTCCAAGCACGACACTAAGTTAGCATTGTGTTATTAACTGAAGTTTACTGTTATATATAACAGCCTACGATTATTACTTCTTGCTTCGTATTACCAATATTTTTTATAAATTTTCTAACGAAAATTCCCATGTTAGCATCAATCAAATTGTTAGTCAAGACACTTTGGGAAAATTTTGCTACGCAAATTTTTTCTCAATCATCTTGACAAACAAATTGATTGATGCTTTCCTATGGTACTATACTGTGTACTTCTCCTTTCATAAGCTCCATGAATAAAGGTGATAATGTTTGGCACTGGTAAACAAATATATTGATATTAAGCACTTATGTCATGTATAATATTACCATTACGATAGTTCGTATTTGTATACGATGGCGAACTAATATAGGAGGATAAATTAAATGAAACATATAATGATAGGAATTTCAACTTTAGTATTCGGATTCATTTTTTTAATGATAAGTTTAAGTATATTTAATGAGGGTAATAACAACGATATTTTGTTTTCTATCTTATATCTATGTGCTGTTGTAGGAACATCTACTTCACTTATCTTAGATAAGATAAGTGAAAATAATAAAAAATAATTCGTAATCTCTTACATTTGTGAATTTAAGGAGGAATTCATTTTCCTCCTTTTTGTTTGTCATAATACCATATGAAAGCAAAAACTTCTATTGCTATAGTATAAAACTTGACTTAAAGCGTCAAACAAACTATACATTGAAATAATTAATAAATTTATGTCAAATTATATTGACAATGAGTTAAAATGACGATATGATTCGTATATCAAACAAACTATAGTTTAATTGATAGTAAGGGGAGGTACGTATGAGTAACGTATATAGTTATATGAGAATCAGCACAGCAGAGAAAACAGATAAGCAAAGTTTTAATCGGCAAATCAAATCATTACAATCTTATGCAGAGAGCAACAACTTTGAGTATTTGCTTTGTTTCAAAGATGATTGCAGCGGTAGCACATTTAAAAGAAATGAATGGATGAAATTAGAAAAACTATTACATCGTGACGATACTATCGTCTTTAAAGAGATTAGCCGTTTCACTAGGCAATCCGAAGAAGGTTATAATAAATACATGGAGTTGATGAATAAAGGAGTAAATCTTGTTTTTTTAGACAATCCAACGGTATCAACAGATTACATAAAGAATTTAATGCGTGTTGCAAGTGAGCAAGATACAGTCGCTAGAACAGCCCTAGAAAGCACTATTAAGCTGTTATTGATAGTTGAACTTGATAGAGTGCAAAAGGAACGTGATATAATAGTAAATAGGATTAAACAAGGCATTGAATCGAGTGATAAAAAGAGTGGTCGTAAATTCAATTCGTTGGATAAGATGACTGATAACCTTAAATCAGACATTCAAGCGTATTTAATTGATAGAAGTATTAAACAGATTGATTTAATGAATAAGCATAATATATCAAGAAATACACTGAAAAAGTATATTGGTATTGTGAAAAAAGAGAGAGAAGGCAAATAGTTGCTTTCTCTCTCTTTTTTCATGTTGAGGGGGGTGATTTTACAAAGTTAAGGAAGTTACTTTTATTTCATAGTGTGGTAAGTACATATATTCGGGTGGGGTAATTACATTTGAACTGATTTTACCACTGAAAATGAACTGTATACTTTTTTACCGTTTACCAAGCGATATGCACGAACTTTAAAATAGTATTTTTTCTTTGCAGTTAGCTTTGTTTTTGTATAAGAAGTAGAAGTAGTTGTACCAGCGATGCTGTAAAATCCTTTTGTTGATGTTGAATACCAAATTTCATAACCACTAACCCCAGAAACTTTTGTGTAAGTCAATTTAGCACTAGTTGCAGTCGATTTTACAACAGATGAAAGAGTTGGTGCTGCCACGTTCCAATGAGCATATACTGTGACATTGCATTTGACAGTGTATGGGAATTTGATAGCTGTGCCACCAGATGCTGTTGTATACCAACCAACGAAAGTATAGCCAGTTTTTGTTGGTTTAGTTGGTTCTGTGATTACTGAATTATAGCTTGTTGATTTGCTAATAACAGCTGAACCACCGTTTGAATTGAACTTTACAGTATATGTGTTGACTTTCCATTTTGCAATTAAAGTTATATTAGATGTTATAGGTGTAGCGAAGTTAAATGCTATTGCACCATTATACCAACCAGCAAAGGTATAACCAGTTCTTTTTGGGTCTTTAGGCTTTTTTATTGTTTTGTTATAGTCTGTTGTGATTGGCAATACAGATGAACCATTTTGGCTGTCAAATATCACAATATAATCATACTTTTTAAACGTTATATCATAACTATTTGCGTAAGTCTGTGCGGCACTGCCTTCTTTCCCATAAATGGTTAATTCTTTACAACCAGCAAAAGCTTCATTACCAATGCTCTTCACGTTATTCGGAATTATAATACTTTTTAATTCTTCACAATAATAAAAAGCCTCATTGCCAATGCTAGTCACACTATTCGGAATTATAATACTTGTTAAACTACTACAAACTCGAAAAGCACCTACACCAATGTATGTCACATTATTTGGAATCGTGATGCTTTTTAATTTTTGACAACACACAAAAACATAATCACCAATGGTTGTCACACTATTCGGAATTGCGATACTTGCTAATTCGCTACAAACACCAAAAGCACCATTACCAATGCTAGTTACACTACTTGGGATTGTTATACTTTTAAATTGGCAACCATAAAAAGCCTTATTGCCAATGCTAGTTACACTACTTGGAATTGCAATACTTGTTAATTGGCAACCATTAAAAGCTTCATTGCCAATCTTTGTTACCCCATTTGGAATAATAAAACTAGTTCCTTTTGCACGTGGGTAAGCTACCAAAGTTTTTATGTTTTTGTCATATATAACGCCAGAAATGCTTGAATAATATTTATTGCCTAAATTAACGTTAATGCTTTTTAAACCGTCAGCGCGAAAAGCACCATCACCAATGCTCGTCACACTATTTGGTATTGTAATGCTTGTTAATCCGTCACAGCGCTGAAAAGCAATTTCACCAATGCTCGTTACATTATTTGGTATTGTAATATTTTTTAATCCGATACAACCACAAAAAGCATTATTTCCAATGCTAATTACACTACTTGGAATTGTAATACTTGTTAGATGTTCACATTCTCTAAAAGCATTTTGGTCAATCGTTGTTACCCCGTTTGGAATTATAAAACTATTTTCCTTTGTACTTGGGCAAGTTATCAACGTTTTTTTGCCCTTATCATATAAAACGCCAGAAATGCTTGAATAATATTTATTATTTAAATCAACATTAATACTTTTTAATCTGGTGCAATCTACAAAAGCACCAATACCAATGTTCGTCACACTGTTTGGGATGGTAATGCTTTTTAAGAATTGACAACCCTCAAAAGCACCAGCACCAATGTTCGTCACACTACTTGAAATTGAAATACTTGTCAACCCACTAGAATAACCACTACACCACGAAAAAGCATAATCACCAATGCTCGTCAAACCCATTGATAATTTAATATTTGTCAGTCCGCTACAACCCCAAAAAGCATGATCGCCAATGCTAGTTACACTATTTGGAAATGTAATACTTTTTAATCCTCGGCAACCCCAAAAAGAATAATCACCAATGCTTGTAACTATATATCCATCTAATGTATTTGGAATACTTATTGTTGTACTAGAACCTAAATACTGTGTTATTATGGCATCTGTACCTTCGAGAGAGTATTCATAATCACCTGATGTATTTGCAAATGCATTTAGTGAAAATGTTGGCATTATTAAAAATATTAGTGTCATTGTAATTAATAATAATAAAATCTTTATTGATTTCATAAATATCCCCTTCCTATATTAATTTACATAATAAAAACCCAAATCTCTATTACCATTATATGGGAAAAAGAATTGAAAATCAAGTTCTTAGAATGTCATTAAAGCATATTAAGATTATTCTAAAACCAATTTTACCAATTCAATGGAAATGCTATAATTTTCTAATGATTAATTTTGGAAGTGTAAACTGTGATGAAATTATTATAGAAGATTACCATGTGAACGAAGTAGAGCAATTGTAAGAGGTAAAACAGATTGCAAAATAAAGGGATTTGGATATAGAAGAAATAACTCAGTCAAAACGGTAGGCAGTTGCTTAATATCACTAGTGTGGGTGCATTTACTTGAAATAAATTTGAAAATTCAATAAAATCACAATTTTAACACTTTTATTTTATATGTTCCTAATGTTTACATATTTATGATAGCATACATTTCTACTTATTTATATACTGTTTTTTTGAAAAGTAACCGATTATAATACATTTGAAACTGTTGTGATGGCATAGGAGGTATATAATTGTTTAAGGATATAGGACAATATGATAATAAATTTGAATTCGCGGATTTTAAGGAATTTGTTGAAGTTGTTAGTAAAAGTGGGGATACGATTATTTCAGAGGAATGTAGTAGTGAGAATGATTTGGTGAAAATAATTTGCCCCAAAGGCAGTAGTATGCATTTAACACCTCGTGAGTATTATCATGGTCGAAGATGCAAACAGTGTGTTAAAAATACTCATGGTAAACATATTGCTAAAATAAATTTAAGAGAGAAAGAAAATTTTTTTAGAAGCAAAGGTTATATTATTAAAAAAGTAGGGTATAAATTTGACCTTAAATGTCCAAGGGGACATGATTGTAAAATACCATATAGTGACTTCAAAAATTCTGGACGAAGATGTAATAAGTGTGGAAGATCAAGTGGTGAAACTGCGATAGGGGACTATTTATATAGAAAAGGTATCGGTGTTATTATAGGATACACATTTGATGACTGCTGTGATAAAGGAGTGTTAGAATTTGATTTTGCACTAATAAGAGGTAATATTCCAATTGCAATCATAGAATATGACGGTGAATGTCATTATAGAATAAAAACTATATATGGGGGATATGATTGTCTGCTAGAGCATCAAAGAAGGGATAAAATTAAAACAAATTATTGCCAATCGAAAGATATTCCCTTGCTTAGAATTCCTTACTGGCAAATAGAAAATATTGACGAAATATTGGATAGATGGTTAAAGGACAAAAATTGGTAAAAATTATAACACTTAAATAATAACGAAAGAACTGGGAGTATCATGATTACTTCGTGCGCATGGCTCCACCGATAAACAGTTGAGACACACCTGTTACGCACAGTGAGTCCACCTTCCTCTTGATGTGAATTTTACAGAAGTTTACTATATCCATCAAGGATGCTGCACCACTTCGTGGCTATGTCCTTAACTGATATGGCAAGCTTCTGTGGGTATTCATTAAGAGGATAATGAGGTGAAGTGCTACGCCCTGGTATCACCAATAATATTACTGGTATTACTGGTGTGAATTAGTGGTATCACAATGTGTTTATTTGTGGTATTCTTGATGCGAAATAATCAATCCTAGTTCTTTCGTTATTAATGGGGTGATTAATAAAAAGAATTTTGTGGAATATAGAGTACGATTTGTACGCTATTCAACAATCTCCAGCTATTAAAAGCTCCACTCTAAGAAATAATTTTTATATACTGCTCATATTCATCACTGTATAATTCCTTAGCATAAGTATTCAAAATTTCTCTATATATTGCTGACGGCATATTTTTAAAATATCTTTTTTCTTTATTTATTTCTTCAAAAGTTTTGACATTAAAAATCATATCTTTAAGTGCTAAACTCATAAGCAAATCATTGATTGTGATAGTTTCATCAAGGTTATTTGCAGAATAATGATTAAGAATGTTTGACATTTTAATCGCATTAATTGGTCTTCCGATAATTTCGTTCTTTGTTTTCTTACTTCTGGTCATTCTAAACAGATAACCATTATTTTCTTCTGCCGTACCAATGTAATAATTACCATTCCTTCCAGTGAATGAGATTCTTTCTATATTTGTAAAATCTTCTATGGTATCTATTAACCATTTTGAAACCTTATAGCTTGAATTTGAATCTCCATCAAATTTAATTGTTTGATTTTCAAAGTCAATGTTATCTACGTTTAATGTACACAAGGTATTTGCCGATACTTGACCGTTTACTTCCCAAAATAACCTTATAAATATTAGTGAATTGTACGCACCCCCATCCATTACTGCATATTTAGTTATTTTATCCAATGTTTCATCAGTAAAAACAATATATTGTTTATAATTGGTAATTTTATTTAATTGATTTACTGTACAAATTTCCATATTTACATTTTCGTTAACATGATTCTTTGCCCACTCTTTATAATCTCTGATTAAACTATTATAGGATAATACTGTGGTATATTTTAAGTCTCTTGCATTGCCTTTATAAAATGAAAATAACTCTTTTGAATTAAATTGGGACAAATCTTTACCAAATAATTTTTCTGTATATTTGGATAAATTAAAAAGACTTTTATAAGCACATATATAACTTTTTTTTAATTCTATCATATTGTGTAAAAATCGTTCCTTAATATCTGCTTGATATAATTCATTCATCGTTTGTACCACATATCCTTTCTCGTAATGGTTATTCACATGTTATTTGATTTACATTTGAGTTTAACAAAAAGGAAGGGAAGTGTCAATTACAAACATCATTGTGATATTCACATATCATATGTCAAGTTTACATTTATATGAAGTGGTATTATGATTGGAGAATGGTTAAATACATTACTTGGTAGTAATAAAGCAAAGCACTGTCATACTAATAGAATGTGCTACAGTGCTATATATAATTTTGTAGGGGGGTATAATTATAGAACATACGTGGTTTTCTATATACATATACGGTATTTGGGATAAAATAGTTATTGGACATTATTATAATCAATCTTGTATTGATGTTACAACCCCATTATCAAAGTATATATAACCATAAGCATAAACCCATTGTTCTGTCTCGCCACTTAATGTCGTTGTTCTATTAATATTATCTGGATTTCCCCATGTTGAATTTCTTACTTCATCAGCAGTCATTCCAATTGAAGGTACTGCTTTTGGAGCCTTTATTGCAATATCTCCTCTTGTATAAATGTTTTTAACTGTTTCACCCTTTTTTACATCGTATACATCCTCGGACAAGCGCAAAGTTTCTATCAATGATGTTATTCCTTCCAGACTATATGTAGCTTTGTCTACATTAAATTCATCGCTTCTCTCTACAGTATAATCATTTAATGTATCTGTTCCTTTTATAATTGTACATAAATTTGTTGTAATAAAATCATTTTTATCCTTTCTAAACCATTGAACACTGAGTCCATTAAATCTAAGACCGTCTCCTGCTTCCGTGACCCAATCTCCTTGAAACGCTAATATCAAATCAATATTCTTCAAATAGTCTTTGACATCTTTGTGTTTGCTTATAAGTAGAAAACCATCTTTAGCAGAGGAAAAATCTTCTTTTTTATATAATTTAACTGAACGGTTGTAAATTGTACTTATAATTTGCTTTTGATATTTTGGATTATCTATTAGTTTACCTAAAGTTTGAATGTCATCATTTGAGATAGCCATTTGATATGTACATTCTGTAATCATTTCATTTGAATTTTTATATTCACTTATTTTCTTAAATTCGGATAAAGATTGTTTGTAATTGGTGTTCTTAAAATAATTAAGTGCTAGATTGTATTGTGATTCATTGGCTAATTCATTTGAATTCTTATATCCAATAATTTTTTTGAATTCAAGTAATGACTGTTTGTAATTGGCGTTTTTATAATAATTAAGTGCTAGATTGTATTGTGATTCATTAGCTAATTCGTTTGAATTTTTATAATTACCAAGACTTTTAAATGTTGTTATTGCTTTATCATATTTTTTTTCAGTCATTAATGTTTGACCATGTTTATATTCGTTCATTGGCTTTAAATAAGCAAAATAAACAATTGTTGTTATAGATATAACTAGTAGGGCAGAAACAAAGATACTTATAATTTTTTTCATGCAATTACTCCTTGATAGTTTTATATTATATTTGTTATAAATTGTCTAATTTAGATATTTTAGCAAAATACGAAGCTTGTGTCAACTTCAAACACCATTGTGATAATGCAATATCATGCGTCAACTTTATACTTGTTATGAGGTGATAAATATGATTGCAGAGCGTTTGAAAACGTTACGTGAAATGAAGAAGTTAACACAAGCGGAATTAGCAAAGAAATTGAATATAACTAGGAGTTCGGTCAATGCTTGGGAAATGGGTATTTCTACCCCATCTACTCAATATGTTGTTGAACTTGCTAAGTTGTTCAAGGTTTCGACGGATTTTATTCTAGGGGTAAATTCTTATAATTCTATAAATATAGATTCACTGTCAGATGAAGAGAAAACTATTGTTTTGGGGTTGATACAGCACTTTAATAAGACAAAAAATTAGATAATAAAAATATGTGTGATTTATATAAAGGGGTAATCCAATTTGGGGTTATCCTTTTTTGATTATAAAGCCACCTTTACTAACATGATATAAGATGTTATAATTTTCCTACATTATAATAATACGGTTTAATTTTATTTTAAAAGCAAGATTGTAAGAGAAATAAATAGCTTGATATGACTAAACTGCTCTAAAGATAATAAAATTATAGAGAAAGAAGACAAGGTGATACTAAATGAGTCTAGAACAATTCATAGAATCAAAATATTATACATTTATATTTTTGATTTTAATTATATATTTAATATTTTTTCATAATAAATTTATATGGTGGATATCAATAAAAAAGTTTAATAAGTTAGTGTATTCAAAGCATGAAGTTGTTAATGAAATTAGAGAATACTTATTAAAGAAGGAAAAATTACGGGAGAAATATCATGATTTCTATAAATTGGTATCCAAATCCCAAGTATATTTTATGCTAATGCTTTTATCATTAGTTCAATACATAATAGCTATGTTTTCTAAAGAATTTAACTATATGAATGTAAATGTATGCCTAATTACTATGGTTATATCATTTTTAGAATTTCGTGATAATAGGCGAACATATAAAAAGATAGTTAAAATTTTGGATGCTAAATTTGCAAAAATAGGTCACATATTATTTGATTATAATTTAATGGCTACAGAAGACGAAGTTCTTGATTATTGTATAAAGAATAATTTTATTAATGAAAAAGATAGATTGAAAATTATAAAAGACAGTAACCGCAACGTAAACTATTAAAGGGTAGGAAAATAAATTTTATGAGAATTAAGAATTTTTTATTATGGATATTAACATTTTTTTTCGCATCGGGAATGTTAGTTTACTTTACAACATCTAAGGGTGTATTGTCGGGATTTTTGTGTTTGTTTTGCACTATTCTTTGCTGTCCATTGCTACATAAGTTTCTTAAAAAAGCCAATAGGCAACCAAAAAGATGGATAATGATTACATTAGTTTCGATTTTAATTGTTATTGCAGCAATGGTTTCGCCTAAAATTGAAACTAATACAAATGAATTTGGTGATTCAAACAAGTCTGAGAATGTTTCTAATGCAATAACACCAATAGAAATTGCAAAAAACAATACGTCGGATGGTTCATCAAAGGGTGATAATATAACAGCTACAATTAGTGTAACACCAACTGCAACGGGCATCCCAACAAACGTAGTATCTAATACAAAAATGACAGTTTACTTTCTTGATGTTGGACAAGCAGATTCAATTATAATAGAGTCGGACAAACATTATATGGTTGTTGATGCTGGGAATAACGGAGATGGTGCCGATGTTGTTAATTACCTAAAGGGGCTGGGTGTTAAGCAAATCGACTTTTTAATTGGAACACACCCACACGAAGACCACATTGGTGGGTTAGACGATGTTATTAATAATTTTGATATAAATACTATAATTATGCCAAAGGTTACAACAACTACTAATACATTTGCTGATGTTGTTGATGCCATTGAGAAAAAAGGATTATCTATTACTGCCCCGAAAGTTGGGGATAAATATACACTCGGTAACGCAAATTTTACTATATTAAGTCCAAATGATAGTTATGGTGATGATTACAATAACTGGTCAGTAGGTATAAAACTTACTAATGGTAAGAATAGCGTTGTTATGTGTGGTGATGCACAAGAAAATGCCGAAGCTGATATTTGTGCCAATGGTATTGATATAAGTGCAGATGTCCTTAAAGTTGGGCATCATGGCAGTAAAACTTCTACATCAGAATCTTTATTAAAAAAAGTAAACCCTAAATATGCTGTGATTTCTGTTGGAAAAGGGAATTCATATGGTCATCCAACAATAGAAACATTACAAAGATTAAAGGATTCATCCGTTCAATATTTTAGAACAGATGAACAAGGAATAATAATTGCAACTAGTGATGGAAATAAAATTTCATGGAATAAAAAACCGAGTAAATCTCTAAATACTGGGAGTGATTCTGATAGCAATGAATCAAAACCTTCAAATAACAGTTCTACCATTTCTGATAATAAGCCGAGTAATACAACTTCACAAGATAACAAGAGTATTGAAGTTCACATTACTGAAACTGGTAGCAAATATCATAGTGCTGGGTGTCGATACTTAAGTAAGAGTGATATTGTCACAACATTAGCAAAGGCTAAGGCAAGTGGATTTACACCATGCAGTAAATGTAATCCACCTAGATAGGAAGGAGTTTGAAAGATGAGATTAATTATTGATAGAATTGAAGGTGAATATGCAGTATGCGAGCAAGAAGATAAGACTTTTGTTGATATTCCTAAGAATAGACTACCTATTGATGTCAAAGAAGGGGATTGCTTAATTGAGAATGATAGTGTTTATTTAATAGATTATGAAAGAACACAAGAGAGAAAGAATATAATTAATGATAGGTTTAATAAGCTGTTTAAATAAATATCAACAATTTCAAATCTTATAGTTTTTAATGTGCGATAGGTTATGTTTAAAACCTAGGATAAGGTGAATGATGAACAGATTTCGTAAAAAGATTTATACTGTTTTTGAAGAAAATAGAGACAATAATGTGTTTGCAGATATATACAATGGTATTATGCTTATTGTTATTGTTATTAGTATTATACCATTATGCTTTAAAGTACAATCCCCTTTACTAATAATGATTGATAGAATAACAGTTAGTATTTTTATTGTTGAATATGTGGCTAGGTGGATTACATCTGATTTGAAAAGACCAGATATAAAATACATGGCATTCTTTGAGTACCCATTTTCGTTTTTTGCTATCATCGACTTATTATCTATCCTACCTTCTGTTACATTATTGAATAAGGCACTTAGGCTATTTAAGCTACTTCGACTATTCAAAACATTTAGGGTTCTAAGAATGTTAAGGTACTCAAAAAGTTTTAAGGTAATTGTAAATGTATTAAAGAAAGAAAAAATGGCGTTAACGTCAGTATGCTATATGGCATTAGGATATATTTTTATCTCTGCTTTAGTAATGTTTTCAGTTGAACCAAGTAGTTTTAATACATTGTTTGATGCAGTTTATTGGGCAACAACTGCTTTAACTACAGTTGGGTATGGGGATATTTATCCAGTAACAACAATTGGAAAAGTAGTGAGTATGGTCTCGTCAATTCTAGGTATAGCATTTGTTGCACTGCCTTCGGGTATTATTACTGCGGGGTATTTAAAGGAGTTAAACTCTGATAAAAGTCAATAAGATGATGTGTTGAGTGTAGAGGAATTGAGAATGTTAATTGAAATTTCAAAAAAGGAAAAAAACAATGAATATTATTAAGGATAAATATGATAATTACAAGAATTTTCTGATGCAAGAATTAATGCATATAGATTCAATGTTTGATTTATATATTTATTTAAAAAATCAGCATGTAGATAAAGTAGATATTTTAAATATTTCACCAGCATTTTTTGGATTAACTGAAAATGCACTACTTGAATGTGCTGCAATTAGATTATGCAAATTATATGATATTGATTCGAAGACTGTAACTGTAGCAAAATTTATACGTTATGTTGAACAAAATCTAAGGTTAATATATAAAGGAGAATATCATAATGAAATAAGGGAAATAGTCCAGCAAGATAAGGTGTTATTAGAAAAATATCAGGATAAGTTTAAAATGTTAAAAACAATTAGAGATACAAGTCTTGCACATAATGATGTATGTAATTTGCAACAAGATTATGATATGTGGGCTGGAAGAGGGATTGTAATTGGAGATGTTCATGATTTGATTCAATTAGGAGCAGATGTTGTTAATCATTATACGCATTATAGTGATAGTACATATTACTTAATTAAGGCAACTAATAAGTTTGATATTGAAAATACACTATGTATTCTAGAAAAATCAGATTATATTCAAAATATGAGAAAGCAAAAAAACAAAAAAGACATATAAGTGAAATAGATTATTCTTGTTGAATATTTAATACTTAGGAGGATGAATTCTTGAATTACGAAGAGTTAACATTTGATGAAGATGACCAATTAGGTAGAAAAGAATTTGTTATTAGCTTAATGAACGTAATTAATAACTGGGATACAATAAAAAAAGAGAATGATTCACTAGCTGTCTCAGTTGATGCTCCTTGGGGTTCTGGGAAAAGTTATTTATTAAATATGTGGAGAAATTGGTTGCTTTCGAAAGATAATGCAGATAAAAAATATGCAATTACATGCTATAATGCTTGGAAAAATGATGATAATGAAAATGCATTCATACCTTTAGCTTATTCATTACAAAAGATAGAAGTGTTTAAAGAGAATACTGTGCTTTATGAAATAACAAAAGAAAAAACAAAAGGTTTTATAAAAGCATGTTCAATAGCATTATTAAAAGATATTATTAAAAAGCATATTGGAGAAAATATTTCAGATATTATTTCTGAGGGTGTAGATGGGGCTAATAATACCAAGGTAGAATCTTTTTTTGATAATTATGAAAAGTATCAATCTAAAAAGCATGAATTTAAAATTGCTTTAAGAGACCTTATTCCAGACGGTGGGAAATTAATTATTTTTATTGATGAACTTGATCGATGTCGTCCTACGTTTGCAATTGAAACTCTTGAAATTATAAAACACTTATTCGATATACCCAATATTATATTTGTTTTTGCTATAGATTTAGAGCAAATAAGTCACTCGATTTCTACGATTTACGGAAATGGTATGGATTCATCTGGCTACCTTAGACGTTTTTTTGATTTAAATATTAACATACCAACAATAAATAAAACTGATTATGTAAATATTTTAATGAGAAAGTTTGTTAATGAAAAACATATAAATGCTGGATTGATTCGCACAGTTGCTAATCTATATGATAAGTTAAATTTATCACTTCGAGATATGAATAAAATAACTGATAATTTTTTGGTATTTTGCTTGTTTTATGATAAATATTTTATTCCATACAATAGACGAAACACTAGAATTGTTGATATATTTGAATGTTATCTGTTTTTTATTATATTAAAATATAAGAATCCCCAAATATATAATCTTATAATACATAATAATTATATTGCATATGACAATAACCCTAGGCACTATGAGGTGTTGGATATCAACTTTTTTGTATCAGAGAATATTAGTAATATGCTTCGTGATTTGCAAAATGGCGGTGCACATTTAAAGAATGATAAATTTATAGTAAAATATGGTTGTCGGAAGATTAATTCAAAAAACTTATCGTTTGCTGAACATATCGAAAAAACAATTGAAATGTTTATATTCAAAAAAAATGAAAATGATAATATTAATCTAATTGAATTTGACGAACAAGAAACAGATTAAGACATTCTCTTCATATGGGTATTATAGATTAATTTCTTCGAGAGTAGCTGCTTAATAATTGAAGGGAGAATTGTTAATGTATACATATATTATTTACTTAATCCTTTTAGCAATATTAGGTCTATTGATAAGAATTTTAACTCCAAAAGTAAAAGGGTGGTTTGGAGAAACTGTTGTTGCAACAATTTTGCATGGATTGCCAGAAAATGAATATAGCATACTTAATAATATTATGCTCAAAACTAATTATGGAACAACTCAAATCGACCATATAGTTGTTTCTTTGTACGGTATATTTGTTATAGAAACAAAGAATTATAAGGGGTGGATTACTGGAAGTGAGTTTTCGGAACAATGGACTAAGAATATGTACGGGAAAAAATACTCCTTTAGAAATCCGTTAAAACAAAATTATGCTCATATGAAAGCACTAGAATCATTATTGGGGTTAGAAGAAAATAAATTTATACCTATAGTGGCTTTTTCATGGAATACTGATATTAAAGTAAAGACTAAGAAGCCAGTTGTTTATATACCACAGTTGAAACAAGCTATTTTAAGCTATCATGAAGCAATAATTGAAGAATCTGAACTTCGAAAAATTACTGATATAATTGTTGGTTCAAATGTTGATTCAAAAGAAAATCGAAAAGAGCATATTTCTAATATACGAAACAAAGTCAGAGAAAATGAAATGAATATATATAATAACATATGCCCTCAATGTGGGGGTACTCTAATTAAACGAAAAGGGAAATATGGATATTTTACTGGATGCAGTAATTTCCCTAAATGTAGGTATACATTAAAATCATAGAAATTTCAAAAGCGATAGATATCGTTTCCTTAATATTATATATCTTATAAAGTCTAATATTTACGATATCATGCATGTTGTCTGATAAGGTTGTTTTTTGATAAATAATGATAAGAGCATACGGGGGTAGCCTAAGGGGTTATCTCTTTTTTACTCATAAAGACAACCTTACTTTCCACACTTTGATTATTTGCTCAATTAAGATTTACTTTAGGGAGAAGAGGGGTTAAAATATTACTAAATTATAATATTGTTGGATATTATTCTAAGGATTAGGTGAAGGAGGCAATGGAGGAAATCTAATGGAGTTAATATGAGAAGAGCATTTCGAAACTGAGGGGGAAGTATTATTATGAGTGTAAATTATGATATTGTAGAAGAAGATGGTAAAAAATACAATGTAACATATAAAAAAGATAAAAACATATTATTGGCAACTGTATGGATTAAAGGATTTGAAATAAAATCATATGGTATAGATGAACATGATGCGTATTTTTCATTGACACAGAAAATATATCAGACATTTCATTTTAAACTATAATACTGTAATAAAGATTTTGCGAGTACTCAATGTATAACGAAGGAGAAAAGTAATGAATGCCAGTTATATAAATAAAATCACTAATGAATTTATCGGTATGCCATATAAAAGTATACTTATAAATGGTGCATGGGGTATTGGAAAGAGTTATGAGATAACTAAAGCAATAGAAGGTAATGATAATTTCTGTTATGTTTCTTTATTTGGGTTAAAAGATAGTAAAGAATTATATCACGAATTATTTATTAAACTTATTTCAAATAATAGTAAAAATGAATTTTTACTTGATAAAGGAAATAAAGTATTAAGTGGCGTTTTAACTTTTTTTGGCAAGGAAAGGTTGCTAGATATTATAACAGATAATGAGTTAGTCGAAGCCAAATTATGTTCATTAGCCAATGCTGGAAAGAAAATTATTATTGTATTTGATGACTTGGAAAGAATTAGTACTAATTTCAAAATTGAAGAGTTATTTGGTACTATTGAAAAATTGCGAAGCTATCCAGTTGTTAAGACTATAATAGTCGCTAATATTAATGAAATGACTATAGAAAATAAGGCGATTTTATACAAATATAGTGAAAAAATAATAGATAAAATTTATGTCATAGAGGAATTGTCAAATAACATTAGATGGGAAGAAATGAATATAGATAGGGGTTTTATTAATGAATTAATTCAAAAACATAAAATTAAAAATGTTCGTACTTTGAAAAAAGCACAAAATTTTTATGAAGATGTAAAGTTCCATATTGAAATACAAAACGAAAAATTTCTGGATGAAATAAGAGATATTTGCTATGCAATTGTTTTAGAAGATGTAGATGAACTTTATAAAGAGTTGCCCGAAGCGTATAAAAAAGACGAGAAAGGATTAGAGTTTTATAATGTTATTTATTCTGATTTCGTTCACAGAACAACAATCAGATATCTTAATCACATTGTATCAAGGGAAAACCTTGTGCAATACATATATGAGTATTATCAAAGTAAATGTGATATAAACAAAGATATTATTGCAACCTACTATAAATCATTTAAAGATGCTGGGGAAAAAGCGAATTTTTATAAGTCAGATGATGAATTAAAGAGTTTAATGCCTATTTTATATAATAAATTTGATGAATCAGTAACAATTGCTGAAATTGTTAGCTCTGCTGATACTTTGATTATTTGGATGGAGGTACTTGAACAAAGTACTAAAGAGGTATTAGATAGTTTTAATCAGAAAATTACTAATGCATTTAAAATGGCTATTATGGGCGGAGAAACTTACTTTCCTACTGATGTTTCACATATTGAATCAAGCAAATTGAGGGATTTGTATGTAAAAAAATGTGAAAATGCTAAGAGTGATATGGTTATTTATTATATCGATGAAATATATGATAATATCATAAAGAATAATTTCGATATTACCTATAAATTAACACTAAAGTTTAGAGAATCATTGCCATTATCAAATCATGAAACAATAAAGGGTAGTATTCCTAAATTACTTATTGAGGAAATATTCTCTATAGGCAGTGTTGAAGTTCGGCAATATAATATATCTTTAATTATTATTAAAATTATGAAGGAACATATTTACGACTTACTAATTGATTACACAAGTATTCTTAAAGAAAAATACAAGGAAAATAAAATGTTTAATCATAGATTGAAATATCTATTAGGTATAAAAGAATAATCATATTTAATCAACATAGTATAATTTAATTTTTTATCTTATGATGGTAAGAGCTTTTTGTAGTGTGTGGACATGCATAAGAAAATGCAGAAGTAGATATCTGTGTCAATAAAGCGGAGCATCATAGTACCTACATCATGTGTTTCTGAAAAAAGGTTAATCCCAAATATGCTGTAATTTCAGTTGGAAAATGATATTGGTTATTCAGCTTTAGAGACATTTCAAAGATAGTGTTAAATATTTTAGGACAAAGAACAGAGAACTATAACTACGGCAAGTATGGAACTAAAATTTCATGGGATATAAACCTAGTATATTTACATATTGTAGAATATATGGTATGATATGTATTATTTTCTTGTAAAATTTTCGCAATACAAAAGGGGAGATATAGTGGGTAAATACTTTAAGGATACAAGCAATCTGATTTCTTTTACATTAGCAGTAATTTTTTCCGTTTTATTATATGTTTTTAAACCTACTGACGCCGTTCCTTATATAATTTTTTTTATAATCTTACTTTTGTTAATTATAAGTATTTGGCTAAATATAAAAATGTATTTAGATAATAAGGATAAGGATTTTTCACCCGTAATTACATTAATTGAATGTATTCAAGGAAGATGCATTTGTAAAAGTAACGATTTTTTGACATATAATTCTGTTGTTACATTCTATGAAAGGCAAGGTAATTACGAAAAAGTGATAGGCTATGGCTATGTTGAAACAGTCACTGGAGGTAAGGCAGTACAGATTATACCAAAATCAGAAGAAAATCAATCGGCAGTCTTTATAGATTATATAAATAATAATAAAACGAATATTATTATAAGACCCACAATAACGATAGATATACTTGAAAAGATTAAATTTATATTAGAGAGGTGATTATATGGAGAAAAAAATCAAAGTTGTATTTATTATAAACGAATTTGAATTAACATTAAACATTGGCAAAGAAGATGAAGTGAAAATTGGTGATAGATTTATGATATATTCACTTAGTGAACATGAAATCATAGATAATGAAACCAAAGAGTCTTTAGGATATCTGGAATTTGTAAAAGGTATAGGTAAGGTAATTCATTTACAAGAAAAAATGTGTACTATTGAATCTAATAAGTTTAAATCAATGGGGACGAGTAAAACAGTAAAAAGACCTAAAAATAATATTTATAGTAGTTTTAATAGTCAGATAGAGGAAATTATAACTGAAAATGAGCCAGAGCAAATTCCTTTTGAAGACCCTAGGATTGGAGACTTGGCAAAAAAAATATAATCTTACAAAAAGGGTACTTGCAAAATGCTAGTACTTTTTTTATAAGCGATATTAAGAATAAAAAATTTATGATGAATAAAAGTTATGACTAATTTGTTGATACATTAATTTTACTAATTATTACGACATTAAGGAGAATATTCCATGAGTATAAAATATATTAAATTCTTTTTTGTTTACATTTTTATGAAAAGAAAATTTATTTTATGTTTTGTTTTTTTTAATATGTTTTTATTGATTATTTTGAATAAAACTCATATTTCTTTTATTGTAATTATTTTCATCTCCTTGATTGTAACATTAATAATTAAAATTTTGTTAAACATTATTCGTATTGTCTTTTATGTCAAAATAAATGAATATTTAAATTTTAACCGATTTACTCATAATTTACATATGAATATAAATTATTTTAAAGATATCGATGAATTAACTGATGGTTTTATGGAAGCTTTGCAATCTATACCACCGAAATTTTTAATTAAAGATTTTTCGACAAATACAAATGAAATAATATTTCTTGGGTTAAAAAAGAAATTACATATAGAAGGTCTCAAAGAAATATTAATAGCAAAGGATGATGAATTTAAAAGCTTCAAAATAACACAGTCACGAAGAAAGAGTCATAAACTACTAAGAAAAATTATATTTGAGTTTAAAGATGATAGTAAATATGAGATAGACTTACATTTTATTAAATATAAAATATTATTGGAAAAAGCTTGTAAGTATAGTAATATTAAAGACTATTTTAAAGATATAAATGATATTGAAGAAAAAGTGTTTACTTATAAAGTTCTTATTCCAAGAGAGTTACTAAAGAGATTATCAAAGGTCATTTAGAAGAAAATTTTATTAGCTCGAATAGGACATGTTTAACTGATGTAAGATAAACGCAATAGGTACAGAATAGTTTAACTGACGGAAACCCAATATTAATAAGTTTATATGCACTTACATAAGCTGTAGGTGCTTTTATTTTATTAATGTTGTAAACGTACTAGGCATATGATATACTAGATTCCAATCTAGTGCATTTAAATTGCAAAAATCTAGTATTAGATTAAGAAAAACCAGTAAAATCAATAGTTATAACTTAGGGATATCGCCAAACGGTAAGGCACTGGACTCTGACTCCAGCATCTCAAGGTTCGAATCCTTGTATCCCTGCTTAAAAGTCCTTGATTTTTCAAGGACTTTTTTCTTGTGGTGCGCCTAGCAGGCGCACATTATAATCTTATCGCTCAGACCATGAAGTAGTGCCTTTGTTTTATAGCAGGAATCTGTCCTTCCTTTATGATCAAATAGGGATGCTCTATCTGACAGGAATTTTATACGCTCGATTTTAAATTACGTATTGACAAAACCGTATTACAGATGTAATATGGTTTTGTAGTACTACACTTGTAATACGAAAGGAATATTTTATGAATAACATATCCGATTCTGAATGGAAAGTAATGAGAGTATTGTGGAAGCATTCTCCCAGACTGGGAAGTGAAATTGTTGAGGAGCTTGAGAAAGAAACCGATTGGAATCCGAAGACAATACATACCCTAATCAGAAGGCTCGTTACAAAAGGTGCCATTGAAGCAAAAAAAGAAAATACGTTTTATTCCTATTATGCAGTAGTTACAGAATCAGAATGCGTTAAGGAAGAGACAAAGAGCTTTCTTGAAAAATGTTTTAATGGATCGCTTAACATGTTACTGGCTAATTTTATTGAGGATGAGAAACTATCGAATAAAGAGATTGAGGAACTGGAAAACTTGTTAAAAGCAAAGAAGAGGTAAGACAGAATGAATTATTTAACGAGTGCATTTCGCGAAATTCTATATATCGGGGCGTTATCCACTATTTTGGTTATCATGATTCTTGTGGTTAAGAAGTTATTTGGAAAGATATTAAGTCCGAAGTGGCACTATTATATTTGGATGCTTTTAGTAATTCGATTATTAATACCCACATTGCCGGAGAGCTCCTTTAGCATACTTAACCTATATTATTATTCGGTGGAGAGACTTCAGGTGAATGAGGATACCACAGGTTCACCACAAAATACACCTTCTTTCCATAACGGTGATACGGTACAAACGGGAACATCACAAGGAAAGCCGGATAACAATGTTACAAAATCATCAGATCATACAAACACGGAAAGTATAACAAATGGTACATTTCAGGAACGCTCAATGATGGAGACATTAACGTATGTGTGGCTTGTGGGAATGATTCTGTTAACCTTTTATACCCTCTTGATCAATATTATTTTTCACATCAAGATAAGAAAAACTTTTACCAAAGCTGTAAATCAGAGAGCTAATAATATTCTTGAGGAATGCAAACAAATGATAGGAATCAAAAGTAATCTATCCCTTTGGGTTACGAAAGATCTCAGGTCACCTGCTTTGTATACTTCCTTTCATTCCGGAATACTGATTACCGATTCCTATTTGGAGCAGCTTACTGATAGGGAGATGAAATATATTTTCCTTCATGAACTGTCCCACTATAAGAGAAAAGACATTCTTGTTAACTGGGTTTTGACGTTATTACAGATCGTGTATTTCTTCCATCCTCTGGTATGGTATTCGTTTTATAAAATGCACGAAGATTGCGAAATATCCTGTGATGCTGAAGCATTAAAGTATTTGGAGGAAGAGGAACATCAGGGATATGGAAGCACAGTAATAAAACTGATAAAGTTATTTTCAGAATCAAATTTTATACCGGTTACAGCAGGATTATGGAAGCATAAATCAAACTACAGAAGGAGAATTATTATGATAACCAATTTTAAAAAATATAAATGGTCAAACACTGTATTGACAATGATTTTAATATCGGCACTAGCACTAACCGGCTTAACTGGTTGCAAAAAAGCGGAGGTAGAAGCAAGCACCGGCCAAGGAAATACTTCCATCACCACAACCCCTATTCCTACAACTGCTGTAACCAAGACCCCGTTATCCAATGAGAGTGCTACTAAGACACCTTCTGTAAAGCCGGAGCCATCAAAGGCACCAGAGAAGGAGGATACAAAGGGGGATAAGAGCCCTATTTTCTTTGGGGAGTGGGTAATCAGTAAAGTGGTTGCATACGGTCAAGTAGGGACATATTCAGAGGAAGATACAAAGAAATTAATCGGGAAGAGCCTGAGCTTTTCTAAAAATAGTGTGACCTGTTTTGGGGATAGTCCTGAAACCTTGAACCAGACAGCTAAAAATCCGATATATGAGATTAACGATGTAAGCATGACAGATTTTACGGCTGACTACAGAATGACCTTTGAAATGTTAGGGCTGGAAGGAGACAGAGTTACGGAGGTGGGTGCATATGACGCTTCAGGGAATGGCTGCACCTTTTTGATAAAGAATGATAAGTCCTTAATTTTAATCGGTGGTGGAACTTATTTTGAGTTGTTAAGGAAGGCATCATAATGGCTATGATTTGTAAGGTTATTTGATGTGCTGTAGGGGCAAAATGTAGATTGACAAAAGAATTGTCAATGGATAGAATATAAGAAACTAAAACAGAGGCGTTGGTGTGAACCAGCGCCTCTTGTAATATCTAAATTCTGTACAAGGAAGTGTGAAGATGGATTACATGAATCGAAATATTGCGTTTAATTTAAAGAAGTTAAGAAAAGCGAAGCATATGAGCCTGGATGAAATGGCAGAGCAAACGGGAGTAAGTAAGAGTATGCTTGCCAATATCGAAAGAGGAGAAGCAAATCCCTCGATTGGTTGCCTAGGAAAAATCATGAGCGGAATGAGGGTAGATTTAAAGGATTTGTTGGAACCACCAAGACAGGATACTTATCATATACTGAAAGAAGAAATGGTTCCAACAAAGGAGTCAAAAGGTCAATATTGTATTTATACTTATTTTCCTTACGAAAGTGAACGAAAGTTTGAAGTATACGGTATGGAGATTAGTTCAGCAGGAGTCTATTATAGTGGTTCCCATGGTGAGAATACAATAGAGTATATTACCGTTTCATCAGGTACTTTAACGCTTAAGGTTCGGGACAGAACTTATCAAATCAATGCCGGAGATGCCTTTCGGTTTGATTCGGACTCGGACCATTGGTATATGAATGAAGGGACGGAAGTAGTTAGAGTTATTGCTACCTTTAGCTTTCCGTAAATGTGGATACTCCAATGTAGGCTTCCACAAGCTTTAAGGTATTCTCTAACGCGCTGACATGAGTGCGTTCCATGCCATGGGATGCATGAATTCCTTGTCCGATTAATGCGCCACGGATATCATTTCCGGCAGAAAGGGCTGCAGAAACATCGGAACCATAATGAGGGAATACATCCACTACATAGTTGATATGGTTCTGCTTTGCAAGTTCAATTAAGCGGTTTGTCATTTCATAATCATAGGGACCTCTGGAGTCCTTTGCACAGATGGATACAGCATATTCATTACCGTTCAGATCATCACCCACAACCCCCATATCAATTGCTAATAATTCATCAATTTCTTTTGGAAGATGGCTTGCACCGAATCCAACTTCTTCATAGTTCGAAATTAAGAGTATTAAATTCTTATCCGGCAGTAGTTTGTTCTTTGACAGCTTCAATAATAGAGCCATCAAAACAGCAACAGAAGCTTTGTCGTCTAAATGTCTGGATTTAATAAATCCCTTCTCGGTATACTGAAATTGAGCATCAAAACTAATATAATCCCCGCTGTTAATTCCAAGCGTCGCAACATCATCCTTACTTTTTATGGGTTCATCTATTCTAACAATCATATTACGTTCGGATCGTTCCAAGGTTTTTGCATCATCATAACTGTGTACGGATGGACTTTTAGTAAGTATTGTACCGGTATAGGTTCGATTATCTCTGGTGTGAATCTTACAGTAACTTCCCTCCACACTGTGCATGGTATAGGAACCTACCAAGGTAAAATGCAGATTGCCGTCATGATCCACGGAGCGAACCATTGCACCGAGGGTATCCACGTGAGCACTAAGACCAAGGGTTTCTTCCTGCTTGCCTTTTACGGATATTATTAAGCCTCCTTTTTTATTAAATGAACAAGTGTAGCCCAGGTGGGTTGCTTCTTTTTTAACATATTCCAAAACTTCTTTTGTAAAGCCGGAAGGACTTGGGATGTTGACAAGATCCTCTAATTTTTTAATCATGTAGTCGGTTGTGTTCATGATATCTCCTTTTTTATTCATCTAAACAATGGGTAAGTAACGAATGCTATAGAGAGAGTTTTATATACATCCTAGATAAAGTAATATCTGTATAAAAAATAATATGACCTCTCTTAGTATTCAATCAGATTCTATCATAATTAAATAACTCAGGCAATAAGTTAACAAATGTGTAAAAATAAGGAAAAAGTGTCTGATTAATACTAATATATAGTCGAATTGGCTAGAAAAAACAGAAAAATTCCAATAAAATATATTAAATTAATAGTTGCAATGTCTGACGAATCGTAATATAATATCGATATCACGATAGCCATATCTGAAAACAATTTGAACATCATTTAATGAGCTAATCCGAAAAAAACATGCCAATATGCATTAAATGGAAACGAAAGGGTTTCAACGTTTATGAACCGATATCTGTTAGGTATCAGTTCATAAGGGCTGAAGCCCTTTTCTTGTATTATGCTACGGATTCCCCCGAGTGACGGATTTTATTCGAAGCCGGTAACGGAATTTGAACAAAAATAAGGAGGCAAGAAATTTATGAAGAAAAGATTACTAGCAATCTTAATGGCAACAACTTTAGTTGGATCGTTGTTGACCGGATGTGGTAAGACGGAACCAAAGGCAGACACACCAGCTGCCACAACAGCACCAGGAGTTGAAGATAATACGATTAATATCGGTGTTGTGGCTTCTCTTACCGGCGGTAGCGCTGTATATGGTGAGGGTGCGAAAAACGCAGTAACCATGGCAGCAGAAGAAATCAATGCCAGTGACAGCAAGTTCAAAGTAAAGATTATTGATGTAGTGGATGACGGCGGTGACTCCAAGCAGGCAGTAAATGCTTACAACAGCTTAGAGCCTAAGAAACCGGAAGCAATCGTTGGTGCATTCTTCTCATCTGTAACTTTACCGATGGCTGAAATCGCTAAGGGTCAGAACATGTTACTTCTAGCAGCAGGTGCTACAAACAAGAAAGTAACTGAAGTTGGACCTACTATCTTTAGAGATTGCTTCATTGATCCTTACCAGGGCAAGATGGCAGCACAGTTTGCAAAAGAGCAGGGCGCTACAAAGGCAGCAATCATCTATGCAAAGGATGATGATTATTCTAACGGTCTTAAGGATGCATTCGTAGAGAACGCAAAGGCTAACGGAATTGAAGTAGTTTATACCGGTGAGTGTACTACAAAGGATACTGACTTTACAGCTCAGGCTTCCCAGGCAGTTCAATCCGGCGCTGACTTCGTATTCTATCCTTGTTTCCTTGATACAGTTCCTTTGTTCGTTCAGCAGATCAGAGATGCAGGTTATAAGGGCATCATCATGGGTGGTGACGGTTGGGATGGTTCCAAAACAACCGGTATTGAATCCTCCTTTGATAAGTGCTATTTCACCAATCACTATTCCTCAGAAGATACTGCTCCTGCAGTTAAGAAGTTCGTTGACAAGTACAAAGAGAAATATGGTGAGGATACTTTAAATGCTTGTGCAGCTCTTTACTATGATGCAATTTACATGTTAGTGAAGGCAGCAGAGAATGGCGGCGGAACTGATACAGCTAAATTAGTTAAAGGTATGACAGGAATGACCTTTACTGGTGTTGGCGGAACCTTTACAATTGATGACAATCGTAACGCAATTAAGAGTGTGGTCATTAATACATATGAAAATGGTAAGGTTAAATGGTTAAAGACCTTAAATCCGTAATGTGGAGTTAACATAGTATAAGCGGAAGAAGATAGGGGCTTGTTGTTTAATGCAACAGCCCCCTATCTAATTAAATGTTCGGAAAGCAGGTGAAGCATGTCATTAATTATTCAGAGCTTAGTAAATGGACTGAATCAGGGAGCGATTTATGCCTTGGTAGCTCTTGGCTATACAATGGTTTACGGTATTATTCGTATGATAAACTTTGCTCACGGTGATTTCATCATGGTGGGCAGTTATACATTATTTTATACAATTCCTATGATGACAAGAGCCGGTATGCCGGCTTGGATGGCAGTATTCATTGCGATTGTAGTGTGTACCGTAGTGGGTGTTTTAGTTGAAGTGATTGCGTACAGGCCGGTAAGAAAGGCCGGAGCAATGACAGCACTGATTACTGCACTTGCAATGAGCCTTTTCTTAGAGAATTTAGCAATGGTAATATTTGGCGGAAATCCAAAAATCAGTGCACCAATTTTTAAATTACCAGCACTTAAAGTTGGTGATGTACAATTACAATGGAAAAATCTACTTACGTTGGCAATCGGTATTATTATTATGATTGCTTTACAGTTATTTATAAAGAAAACAAAAATGGGTAAAGCCATGAGAGCGGTACCTCAGGATAAGCAGGCCTCCACTCTGATGGGTATCAAAGTAAATACAATTATCACGACTACCTTTGCAATTGGTTCAGCATTGGCAGCTGTGGCTGCGTTGATGTATAGCAGTACTTATCTTAGAAGTACTACAGATATGGGTAGTATGATGGGTCTGAAAGCGTTCATCGCTGCAGTTATCGGAGGAATTGGAAGTATTCCGGGAGCTATGCTCGGTGGTCTGTTAGTTGGCTTAGTTGAAATATTAGTTAAGGTGTATATTGCTCCGGGCTGGTATGAAGCGATAACTTACAGCTTGTTAATCATAGTACTTATCGTGAAGCCATCTGGTATTCTTGGTAAGAGTATAGGCGAGAAAGTGTAGGTGCAGACATGGAACTTTTAAAGAATAAAAAATGGACTTACCTAATTAATTTTATTGGAGTTATTGTATTATTTCTTGCATTTACATTATTGTTTCAATCCGGTGCATTAGGTACAAGAACAAATTATATCAAGGGTATTTTCACAACCGCATGCTATACCATTATCATGGTAGCATCCTTGAACCTTTTAACAGGATATATGGGTGAGTTTTCACTGGGACATGCAGGATTTATGTCAGTGGGAGCCTATGCTTCCGCAATCGTTACCAATCAATTGGTGGGTAGAGGAATTCCAAATATTGTTTTATTTATTATCGCATTATTAGTAGGTGGTATTGCCGCTGCAATTACCGGTACCTTAGTAGGTATTCCTGCACTCCGATTGAGAGGAGATTATTTGGCAATTGTAACGGTTGCCTTTGCAGAAATTATTCGAGTTGCATTTTGTAACTTCTCATTCACCGGTGGCGGTAGAACCATGAGTGGTATCACAAAGCTTTCCAGCTTTACCTGGTGTTTTTGGGTTATGGTAATCTGCGTGACTATTATGTATATGTATGTTCGCTCCAGATATGGCCGTACAGTTATCGCTATTCGTGAAGATTACATAGCAGCCAGTGCCAGCGGTATTAATGTAACTTATTATAAAGTTTTGACCTTTACGATCTCTGCATTCTTTGCAGGTATCGGTGGTGCAATGTATGCTCACTATATGACGGCGATGATTCCAACTAACTTTAACTTTATGTATTCTGCAGAGTTTTTAACAGAGGTTATTATTGGTGGTACAGGATCACTGACAGGTTCCATACTTGGTGCAAGCTTCTTGTCTGCATTACCAGAAGCTATGAGAGAATTTGCACAGTATAGAATGCTGGCTTATTCCATCGTCCTTGTTCTGGTTATGATCTTTAAACCCAGCGGTATCTTTGGAACTTATGAATTCTCATTAACAGGCACTCTTTCGAAATTATTTGACAAAAAGAAGAAGGAGGTTAAATAATGAAGAATGAAAATAAACCAGTATTAAAAGTGTCCAATCTTGGAATTGCCTTTGGTGGTCTGAAGGCGGTAAATGACTTTAGTATTGAAATCGGTTCCAGCGAATTATTTGGTTTAATCGGACCCAATGGTGCGGGTAAGACTACGGTATTTAACTTACTTACCGGTGTATATAAGCCTACGGAAGGTGCATTTTACTTAAATGGCGTGAAGATGAACGGCAAGAAAACTCACCAGGTGGTACACTCCGGAATCGCTAGAACCTTCCAAAATATTCGTTTGTTTAAAAAGATGACAGCCTTAGAAAATGTTAAGGTTGCTATGAATATGAACATGAAGTATTCGTTGGCTTCCGCGGTCCTTCGTCTTCCTAAGTATTGGTCGGAAGAGAAAGAAATTGATGCAAAGGCAAGAGAACTTCTTGAGGTTGTTAACCTTGGCGATAAAGCAGACTTTGTTGCAGCAAACCTTCCCTATGGTCAGCAGAGAAGACTTGAGATTGCAAGAGCACTTGCTACCGGTATGAAACTGCTTCTGTTAGATGAGCCTGCAGCAGGTATGAATCCAACCGAAACAGCAGAATTACTGGAAATTATCAACGTAATCAGAAAGAAATTTAATATATCCGTATTATTAATCGAGCATGATATGAGCTTGGTTATGAAGATTTGTGAAAAAATTCAGGTACTGGATTACGGCGAGACAATTGCGTTCGGTACACCGGAGGAAATTGCAAAGAATCCAAGAGTTATCGAAGCATATCTTGGTAAAGACGACGAATAGGAGGAAGGTGCTTATGTTATCAATTAAGGATTTACATGTTTCATATGGCGCTATTCATGCCATTCATGGCGTCAGCCTAGAGGTAAATGATGGTGAAATTGTATCACTGATCGGAGCCAACGGAGCAGGAAAAACAACTATATTGCATACTATTACAGGCTTAAAAGCTGCTACTAGCGGTACAATTACCTATGGTGATTTGGATCTTCGTACCACCGATCCAAGTAAGCTTGTAAAATACGGAATCAGTCATGTACCGGAAGGAAGACATATCTTCCCTGATATGACGGTATTAGAAAATTTAGAGATGGGCGCTTATGCTTTCAGGAAGAGCAAAAGCGAGCTGGAAGAAAACTTCAATACAGTATTCAAGCGTTTCCCAAGATTAAAAGAAAGATATAAGCAGTTGGCTGGTACTTTATCCGGTGGCGAGCAGCAAATGCTTGCGATGGGCAGAGCGTTGATGAGTGATCCAAAGATTCTACTTCTGGATGAGCCTTCTATGGGATTGTCCCCTATCCTGGTTAAAGAAATTTTTAGCATTATTCAGTACTGTCATGACATGGGCATTACTATACTATTAGTAGAGCAGAATGCAAAGATGGCTCTTGGTATAGCGGATCGTGCCTATGTACTTGAAACAGGAAATATCACGATAAGCGGTGATGCAAAAGAACTCTTGGTAGATGATAGAGTTCGTAAAGCTTATCTTGGACAATAGAATAGGATTTAGCAAGATATTTTCATCATCTAGGTGATGTTTTATTCTTCACTCAGGTTGAAAGACACTTTCCTGATATCCGGTTCCGATGCACTTATTAGTTCGTCAGATTGGATATCAGAAAAGTGTCTTTCAAAAAAATGCGCAAAGATACATCAGTTAGCTGATTGAAAATTATATTTGGGTTACCTTGTTGTTTCAGGCCGTAGACGGCAGAAAAGGAGGTTAGTATGGAAGGTTTTGTGATTGCAATTACCCGTACCTGTGGCAGCGGTGCCACGACCATCAGTAACATGCTTGCGAAAGAATATGGTATAGCCATATACGACAAACAGCTTTTAAGATTGGCATCGGAGGACAGCGGAATTAATGAAGATTTGTTCTTTCATGCGGATGAAAAAGTGAAGAATACCCTTTTATACAAAGTTTCAAAGAAAGTTTACAACGGAGAACTGATTGCGCCGGAAAGTGATAATTTTACCTCCGACATCAATCTGTTCAATTATCAGGCAAAGGTACTAAAGGAATTGGCAGAAGAAGAATCCTATATTGTAATTGGTAGATGCGGTGATTATATCTTAAAAGAGAATAAAAATCTGATTTCTGTTTTTTTGACAGCGGATGAAGAAGTTTGCATCGCTCATGAGATGGAACGTCTTGCTTGCAATAAAAAGGATGCCAAAAAGCACATAAAAAAACTAAATAAATTCAGAAGTGATTATTATACTTACCATACCGGCAAGAAGTGGAAAGATCCGGCCAATTATGATCTTTGTTTAAATACCGGCAAGCTGGGATATGATAAAACAGTTCAGTTAATTAAAGATTATATAGCATTAAGATTAGAGTCCAAATGAAAAATTAGTAGGTAATTGCAAGAAGATATGATTGGACGGATTGAATTCACATTAGATACGAATTCCTTTGATTCAAGGCTCGTAAGGGCTTAGCATCGCTTCGAAATTGTTCCCGTGTGCATACAATAATTATAGTTATTGCGTCCGCAATTACCCAAAAAAATTAAAGAAAAAGGTGAAAAAATTGGAAAACTTAGGTTATTATAATGGGAAATATGATTTAATAGAGAATATGGTAGTTCCGTTTGATGATAGAGTTCATTATTACGGTGACGGTGTTTATGATGCTACTTGTGCAGGAAATCACGTGATTTTCAATTTGGAGGAGCATATTGAACGCTTCTATAACAGTGCTGGATTGCTTAATATCACAATTCCCCATACTAAAGAAGAATTGAAGGATCTATTAAATGACTTGGTTCAAAAGGTGGATGGAGATCAGTTGTTTGTATACTGGCAGGTAACAAGAGCGGTGGCACCTAGAAAGCATGAGTTTCCGGATAGTCCTGCAACACTTTGGGTTATGATCAGACCATCTAAAATCGGAGATCCTGAAAAGCAATTAAAGCTTTTAACAGTGGAAGACACCAGATTTTTGCACTGCAATATTAAAACCTTAAATCTAATTCCCAATGTAATGGCTTCTCAAAAGGGAACACTTGCAGGCTGTGATGAGATTATATTCCACCGTGGAGAAAGAGTAACAGAATGTTCTCATAGCAATGTCCATATTATAAAGGATGGTAAATTCATTACTCCTCCGGCAGATCACAATATCCTGCCAGGTATTGCAAGAGCTCATTTGATTAAAATGAGTAAACATCTTGGAATCCCGGTGGATGAAACCACCTTTACCGTAAAGGAACTCATGGAAGCGGATGAAGTCATCGTAAGTTCCTCCAGTAATTTCTGTCTTTCTGCCTATGAAGTAGATGGACAAAAGGTAGGGGGCAAAGCTCCAGAACTTCTTAAAAAGTTGCAGGATGCTCTGATGGAGGAATACCTGGTAGCCACAAACCAAAAAGAGGTGTAATGGGTATGACAAAAGAAGAACTAGCGATTTATAACATCGGTGAAAATCTAGATACACTTATGAATTTAGATCCAAGAGGATATGGTGTTTGCCGTATCCTCTATGCAGGGAGTAGAGCATATACAGGGGAACCGCTTACCATGCATTCGGCAAAAAAACTGGTGGAAACCATTCAGCCGAAGGATTTTGTATACATTATTACAGGCTTTATCCTGTTGCCCCACAAGGCGCCGGAGATGGATGGTATTGTAAGCTCCATGCTTTTAGCAAGATCCTTAGTACAGGCTTTTGATGCCAAGCCGGTCATCATCTGTCCGGAGGATAATCTGGAAGCAGTAAAAAAATGTGCCGGGGTGGTTGGACTTCATTGTTACGAGGATCTTGACCGGGTAGCGAATCTTCCTATCTCCATGGGAGTAATAACCTTTACCAAGGATAAGGATTTGGCGGAGGCACAGGCGGATTTGATTACCAGCCAACGGCTTCCGAAGGCGGTAATATCTATAGAAGCTCCGGGTGCGAACGAGTGCGGCGAATACCATAATGCAATCGGTTTAAATCTGACTGATTTGGAAGCAAAGACGGATGTACTGTTTCGCAAGCTGCAAGATAAGGGAGTACTTAATATTGCAATCGGTGATCTTGGCAATGAAATTGGTATGGGAACCATTAGTGAGCATATTAAGCAGTATGTTCCTTATACTGCAGAGGGTCAATGCAAATGCGATTGTAAGGGCGGTATTTTAGCGGCTACCAAAGCGGATAATATCATCACAGCAACGGTGTCAGATTGGGGCTGTTATGGACTGATGGCAGCCATTGCATACCTGAAGCGTGACCTAGATGTTTTTCACAACGGAGATATGGAAACGGAAGTCATGCGTGTTGCTACAAGATGCGGCATTGTGGATATGACCGGTTCTCTTATTCCTGGAATTGACGGCTTTAATACAAAGATGAACGTCACTATTGTGGAGCTGATGCGTCAATGCACCGGTTATGCTATTAAGAATGAGCATAAGACGGATCATTGGTATAACAGTGTAATTGAAAAAAGTTTCTTTGATAAATAAGGGGTGTGAAATCATGTCTGAAGTACGAATATTACCTGCTGGAGATTTATCTCTAATCGTTGAGTTTGGGAATGAAATCAGTACCGAATGTAACGCGAAGGTAATGCATTTGAATCAATGTATTCGTAAGGACAAATTAATGGGAGTAGTTGAAACGGTACCGACCTTCCGTTCGTTGTTAATTTATTATGATCCGATGATTCTATCCTATAAAAAGCTTACAAAATACATACGAAATATATCTACTGAGCAGATCACGGGCACCTCAGGGCAAAAGAGAATTATTGAAATTCCTGTTTGCTATGGAGGAGAGTACGGTGAGGATCTGGCTGACGTATCCGCACATACCGGTTTAAGTGTGCAGGAGATTGTCAGGATTCATTCAAATACGGATTATTTGATTTATATGCTTGGGTTTTTGCCTGGTTTTCCATATTTGGGCGGTATGGATCAGAGGCTGAATACACCAAGATTATCAAATCCGAGGACTGCAATTCCTGCCGGTTCCGTTGGGATCGGAGGAGAGCAGACCGGAATTTATCCAATTGCTTCACCGGGTGGGTGGAGATTGATTGGACGGACACCGGTAAAGCTCTATGATAGTGAAAGAGAAAATCCTACGCTGTATAAGGCTGGAGATTATATCCGTTTTAAACCGATTGGTTTACCGGAATACCTTACGATTGAAGCGGCTGTGAATCAGCGAAGATATCAATGCAACGTGATCATGGAGGGGGTATAAGATGGAGCTTACTATGGGTATACAAATTATAACTCCGGGGGCATTAACTACAGTTCAGGATTATGGAAGAACAGGATATTCTGATATTGGATTTTCAACATCAGGAGCAATTGATACAGAATCTATGGAAATAGCGAATATATTAATGGGCAATACCACCGGCGAGGCAGTTTTAGAGTGTACACTCTTTGGTCCCACCATTTACTTTGCAAAGGATAATGTTATCGCAATTACGGGAGCGCAAATGAATCCCAAGATTGGTGAGAATGAGATTGCTATGTGCCAGGCAGTGGCTGTTAAGGCAGGAGAAACCCTTACCATGGGCTTTGCTGCATTAGGTTGCAGATGCTACATTGCTTTTGCAGGTGGTTTGCAGATTGAAGAAAGTTTCGGAAGTAAATCAACCAACTTAAAATGTGCAATTGGTGGGTATCAGGGCAGAGCGTTGAAGGCATATGACGAATTGGGCTTTGTAAATCCCACATCACAGCTTTCCGGAATGGAACAACGTGTAGCAACAAAGGAAAAACAGGTGGGTCAGGTCAGAAACATTCGTGTGGTTTTAGGACCACAAGATGATTATTTTGCTGAGAATGGAATCCATACCTTTGAAAATGAGATTTACAAGCTCTCGAATGATTCCAATCGAATGGCTTGTAAGCTGGTTGGTGCAGTAATTGAAGGTAAGAATGCTACGGATATTATTTCGGATGGAATATCGCTAGGATCAATTCAGGTCTCTTCGAATGGTCAGCCAATCATTATGTTGTCGGATCGCCAGACAACAGGAGGTTATGCAAAGATTGCAACCGTCATCTCAACCGACATTCCGATTATTGCACAGTGTAAGCCAGGAGATGAGGTAAAATTCACTGTTATTTCTTTAAAGGAAGCTCACAAGGTTTATAAAAAGAGAATAAAATTGCGAGACAAATTTCAAAAGAAGATAAACAGGTTGTAGTAGGTTGATTTTCTTGCTTATCTTATAGGGTAACCACTGAGCAAGATACCGTCATAACCACATAGATTGATTTCATAGAGAAATGAAAGAACGGAGGTGCTTATGGATTACAGAAAATTTAGTCCGGCACAAGTAAGAGAATTAATCCGTAACGGGGAAATTACTTCCCCAACGGCAGGAATGTGCGGCGGATATGCGCAAGCGAACCTTGTGATATTGCCAAAACATCTGGCATATGATTTTCTTCTCTTTGCTCAAAGAAATCCAAAATCCTGTCCAATACTGGAGGTTCTAGATGAGGGACAGAGAGCGATACAATACATGGCGAAGGATGCGGATATTGCAACAGATTTACCCAAGTACAGAGTGTATGAACATGGAGTACTGACAGGGGAATATAGTGATATCTCAAATTTTTGGCAAGAGGATTTTGTAAGCTTTTTGATTGGATGTAGCTTCTCCTTTGAAGAAGAACTACTGGAAGCTGGTATCACAGTCAGACATATTGAAGAAGAATGTAATGTACCTATGTATATGACGAATATTCCCTGTGAGAGAGCGGGCATATTCACAGGAAACATGGTAGTAAGCATGAGACCAATTCCTTATGCACTTGTTCCGAAAGCAGTAACGGTAACTGCCTCCATGCCTAGAGTACATGGAGCACCAATTCACATTGGAGACCCTGCCTATATTGGGATCGCAGATATTAACAAGCCGGATTTTGGTGACAGGGTAACCATTAAAGAAGGGGAGATCCCCGTATTTTGGCCTTGCGGAGTTACACCACAGGCGGCATTAATGGCATCAAAACCGGAATTTGCAATTACTCATGCACCAGGTCATATGTTTATTACGGATGTTAAGAATGTTGAGTTAAAATTATAAATACAACACACTCTTGCTGACTTAAGGTCAGTGAGATATTGTAAGATTTAAAGAAATGATCGAAAAACGGTATGGTAGGTATATTTATTTCGTATTATTTTGGCGTGCGAAACAAAAAACTATTATTTGTTGAATTGACACTGCAAAGCTGCATAAAGCAGCATGGAGGTTATATGTATCAGATAGATTTAAACTGTGATTTGGGAGAGAGCTTTGGCCGTTATACTCTTGGTATGGATGAAGAGGTAATACCATATATTTCATCTGCAAATATAGCCTGCGGCTATCATGCATCCGATCCGGTTATTATGGAGAAGACCGTGAAGCTTGCTAAGGCGAACGGAGTCCACGTGGGAGCTCACACGGGTTTCCCAGATTTGTTAGGCTTTGGAAGAAGAAATATGAGTTTATCAAGAGAAGAAGCAAGAACCTATACCATGTATCAAGTTGGTGCGCTGAGTGCCTTTTGTCAAGCATCAGGAATTGCATTAAGTCATGTAAAACCGCATGGTGCATTCTATAATATGGCGGCTAAGGACTATGAGCTTTCATTAGCAATCTGTGAAGGAATTGCGATGGTGGATCCATCAATTATGCTACTTGGATTATCCAATAGCCAGATGGAGCAGGCAGCTAAGACGGTTGGATTAATCTTTAAGCAGGAGGTTTTTGCGGATCGTGCTTATGAAGAAGATGGAAGCTTAGTGGCAAGATCGAAACCAGGAGCCATGATTGAAGAGGAAGAATTAGCCATTGAAAGAGTAATTACAATGGTCAAGACAGGAAAGGTTACGGCTGTTAACGGTAAGGAGATTGCAATACAAGCTGATTCGGTCTGCGTTCATGGTGATGGTGCCAAGGCATTGGAATTCGTAAGAAAGATTCGCCAGGAATTAATTGCAGAAGGGGTTGAAATAAAACCTTTGTAACGTGTTGCAAAATGTGTTTTCCTGTAAAAGAGATTTTTGTTTAAGTCTCTGTAAAGTATTGCAAATCACGTATTTTTGTGGTATAGTAACGTGAATGTAGTAAGTTAATTGTGTATTAAATAGGTTGATTTAGTACATGATTAACGAAGTAAATAAGTATTAAAAGGGAGTAGCTGCCTTTTTGGTGATAAAGTCAACATACTGGTCTTCGACCTGGCTTTATCTGACTGTAATCAGTTAAGTGAGACTTTTAGCACAAGAAATGATTTTATGAAATCTTTCTGCAACGCAGGATGATTTTGAATCATTTTCTTGTGTTAGAGGTCTTTTTTGTTGGCTAAAATATCTGTGCCAAGATGGAATTAAGAGAAGGATATTAATTCTTTCTAGCAGTTATTTGCAAGATTTAATTGATGGTACAGCTCCAACAGGTACAGCAAACTCTGAATTTTGATGGGAGGTTAATTCAATGTCAGATTTTTTATCAGCACTATCTTTGGTGGTTCTTGCAGAGATGGGGGACAAGACTCAGTTGTTAGCTATGGCAATGTCAAGTAAGTACAAGGCAAGTAAGGTAATGCTGGGTGTTTTAATCGCTACTGTACTAAACCATGCACTTGCAGTTGCGGCAGGAACTTATTTAAATGCAATTGTTCCAGAGGGAGCGATTAAGATTGTAGCAGCCATATCGTTTTTACTCTTTGGTTTATGGACATTGAGAGGGGATAAACTGGATGATGACAAAAAGAAGGCATCCAAATTCGGGCCCGTAGTTACGGTAGCAATTGCATTCTTTATAGCTGAAATGGGTGATAAGACACAGATCATGACCATTTCTATTGCAGCTAAAAGCAGTATGCCACTCTTTGTATTAATGGGAACTACAGTAGGTATGTTAGTAGCAGATGGAATTGGTATCCTTGGAGGAGCATGGATGGCTAAAAATGTTCCTGAGCGATACATAAAATGGGGAGCAGGGGTAATCTTTCTCTTCTTTGGTACCCTTACGTTGTATGAATCTGTACCCAAAGTCTGTCAAGGGATAGAGTACATAGTAGGATTTGCATTGATTATGGGAATATTAATTTATCTGGCAGGAGTAAAATTTGCATATCGTGACAATTGTGTGATGGAAGAACTTCCAGACATCGCAGAATAGTATCATTTAATATCTTTAAATAAAGCGTGATATATTACCTCTCACAGGTCTTTGTGGCTGTGGATTAAAATTCGAAAGACATTTAATGCGATTGCCTTTTGAATAAAATCCAGTTGACACAGAAAGACCTGTGTATTAGTAACATATCACGCTTTTTAGGATGTTATACAGCTACACCCTTTCTCTATTATATTAGGAGAACTCCGTATTTTAAGTCATATTACATTACATAACCTATAACAACAAAATGAATATTATGATGGCAATTATAACCAATATGGTAATAGCAATTGCACATGCTACAGTTTCTGTTAAAGCTTGCAAGATTCGTCTGATAAGACGTAATAACCAGTTACAGTAGTACGGATAAGTTGTTGTTGAAGTTGTGCAAGGTGTTGTAATCGGACAATGGGTGGTGGTTGTAGTCGGACAATGAGTGGTGGTCGTAGTCGGACAATGAGTGGTTGTGGTCGGACAGTGAGTAGTTGTAGTTGGACAATGAGTGGTCGTAGTCGGACAGTGAGTAGTCGTGGTCGGACAGTGAGTAGTCGTGGTCGGACAATGAGTGGTTGTGGTCGGACAGTGAG
>JAEZLH010000030.1 GCA_023435895.1 Bacillota bacterium
CAAAAGATGAGGCTCTTTTTCTATTCAGTTCGTTCACTTTTTAAATGAAAAGCAAAAAAAGTTAAAATCCAGTAATTATGCGGTGCTCCGCACCGTTAGAAATAACTAGGTGAATAATCTAGGTTTACTTCTTGTCTTTACTTCTTAATCTTTGCTTCTTAATCTTTACTTCTTAATCTTTGCTTCTTAATCTTTGCTTCTTAATCTTTGCTTCTATTTATTGTTAGATTATCGTACATTTTATATAATGCCTTATTCTGCCATCAAAGTCAATCAAAAGGTAGGGTCAAATACCATTCACAGAGTGACTTCCTTATGATACAATAAAGCATATACTATATCTAATAACAACTGATTATTATGGAGGACGAATTATATGAAGCAAATCGCAAGTTTTACAATTGATCACATGAAATTACAGCGTGGAGTATATGTTTCTAGAAAAGATAAAATCGGTAATGAAACCATCACCACCTTTGATATCAGAATGACAAGACCTAATTTTGACCCCGTCATGAATACCGGTGAAGTGCATACTATCGAACACCTTGGAGCTACCTTTTTAAGAAATCATGAGGAATTCGCCGATCGTACAGTTTATTTTGGTCCCATGGGATGCCGCACCGGCTTCTATCTACTTCTTGGTGGTGATTACAGTTCTCGTGATATTGTAGGGTTATTAACACAGATGTTTGAATTCATGCGAGATTTTGAGGGCGAGATACCGGGTGCCTCAGCTGTAAACTGCGGTAATTATTCTGACATGGATCTTCCTCTTGCCAAGCAATATGCAGGGTCTTTTCTGGAAGATGTCTTGTATCAGATTACTGAAGAAAATTTAAACTACCCTGCATAATGTCCCCTTTCCTTTCGCAGGTTCATTTTTAATGTCCCAATGAATATAATATAAAGAGTATTTATAATGGGAGAAGCTATGGCAGACCAAGATCTTACTCATACCGCAGATATTATTAAAGCTGCAATTCCTTATGTTGATTCACCGCTTAAAGGGACAGCCGAATTATTTGCAAAGTTTTTAGATGTAATGGGAAGCTTAAAGTCAGCCAACAAACCGGGTAAACTGGCTGCCAGCGGCTTTCTGAATTCCAAAATCGATTTGGAAGGATTATTAAAAGGGATACGCCCTGTGTGTAGCGATAAAGAAAGAGAGATGGTAGACCGTTTTTTGAGTTTCTTTAATATGAAGCGTGCTTTTGAAATGTATAATAATATGATGTCCATGATGAAATCCATGCAGGACGTGGGAGATTTTTCTTTTGCGGATGCTTTTGGATCGAATGATACGGATAATGTAACCGGCAATTTTAATGGAGCTGCCTTCGAGTCTATCTTTAAGAACTTCAATAACTTTAGCGATAATTTTTCAACCGGCGATTCTACCGATAATCCCTTTGATTCCGAGACCGTCAAGGCGGCGGATAATGATAGCGATTCATCAAATTCCAAGGAGGACAGCGAAAAATCCACAAACCGCGGTTCGCCCGGCTCAGAACAGTCCTCTGCTCCATCTGGTGCCCCAGGTGGCATGAATCCTATGATGTTTGAAATGCTAAAGAACATGGTTCCACCCGAACAGATGAGTACTATTGAAAACCTAAGCATGCTTTTTGGTAACATGTCATATGATAATAATAGTAAATCTGATGATAGTAAGGAGCAAAATGATGGCTGATAATTCTTGGAGTGATAATCCCAGACTCAAAAACATTGATCCCAGAAAACTGTCCATATTAATGGATTTGGTAAACGATGCGGATGGAAAGCCAATGGATAAATTAGTCCCGCTATTAATGAACACGCAGAAAAAACTTCAAAAGCAGAATCTAAATTTTTCACAAGATGAAACCGACTTAATGTTGGAAATTTTAACAAAGAACATGAATGCAAAAGAAAAAACCCAATTCGAAATGATAAAAAAGATGATGGCTCAAAACAAACGAAAAAAATAAACCTCCTACTTCCTTTCGAAATCTTATCAGAGGAATATATCCTATCCTATGCATTTGACTTGTGTTTCCAGGATAGAATTAATGAGGAAAAACATAAACAGGTTTCCGTGTTACGATACATAGAATTACATAATGTAAAGTCCGTTTACAGGCATACTCTTGCCTTGACTTTCGCTATATGTCAATCCTTATGTAATCGTATTCACTGAAACCTGTATTTCTTTATTCATATTTCTTTATTGATATTTCTTTATTTGTACTCTTTATCTGTATAGCTTTACCTGTATCGCTTTTTCTGTATTGCTTTTTCTGTATAGCTTTACCTGTATCGCTTTTTCTGTATTGCTTTTTCTGTATTGCTTTCTGTATCGCTTTCTGTATTGCTCTTTATTAGTATTTCTTTAATTTGTATTCCTTTTTTATACTTCTTTTTTTCATTTCTTTATTTGTTTTTTATTCATTTTCTGATTTGTAGCTTTTTACTATTTATTCTTTTCTGTTCTTGCAAAGTTTATGGTTCCCACTACAAGAAATGCAATTGTAAGAGCCGCTATACTTAAAAAATTAACCATCGGATTAAACATAACTACCTTAGAATATTCCGGTGATCCGTTATAGATTACCGCTCTTGTTAAATCAAGACAATAAGTCATCGGCATTAGATGATTCAATACATATAGTATTCCGCTGGAATGATTAATTGGTATGATAGCTCCTGATAGAAACATTTGCGGCATCACAATTAGCATAACTGCGGTATTAGCGGTTCTTTTATTCTTGATTAATCCTATAATCAGCATAGAGATTGCTCCTGCTGAAAGACACATAAGAGGGGATAAAAGAAAGATCATCAACACCTGCATAAAACTAAGTGTAATCCCCATGGTCAATCCAACTACCAGGGTACCAATCATATTGACAAGTGCTATGAACATAGACCCGAATATTTTCCCAATCACAATAGAATACCTTGACACGGGTGATACTAACATCTCCTGGGTAAAATCCGTTTCGTGATCATCCACTAGTGAAGTCATCTGCATTACGGTTCCCATAAACAACATATTGATTAACATTCCTACCATCATAAACTGATTATAGGAAAATCCCAATCCACCTGCCATATTCTGAGATAGGTTACCCCCAAGCATCCCCATCATTACAATGGGAAAGGCAAGACTTATTATGATTGCCGCAGGGGATTTTAAGGTAAGGGTAATATCCCTCGCCATAATGGTTATAATTGCATTTAACTCTTTAAAAAATTTAGTATGGTTTCTTTGAATTGTCTGTTCACTCATAGTATAATCCTCCCGCTCTTATTCAAAAACTCAATATAAGCATCCTCCAAGGTTGGCTCATTTATTTTTAATACGGACAACTTATTCTTTAGAGAGCCAATAATCTCTTGTGCTGATTTATCCCCCATATTGACCAATATATGGTTATCCACCTGATAAGAAAGTCCATGATTTGTTAGTTCTTCAACTAACTGTTGTCGATTATCGGAGTCAAGAATTAACTCTCTGCGGATTAAACTCTCCTTCATTCCCTCCGGAGAGGTGCAAGCTGCAATCTTACCATGATTAATGACACAGACCCGATCCACCTTCTCCGCTTCATCAATGTAATGAGTAGTTAAAAATACGGTGGTACCGTTCTCTTTGCGGGCAGTATTAATATATTCCCATAAGGAGCGACGGCTAACCGCATCCAGTCCCTGGGTCGGCTCATCCAAAAAAAGTACCTTAGGGGTGTGAATTAAACTTCTTATGATTTCCAGCTTACGTTTCATCCCTCCAGATAATTTTTTAATTGGTTTGAATAAAGCATCTTGAATTCCCACGATTTCTGCCAGCTCCATGATTCTGTTTCGGTAAGACTCCGGCATTAATTTAAAGGTTGGTCGATAACCATACATTCCATATAAACAGGCATGAAAGCGAATATTTTCCTCTGCGGATAACGCCGGGTCAAGACTTGGCTGTTGAAAAATAATACCTACCTTCTCTCTCACCTTCTTCGCTTCCTTTTCCGCATCATAGCCGGCAATCCGAACTATACCCGATGTTTTTGAGAGGGTTGTGGTCAAAATGGATATGGTTGTTGTTTTTCCTGCACCATTTGGTCCAAGGAAAGCAAAAAATTCTCCCTCCTCAACCGAAAAGGTTACGCCGTCCACTGCGGCCACATTAGCAGCTTTATAACGTTTTGTGAGATCTGAGACCTCAATCATTGCACTCATAGTAAAACCTCCGTTTTATTTTATGGCTCTATCTTAAAGCCAGAAATTAAACGGAGGTTAAATGCAATTTAAACGGAATGTAAATGAATTATTTTAGGGGTAGCATAATGGTAAATGTAGTACCATAGCCTGGTTCACTATCCACGGTTATACTTCCGTTGTGGAGCAATATAATTTTCTTTACCAGTGATAATCCCAGACCATTCCCTCCAAGGGCTCTATCCCTGGATTTATCCACTTTGTAGAAGCGTTCAAAAATGTGTATTTGCTCTTCCTTTGATATTCCTATACCGCTATCACAAATTTTGATTATCACTTGATTTTTATCCTCTTTCAGTGAGATCATGATCTCCCCGTTAATCGGTGTAAATTTGATCGCGTTATGAATCAAATTTACCCAAGCCTGTGAGAGCAAATCTCTGTCTCCTTCTAAGATACATTTTTGCAAATCCGCTTCCGGCGTAATATTTTTATCCGCCCATTGGGGTTCCATAGTAAGCAAAATTCCTTCCAGTTGCTTATCCAGTCGAAAAGCTTCCTTCGATAAGGGCTTTTTATCTCCGTCCAGTACCGATAATTTCAATAGATTATCACTGAGGGAGGATAAACGTCTGCTTTCTGTTTCGATAATGGTTGCATAATGTTCTCTTTGTTCCTGAGATAACCCCTTGTCCTTTAACAATACTGCGAAGCCTCCTATGGAGGTTAGTGGGGATTGAATTTCATGGGATACATTTGAGATAAAGTCCTGACGCATGGTTTCCATGGATCCCAGCTTTTTTGCCATATCATTCACCGCATCCACCAGTTCATGGTGAAACCGATCCTCGCTAGGATCAATTAATACATTAAAATTTCCTTTTGCTATTTGATCAAGTGCATCAGTCAGTTTATTATGACCTCTTCGATGCCTGTCCACTGCATCTGACCGGCTAATCACGAACTGAAAGAACAGACTGAGTATGGCAAAGAGTGATAGTGATGTAACTCCGGAAAGAATGTGTGCTGCCAAATCTGAGGGCTCTCCGGTATATCGATATATAATCCTTGTAATACCATAACCTATTGCATTTAATCCCCCGAATAGTAGAATCATTAGAACGATTCGCCAGCCAACATGGAATGCCATATACTTTTTTCTCTCTGTCATACCAGCACCTCCAAGCGATACCCCAGTCCACGTATGGTAGTGATTTTAAAACCGGCACTTTCTTCCGGAAAGCGCTCCCGTAATCGACTAATATGAACATCAAGCGTCCTTTCATTCCCATCAAAATCATATCCCCAAATATCCTCTATCAAATTATCTCTTGAGAAAGTGCGTCCAGGAAAGCCTGCCAGCTTAAATAATAATTCGAACTCCTTTAACGGTATATCCTCACTTATGCCATCCCTTGTAACGGAATAACTATTCTTATCAATCAATACCTTTCCCACCTTAACATATTGGGAAGCCTCGATTTTATAACGGCGAAGCAGTGCCTTCACTCGCAAAAGCAATTCATCCAGCTCAAAGGGCTTCGTAAGATAATCATCTGTTCCGGCTTCAAATCCTTTTACTTTAGCGGATAATTCTCCTCTTGCTGTAAGCATCAATATTGGCATGTTTTCATAATATTGTCTTAGTTTTTTACACAGCTCATAACCATCCATATTCGGCATCATTAAATCAATAATAGCTGCCTCTGGATTTTCTGTCGTAATATTTAAAAGAGCTTCACGTCCATCCTTCGCTTCACAAACCTCAAATCCATTGTTTCTTAGCAGAACACTCACCAACTCCCGAATATGTGGATCATCGTCCACAATGAGGATTTTACTCATATTCTTCCTCCTAAATGATCAATTCATAACTTAATTACGTTTACTCATCTTCTATCCTAACCCTATCATCCTAATGTAAACGGAGCTTAAATTCGTTTCCTACTTTATTATATTTTGTTGATTCAAATCTCGCAATGGTTACCCATATCTTATTGTATAGAACCTATTCGCATCCTCGCTTCACTTATATCATGTTTTTGGATAACTTTTTGGGAAGCTGCGTTTTATAATCTGAATCTTTATCTATTATTATCCTAGCTGAATTGAATAATCAAATTCCATTCCATTCAACGGGAATATAATTTTTCAACCAACAATACACTATCTCCCTAATTATATGACATAATATACAATAATTGGATAAATTTTTATGTAAATTCTGTATAACATGTCAATTTATTACATTAATATTGTAATTTCTTCTATATGGGTATATACTCTGTTTCATCAAGTAATTTTGAGGGGGATAATATGGCAACAATTAAAGACATTGCCGACAGATTGGGGATTGCAATCAGCACTGTATCCAAAGGATTAAATGGGGCAAATGATATTAGTGATGAGATGAGACAGCTGGTACTAGATACCGCTGTAGAAATGGGGTACTCATCAAAGAAAATGAGAAATTCAAATAACAGCAAGGTTTGTATCATCATTGAAGATGCTGATTATGAAACTCTTATTCAAAATTGTTATGACATTATTGTAGGGTTTAAACTTTCTGCTGCAAGGAGGAACTGGGAGGTTACTGTTATTCCAGGCAATATTCATAAGAATAATTATGAAAAATACGACACCTACATGCTCAAGAACGGTTACCGAGGAGCATTTCTGGTTGGACTTTCTTATCAAAATGATTGGTTGTCACAGCTGGGGAAAACTTCCGTGCCTACCGTATTACTCGATCATTATATTGAAGACAATAGCCATATCGGCTTTGTGGGAACGGACTGTACCGAAGGAATTGACCGGGCTATTCATCACTTGTATGAGCTTGGGCATAGAAAGATTGCTTTCTTAAACGGCTCCAAAGATTTTATGCTATCAAATCAAAGACAAAAGGATTTTGTACATAGTCTGATCAGACACGGACTTCCTGTTAGTGATAATCTAATTCGTTACGGATATTTTAAACCGGAATGTGCCAGAGAATTCGTTCCTAACTTTATACAAAACGGTGCCACTGCAATTCTGTGCGGAAGCGATTTAATTGCATCCGGAGTTATAAGAGAAGTACACCGAATGGGGCTTAAGGTTCCTGAGCATATTAGTGTCATTGGATTTGATGATATTCCTATGGCAGCTGCGTTAACACCTCCACTTACTACCATAAGACAGGATAGAACTAATTTAGGAAAAAGTGCATTTATTCTATTAGAAGGCTTAATTCATAATATATCCGCCGGAAAACTGCTACTCCGCTCACAATTCATACCAAGAAAAAGCACTGCACCTTGTATAGAACAAAACATTGCACTTATGTCATAGATAAAGCTATTGCAAAATAACGTAAAAGCTGGGTAGCGCTTTTATTGTTATTTTGCAATAGCTTTTTTAATCTCATTTATAAACCAATGGATCTTTTTGTTGGAAGATGTTTTATATGATTACCTAATTTATTATATAAATCCACGTATTCTTTGATGTAAAGGAGAAAAGATAATAGCAGGAAAGCTCCGCAGGTCAAAATCAAAACATTAGAAATGGAAGGCTTTAAAGTCGGTACTGATATGAGTACAAGCATAACAGCGTAGAAAATTGTTGTTGATACCTTGCCAAACCACTTTGCACCGTTTAATTTTGTTCCTTTGCGAAGCATTACTATTCCGGCAACTAATAAAAACAACTGCATCAGCACAAAAAGAATTAATAACAGGAACATCCACTTGATTTTTACAACCATTACAAAGATGAGAGCCGCCTGTGTCAACTTGTCAGCAAGAGGATCGATTAACTTACCAAAATCCGTAATCATATTGAATTTTCGTGCGATAAACCCATCTAAAAAGTCCGTTAATCCGGATATAAATACGATAATCCCTGCCTTCAAGTAATCCGAAGGGCTTACTGCCCTAATGTACAATATCACAAAAAAAGGTATCAGCAGAAAACGGACGTAACATAAAATATTCGGTAACTTAATTAAATCTTTCTTTGAGAACTTCGTAATTAGCTTCATCCCAATCCCCCTATAATCAAATCCTTCTAATTTGTCCTATGTACTGCTCTCCTGCCACACCGTTACTTTTCTCTGATATCTTAGTATTATCCAATAAATACCACACTTATAACAAGTTTAACATAAATATTTTAAATTTGGTAGCCAATATTTAAAAATTGTGATTATTCTAGTTACAATTCATTTACTATTCACCCTCTATTATATAAATAAGATTAATGAAAACAATTTCTGATAATACGAGGTCACTCAATCAAACTGAGTTTACATGCGATTTACACAACCCAAAAATCCCCAACTGAAACAAAACGAATGGTCTTTTATCTTTAAAACGAAATATAAAAATCACTTTATCCTACTAACCATCCTCCAAACGATTTATTCGCTTAGATTCTGATTTGCAGAATAAAGTGATTATAATAAATAAAAATTATTCTATCTACTTCGTCCATTCATAGAAATGCTCTGTCTAAGAAGCCTACAAACAAACTATTTCACTACTAAGTTAACAATCTTACCAGGTACATAGATTTCTTTCACAATGGTTCCGGTAAGCTTATCTGCTACCGCTTCCTTAGCAGCACTGATAATCTCATCTTTAGAGGAATCCGCAGATACTAAAACCGTTGCCTTTGTTTTGCCATTCAGCTGAACGGCAATTTCGATTTCACTGTCCTTCATCTTCTCTTCATCATGAACTGGCCAGCTGTTCTTGAATACGGAAGTGTCATGTCCAAGCTCTTGCCATAATTCCTCACTTACATGAGGAATGAAAGGTGCCAGTAAGATTACTGCCGTTTCAAGGGTTTCTTTATCGATACCACCGCTCTTTTTCACCATATCAAGCATTTTATTATTGTATTCCATAAATCCGCTGACAACGGTATTTAAGCTGAAGGTTTCCAAACGAGTGGTAATATCATATATCATTCTATGACGAAGCTTAATCATATCCGTAGTCGGTGCAACCTGGCTATCCTTATTATCTAATACAAGATTGTAGAAACGGTTGATAAAACGGTATACGCCATCAATACCTCTATCATCCCACTCAGAATCCAGCTCCGGGGGACCTACGAAGAGTTCATACATTCTTAAGGAGTCACAGCCATAATCATTGACCAAATCATCCGGTGATACTACATTGCCTTTTGATTTACTCATCTTCGCACCATTCTTACCAATCATACCCTGATTAAAGAGCTTGGTAAAAGGTTCGTCAAAGTCAACCACACCGATATCGTTTAAGAACTTGGTATAGAATCTGGAATAAAGCAGGTGAAGAACCGCATGCTCCACACCACCAATATACATATCTACCGGCAGCAACTCATGAGCCTTCTCTTTGGATACCAATTCCTTATCATTCTTACTGTCCACATAACGTAAGAAATACCAGGAGGAACCTGCCCATTGAGGCATGGTATTGGTTTCTCTTTTTGCAGGTGCACCACACTGCGGACAAGTGGTATTTACCCATTCATGGATATCTGCAAGAGGTGATTCGCCGGTTCCGGTTGGCTGATACTTCTCAACCTCCGGTAACAATAAGGGCAGCTGATCCTCTGGAACAGGAACTGCACCACAGTGCTCACAATGAACAATCGGAATAGGCTCTCCCCAATAACGCTGTCTTGAGAATACCCAGTCGCGAAGCTTATAATTAACGGTTTTCTTACCAATTCCCATTTGATCCAGCATATCAGGAACCTCAACCTTTGCCTTAGCCGAATCCATTCCTGTCCAGTCCCCGGAATTAATCATAATGCCGGCTTCCGTATATGCCTTTGTCAGTTCAGGATTTTCCTTCCCATCCGGAGAGATAACCTGAATAATCGGAATATTGAACTTGGTAGCAAAATCGAAGTCACGGTCATCATGAGCAGGTACGCACATAATCGCTCCGGTACCGTAATCAGCAAGTACATAATCAGATAACCAGATGGGAATCTGTTTCCCGGTAATCGGATTGATTGCATAGCTGCCGGTGAATACACCTGTTTTCTCTTTGTCCTGCATACGATCTACTGAGGATCTCATGGAGGATTTGAAAATATAATCTTCTACTTCTGCTCTGGTTTCCTCTGTAGCAAGCTCTTTTGCCATAGCATGCTCGGGAGCAAGTACCATAAAGGTAGCTCCGTATAAGGTATCAGGTCTTGTAGTATACACACGGATAGAATGATCCGTACCATCTACCGTAAAATCCACTTCTGCTCCGTAGCTTTTACCAATCCAGTCGGATTGCATCTTCTTTACCTTCTCCGGCCAATCAAGCTTATTCAAATCCTCTAACAGTCTATCCGCATACGCTGTAATTTTCAACATCCACTGTTTTAAGTTCTTCTTGGTTACCGGAGAACCGCAGCGTTCACATTCCCCATTTACAACCTCTTCATTGGCAAGGCCAGTCTTACAAGAAGGACACCAGTTAATCGGCATCTGCTTTTCATAAGCAAGACCTGCTTTAAACATCTTAACAAAGATCCACTGTGTCCATTTATAAAAGTCAGGATCGGTAGTATTTACTTCCATATCCCAATCATAGATAGCCGCAATTTCATTAATCTGCTTTTTGATGTTTGATACATTCTCTGCAGTAGATTTACTGGGATGAACACCCATTTTAATTGCATAATTCTCTGCAGGAAGACCGAATGCATCCCAACCCATGGGATGAACAATATAATACCCTTTCAGAATTTTATATCTGCTCCATACGTCACTGATTACATAACCTCTCCAGTGTCCTACATGCAGACCGCTGCCGGACGGATACGGAAACATATCCAGACAGTAATATTTTGGCTTTGTGCCATCCTTGGGATTTACGGGATTTGCTTCCCAATTCTTTCTCCATTTTTTCTCAACTTCCTTATGATTATAAGGTGCTGCCATTGTTACTCCTCCAATCAATATTATTACTTTTCATATTACTTAAGCGCAAAAAAACCTTCCGCCTCTAAATAGAGACGAAAGGTAAACTTCCGTGGTACCACTCTGTTTCGTAACACGCTTAACTTGACAGGTAATGTCCTTCAAAATCATGTGCTACGCACTCCTATTCGATAACGGGAATACCGCTCCAGCCTACTTTATTTCAGCTAGAGAGCTCAAAGGCGAGTTGGAAGTCTGTTGCTGCTGCCTCGCACCAATCGACAGCTCTCTGAAAGCAAATTACTCTTAATACTCCTTATCACAGCTAATTTCCATATAATTGTGTTAATACTATATTAATATAAACATGTGCTGTTGTTTTGTCAAGGATTTTGTAAGATAACTCTTCCAAATGCGCCTTGTCCCGGTTCATCTTTCATAATTCGCCTGAATATAATTAAAAGAATCTATTGCCATTAAGGAGAATCGATGAATATTATTACTGATTTTATATCTGATTATGGTATACTCGCAATGTTTATCATCATATTGCTTGAATATGCATGTTTCCCCGTATCCAGTGAAATCGTCCTGCCCTTTTCCGGTGCAGTCGCATCTGCTAATCACACCAGTTTTCTGGTTATCCTTCCCCTAAGTATACTAGCCGGGCTGATCGGCACAGGGATTTGCTATACATTTGGATGGTTCGGAGGAGGGGCAATTATTAACGCCATTACAACAAAGTTTCCTAAAACAAAAAAAGGAATTGACTCCGCCTACGAGAAATTTAATACCCACGGAGCGGCGGCGGTCTGCATCGGAAGGGTGATACCTCTGATTCGTACCTACATCGCATTAATTGCAGGCGCCTCAAAGCTCAATCCAGTGACCTATTTTAGTGCATCCGCTCTTGGGATTACCGTTTGGAATACGCTGCTGATCGGCTTGGGATATACGCTGAGAGAGAACTATAAGAATGTAGGGGAATACTACAATCGGTATAAGCATAATTTGATTCCGGTTGTGATTATCTTTGCAGCGATTTTAGTGATTAACTATCTGCTTTCTAAAAATAAAAAGAAAATGAAAGCGCAAGTTAAATAGTTTTATTAGAGTTGAACCAGTTGATCAATGTCAGATTTCATTCATTTCAATATTGATAGCAACTTTTCCTATAACAGCATATCTTATTGCAAAGAATTTATACCGTATCTCAAAGAAAATTTATCTTATTCTAGTAAAGCAGGCTTTATCGCTATATAAGTTTCTACTTAACAAGTATACATAATAATAAAATCCGCAGATTGTTATTGATATGATTCTCCTAAATAAACAAGATATATTATTTCACTTGTCTACCTAGGAGCGAGCATATCACTTACCTCCTGCGGATTTTATTATTATATTTTTGACACTTGTGATCGAATTAAAGCCTTGTCCTTCCATTTGCCAGAAGCTTCTCGCAAAATACCCACAATTGCAGTTATAACCCAGTTAATTGAAGTCGCCCACCATATTCCATATACACCGAAATAAATTGGCAATATAATAGCAAAAGCAATTCTGCAAACCACTTCGGTTAATCCCATTATCATTGGGATATGAATATCTCCTGCACCGCTCAAAAAATTTCTAGTGATAAAAATCATTCCTACTGCGGAGTAAAAGAAACAGGTGATTCGCATGGCATTGGCACCCACATGGACAACTTCCGTCGAGTCTTTATCACTAAAAAGTCTCATTACTGATTCCCCTCCAAAATAAATAACCGGAAGCATCACCAAGCTAAATATAATAATAATTCTTGCTGCTGCATGGTACCCCTTTTTGGCTCTATCCAAATTACCGGCACCTACGTTCTGCCCTGTATAGGAAGCTAGGGCAGCACCAACCGACATACCAGGCATAAGCACCAATGCCTCAATACGGCTGTAAGCTGTATTGGCTGCCACAACTAGAGGTCCATACGAATTGATTACAAACTGTAAAGCAATCATAGATATGGATACAAAGGCATTTTGCAGCGCAATCGGAACCCCGAGTTTAATACATTTCTTTAAAATCTCAATATCAGGCTTGAATTCTCTGATTGGGATACGAAGAAGCTTGACTTTAATCAGTGCATATATCGTACACCCAATTGCTGCAACATTTTGAGAAATGGTAGTTGCAATTGCAACACCCGGAACATCCCAATGCCAAAAATATACGAATACAATATCCAGCACCACATTCAGGATACAGGCAACCGCAAGAAAAATCAGCGGGGTAATGGAATCACCAAGTGCTCTTAATACCGCTGCCATTCCGTTATAACAGGTTACACCAAGAACTCCTGCAAATGATATCTTCATAAATAGTTCAGATTGACCAATGATTTCAGGCGGCGTTCCAAGTAACTCCAAAAGCGATCTTGCAGATAAAAACCCCACGATGCCCATGATAATGGAAACCCCAATTACCAGATAGGTTGCAGATGCAAACGCTTTCTTTACATTATCTAATTCTTTTGCTCCAAAGTACTGGGCAATTACTACTGAAATACCTATGGATAACCCGAAGGACAATCCAATGATCAAAAACATGAGAGGACCGGTGGCACCTACTGCTGCCAATGCATTTTCTCCTACGAACTTTCCTACTACTACAGAATCCACAAAAAAATAAATTTGTTGAAAAACATTACCAATCAACATTGGTAATGAAAACTTTAAAATAAGACCAATGGGAGAACCACTCGTCATATCCTTTGTTACTGATTTTGCCATAATTCTATTCACCTGCTCCTCTAGATTTGATAAATCCCCTCTATACAGCCTGATGTTACTTTATGCTGTTGAACGCTATTATAACGTTTCTTTCTTAAAAATGAAATGTGTTTTTTATAATTAAAGTGTCTTTTTTTATTGTAAATATGGCTTTTAGTCAGAGTGGCAAAATCCTTTCAACAGAGTTTATCTTAGGTAATTGGTAATTTGCTAAACTCAAATGAATGACCGATGAAACTCTTCTCATTAATGTTATTCCATCTTAAGACTTATCCCTCGAATGATTCATAATCCAAGGCATGACTCATATAATTAAGAGAAGATTTAGCGAAACGGGAGTGATTACCTCTATGCAATGGCACAGTTTATCCATTGAAGAGACCTTAAATAACTTGGAGGTTTCTTTGGATCAGGGCTTATCTACAAAAGAAGCAAATCAAAGGCAGCAAAAATATGGCCGAAATATACTCACCGTAAAACAGGGGAAGAGTTTATTATTTAAATTCTTTGAACAATTTGCTGACTTTATGATTGTAATTTTGATATTAGCGGCTATTCTCTCTTTTATCGTATCCTATTTTGACGGAGATCCGGACTTTGTGGACCCGATTATCATATTAGTAATCATCGTGGTTAATGCAACTCTCGGGGTTCTACAAGAAGCTCGTGCAGAGAAAGCATTGGAAGCCTTAAAGAAAATGTCCGCTCCCACCGCCCACGTATTGAGGGAAGGAAAGGTATCGGTTCTTGATGCCTCTGAACTGGTACCGGGAGATATCATTTTGTTAGAAACCGGATGTTATGTCCCTGCAGACGGCAGGCTGGTATCTGCAATCAATCTTAAGGCGGAAGAAGCGTCTCTGACCGGAGAATCCCATCCGGTAGATAAAATTGCGGAAGTTCGTCTTAGACCGGAAACCAATATCATTGAACGCCATAACATGGTTCTTGCCACCAGTACCATCACTTATGGAAGAGGTGTTGCGGTAGTTACCGATACCGGAATGAATACTCAGGTAGGGCACATCGCCACCTTAATTATGGATGAAGAGACACCGATGACCCCTCTGCAAAAACGTCTGGCGAAAACGGGTAAGGTTCTTGGAATTACTGCACTGACCATCTGCGTTATCATATTTTTAGTGGGCTTATTAAAGAAAATGCCCGTATTTGATATGTTTATGACTTCCGTCAGCCTGGCTGTAGCTGCAATTCCGGAAGGTCTTCCTGCCATTGTTACAATTATGCTCTCCTTAGGGGTTCAGCGTATGGCAAAGAAAAATGCTGTAATCCGTAAGCTTCCTGCTGTTGAAACCTTGGGAAGTGCTACCGTAATCTGCTCTGATAAGACAGGAACCTTAACCCAGAATGTGATGACGGTAACACAAATCAGCTCAATGAATGGTCAGGAGAATATGAACGGCGATTTTGCAACCTTTTTGCTTTCCCATGCAGCGCTATGCAATGATGCAATTCTCCAGCTTGACAAAAACACACCAACCATTACTGGGGAACCGACGGAGAAGGCATTGGTTATGGCCGCCTTTCAGGCTGGTTCTAGTAAGCTTGATTTGGATAAATCCTATCATAGGATTGATGAGATTCCTTTCGATTCTTCAAGAAAGCTAATGACTACCGTTCACAAAGCGCCAGATAACAGCTATCGCAGTATTACAAAAGGTGCCTTTGATTTCTTATTATCGAGATGTACTCAATTTTATAGCAACGGAACACTCACTACCTTGACTTCAAGGGACCGAATGAAAATCAATTCAATTAATAACGAAATGACAGAAAAAGCTTTAAGAGTAATTGGTGTTGCTTATAAGAACATCCCTAAACCCTCTGGCAAAGCAAATCCCTTAGAGTTTGAAAACAATTTAATCTTCATTGGTCTCATTGGAATGATTGATCCTCCACGAGAAGAAGTGAAGGAAGCCGTAGCTTTATGCAGACAGGCGGGTATTAAACCTGTTATGATAACCGGAGACCATGTACTTACTGCCAAGGCAATTGCCAGAGAACTGGGAATACTGGTTGGCAGGGAAGAAGCTATTACCGGAGATGCACTGAACAGAATGAATAATGAGGAACTTGCGGATCATATCACGCGTTTTAGCGTTTTTGCCCGCGTTTCTCCAGAACATAAGGTGAGAATTGTAAAAGCCTTTCAAAGTAAAGGAAATGTAGTCGCAATGACCGGTGACGGAGTTAACGACGCACCCGCACTCAATGCGGCTGATATCGGCTGTGCTATGGGAATAACCGGTACGGATGTAGCAAAGAATGCCGCGGATATGATTTTAACCGATGATAATTTTGCCACCATCGTTTCTGCGGTAAAAGAAGGCAGGGGAATTTATGATAACATAAAAAAGGCAGTCCATTTTTTGTTATCCAGTAATATTGGGGAGATTTTGACCATATTTGTTGCCATTTTGTTCGGCCTACCCACTCCGCTGGTTGCCGTACAACTGCTCTGGGTCAATCTTGTCACGGATTCACTCCCTGCCATATCTCTTGGTGTGGAACCCACTTCCAAGGATATTATGAAGAAAAAGCCAGTATCACCCAGTAAGGGAATGTTTGCGGATGGTCTTGCAGTGAAGATTATATTAGAGGGTATGATGATTGGTTCTCTTGCACTTCTTGCATTTGTCATCGGTTATCATCATTATGATTTACCCGCAGCATTTATCTCAAGCCAGGAGGGAGCAAATTCCTCCGAGGTGCTTCCTTGGGTTGGCAGAACGATGGCTTTCGCCGTCCTCAGTTTATCCCAACTGTTCCATTCCTTTAACATGCGAAGTGAACTCTCTCTCTCTGAGATTGGCTTATTTACTAACATGAAACTGGTGCTGTCCTTCCTTATATGTGCGGCACTTCAGATTTCGGTCATCACCATCGCTCCACTCTCTAAGATTTTTCAGGTTGTTCCGTTAAGCGCAGAGCAATGGGCGATTACATTATTTTTATCCTTTGTGCCAATCCTGGCAGTGGAACTGCAAAAGAATATAAATTCAAAAATCAAAAGATAATAAACCTATATAGCTATTCACACTCCTCAATTGGTTTCCCTTGATTGGTTCTGAATTAAATCTCAGACTCCGTTCAGATGCATCCATTTGAGGAGTTTTATTAACAGTATTTATATAAATTTTCTATCCTACTTTAGTCTTGTACTTGAAATCTGTATTAAATCGTTATATAGTATTGGTAATACAGTAAATATGAGGTGTTTTTAAATGAATATAAATATCGCAGAGAAAGCGCAGTCAGCCCCTTATGATGATTCTTTACTAGATCGTCATTCCATGTATGATGACATACCCTATACCATGGATTCCGATTTAAATTCTGATAAGATTTTTAAACTCATTTCGGGCAATGTGATTAAAGCTTATCGCTGTAAGATGATTGATGCCTTAGAAGTAAGGTGCGAAGGATAAATATAAGGATTTTACGAGGTGAAACAAGTGAAAGTAGTACAATTAACATATAAATCATCCAACTGTTATCTTATTCCGGCAGCAGAGGGATGGATCATGATCGATACCGGTTGGCCGGATACTTTTTCCCAATTATTGCAATTATTATATCAGAATAATATTCCTGTAAATGAGGTGGATTACTTAATCATTACACATTTCCATCCCGGACATGCAGGACTGACTCAAAATCTGAAGGATTTGGGTACTAACCTGATTTTACATGAATCTCAAGTACCATATTACAACCGATTGAATAGTTTTTACAAAAAAAATCCCAAGGCAAATTTTAAAGATATTACCGGAAATAACAACATTATTGTTAATACCTCTCAGAGCAGAGAGTTTTTTGATAAGCTTGGTGTCAAAGGCGAGTTATTATCAACACCGGGTCATAGTGAGGACAGCGTTAGTTTGGTTCTCGATGCGGAATGTGCCTTTATCGGTGATTTACCCACGCTTTTTAAACCGGAGGAGTATAATACCATTATTGCAGACAGCTGGCGAATGATCCAAAACAGCTATGTAAAAACCATCTATCCCGGACATGGTTTTCCATTTGATATTGAAGAATAAAATAAGGATTAGAGCGGCAAAGGTATTTCTGCCAGCTCTAATCCCCTTCTTTTTAACGAAGCACTTTAAAAGCGTCTCTTCCTAGATAAATTGCCCTATCTCCCAGTTCTTGTTCAATGCGGAGCAATTGGTTGTATTTGGCTACACGATCCGTTCTGGAAGGTGCACCTGTTTTAATCTGACCGGCATTGGTAGCTACTGCAATATCTGCGAGCGTTACGTCTTCTGTCTCACCGGAGCGATGGGATACAACTGCTGTCCAACGGTTATTCTTCGTCATCTCGATCGCATCAAGTGTCTCCGTTAAGGAGCCAATCTGATTGAGCTTAATAAGAACAGAATTGCTGATATCCTGACAAATGCCTTCTTTGATTCGGCTTGTGTTGGTAACAAACAAATCATCACCCACCAGCTGAACTTTATTACCAAGACGCTCTGTCAACAGCTTCCAACCCTTCCAATCCTCTTCTGCTAGTCCGTCTTCTAAGGATATTACCGGATATTTACTGCATACCTGATCCCAAAAGTCTACCATCTCTTCCACTGTCTTATATTCTCCAGCCTTCCAGAAAAGATAATCTCCTTCTCTGCCGGCTTTCTTTGCTTCATCATACATCTCGGTTGCGGCTGCATCGATAGCAATAAAGAAATCTTCTCCGGGCTTATAGCCAGCTGCCTCAATTGCCTTCACAATATAATCCAAAGCCTGTGTATCGCTGTTGAACTTGGGTGCGAATCCACCTTCGTCTCCAACTGCAGTTACATAGCCGTCCGTTTTAAGAAGCTTCTTTAAGGTATGGAATACGGTTGCACTATGTTCTAACGCTTCTGAAAAGGATTTTGCTCCAACCGGCATAATCATAAATTCTTGAATATTCAAGCTGGAATCTGCATGCTTACCACCATTAATGATGTTCATCATGGGAACCGGCAGAACCTTTGCATTCACACCGCCTAGATAACGGTATAATGGAAGCTTCAGTGATGCAGCTGTAGCTTTTGCTACTGCTAAGGATACGCTGAGGATTGCATTCGCACCCAGCTTACCTTTATTCTCCGTTCCGTCCAAAGCTAACATTGCCGCATCGATAGCGAGCTGGTCTTCAGCACACATTCCTATCAAATGATCTGCAATAATCTTATTCACATTATCAACCGCTTTTCTAACGCCTGTGCCAAGATAACGGCTTTTATCACCGTCGCGAAGCTCCACTGCCTCGAAAGCACCGGTGGATGCACCTGAAGGTACTGCTGCTCTTCCCACGCTTCCGTCTGCCAAGGTCACTTCCGCCTCAACGGTGGGATTTCCTCTGGAATCTAATATTTCTCTACCAATTACTTTTTCAATGATCATGTTTTTCATAATTACCTCCGTTCAGCTGATAGTCTGTTCGTTTGATCAATCACCTTTTTATTATCTGCTTGATTATGGAAATTATTCGTTACAACTAAATTATAACTCATTTCTTGATAAAAAACTACCTTTTATTGGATTGTTATCTAAATAGAAAATTGATATACTACTAATTAGAAATAAATGCGAAAAATGAAACAAAAGAAAGACGGAGGTTTTTATGAATCGAACATTTGATAAGCTTCAACCTTATTTAGAAAAATCCATGGCGTTGCAAACAGCCAGAAACTTATTTGATTGGGATGAACAGACTACTGCTCCCTTTGAAGCAGCCGATCACACCTCTAAAGTAATTGGTATTCTCTCCGATGAATATATGAAAAGCCTGATTAATGATGATGTACGCAAATTGCTAAAGAAACTTCAGGAGAAAAAAGAACAGGAAGAGCTTACTGATCAGGAGAAGGCAATCGTAAAGGAACTTGGAAAAACTTATGAACAGCTTGAAAGCATCCCTCCGGAAGAATACCGAGCTTTTAATGAATTAACTTCTATATCCAGCAGAAGATGGTCGAAAGCAAAAAAGGATAATAAGTATGAGGATTTTGCCCCTTATCTTAAAAAAGTAATTGATTATAAAAAGAAATTTGCAGGCTATCGTGTAAAAGACGGGAAGAAGCCTTACGAAATTCTTCTCGGAGACTTTGACGAATGTTTTATGATCAAAGACCTTGATCTCTTTTTTGAACAAATCAAAAAAGAATTGATACCTTTACTCAAAGAGGTCGCTAAAAAGGCTGAAACCGTTGATAAGGGCTATAACTTCTTGAACTACGAAGTAGAGAAACAAAGAGAGTTCTGCAAATATCTCAGCGGCTATGTTGGTTTTGATTTTAATCGTGGTATTATCGCAGAAAGCGCTCATCCATTTACGTTGCAGCTTCATAATCACGATGTACGCATCACAACCCATTATATTGAAAATAATCTGGAAAGTGCAATGTTCTCCACCATTCATGAAAGTGGACATGCCCTTTATGAGATGAACATTGACGATGATATCACCCAAACCTTAATTGGTGGTGGCGCTTCCATGGTAATGCACGAATCCCAATCCCGATTTTATGAAAATATCATTGGACGCAGCAAGGAATTCTGGGAGCCAATCTATGATAAGTTAGTAGACACTTATTCAGAGAATTTATACAATGTGGATTTAAATCAATTTATTCGCGGAATTAATAAAGCAGCACCCAGTTTGATTCGTACAGAAGCTGATGAACTTTCCTATTGCATTCATGTTCTCATTCGTTATGAAATTGAGAAGCTGATATTCGAGCAAGATATTGACATTGATGAGCTTCCAAAGATATGGAACTCAAAATACCAAGAATATATGGGTATCACTCCAAACAGCGACACGGAGGGAATTTTGCAAGATACCCACTGGTCTTGGGGTGAATTTGGATATTTCCCTTCCTACGCCGTAGGAACGGCAATTGCTTCCCAACTTTATGCTTTTATGAAAGATCATATGCCCTTCGAAGATTATCTTAAAGAAGGAAATCTGACCCCAATCAGAGAATTCTTAAGGGATAATATTCATAAATACGGAGCACTGAAAAACACCGATCAAATCTTACTTGAGGTATGTGGGGAACCCTTCTCGGCCGAATATTATATCAAATATCTTAAGGATAAATATACAAAACTTTATGATTTAAAATAACAGATAACAATTGAAAACATTCTGATTTCGCATATGCATTATGATTCTAATACATTAAAATATGCAATTATATAAATATTTTTTGCATAAATATAAATTTATAGTTGCATCTTACCTGAAAAGGATGTAATATGATAGCAATCAAAAATGTATTACAGCCAATGAGGCGGAACGGAGGATTCAATGAAGCTTTGGGGAGGACGCTTTACCAAGGAAACCAATCAATTGGTTCATAATTTTAATGCATCAATTTCCTTTGACCAAAAGTTTTTTAAACAGGACATTGAAGGAAGTATTGCTCACGTGACAATGCTTTCAAAGCAGAACATTATTTCCGAGGATGAGAAGAATAACATTATAAGCGGATTATCCGGAATTTTAGAGGATATTTTAAGCGGAGATTTGGAGATAGATAACGAGCATGAGGATATTCACAGCTTTGTAGAGGCTCATCTGATCGCTCGTATTGGAGAGGCCGGCAAAAAGCTGCATACCGGCAGAAGCCGTAATGATCAGGTTGCTCTTGACATGAAGTTATACACCCGCGATGAGATTAATGAAATCGATGAATTGTTAAAAACCTTACTATTGACCATCTATACCACCATGAAGGATCATACACAGACCTTTATGCCCGGTTTTACTCATTTGCAAAAGGCACAACCGCTTTCTCTGGCACATCATCTAGGTGCGTATTTTGAAATGTTTAAAAGAGACCGTTCCCGGTTATCCGATATCTCAAAACGTATGAATTTATCCCCGCTTGGCTCCGGTGCTTTAGCTGGAACCACTTATCCTTTGGACCGCGAATTCAGTGCCCAGCTGCTTGGTTTTGATGGCCCTACCTTAAATAGTATGGACAGTGTTTCCGACCGTGATTACCTAATTGAGCTATTAAGTGCACTTTCAACGATTATGATGCATTTGAGCCGATTCAGTGAAGAAATTATCATTTGGAATACCAACGAATACCGATTTGTGGAACTGGATGATGCTTATTCCACAGGCTCCAGTATTATGCCTCAAAAGAAAAATCCCGATATTGCGGAACTGGTAAGGGGTAAAACAGGGCGTGTCTACGGTTCCCTCATGTCCTTGCTAACTGTAATGAAGGGGCTACCTCTAGCTTATAATAAGGATATGCAAGAAGATAAAGAATTCACCTTTGATGCCATCGACACTACGAAGGGGTGCCTTGCATTATTTAACGGAATGCTAGCTACCATGAAGATTAATAAAGAAGCCATGGAAAGCAGTGCCAAGAACGGATTTACCAATGCAACCGATGCCGCTGACTACCTGGTGAATAAAGGTGTTCCATTTCGTGATGCCCATGGAATTATCGGTCAATTGGTTCTTTATTGCATCGAAAAGAATTGCTCCATTGATGATCTTTCCCTGTCAGAATTTCAAAACATTAGCCCTGTATTTGATCAGGACATTTATGATGCGGTTTCCCTTACCACCTGTGTTAACAAGCGCAATACCATTGGCGCTCCCGGCGTAGAAGCAATGGCTCAGGTATTAGCAATCTATGAGGAATATCTTAAAAATTAACTCTAAGTATATATTTATCTAAAATAAAGACCTTCCGATGGCAACCATTCAATCAGAGATTGATCGGGTTACTAACCGGAAGGTCTTATTATGTAGATGTCTGATTATTTCATTTGAATAACAATTAAACTTATATTGGCAATTACTATAATGGCTGTTGTAAAGAGATATTTTATTTTCTTTTCTCCTACCTTATTCATGCTTAAAAAACACAGCAATCCAACCAAAGCAAAGCTTATTATCACATACAGCAAAGTAGGAATATAATTGGTCTGCTGCCCATCAAAATTCATATGTGTTGCCACTTTATCCGGAAGTTTAATATATCCGATTATATTGATTATGGCTGTAATTCCCAAATATAATCCAATTAACAGCTTTTGATAATTCCTCTTTATAAAATTCATACTAATCCTCCTGTTTGACTTAATCTTTAATACTTATTATGATTGAGCCATCCAAAATGCGGGTATTTCAAAATTGCTTTTCCAATAATCTTGCTTCTTTTTACAAACTTGTCATTCCAATACCTGGAATCCTCTGACACCTCCCGATGGTCTCCCATCATAAAGTAGGAGTCCTTCGGTACAACATATGGACCAAAATCTTCATCCAGCTTAGCGGTTACATAGCTTTCTTCCAATTTCTTACCATCAATATAGACATAACCGTCCTTCCCTTCGATTGTTTCTCCGGGTAGTCCTATAATACGTTTAATATAGTCCATTTTTTCGTCGTCCGGGAAAGGAAAAACAATAATATCTCCCCTCTTAGGGTCTGAAAACAAGTAGGACAGTCTTGAGGTAATAACACGATCCCCAATATTGATTGTGTTTTGCATCGATCCAGTAGGCACTTCAACCTTTAGGATAATGACTTTATTGATAAATGTCGCAAGCGCAATCGCACAAACAAAGACCAAAACCCAACTAATAATCTCTTTCACTATTTTATTCTTCATATTTCCTCCAATTAGCTAATCTCTAGGGTATGAAAAACCCTACGCCATAAAAATAACGGATTTAGAAAATCACATTATATGGTATGAACGTATTCTCAATTATAACCCTAGCACCATCATTTGTAAATAGGGGGCACAATCTGTTCATAAAATCATCTTGGTTTCACCACGATTCATTCCGCTATCTAAGTAAGGATATGGTTTTGTCAAATGTTTCCAGAAGCGGAACCGTTTTCTCATAGTTGCATTACGTAGCGATACATAAGAATCTAAAAGCCCTGAGCTTGTACCTTAGAAACCTATGTAGACAAAATAATACACATAAGTAAGAATAACTTTTCCCGTATTGTCGTAGTGAATATTACCATTGGAGGAACATAATAGTATCCCCATTCATGTTATAAGTGATTACCAACTATGGATTCATTTAATTTTCCTACCCCTCCTATAAATTAGTCGAGGTAGGAATTTAGTAAAGTATAATAATTACTCATAATTAAGATGTTATAATTCCTCTTAGTCACATATACATAATGAGGTGACGAAACTTGATAATAATAATTATTGTATGCACAACAGATACAAATGCACTACACTAATTATAGCTTTGTAATATTATACAAAGATGACATTACCATCCAAAGTCCCGGAAAATACCGCATCACCTGCCAAACTCCTGAACCTTGCAGCTTGAATTCAGGAATTAACCGAAGCTTTGAATTCATGCTTCTCACATCATCAAACCATACCACATGGGACACTCCCTCGTCATTGGTATAATTATAAAAGGGGGACTGTGCCTCCTCGTCAAACTGAATTACCGCACCATATTGTGCTGCCTGCGCAATTGCCTCCTGATTCCCCATGGATTTTGCAGCAGTTGTTCCCTGCACAAAAGGTAAAGGCCAATCATAAGCATAGTTTGGTGTTCCCATTAAGATTTTATCGGGATCAATCACGGTCACTCCATATTGAAGAACTCTTCTCATATTATTAATTGGAGAGGTTGCCATTGGTGGCCCATAGGTATATCCCCATTCATACGTCATCAACAACACCTCATCCGCTATCGCTCCCAGCGCCACATAATCATGTGCCTCATATAGAAGCCCTTTCATATCACCCGAAGTTTTTGGCGCAAGTGCAATTAAGGTAATTAATCCAACCTTGTCAAGCGCCGCATTGACAGCGGTTACAAAATTAATAAAATTTTGCTTATCCTCCGGCAAAATGAATTCAAAATCAATATCGATACCGGCATATCCCTTCGCCCTTAGCGTACTCACCAGATTATTGATTAATGCAGTCTGCGCCTCCTGATTTGTAAACATGGCATGGGCACTCTCGCTGCTAAAGTTGCCTTGTGCATCCATGGGTGCCAGCACCATAATGGGCAACACACCAAATTCCTTGGCTATGGCAATCAATTCACTGTCATCAATAGGCACCAGTTCTCCTGTGGCCGTAAAACCGTAGGTGAACAAAGATAGATAGGTTAAAAACGGCAATGTCTTTCTTAGAACGGCACGATCAATAAACGGATAGGCATATCCGTTTGTTACTACTGTATCGATTTTCTCTTCCCCTGCATAGGTTATGACCAAAACTTCTCCTGGATATAAACCTTCTCTTGCGGCTATTTGTGGATTATTTTGAAAGATCTGATTCGGATTCACATCATAGTTTTGTGCAATTGAGTACACCGTATCCCCTTCGGCAACCGTATGCACCACCTCCGGTTTTCGGATTCCAATACTTTGACCAACAACCAATTTTTCCGGATTCGGAAGTTCATTTTCGATAATGATTCTTTCTGCGGACACTCCGTATTGATTGGAAATCGAAGTCATCGAATCTCCCGGTTTCACCACATGAATCTGCATAGCTCTCCATTCCGCCTGGCGCCCCTATTTCGCCACTGCAAATAAAAACTTCATATTAATATATGCCATGTGCATTCAAAGGTGTTAAAAAAGCGCCCTATACAAGGAGTTTAGCCGTAAAGCTGAGAAAAACTCATTGTATAGGACGGTTTGAATAATAATTGTTTTGTGGCATTTTCATAATACAAAAAACTGCAAACTCATGACTTTTTGAATGTTCAAAATGCGTCTGCCACAGTATAAGCGAACCCTTGATACCTTAATTATTTACTTTACATCACTTTTCTTGAAGGCAAGAAGACCAAAAGCCGTGGCGATAACAAAATATACCACTGCAACCAGGAAGGACCTAAGATATTCTGTAGGCTGGGATTGTAGCGAAGCATAGATTGCTATATTACTCGCAAGATCAACATAAGTAAAATGAATCTTATTTTTAGAAATCATTTCAAATATTTGCAGTATCGTAGGAATAAAAATTGTTACCCCCAGTATGTTAATTGAAATGGTTCCCGCGTTGTTACGGATGGTCATACCGACAAATACCAGTAAGGATACGAACGCAGCGTATAATAATAGTTCGATTCCCACGGTCTTCAGAATATGCACCAAGATATCCGTGGAAAAATCTCCGAATCCTCCCACAAGTATGGACCCGATGATGGTACCGGTTATTATGGTAGCAAATATCAGCATATAAGCAGCCACAATCATAGTAATCAGCTTCGAAAGATAAACGTGAATTCTTGAGAAACCTTTTGATATCACATTCTTCATGGTACCATGGGTGAACTCAGAAGTAATAAATATGCCTACTATAATTGCCAATATAATTCGGTTATCCTGATCTCCAAAAGCGTATAATCCCAGTGTTAGTCCGTCTTTAGGTAAAGTAGATGAGTACCCTTCCATCTTGGATGAGGCTTTATCCATTATGAAAAATGCAATTAACCCCAGATTAAAGAGAAATACAGCGATTGCGGTACAGATATAATATGACTTGCTTCGAAATAACCGAAAAAAGTCTGATTTTAATAATCTTGACATTTTTTTCCTCCCTCCTAATTAATTCATTTTATTATCGGTGGCTTCCATCAGCTGCATAAAATATGCTTCCAAATCCTGTCCAACGATAGAACTGGAATTCACAAAAATTCCATTCTTTGCAAGTTCCATATTAATAATACCTGCCTTATCAAGATCTTCTCTAATACGAATGGTATTATCATCCACTAATTGAATTGCTGATGGATTAACAATGGTTGATAGAATGCTTTGTGCCTCCGATATCTTATCTACCTTCAACTCCAGTTCACCCTTACACCTTTGTTCCAGCTCCTCTTTGGTAAATTCAGTGACCATAACTCCGTTATTAATTACCCCATATCGAGTGGCAATTTTTGAAAGTTCTCCAAGAATATGACTGGATATTAAAATAGTAATTTGTTTCTCTTGGTTTAATCTTAATACCAGCTCCCTGATTTCCTTAATGCCGGTAGGATCAAGACCGTTAATTGGCTCATCCAACATCAAGAATTCAGGATCACCTAACAGAGAGATTGCTATTGCAAGTCGTTGTTTCATACCCAATGAAAAATTCTTTGCTTTCTTTTTTCCGGTGTTTTGAAGTCCTACCAGTGCCAGCATTTCCTTCACATTTTTCTTTGGCTCAAGACCTAGTAACAAGCAATAGTAGTGAAGATTTTGCTTAGCTGTCATGTGCGGGAACACTGCTGGATTTTCAATCATTGTGCCGATTTTACTTCGTTGTGCATCCAAATCCTCACTTTCAAAAAGCTTAATGGTTCCCTTTGTTGGACTGGCAAGCCCCGCTGCCATTCTGATTAGGGTTGTCTTTCCTGCCCCGTTTCTACCGATAAATCCGTAAATATCACCTCTAAGAACGTTGATATTTATGCCATTGACTGCAGCTTTCCTTCCGAAAAGCTTTGTTAAGCCATTGGTTTGCAGTACATACTCCATGTAAACATCCTCCTAACTTTGTAATATCATGTTAATTTTTAAACCAACTAAGCCATATTTTACCATATATAATCAAGAAAAACATTAAAACTTTATTAAAATTTAATATTTGCCTAAAATGAAAAAGTAAATTTAATATTTGATGATATCGAGGTCAACTAACCCTTAAAACGGAGTTCGTCGGCATTTGCTTAAAGCACAAAAATGAATACAGCTATAGATTGTTAAAAAAAATAGTTAAATCAAAAACTCAGACTGTTGAATTAAATACTCAAATAATAAAACAAAAGCCCAGACTGGTGATTAAATACTCAAATAATAAAACAAAAACTCAGACTAGTGATTAAATACTCAAATAGCAAAACAAAAACTCAGACTGGTGAATTAAAACTCAAATAATAAATCAAAAACCCAGACTGGTGATTAAAAATTCAAATAGTAAAACAAAAACCCATACTGGTGATTAAAAAAATGCTACAAATCACTTATCCAGGTTTGTAGCTTATTGCACTACCCGGTTATGATTTGTAGCATTTGTATGATTTAATTTACGATTAGTGTATCAAAAAGGTCTTTCTACAGAGTCCATAGGCAATTTTCCACAGTATAAACAGACTCTTGACACCCTAATCATTTATTTTGTATCCACATGAATACTTTGAACTTCTGCCTTAATGTTATTACTGATTAATAGTTTATTCATCAACTCAGTCAACTCATCCTTATATTCATTCAGGAACAAGGCAGTTACATCATCCCGTTCTTCTTTCGGGATTGCTCTGATTGCACCTTGGAGAACCTGCCTTGGCAACCTCTTTAAGCTAATAAGAAGCTTTGGTAATTTGGAGGACTCATCCTCTTTCTCAGAAAGCTGCTGAAGTATCACCGGAAGTAAATTGTCCGCTGTTCTTTCGTAGTCCAATTCGTCCACTACAATTTCAATTTTCAGCATACTCTTATTGCTCCTTTCGGCTGTCCAGACCTTAATCTGCATCACCTTTCCAATAATCTGATAATGCGTCAAAAGGGTATTACAATATTCCAGTAACAATTCATTAAACCGTGGAAGTATCCAAACTGCTAATTCCGATTTTTTTGGGATTTTTGAAAAAATAAATTTTGAAAATCGATTTGGTCTTCCTTCTTTGCTGATTAATTTTGATATTACATCATAAAATAATCGATCCTGCTCAGAAAGCCATTTTATCAAATAGGGCATCATAAGCTCAACCAAGGAATCATAATTTATTTCTTCCACTTGTGCCTTCACTCTCAGCATATGAAAAGCCCTCCTTCATAAAAGAGCTGTATTCTTACACGATTGCACATTCCTTTATGTAACCGTTCATAGACTTCTCCAAAAAGGACAGAATGGCATCCACTACTTTATAGCATAAATCAATAATATATTTGATATCCTGGTGAACATTCTTTATTGCTTTTAAATATTCCTTATGAGTAATCCAAATCAAATTAATAATATCCTCAAAGGAACAGTGAATTTGTCTTTGAACCCTCTCCCTTTGATTTTCCTCATGATTTACATAAGCTTTTAATGAGTGTTTTAACTCTTTTTCATAATAAACGTGTCCTGTAATCGTACCATCAAAGATTTCATTATGGGGATATGTACAATAATCAGACAAATAATGAGTAATCACTCCAAGGTGTCTTGCATAATAGCCATCTATTCCTCTTGTATAATCATAGTCTACAGTTATCTTTTTGATTTCATCCATTAGCGTTAGAAAAGTTTCGTCAATCGTATGCCTTTTTGTAAGAAAGGAAGGCTTTAAATCCGGTAATATACTTCCAATGTAAAACGATTTTTTGTGGTCTTCTAAATCCTGCACCTGCATATTATTTACCAAAAACTTCGCAAGTGAGATATGAGATTTCTTTCTCAATTCCTATCCTCCTTGGGGTAACATAAATCCCCTGCCAATCAGTAAGTCTTCTTCGTAATCAAATGTCTTGTACCGTGTACACTCATTCTATTTACGAAAAATATCATACACTATTTCACTTTATTCTACAAGTGAATTTATGTTCACAATATACCATCAAGGAGTTATGTTCCCTCCCTGCCAAACTCGGATTCATGATTTCGATAAATAAATTCCGAAAACGAGTATTTGCATTGTTGAATCATCTCCTCAACTTTGACTGTGGGAACAGTAATGCTACACCTAGTCATGATTATATTCAGCACATAAATCGAAAAACAACGTATATCATCCCGGCTAATTGACAACGGATGCAGGTTTGTAGCCATATAAATATTACCCAAGCTTTTTACAGACGTCGAAATGGGAATTTAATTTCTATCTCCACTCTTTTTCTCCTTCTTGTTTTATGAAATGCTATATCCTCCTCACCCTCAGAGCTGATATCAGATAAATTATAATCAGATAAACCCATGCTCTCTAAAAATCGGTTATAGGGTTCCTTTAAATCACTCCTCTTGGTACAATGATAAAGATGATGTACTACTACACTCTTTATTATCTCGTTTACACTCCCATTGTCTATCCTTTGTTTCACTTCTGCCCTGTCACAAAAAGCGCCTAATCCCAAAAGTCCATCCACCTTTATTATTTGCTCTGCTATTTTTTCCATTAGTTCTTCATTTTCACAAACAAAAATTGCACAAAAGAAATCATAATAATCATCCTTATCAAAAGGATCTCCCTCATACCGTTTAATCAGTTTGGCTATTTCAACTTGATATAATGTACCTATTTTTCTTATCAACGCATCGGGGCTAATCTCTAATTCCTGATTCACATCAGAAACCGTTCCCAAAAGCAACACTTCCTGCAACTTAAGCTCATGCACTCGTAAGCTCAGCTTTTCCAGCGGGCGATTTAAAGGGATAGCGGGCATGGTATTTTCATATTCTGAAAGCCTTAAGTCAATCATCCATTGATAGAAACCATTTATCTCTTTCCTAGTAATCTTATCAAATTCTTTACTTTTCACATGCTTACTGATAACCAAATAACATAGTTTTTGAGGAATAAATAAATATGCCTTCTTAAGCACTGGATTTAGAGCCCCAATTAAGTTGTTCAGTAATTCTATGCGATCCGCTGAATAAGGTCTTTCCATTATCTTATCAATAACCTGTTCCATCTCATCGATGAATACCGAATTTAAAACCAAAGAAGGATAGCGCTCGTAACTTTGTTCCATATAGCGAACTGCCTTCTTAAGTTTAACAGCTTCTGTCCATTCTTTCTTTGATAATAAAGAATCCAAGATGGTTTTAATTAATACTTTGGCAACCGAGTAATACTTTCTATGCTCATATATGTGATGGATTACTGCTTCATTAATTTCTTCATTCTGATATAGGTAATTGGTTATTACTATAATTCCCGGCGCTCCCAGATTCTTTTCTGCTGCTTTGAGACATTGGTCGCACAATACTTGAATGATTGTGTTTCTAAGATTGATCCCATAGGTATAAACCTGATCAATCCACTCCAGATCATCCCTGTTGTATTGCACTGCTGTGAACAGAATGCGAACTATATTATATATTTTATTCATTCCGTAAGAAGTCAATGCTTCATAGCTTTTGAGCAAATCACATACCTTTAACGCAAGCCTTTTTCGTTTCTCCACTGTATCAAACTGTTTCTTATGATGAGCATAAATCTTATTACAATCCTCCTGAGTCAACGAATCGCCTTCTGAAAATCCCCTGTTGTTATCTGAAACCATTAGCCACAAAAGCCATACTTCGCAATAGGAATAAATAAAAGCTACCTTTACATTCTCTAATGGGATAACTGCCTTATATAAATCATCATAAAATTTATTTAAATGGGACATCGGTGTACTTTCACCATAGATTTTACCCACCATCCAGTCTATGATAGGTGTGCTTTCACTATTAGGTAATAAACCCTGCAAACAGACATTATTCCCAAAATCAAAGATATAATTTTTGTCCTTCTCATAGATCCCATGAATTCGATTTTCGGAATGATCAGGAATAAAAATAACACCCACATTACCGGGAATCGGATTGGAGAGTGGATTATAGAAAGTTGAACTATAGGTTGTAAAACCAGCTCCGGTCAACAGACAAGGAGGCATAATCGAAAAAACCAGTTCCATCAATTGCTTTGCCCGAAGTGAGCCTTCATTATCATTGGAGGATAGGTAACAATAGATTCGTTTAGTGGAACCACCAAAGACCTCCATACAACATAAAATAAAGTCTCTTAGCTTTGGTTCATCAATGGAACACTCTTCAAACAAACGGTCGGAATCAATCTTGGCGAATTGACTACTTACGTTCCCTTCTCTATTTTGTTCTATGCGACTATGGTATTCCTCAACAGTATGATAAAAAGTTCTATCCCTGAATAATTCGTGGGAGTTATGTAACGCTCTCCCATAATCTAATTCTGTCAGGAGATAAGTATGCATAAAACTGGTATGTCTAAAACCACTTTCCTCACTGGTTCCTGCCGGCACAAAAGAGGTGACACCTAATATCCCAACCCTTCGATTTCCCATTTTTTCATTATAAAAATAAAACGCCTCCGGCAGTGTGCTTTGATTTAACCCTTCAACCAATGAATAACTCTTTAAGCCCTCCATTTTTAATAGCTCATTTTTAGTAAATGGAATACTGTCCTCATTAATCTGGCAATATCCCGAGTTTTTTCTTCCATACAGGAATTGATATATCATTCCATTCAGCCTCCACTTTCCTTGTGTTGTGCTTCTCTAACCAAAGTCCATTTTCCTCCCAAGATGCTATCTTTCATACCTTGATTGATTTTCATCTGTTCCATTTTACTATTGAGATGGGCGGGAAGCTCATAAGCAAAACAGTATGCTGAAATACTTCTCTCTTCCCCTGATCTGCTATTTTTATAAACTCTGGTTAATTTTCGTGGAATAAGCCCATTACGCTCCATCATCCAGTATAGTGCTTCTGTAATCCGATAAGGATTTATGGCAAGATTTCGAACAAAATCATTCTCCTCTTCCACCTGAATGGAACGTCCTAAGGAAGAATTGATAAAGAAGCAATAGGTAGAAAATAAATCTCTTACCTTTCTCGTAAAGTCCTGCTCATCCATGGCATTCAAGAAATGTTCCACCCCATAATGTATTCTAACTATTTCATCGGTATTCAGGTATTTGGGATGACGGGTATTCCAAGCGGGATCATTTATGATCTTATATCGCTCCTCACTTTCTTGAAAATATCCCAGATTCTTCAGGGTATCCGATTTTGTTAACATAATAGCTGTTGGGATATCCGTGTTCTTCTTGTAGGTTGATGCTACCAGGAATCGATTAATTGCCGATACAACTTCCATTTGATACGTTTGCTCAATCTCTGCTGCATAATCAATCGTATTACGAATCCTCATGAAACGGGTTGGGTCAATTAAAAACATCAATCCAGAGGAGGCTTTTAGATGCTTTCCGTAAATCTGTAAATCTTCAAAATCCCGGCATTTTTCACCGGGTATATCACAAAACGTTATTAAAACAGTATCCCGGGTGTTTGTTGCTACGTTATCGTAGGTAAGCTGAAAGGTTAATGCAGGAACCCTGCCTATGGTGGCTTCTAAGGCTTTCCTTTTATGTATCACCTCGTGGCTGGTACGCATGTAATATTCCTTTTCTTCTCTGGTTCCAATAAAGAACATACTCGCGTTGAAGGAACCCTTTTCAATCATTGCCTCCAATACTCTCAGATAAACACTCTTACCCACATTGGTATCCCCTATGACGGAGAATAGGAACATATCATATTTGCCGGCACCCTCCACCAAGGGCATATGACAGTTGGGGCATATTCTGCTATCCAGTTCCTGGTTTTGATAATGGATGCGGTTCACATATCCATATTCCTGCATTTCCTGTAGGTTAAACTCGATCTTATCATTCATTACATCAAATTCAATAACTGGTAACTGCATGGCATTCTGTCTCGCATTGGTTTCGTCATAGTTCATATAAGACTTATAATAATGGTAGAGTTTTTCATCCAGTATTAATCCGTCCGCTGTTCTTTCGCTGTTATAGGTTTCTTTGCTTTTCTTTCTTCCGATTATTCCAAATACTAAATCAAGTTCCTCCGTCTGCTCGGACTCACTTTCCTGATTAACCAAAGGTTCCTTAAGCCGAAAATGAACTTCGTCCGGCATAAATCTTGAGCAACAATACTTGCATAGTATCTCTTTCCCTTTTCTCATCATAATCATGTTCCTCTTATCTATATACTAAATTGATATACTCCTTTTGATGTTCTGTAAGTACCAGTTGCAGTTCTTCTTTTTTATCTAAAAACACTGTAAACTGCTTTTGGTTTCTATACTTATTAAGATCAATGGGATAGTGAATGTGGTTTTGATTTCCTACACAGCGATACAGAAGATAGTTATCTGCCAAATTCTCCAATCCCTTCAAATATAACAACCCTTTTTTCATCTGAGAAAATAGCGATGTTTTATACTCTATATGCCATTCCAAATCAATTCTTTTATTAAAATATTGAGACAGGTTATCCCTTTGCTGGTTTACAATTTGAATTACCTTGGGCGATGTTCTAATTGCGGGAAAAACTTTAAATCTTACTTTTGATTTTCCAATCTCTCCCCTATGATATACACCGAATTCATCTTCATAAACCGTTCCTGGTGCATTCCTATCAAGCAATTCTTCTAAGGGTTCATCTTCCTCAACTGCAAACACTACACACAAATTAAATTTGTTGTTCCTTGGCCATTCCCACGTAATAATTGCCGTATTATTTTCATCCACCGTTCCAACAACATTGGTAACCATCATGGCTTCCTTGCAACCATTCTCCCAAATTGTAAACATTACCGTTCACTCCTTCTTTACTGATACTCCGATTCATAAAATAAGATATCCGTCAAACAAGTATCATCGTATTTTGAGCCATTATATACCGATAAAATCTTAAGCTTTACTTGGTCACAACGAACTCCTTCCTTACTCTCTATGGAAAGCATCGTCCCCTCTGAGGTATACTCATCCTTTAATGAGAATACTTTTCTTAATTTCTCCTGTTTGTTTAGAAAAAATGTGATTTCAAACTCTTTGATTCGATTATTTTCTTTATATTTTAATGGACTTTCCGCGCGACCATTCCATATCTTTAACTTACTTAACGAGTAATTATCATCAAATTCATAGCGAACGGACTCCCCAATTCCAGAACCCTTTTTACCCTCCTGCCAACAGGTGTTTAACTTCCCGTCAATTGTGAATTTCCCACTATATGTCACCCCTGTGCTTTTTCCTTTTAAAGAGGAGCTGGATTGACAGGTGAGCACTTTTATTTCTTTTATCGTTTCCTCTCGTTCCTTGCCAGATTGATAGGACATGGCTTGTTGCTCATTTGAAAGATATGCTTTTTTGTTTAGCCACTCTCTGTAATCAGGTCTCCAGGTTGCGTAGAATAAGAATATACTAATGATTAGCATAAGCATTGGTGCGAAAAATCTAAGTCCTCTTTCCGCTCTTTTGTAATTCTTTGAAAAGAGAATAACCCGGCTGATTCGTTTCATGATTTCAGCTTTATACTGCTCAATGGATCGTTGCTGCTGCGGCAGTTTTGTTTGCTTTTGCTCCAGCTCCTTCTTTATTTTATTTGAATATTCCATAACAAAAGAAGGGATTTTCCCTGCATTTTCTTCTATGTCCTGCCGTTTTTTCTCCAGCCATACTATATTAATTTTATAAGCCTTCCATTGAACGAATAAGTAGAGTTCACGTATGGTTTTATAGGTTAATACCAATATAAGAACAAGGATGATGAGCCAGAAACCAGCCAGCTCTACGCTAGAAAAGTCCAAAATTATGTTATGAAGATTCATCGCCAAGCCTAAATAACTGGTTAATGCCAGTAACAGGGTGAAACAGGCAGTGGATAATGCGGGCTTCCTCTTATGAGGAATGTCATTGACTTTTTTTATGAATTCGTATTGTTTTTTATACAATTCCAATACACCCATATCAATTTTCCCAATCACTTGTGTTACAGGAGCCTCGCTGATTTTCATATCATAGTCTGCCTGTTTTCTATGTTCTTCCATCATTGCCCATGGAGTCATTACACCATATTCGTTCCTCACCAGATATGCTTTTAAATAACTGGTGGTTATCTCTCCATCCGGAATACCGAAGGCTGTACGATGCATACTATTACAAAACATTGATAAGAATTCCTGATATAATTCGGTTAATTTTTGATTACTTCCCGTTGATCCAGTATCTAATTCCTTCAAATCTACTTCTAGCTTTCTGGCCTTTACGGAATGATATTGATAGAGTGCAGAATTTTCTTTTAACCATAGACCGTATATGGGTGTAATGTTTGGCTGTGACATTTTTCACGCTCCTTACGTATCTTTCCCCTGCTCGCATTACTCACTTAAATTTAGGTTCATTGGAATTATGTTGCAAATAACTCTGACTGCCTGATAGAAACTCTTTTTTTGATTTAGAAGGTGTAGCTTGATAGGGTATTATATTAGAAGCATCCATATCAGTATCACTTAGATTATTCTCTGGCAGGGAGGAGGGCTTTTTATTTAGATTTATACTATGAGCCATTTGAATATCCATTGCTTCCGGACTAATTGGTTGGTATTTTGAAATAATTAGTGACATCAGAACGCATAGAATAAAGTGCATAAATACCCCGGACTGTTGATTTTTCAATCCAATTTCCAGAATTAATCCTGAACTCAAACCCAATACAAAGCGACTGATTAAATTACCCGTAAGTATATCTTTTGAATCAAGAATCAGACTTAACCCCGGTCCAAGTAAGAAGACCAGCATCATGATAAATACTACTCTTACTATCATATAACCGATGTTATCTTGTTCCATTGCTTCCCTTGCCTCTAGCAAAATACGCTTTGTCTTATAGTGGATGACATTGTCATACGCTTTTGCAAACCCACGTTCTCCGTGAATTGCGTAATAATTCCCTCCTGTTTCATAGGCCAGTTTCTTCATGAGCTTTTCACCTGACTTGTCAAGCCCCATATATCCCACTGTAAAAATAGGAATATTCATATCGCCATAAATCTTTTTAATGATTGCGGTATCTACCCAGCTTCCACCATCCGAAAACAAGATAGCGATTGCTCTCTTATTACTTGGTTTGTAGTGAGCAATCGTGTTTAAAAGTGCATTTTGAATATTCGTGTTATTGTCCGAGGAATATTTGGCAAGTATTTTCTGAACCTTATCCTCCAGCTTTTCATCTTTTTGGGTAAGGGGAAGTATTATTTTATTTTTCTCATCAAAAATAGAGATCATAATTTTCTGAGATGGCTTCATTCCATTAATAAACTCCACCACGGAGGAAAAACGTTCTTTATTATAATCTGTATTAGAAGTACTTCCGGAGTTATCGATCATTACGATATAATCGTCAATCTTTTCTGATACTTCATAGGTATTTCCAAGGCTATATATAAATTGCAGGATGGCACCGGCTGCAAAAAACCCAAACACCGAAATTAAGAGTATCAGTCCAATCGTTCTTTTCACAGCCGAGTAATCCCATGCTCTTCTGCTAATATGTCTTGTATGACGTTCACTGATGAAACCAAGCAAGGAGATAAAGAAGGCAAGAATTGCAAAATATAGTCCAACCAGGATAATGGGATTTATTGAAAACATATAGTGATGATAGAATACTTCTGCCAGAAGGAATCCGATCATTCCCCCCATAATGCAGGATAGAAAGAGCGATGTATTAAATTTCTTTTTCAATTCTATGGATTCCTTTCTACATTAATGATAGCTCTAACTGTTCATAAGCCTTCTGATAAAGTCTATAATAATGAATGGATTCCTTGGTAAAACACCCCTCCATAAACAGGATATCCATCCCCTGATAGTGATGTTCAAAGAATAGCTTTAACTGTTGTTTTGCCAATAATGCCTTCATTCTATGATTGGTACTCTTCACAAATCGATTTCTTGGATTCACCAAAAAACATATCTCCTGATAAATCCCTCCGAAAGTAACGTGGTTTGCATAATACTTTCTCCTCCTCATTATTGTTTCAAAAGCCAAATCATAAATTGCCTCCTCTGATGTAAATCTATTGTAATTCTTTAGTCTAAGTAACATTTCTTCTGAAATATCACGGCTAAATTCATCCTGATTTAAAATCTGACTATCACAATATCCGATTACCTCACGGTAAATGTCCTCTTCAAGAATTTCTTTCCTGCAAATCCTGTAATTCAACGTCCTCTTAAAATCCGTATAGGATAGGTTCCCCTCTACAATTCTCCTAGCCACCTGTGTATAATAATTACGGATATTCCCTCGAAGCAAGTCCTCCTCTTCTGTTTCCAGTTCCTGAATCAAAAGATTTAAATCCCTGGATGCTGTCTCCATGGTACCCGACTGGATTTTATAATAGTCCACACTTTTATGAATTTCGGTCATGCATTCAGAAACCGACTCATACATATTTTTCGCTTCTTCTATATGTAGCCGTCTATTGAGGTATTGTTCGGCAAGGTAATAGATAACCCGAGGTTCTCCGGTTTCTTTAATTGTGGTTTGCAAATTAGGGGTATCGATCTTGTTCTCCAGCCATATTTTTAGTTCCTGCTCCGACGCCATGTATTTTTCATAATACTCTTCTTTATATTGTAGGAAGGCATTCTCTATGATCTTTACCATAGAATACACCTCTGCCAGAGAGCATTGACCGCTTACAACAGCATCACGTAAGATTGTATTGATTTTTTTCCCTTTTTCTTCAATTCTTTCCTTTTGTCCCTCTTTGCTAATCGATACATTAATTTTCCAAAAATAATCCAACGCTTTACCATACACTGCACTAAGTAGTACACCGGCGCTATTTTGTAAAAAACCTGCTATATTAATAGTTGGCGCCTTGATCAAAGAGTAAAATGTCTGTTTTGAAAATAATCTATAATTAATCTGTTGTCCAAAAAAATGCTCCAATTCTTTTTTCTCAATTTCCATATGAGATAATATTATTTTCATGCTTTCCGAATTCTCAATGGGGTGATAAAGATCATCAAAAATCGTCTTGTAAACCACATATCCTATGGTGTCCTGATCCACTTCAAGTTTCAGCTTTCCCAGTGAATGAAAGCATCCCTGATAGGCTGCAGCCTCTTCTCTAAATGAAAAATCCTGGTAACTGTCTTTATCATTACCTTCCGTATTTACGGATATGCCATCCTTTACCAAGATAGCCAAACCCGCTGTATGCATGATATCTCTGGTGCTGTTTACTTCCAGACACTCCTTGCTGGTATAATTAGATAATAAATAGACCATATCAGCGGTTTTACTTTCATGAAGTGTTTCCAGCTCATTCAGTGTGAGGTAATTAAAGATCTTTCTTTCCTCTCCACACTCTTCCCTTTTATATCCTTTTTGATCTAGGATGCAATAACTATCAAGTTCGACTCCTTTTTCAAAGTATTCCTGAAACTGCTCCTTCATTGTTCTTACAAGATGAGGGAGGATAGACATCCCAACCCAATCCGCCTGAAGAATACAATTTATCCTTATACTACCGCTTGCGGGATACGCTGTGTTTGACACTCTGTTATATATGTAAATTACAAAATCTTTGATTTTGTCATACATCTGCCCCGAGTCTTCTATCTGTGCAATTAAGTTGTCCCAGGTATTGATAGAATACTCGGTTGGCGAATCCACATCCGTGATACACAAATGATAGCTTCCACCCTCTACACAATCCTTCTTTTCTCCCAATATAATCTGGCAGCAGTTCACTGTAGGGCTGTCGCCAACCCGTTCATGGAGAAACTGTATGAAACACTCTCTTTCCTTATTGATGAACTCCCCGATAAACACATTGACTACAGGGCGTAAGAATTCAATATATTGTTTATTCTTAAATTGTCCCATCTTCTTTTTTTCATTAATATACTCTGAAATACCCATACATCAATCCAGTCTCCCTTGCATCTTTAGGAAAACAGAGACCATATAGTCTCTGTTTTCTGCATCCTATATTACATTCCCTTCAATTCTGCCTCCGCGAATCTGTAAATATCTTTGTAGGTATAAATGATGTCTTCACCATCCTCAATGTGACGCCACTCCGTATTTAGCTCCCCTATGATCTCCTTTAATTTTAAGACAAAATTTTTGAGACGATCTTTCATTGTTTCATATCCCTCGTCACTCTTTTGCTGTTCATCGTATTTTCTGTTGCACAGCCTAACGATATCTTCTGACATACTCTTTTCCTCGTTAAACTGTTTCTTGAAAAATTCATTATATAGATGAAATTCCGGGAAATCATTTTGAATGCCCTGCAATTTGCAAAAGGGCTGGACGGCATTGGTTTTATCAAAATAAACGTACTCACCCCGCTGTTTAAAAATAGTTTCTGTATACATTATTTTAATAAACTTCGAGTATAGCTCCCTTCTTTTGATATATGGCTCCAGCGTTTTAACAAGTTCCAAGCATTGTTCGGTGTTTTCCACCATTCTGGAAACCTCATTACGTACCATTACCATCTTGATAAAGATATTCTTTGCAAATTCTTCGTCAATCACTTTACTTGAATCATCTAACATAAGCATTCTGGTTTCATAGATCGCCCTGCATTCTTTCCTTCTTTCTTCTGCAGAAAGTTTTTCATTAATTAAATCAATGCAGGCAATCACATCGGCCGAATGGTTGGTTTCCCTTTTGAGATCCACAGATTTCTCCCTCAAGATACCATTAAAGTCAATCCCATCTCCCCAATAGCACTTTAAGCAAAGTTCACTGTTCTTTCCTATTTCCTGTTTGATAAATCCATACTTCTTTGCCTTATCGAATATACTTCTCCAATATTCATTCTCCTCTGCCTCTCTTTGAATGTAGTGCCCTGTTTCCCACTCTGACTGAGGATAGGGAGAAGGAAGGTTCCTCCAATTATATTTTTGCCCTTCATACAAATGGAGCCCTGCACTGCTTCCTGCCAGATTCGCATAAGTTTGATGGCAATCCTTTATCTCAAGATAGGCTGATAATGGCATGGCGCTCTTAAAATTCATCATGAAAATACTGTCCAAAATTCCACTTTCTTTAATAATGCTTCGATCATTCACTCTGGCTTTCACCGTGTTTTTTATTTCAGAGGCATTAATCGGAACGGATACGTAGGAATAGGCCGGATGCTCCACCGTTGTATTGTAGGTAGCCCTGGTTGGGAATTTGATAGTTGAGAACTCCCTAAGCTTTTTATAAACGTCCTGACTGAATTGATTCGCTGACAATCCATAGGATTTGGCAATGAAATCTATGTAATAATCCATGGACTTATTCAAAATAACCTCAAACGCCCTTGATATAAAGGTATTAATTCGTTCCACAACATCTGCTTTTTCTTTTCCGTTCCATATATTAATATTTTCAAATAGATAAGAATAAAATTCCGTTACAAATGCATGCAAATCAATGTACAAATCATCATTCCTGCTCATTTTCTTTTCCAGTTCCCTGATAAAATCAGGGGTACTAATGAGTGACCAGGACATAGTTTTGTTATCTCCAATTTCACATTCTTCATTCTCTATGCGAATGCCGCCAAATTTGCCAAATAATCCTACCAGTGTTGAAAGTAAATCTGCCACACAATCGTAAACCTCATTATTGCGTTCAATGAAAAGATTATGGTATTGAACACAGATTGAAGCCAAAGCATCATAATAATATGCCTTAAATAATGCGTCATAATAATCGCTGCAAGCTTTTACAAACTCATCTCTCAGCTTATTCTTACTCCCTTGAAACATAGGTTTTGAAGTCAGAAGATTGTTTAATTTACTCTCATAAAGCTGTTTCATCCCATCAATTTGATTTGCGGTAGGTCCGTTGGTATGAAAGAATCGATTAAATTCCTTCAAAAGCTTTGCAATACACAGATTGTCACTGGTTGTAAAAATCAATCTCTGAGCAAATACAGGTCCAAAATTCACATCCTTGAATTTTTCGGTAATATAATTATTGTCCGAAGAGATCCATTTCTTCATATTCTGTAGCATATCTTCCATCTTTAAATCAATATGCTTCTTTCTTTGCTCTAAAACACTGTTAAATTCCAAAATAATCATTTTAGGGGACTGTTTAATCAAATCATAGCTATGTCTGGATAGATTCTGCATAAAAGGAGCCCTGGAACACAAATTCATTTCCATATTCTTAGGGTCAATCCCAAAGCTATTCATCGCATCATATACATCACTATCTTTGGGGATTTTATTCCATAATCCATCAATTTCATGGAAAGCCAGATAAGTCATGTAACTCATAATATCATCAAGCGGTAATTTCGCTGATGATGCCCCAGTTACGGCATATTGATAATTAATTGGCCGTTTGTCATCCCCCAATAATGCAGCAAAGGTGCTTTTTTCAGAGCTTTCGTTAGAAAGGAAGGAGTTAATTGAAAAATGTCCCACATCAACATTTGGTTCGGAGGCAATAAAGTTGACTACTGTTTCTGCTGCCACAGTCATTGTATACTCGTATGGATTATTTACGGTTACCCCTTTTTGATCCTTCGTTGACATCAGAATACAGACCTCGTAGGGGGGAATATCCCCGTCGGCATTCTTTCCTACCTTGAACATGCCATAATCCTGTTCATAGCAATCTCCGGTTCTGGCTACGTTCATTAGATAATCCAATTCCTTTAAGGCTGCAAATCCATTTTTCTTTATGTTTTCCTTCTTCGTTGTGGTAAGTGCAGGCTGGGATAAACTCACATCAGGCAGAAACAACAATCCGATGCGATTTACCACACGATTATCATCAATCCTTCTGGAGATTCCCTTCACAATATAGGGTATATCCAAAAACGTACCGCTTCCGGTTCCTCCGCAAACACCCGACAATACAAATACATACAATGGTATTTGATTGTGAAAAGGCGCAGTGACTCTTCTAATCTTGCTTTCTATGGTATTTTCAATATCCCTGAGGTTATCAAACAGCATAAAACGTCCCACTTGTCGGTAAGCCCCAGCCCCATTAATTACTTCCGTGATCGGTATGGTTCGGTCGATCCATTTATCAATATAACCTGGTAATCGATTACTTCTTAATTTTTCCTGAAACCCGGTGGTTGTGAAGATAAAACATTCCTGCAAGGTATCACTAAATCGTATCCCTCCGGTGGCTTTATTTTCATTATCGCGGTCAGTATCAATTACCAGATATTCAATATTAGCCGGTTTATCCATAATCTCTTCCGCACGTACTTCACATTGTAATCTGTCGTAAATCATCTTTTTCACTTTGATTACGGAATCAACCCCTGTTCCTCCCAGACCGATGATTAAAACCGGTGCATTCAGCGAAGCTGCTTTGTTTGCCACTGCTACCAGCCGTCCATTCATCTCGTAATCCATACTCTCTTTAATCTTAACTTTTTTATCATAATCAAAAGCCATGTGAACTCTCCTTTGTTGTTGGTTGTTGTTAGTTCTTTTTAATACAACGAATAGGTAAGTTTAACCGATATATCATTCCCCATATATTTACCATCCAATATGGCAAATTCACCGTTCATTAACTCCAATTTATTACGAGGGGAACCTCCAAATCCCATAATCATCATACAATTTTTTGATTTGTTCTTTATCTCAATTCCTTCCACACTATCTGTCATTCGCATGGTTATCTTTGATAAACCCAATTCATTTAAGGATGGCTCTGATATCAATTTGGATAAAGAAACACTCCCTTTTTCATAACCCAGTTGATATAGCTGTTCTTGGCTTCTTTCACCTATAATTCCCCATCGAATAGCACCATAGAATATCTGATTTTTTTCCTTCACTAATTTTTTAAACTTCCAAAAGGCAAAAATCAATAACCCCGTAATCAATACCATTAGGAGAAGAAATAGAAGAAAAGATCCTATTCCTGAAAACATACTCTTAACGTTTACTGCCAAATTCGAGGTTGCCGCAGCTCCCTTACTGTCAACCGCTGTTATCTTTACTTCCCCTTGTCCCCTTTTCCCTCCGGTGATAATCAAAATATTATCCTTTATTTTTACTGATATATTTTTTTCTGAAGGCTGTAATTCACATTGATAGGTTATTTCATCCCCCTCCGGATCAATTACATAATCTGATAATATAAGTTTTTTCTTTTGAGCCCGTCCGATCAATCCTTTCAATTCAAGGGTAGTGGGAAAGTTTTTAAATACAGGAGCTCTATTTTTGATGGAAATAGTACTTACCTCTGATTCTCGGTAAAGCGAATTGTTCTCCACTCTGGAATGCAGTTTTATATCGCCTGTCATATTCTCTATGGGTATCTGTGCCGTAAAAGAAGATCCTACTTTTGTCATAGGGAAAGTGGTTTCCCCACCTGGTGAATTGCAATACACCTTGCCTGTAAAGCTGGAATAAAGGGCTTCGTCCTCAATTTTCTCCCCATCCTTCTCCAGCCAGGAAGTCACTTTTATGTAGGAATCCGCTCCGTTTGTGACCAGCTCTGCCTTGTTCGCTAATTTCACCTTATAATTAAATATAAGATTGATATGAACCTTACACCCATTTGCTCCCTTCATACGAAGCTTCCAATTGCCTTTCTCTGGTGTAATAAGTTTTAACAGGGTATATTGTTTCGATTCGGAACGGAGTGCTTTCTCCGAATTTAGTGGTACCATTTTGCCACTAGGGTTATAAAGTTCAATAGCCTCCATTTTTTTATCTGACAATACGATAATATTTGCTTCCAACACACTGTTATTAGGTATTTCAACTGGAACCTCTGTATAATTCTTACCATCTGTGGTGTACTCTCCCAAAGAAATGATATTTGAATTAATAAAATCCGCAAAAATCTCATTAAAAATCTCCGGCAACACCTCAGGTTTATCTACCAAATAACTTCTTCCGTTTGTTTTCTTTGCTATATCAGAAAGGAGCTTCTCATCCACGCTTCCATCACTATTTAAGCCGATTGTATAGATTGGAATGCCGTCCTTTGATGACTTGTCCACCATATTACTTGTTTCCTGTAAAGACTCCTCATTTGTTCGGGTTTTGCTTTTATTCAAATCAATATTTCCATCCGTAAAAAACAGAATCGCCTGTTGTTTCTTGTCTTTTCTGCCTTCTTTTAGGATTTCGTAACCTTTTTCTAGTGCCAATCCCATATCCGTATCTCCCTGATAGGAGATTTCATTCAAATTACTTTTAATACTTTCTTTATCTGAGATGGTATGAATATCCTTAAGGGTTGTAACCCTTCCCAGCTGATCTGAAAAGGTAACCAAGGCTATTCTTGTATCTGAAATTTCTGTCATATCAATAAATAACTTCGCTGCTTCAATTGCAATATGATTCGGGTCAGTAGATTTCATAGACCCGCTGGTATCAACTACAATTGCAATATCAACACCGGCTTCCTCTTTGTCAGAGGCTCTTGCATGTGGCGGTATAAGTATAGCCGAAACCAGTATCATCAAAAAACAAAGGGCAAAGATGATTCGTCTCATTTTTAGTCCTCCCTGAAAATCTTCTGGTACTTTTATTATTTTACATATTTTAGAAGCACATATCAATAATTTACCATATTATCCCAAAATGTCAACCAATTATTTACTATTGCAATTATAAAAACATAAGAGATAACATCCCAATTCTATTTAATTTTCTAAAACAGATAACATCTCGATGCTGTTTCAATTTCTAATATTTAGGACGATTTACCCACTTCATGTATTTTATCTTGATACATCCCCGTTGTTATACTCTTTCAAACCTCTCTAATTTTTGCTACTATAAATAACCGAAATCTATAAATCTTTTATAAACAGCTGGAAAACCGTGTGAAAATCTTGACATTCCATCTTGATTACGGTAAGATTGTAAATTGTAAAATATACCTTCCACGTGAATATTTTTAACAAGTAAACCATATAAAAACATGAATTATTATTTAATTAGGAGATGATTGATTGGATCCCAGTGATATGTGGCAGCCCATTCTTGTATTTGTTTTATTAATTTTATCCGCCTTTTTTACTGTATCGGAAGCATCTTTGAATGCGGTAAATAAACTTCGGATAAGAGCGCTTGCGGATGATAATGTAAGAGGTGCAAAGACTGCCGGAAAGCTAATAGAAGATAAACAAAAGATGTTAAGTGCCATATCCGTATGTAAAAATGCAGGTAAGCTTTCTGCTGCTGCTTTTACTGCAATTATGGCAAAGCACTATTGGGGCCCTCAGTGGATTTGGTTAGCCGTTGCTGTACTCATTATCTTATTTTTAATATTTGGTTCCATCATTCCACGTACAATTTCTTCCATTTATTCGGAACAAGTTGCTTTGTCCTTAGCCGGTCCAATTTATCTCATCACAAAATTACTATCTCCTCTTGTACTGATATTGAATAAGATATGCAATGGATTTTTAAGATTATTAGGCATTGATACCAAGACTAAAATATCAGCGATTACAGAAAATGAGCTTAGAACAATATTGGACTTCAGCCATGAAGAAGGGGTCATTGAAAGCGAGGAACGCCGAATGATTACCAATGTGGTTGATTTTGGGGATTCCCTGGCAAAGGATGTAATGGTTCCCAGAACGGACATGGCTTTTGCCAACGTGGATTTTACCTATGATGAACTGGTTCAAATCTTCAAAGAAGAAAAATACACGAGAATGCCGGTATATTCGGACACCCGTGACAACATAATCGGTATCGTTAATCTGAAGGATGTATTCTTCTATAGCGGTGACAAAGAGAATTTTAACATAATCGATTTGGTAAGAGAGCCTTACTTTACTTATGAATACAAAAAGACTTCTGAACTGTTAATTGAAATGAGAAGAACCTCTATTTCAATTGCGGTAGTTCTTGATGAATATGGCGCCACAGTGGGTCTGATTACCATTGAAGATCTTCTTGAAGAGATTGTCGGTGAAATCCGTGATGAGTATGACGATGATGAAGAGGACAGCATCAAACCTTTATCTGAGAATGAATTTATTGTTGATGGTTTTACAAAACTTTATGAAATTAACGAAGCATTGGGGTTAAATCTGGAGTCCGATGATTACGATTCTATCGCCGGTCATATTATTTATTTGCTGGATCACCTGCCGGACGAAGGAGAAACTGTCGAGGAGAATAATGTGGTATTTACTGTTGCCTCGGTAGATAAAAACCGTGTGGATAAGGTTCATATTGTATTAAAGCCAGCTACGGAAGATAATGAGGAAAATTAAGTTTAATGTAGAATACAAGTTTTGGCTTAGTACTGACTGCCATTGACATAGTTTTAAACAGAGATTTTGACAAACAAATTATATATTAATATAGGGAAGACAGTAATCATGTTGGATGAAAGGTCGTATTTTGGATCTATAACACATCCTGTGATAGCTGTCTTCCTTTATTAGTCTCTGCATATTGGCATCTAGTTATTATCCTTTGCTTATTAGCTTTTACTTTTTAGCTTTTATTTTTAGCTTTTAAAGTGATTCTAGTTACATAAATCACTGCCATACGGTGTAACGCATTTTGGCTTTGGTGTAATTCCTCCAGCATTATTTGATTATTTTTGAAGAATCCGTACAAATTTCTTCTTACCGATTTGAAGAACCATCCCATCTTTTATTAGAGTATCCAAACTCTCCAACTTCTGCTGATCTATCCTTACTCCTCCTTGTTTTACAAGCCTTCGAAATTCGCTTGAGGATGGTATGATATTATTATCCACCAGTAATGATATGATATCCTGAATACATTTTCTAGTGGAGTCTATGGTAATTACAGGCATCTCCAAAGGAATTTCTCCTTTCTGAAAGACAGTATTAAAGTACTCTTTTGCCTTATGAACCTCCTCCTCTGAATGATATAATCCCGTAATAATTTCAGCCAGCTCAAGCTTACAGTCCCTGGGGTTTCGTCCCTGTTCCAATTCGCTTCTTATCTCATCAATCCGGTCCGGATGCTCATCCGTCACTAACTCATAGTAACGAAGGATAAGATGATCCGGTATTTCCATTACCTTTTTGAAGATTACCTCAGCAGGCTCATAAATCCCGATGTAATTGCCAAGGCTCTTGCTCATCTTTTCAATACCATCCGTTCCCTCTAACAAAGGCATAAAAAGCGCAATTTGTTTTTCCTGTCCATTATCCCCTTGAAGATTACGACCCATCAAAATATTAAAGGTCTGATCCGTTCCTCCCAACTCAATATCTGCCTTAATCTCAACAGAATCATATCCTTGCATCAGCGGGTAGAAGAATTCATGTAAGCCAATTGCTTCCTTTCTTCGAAAACGGTTTTGAAAATCGTCCCTCTCCAAAAGTCTTGCAACAGTCACAGAAGACGCCAGCTTAATCACCTCCTCGAACTGGAGCTTTGAAAGCCACTCACTATTAAATCGTACCGTAGTCTTATCCGGATCAATAATTTTAAATATCTGTTCCGTATAGGTTCTGGCATTTTGAATTACCTGCTCTTCACTGAGTGGAGTTCTTGTTTTGGATTTACCCGTGGGGTCACCTATCTTGCCGGTAAAATCTCCGATTATAATAACTGCGTGATGCCCCAACTCCTGAAGTTGTCTGATTTTACGAAGAACCACCGTATGCCCTAAATGAATATCCGGCGCAGTCGGATCAAGTCCCAGTTTAACAATAAGGGGGCGATTTTCTTGTTCTGCTCGTTCCAGCTTCATTTTTAATTCTTCCTTGGAGATTATTTCTGCTGCTCCTTTTGATATAATTCTCATTTGCTCCTCAATTGAATGTTGTTCCATTTCTCTCTTCCTTTCCTTTTTGGGTACAAAAAAACCCGCTCCTCTCATATTACTAGAGGGCGGGATATCTCTCGCGTTACCACCTCATATTTATTGGTCACTCACATGACCAACCTCTTTGAGTACGTTAATCCACTGACTTGCATACATACGCAATCATCCTTAATTATACTCTAGCACGATAACGGGTGCAGGGAATCCGTCAACAGCCTACTTAGTTTTCACCGTTCGGTGTGAAGCTCAAAGATGTATTCGGAATTCGCTTTCTTGCACCTCTCATCAACCGGTAACTTTCTGTTAGGAAGCTTGAACTCTTACTCGCTCTTTTCATTGCTTTTTCATATTTGAAAGTTAGTATATAGAGAAAAATCAATTATGTCAAGGTAAAATTTTGATCTTTTGTCATATCTTTGAACATTAGTCATACCATTCTTAAGTTGCCTTAAGTCTTATTTCACCTATCTTTCAACTTCATTATATATTCTTCAAAAGAATCTTATCAATGGTAAGCTCATCCTAAAAAGAGAAAACACTTCACCCCTTCTATTCAAACTGTGCATGATACAACCGATAATAAAATCCCTTCTTATCCATCAACTCCCGATGATCACCCTGTTCCACAATATTTCCCTGATCGATAACCAATATATTATCCGCTCCTTGAATAGTTGACAATCTGTGTGCAATAACAAAGCAGGTCTTGTGTTCCATAAGTTTTCTCATAGCCTTTTGAATCTTAATTTCTGTCCTAGTATCCACATTGGAGGTGGCTTCATCCAAAATCAACATATTTGCATCCAACAACATTGCTCTTGCAATGGTTAATAATTGCTTTTGACCCTTTGATATATTAATACCATCCTCATTCACAATGGTATCATATCCATTGGGTAATCTCTTAATAAAAGAATGCATTCCTACCATCTTCGCTGCACCGATTACTTCTTCCATTGTGGCTTCTTCCCTGCCATATGCGATATTCTCATAGAAACTCCCCTGAAAAAGCCAGCTATCTTGAAGCACCATGGCATAGGATTTACGCAGACTGCTCCTTGTTATATCTCTGTTCTCGTTGTCATCAATCCGGATCTCTCCCTCCCACACATCGTAAAATCTCATTAACAGATTAATAATTGTGGTCTTACCGGCTCCGGTGGGTCCAACGATTGCAACCAGACCCGCTGGTTTCGCAAGTAAGGACAACCCCTTGATAATCATTCGGTCTGGAACATAACCAAAGCTTACCTGATTAAATTCTACGTTTCCTTGTACCTCCTTCAAGGTAATAGCATTCTCCCTATCCTTTGGTTCGATTTGTTCATCCAATAATTTAAACACTCTCTCCGCTGCTGCCGCTGCGGATTGAAGATCACTAAATATGTTAGCCGCTTCGCTGATGGGACCGGAAAATCTCCTGCTGTATTGCACAAAGGAAGAAATATTGCCTAAAGAAAGCTGATGAAACAAAAACAGTATTGCTCCAATCACCGTAACAAAGGACAAAGAAAGATTATTAATAAAATTCACTGTAGGTCCGGTGATACTTCCATAATATTCGGCTTTATAATAAGCCTCCACCGCTTCTTCATTTTTTTGATTGAAACGATCCATAATTGACTCTTCTGCAGCATATGCCTTAATTGTCTTTTGCCCCGACACCATTTCTTCCACAAACCCATTTAATTCCCCAAGCTTAACTGATCTTTTCTTGAAAAATGGACGTACCTTCTTTGTTATGTATCTGGTGTACAGAATGAATAGAGGTATGGTAAGTACCATAATAAGCACAAGCTCCGGAGAGATGATAATCATCATAATGAATGAGCCTACAACCGTTATCACACTGGATAATATTTGAATCACATCCGTTGACATAGAGGTATTAACAGTATCAATATCATAAGAAATCCTGCTGATAATTTCTCCCGCCGGATTTCGGTCAAAATATCCCACTGGCAAATCTACCAGCTTTGTAAATACATCATCCCTCATCTTGCGAACAATTTTTTGACTTAGTCGAAGCATGAGAATTGATAACACATAGGACAGCACCGAAGATATAATATAAAACAGAATCATCCAGGCTGCATAATAAAACACCTTATAAAAGATTACCTTGCCCTTGCCGGGTTCTATGGCATCTATGGCATAACCGGATAATAGAGGACCAACCAACGCCAAGAGGTTTGAAAGGATGGTCAAAAATAGTGCGGTTGCTACTCTCCATTTATATTGATAAATATATTCCCAAAGCCTTCCGGCTACATACTTAAAATCCTTCGGCTTATCTGTCTTTTCGCTTACTTTTGCTCTGTTTGAATCAGCCACCGTTATCTCCTTCCATCAACTACTACGACATCATTTGTGATTGGTATATCTCCTTATAGACTTCACAATGTTCCAGTAATTCTTCGTGAGTTCCATACCCTTCCATTTTCCCATCCTCCAGCACCAGAATATGATCCATTTTCATAATGGAACTGATACGCTGAGCAACCATAATCACTGTAGTATCGGAATAATTCTCACGAATGGCTTTTCGAAGTAGTGAATCTGTTCGAAAATCCAAGGCACTGGAGGCGTCATCCAGAATCAATATCTTCGGATGATTGGCAAGTGCTCTAGCAATCAGAAGTCTTTGTTTTTGTCCTCCGCTAAGATTGGTGCCCTTTATGGTTAAATCATAATCGATTCCTTTTTCTAAATCCTTTAAAAAACCCATTGCCTGCGCATCCCCCACTGCCTGCTCCAAGGACTCCCTACTTATACTTCTTCCCAACCGAACATTCTCACTTACACTTTGGGCGAATAGCACATCATTTTGAAATACAACCCCAAAATTCTCCCGAAGCTTCTTCTTATCATAAGCTCTCACATCCTTACCTTTGATGCGAATGGCTCCTTCCTCCACATCATAAAACCTCATAAGAAGATTAATTAAGGTTGTCTTACCTGAGCCGGTGGAACCAATAATACCTAGCCCTTCTCCTTCGTTCAGCTGAAAGCTTATATTTGTAATGCAGGGTTCTTTGGTATAGGAAAAACTAACTTCATCAAATTCAATAAAGGGTGTTGGGTTGGATTCAATCCTAGAATCCTTTGCATCTCTCTCTTTCTGATCAGCTTCTTTCGTCACTAAATCTACACTAGTCACCAAATCCTCTTTTGTAATCATAACCTCTTCAATACGAAGAGCGGAGGAGATTGCCTTGGAATAGATTACAAAGACCCTTGTAATAGCCATAACCGCTTGAAGCATGATTGCAAAATAAGATAAGAACGCTACAATTTTACCGGGTTGGGTAATTCCACTGTTGACACGATAAGCACCGATTACAACCACCAAGGTAAGCCCAAGATTAAGTAGAAAGTTCATAGAAGGATTGGTTAATGCCATAGCGGTTCCCGCTTTCAGTTCCCGATCCACCAATTCAGAATTCACTTTATAAAAACGTCGCTTTTCATATTCGCCCTTTGACAATGCCTTAATGACACGAACTCCACTTATATTCTCGCGCACCACTCCTACCATTTTATCCAAAGTAGCTTGCAACCCAGTATACAGCGGGATTCCTTTGCGTGATACAAGATATACCACGCCAAACAAAATTGGCAGTATACCGAGTAAAATAAGGGTGAGTACGGGCTCTAACGTACTGGTAACTACAATTCCTCCCAGAAGAATAATCGGAGCTCTTACCCCAATTCGTTGCATCATACCAATCATATTATGTATATTATAAGTATCCGAAGTCATCCTAGATTCCAATGAAGATATCCCAAAGTAATCTAGCTGTGCTCCTGACAAACTTAAAATCTTTTCAAACAAGTCATGCCTCAATCTTCTTGTAGTATTTCTAGCCACTGCAGCCGCCATTCGATTTGCTATAATATTAAAGCTTCTAGCACCAATGGAGAGTAAAAGCATTCCGATTCCCCAATATAAAATAACCGATACTTTTTTTAGTGGTATCACATCATCGATGATATATGCCAACACCCAAGGCAGACCCAAATCCATAAATGTTGCCATAACCTTTATCAGAAATCCAGCCAGCATTCTGATGCCATATGGTTTTAAATAACGAACGATTAATTTCAAGAAAGCACCTCCAAGAACAACCAAGAATTAGTAAACAATGTTATGATACCACTAATTTTTCTATATGACTACCCAAATGATAAAGTTCTCAACCATCAAAAAGAGGATGAATCCTTTACCATCGTTATACTTGGTTGCAAAACCATTGGACGGAAAAGTATTAGCATCCTCAAATTAATTCAATATATATGATTGCATATCTTGTTTTTACCTTCGACCACCGCATCTCTTCTTTGGTATTGTTTTATACTCCCTACTTTTTCATATCCTTAAGAGCAATGGACAACAACAACTTAATTCGGTTCATTTGATTGACACTAGATATGCCCGGATCATAATCAATTCCCATAATATTTGCCTTCGGATAACGATCCTTTAAGGGCTTAAACATTCCTTTGCCTGTAACATGATTGGGTAAGCAGGCTAAGGGTTGTACACAGATTATATTACTGGTGCCCTGTTCAATAAATTCCAGCATTTCTGCGGTTACCAGCCATCCCTCACCAGTTTGATTGCCTAGGGAAAGGACGGAGGAAGCCATCCTTGCCAGCTCCTGAATTGGGGTGGGTGAGGTAAATCTTGTACTCTTCTCCAGCTCTTTCTTCATAATATTGCGAAAGCCCATCATATAATTCATGGCAATGTCACTTAGCTGCTTGTCTAATTTCTTCCCGGCAAGATATCGAGATCGGAATCCCGAATTAAAAGTAGAATATAAGAAATAATCCATAAGATCGGGTACAACTGCCTCCGCTCCTCCCTGTTCTAAAATGCTGACAATATCGTTATTGGCAGTAGGATGGTATTTGACCAAAATCTCTCCTACAACACCTACCTTTGGTTTTTTTATATCTAACAACTCCAAATGATCAAAATCATGTACAATCTCACTCATATACTTTTTAAAGACTCTTCGATTGGCTGTCCGAATATTTTCTTTGGCAAGTTCATTCCATTTTTCATAAAGCAGTTCAGCAGAACCCGGAAAGCGTTCATAGGGTCTGGTTCGAAAAAGCACTCTCATAAATAAATCACCGTATATGAGTGCCATGATACAACGATTAATCATTCCAATTGACATTTTAAAGCCAGGCTGTTTATCCAGCCCGATGGTATTCAATGAGATAACCGGTACCCTTCCAAAGCCTGCCTGTTTTAGTCCAAGCTTTAAAAATGCTATATAGTTGGTGGCTCTACATCCTCCTCCACTCTGTGTTATGATGACAGAAGTTTGCTCCACATCATATTCTCCTGATTTTAATGCCTTCACAATTTGTCCAATCATAATGATCGCCGGATAGCAAGCATCATTATTGACATATTTTAGCCCTTCATCCACTGCTGCCCTGTCATCCGCCGGTAATACCACCATGCGGTATCCACAGGCTCTTGCCGCTTCCTGTACCAGTTCAAAATGCATCGGAGCCATTTGAGGCGCTAATATGGTATGAAGCTTTCTCATTCTTTTTGTAAATACAGGAGGTGCAATCCCAAGTTCTTTGGACACTTCCATATTCACTAGAGATGAGCGTTTTTCAATGGCTGCTTTTAAAGATCTAAGACGGATTCTGGCAGCCCCCAGATTATTTCCCTCATCTATTTTTATCATAGTATATATCTTGTTGCCTTCCGCCAACAGCTCCCCAATCTGATCCGAGGTAACCGCATCTAATCCACAGCCAAAGGAATTAAGCTGCACCAAATCAAGACTTTCGTCCTCCGCCACATAGGCCGCTGCTCTGTATAATCTCGAATTATAAACCCATTGATCCACCACTCTGAGTTTATTTTTTAGAGGTAGCTTATGTGATATGCTGTCCTCTGTCAATACTGCCATCCCCAATGTAATTATCATATCGGCAATCCCATGATTAATTTCAGGGTCCACATGATAAGGCTTTCCGCATAATACAATGCCATGTTTTCCCTCTTTGTGAAGCTGTTTCAGTACTGTTTCTCCCTTTTCACGGATATCATCCTTATATCGTTCTCTCTCCCGACATGCTCTGGATACCGCCTTAGCTATTTCTTGTTCATTAATCCGATATTCTTTTAGCTCTTCGGTTAATCTCTTTACTAACACCCTCGGGTTTTCTAAGGATAGAAAAGGAGTTATCATGCGAATGTTCTTCCTCTTCAATTCATCCACATTATTGCGTATCACCTCGGGATAGGAAATCACAATGGGACAATTGTAATGGTTGTCTACATCACGATACTCCTTCTGTTCATATACAATGGAAGGATAAAAAATTGTTGTAATGCCCTGATGAACCAAATCCATAATATGACCATGGGTGAGCTTTGCTGGATAACAGGCTGATTCGGAAGGAATGGTCTCTAGCCCTTTTTCATATAGATTCTTCGATGAGGGAGAAGAAAGGATAACACGAAAGCCCAGTTCATTAAAGAAGGTAAACCAGAAGGGATAATTCTCATACATATTTAATACTCTTGGGATACCAATGGTTCCACGAATTGCCTCTTCCTCACTAAGAGGGGTATACCCGAAGGTTCTTCGGTATTTATATAAATAGAGATTCGGTAATTTATCTTTACTGTATGCTTCCTGACCAAGCCCTTTCTCACAGCGATTGCCGGCTATGAATTTCTCCCCGGATTTAAAATGATTCACAGTAAGTACGCATTGATTTCCACATTTCTTGCAACGAGCAGTAGAGATGCTTATCTCAAATTCCTCAAGCTCCTCCCTGTTAAGAAGTGTACTTTCTTCACCCTCGAGGGCATGTTCCTTAGCAATTAGTGCCGCACCATAAGCTCCCATTAACCCTGCAATATCGGGTCTTACTGCCTCTCTTCCCGTTATCCTTTCAAAACAACGCAATACCGCATCATTATAAAATGTGCCGCCTTGAACAATAATTTTGTTCCCGATATCCTTTTGATCTCTGACTTTGATGACCTTATATAGAGCATTTTTTATTATGGAATAGGATAGCCCGGCTGATAAATCCCCTACCGTCGCTCCTTCCTTTTGAGCCTGTTTCACTCTGGAATTCATAAAAACCGTACATTTCGTGCCAAGATCTACCGGTGCGGTTGAGTGCAAGGCCTCCTTTGCAAAATCCTGAACCTTCATATTGAGCGAGGTAGAAAAGCCCTCCAGGAAGGAGCCACAACCGGATGAACAAGCTTCATTCAACAAAATACTGTCAATAGCTCCATTCTTGATTCTTAGGCATTTCATATCCTGCCCGCCGATATCAAGAATAAAGTCAACCCCCGGAAGAAAATGCTCCGCTGCTTTATAGTGAGCCACTGTCTCAATTTCACCCATGTCCGCATGTAAGGCTGTTTTAATCAGCGCTTCTCCATAGCCTGTAACAGTACACTTATTAATCTTACTTTGTTTTGGCAATAAGTCATAAAGCTCCTTTAGTATATGAATTAATTTGGAAAGCGGATTTCCTTCATTATTCCCATAATGAGAATATAGAAGTTCCCCCTCATCTCCAATCAACGCAACTTTTGTGGTCGTAGAACCTGCATCAATTCCTAAGTACATCTTTCCTTTATAATCCGATAAATTTTGGCGAGCCACCTTTGCCTTATTATGGCGTTGCAAAAATTTCTCATACTCATCTGGCATAGCAAATAATGGCTCCAACTGTTTTGTTTGTTGATCGCAATTTCCTTGTATTTCTCTAACCCTATGAACCAGCTCTCCCATTGCGATTGTCTTTTCATTGGTGATAGAAAGGGCAGCACCGATCGCCGCATAAAGTTGTGCATTCTCTGGGCAAATGGCCTCCTCACGGCTTAGTTTCAAGGTTTCTATAAACCTTTCCCTCAACTCAGGTAGGAAGCACAAGGGTCCTCCTAAGAATACAACTCTTCCTCGTATTGGTTTACCACAGGACAAGCCTCCTATCGTCTGATTAACAACTGCTTGGAAGATGGACGCCGCAATATCTTCCTTTCTAGCTCCGTCATTGATTAGCGGCTGGATATCCGTCTTTGCAAATACCCCACATCGGGATGCAATCGGATAAATAAGTTTATGTCCTTTGGACAGTTCGTTAAGTCCTGCTGCATCCGTATCCAAAAGAACCGCCATCTGATCGATAAAAGCTCCGGTACCTCCCGCACAGCTTCCGTTCATTCGCTGCTCCAAGGAACCTCCATAATAGGTAACTTTAGCATCCTCACCGCCTAACTCTATCACCACATCTGTTCCGCTAAGTAATGTCTCCACTGCCTTGGAACAAGCAATTACTTCTTGAATAAAACTAATATTTAACCATTTGGAAAGAGAAAGCCCTCCTGACCCGGTAATACTTACCTGTACCTTGCTATCACCAAGGTGTTCATAACAGTTCTTAACCAGTTCCAATACGGTCGATTTTATATCGGATAAATGTCTTCTATAATCTTGATAAACCAATTGGTTTTGTTCATCCAGTGCAACTATTTTTACAGTTGTAGATCCAATGTCAATTCCTAATCTGTATTTCATATCCTCAACTCCCAAATTGTTTTCAAATTATGCTTAGTTTGTATTATTAACCGATATTGATAAATCATTCAAATAAGCATAAAAGAAGGACGGATACATTATCGTATAAGCCATATTTTTTCATATAATTCGCTGTATACTCTGCATGATAGGGCTTTAGGCTCTTGAAATAATATAAAAATAGACTAAATCCTTCAAATATGGTATTATTTTCTTGTAATTACTTATTTATACACTAATCAAAATATCCATCTAAAAAGTTGAACACAATGATTCATAACGGATACAAGTTAAATAGGAAATAATGAACTCTACAATATTGCTCATTGTATGCGCAACAGATATAATTTCGAATTAAAAGCTACGCTCGAGGTAGCCATGAAGCCACGAAAGTCTGATTGTCGTACATAAACACCGGCAATAATATGATTTCATCATTACCTATAACATCTTGATGTAGGGGGAGATTTTTATGAAGAAAAAGAACATTGTTTTAATTGTAATTGTGCTATTACTACTTGGGGGCTTGTTGTGGTGGAACCTACCCTCCCATATTACAAGCATCAAACCGGAGAAGGTTTCAAAGATTGAGATTTTTGATGGTGGAACAGGAAAGAGTACCTCAATTACCGAGCAAAAAGATATTGAGCATATTATTCAAAATCTCAATTCCGTTACCGTTAACAAAAAAGGTATCTCACTATTTTATTTGGGATATAGCTTTCGAACAACCATTTACAAAACAAACGGGAAGGTATACAAAAAATTCATCTTAAACTCAGGTGATACCCTTCGTAAGGATCCTTTCTTCTATCAAAGTAAATCAGGGAATATTGACTATGATTATATAAAAGGGTTAGTTCGCTCCAAGTAAGTGATAAGGCTTAAGAAGGATCTTATTGACTAATGGTACTAAAAAACGCAGTAGAAGGATTTATTTATATCCCTTCTACTGCGTTCTTAATTTGTATTTTTAATCTTGATTAAGTTGTTAAACGGTCTTTCAATTTAGTTCATTGGCAAAAGGCTATTGCCACCGTATCAATGAATCTTTTGGCCATTTATCATTCTTTTACTTCAATATCTCATTTCTTATCATTCGTTAGGTCTCCATTCCCGCTTACCGGTATCGCTTCACCTAGATAAGTGGGCTTCGGTTTCATAAGAACATAAAAGAAATCTTTGCATCTAGCCAATACTTCTCTTGCCTCCCGGTAACTCTGTCCTGCATATTTTCTTGGATCGGAGGAAACACCATATACATCAAGCCCTAATCCTTTGCCATCATAAAGAGCACGGTACATGTGGTACCCCTGCGTAATCACCACCATCTTCTTGGCCTGAAAGATATCCCTCGCACGGTACATACTCTCATAAGTAGAAAAACCCGCGTGATCCATAAATATATTTTCAGAAGGAATGCCCTGATCAATTGCATATTGTTTCATTACATTCACTTCATCATAATCCACTCGTCCGTGATCACCGCTCATTAGCAATCGGTCGGAGACACCAGCCTTATAAAGAGCAATTCCCTGTTCTAATCGGTCATGCAGCATGGGGCTGGGGGTATCATTTTCCCATACTCCTGCTCCTAGTATCAGAATACAATCTACATCACTAAGTTCCTTAGCTTCCTCCTGGGTAATAATTCTGCTTTTTACAGATGATGTGATATAGGCATTAATACAGAGCAATAAAACAAAACCTAGTACTCCCGCAATAACTGCGATGATAAATGCTGTTAATAATCGTTTTCTCCAACGTTTCATCCTAATCTCCTTCTCCTTGTGTAAATTGACCATATTTTTTGGATAAATCCTTCTTTATATTTTAACACTAAGTTTTCTTAAATCATTAAGAGCCTGTTCGTGATTTTCAACCAAAATAGTATGTATGCCAAAAGCTTCTGCTGCTTTTATATTCTCTTCCATATCATCTAGAAATACCGCTTCCGTGGGATTGATCTGGTATTTTTGAAGTAAGTGTTCATATATCTCAGGCTCCGGCTTAATATGGTTGACTTCATAGGATATTACCCCTCCATCCACATGACGAATGAATTCAAAATTCTCCTTCATATGCAAAAAATGCCCACCGTTAAAATTCGATAACAGATATACTTGATAGCCTGCCTCTTTCAGATTTTTCACGAAATCGCTTGCATAATCATATTCCCAAACATAGGTATAGACGTTTTCAAAGAAAGCTCTGATTTCCTTTTCGATGGATGGATCATACTTGCAACAGATTTCTGCAATCTCTTTCGATGTAATGCTACTTCTATCCCAAAGCTTCCAGCCTTCGCTATGAACGGTAGCTAGACGGATGCGTCTGTAAAGTTCTTCCTCATAATTTTGTTTTTCCAAATATTCCTTCCACCCAAAATGTGCCAGTACATTTCCAATGTCCAATATAATTGTGTTAATCATGCGTATCTCCAATCATAAAATGTCAATCCTTAAGTAATGTATGAAATATCCAATTTCTTTGACTGTAACATTATAGGAATCCAATGTCAACCATTAGTTAATATGGCTGTTTCTTATTTAGTGAGAAAGCTTGCGCATTCCGTACATTGTAAAGATTTAATCGAGCAGAGCAAAATTAGTACTCTGATCAAATTTATGCCGAATATCAACAATATGTTATGACACAGACAAATAATATACTTGACATCCCCGCTCACGTTAACTAAAATATACTTATTTTCATAGTATTCTTATAGGATTAATCTATAAAACAACAAAAAGGAGTAACCAATGGATCAATTACATTTGAAATATCAGGAACTTTTAGCTTATTTAAAGAGCTTAAATAGTGCTGCCGTAGCCTTTTCGGGTGGTGTGGATTCCACTTTTCTATTGCATGCAGCCAAGGAAGCCCTCGGTACAAATTTAATCGCAGTAACCGCACGTTCTTTAAGCTTTCCTGAAAGAGAACTAAAAGAAGCAACCCAATTTGCCAAGGAGCAAAACATTAAACACTATGTGGTAGATTCCGAAGAGCTTGATATTGAAGGATTTTCAAACAATCCAAAAAATCGTTGTTACTTATGTAAATCGGAATTATTTACAAAGATTAAAGAAATCGCTTTAGAGAAAAACATCTCCGCCGTTATGGAGGCTTCCAATAGTGATGATAACGGAGATTATCGTCCAGGGTTAATTGCTGTAAAAGAACTTGGCATACATAGCCCCTTAAGACAGGTGGGCTTCACAAAACCTGAAATACGTGAATTGTCAAAGGAATTCGGATTGCCTACCTGGAATAAGCCTTCTTTTGCCTGTCTTTCCTCTCGTTTTCCCTATGGGGAAAGTATTACCCCAGAGCGTCTTATTATGATTGACAAAGCAGAGCAATATTTACTGGATCTTGGTATTTGGCAGGTTAGAGTACGAATCCACGATAAGCTGGCTAGAATTGAGACGGATGAGAAGGGATTTGCAATTCTTCTTGACGGAGAGGTTCGTGACAAACTGTATGAGGAATTTAGACGAATCGGCTTTACCTATGTATCTCTTGATTTAAAGGGTTATCGCACCGGAAGCATGAATGAGACGTTAAATTCTAAGGAACTCAGCTACGGATTAAATAACTAGTACACCTCTTAATAACTGGACTAGGAACACCCGATGGATTTCCATCATTCATTTTCAAAAATAACACAAATTCAAATTCCCTTCCTAATGATTTGAATTTGTGTTATCTTAAATTAATCATTTTACCCCAACTCCTGACAAAGAGCCAATTAAATCACTATATTCTATCAATTAACAAGGCTGTTGTAAAATTCCGCTCAGAAATCCCGTATAACAAAAGTATGAATAAAGGTCTATACTCCATGTTAACTTATTTCTGAGAAGATATTTTACAACAGCCTCTTCAATTAGAATGATATTATTATTTATGATTTAGTTATTGATTAACTTCGGCTTGCTAGTCCAGCTCATCATCTTACGAAGTTCCGCACCTACTGTTTCAAGTTCATGCTGTGCTTCAATTTTTCTGGTAGCATTGAAGTTCGGACAACCTACCTGGTTCTCTAATAACCAATTACGTGCAAAAGTACCATTCTGGATCTCAGTAAGAACCTTCTTCATCTCTTTCTTTGTCTCAGCAGTAATTATTCTGGAACCGGTTACATAATCACCGTACTCCGCTGTGTTGGAGATGGAATATCTCATACCTGCAAAGCCGCTCTCATTGACTAAGTCAACGATTAACTTCATCTCATGGATACATTCAAAATATGCACTTTCCGGTTCATAACCAGCTTCAACCAAAGTCTCAAAACCAGCCTTCATCAGCGCAGTAACACCACCGCAAAGAACAGCTTGCTCACCAAAGAGATCTGTTTCTGTTTCTTCTCTAAAGGTTGTCTGAAGAACGCCTGCTCTTGCACCACCAATTGCAAGTGCATATGCAAGACCTAAATCATGTGCCTTACCGGTAGCATTCTGATGAACAGCGATAAGACAAGGAACACCACGGCCTTCCTGATATTGGCTTCTTACAGTATGACCAGGACCCTTAGGAGCGATCATTAATACATCCACATCAGCAGGAGGAATAATCTGACCAAAATGAATACTGAAACCATGTGCGAACATTAAAGCATTCCCTGCTACTAAGTTCGGAGCAATCTCTTCTTTATAAAGCTTAGCCTGTTTCTCATCATTAATCAGAATCATGATGATATCCGCTTTCTTCGCTGCTTCACCAGCTGTATATACTTCAAATCCTGCTGCCTCAGCCTTTGCCCAGGATTTACTGCCTTTATAAAGTCCGATAATTACATTTGCACCTGATTCCTTTGCGTTCAAAGCATGTGCATGTCCCTGACTGCCGTAGCCGATTACTGCGATTGTTTTGCCTTCTAATAAAGAAAGATTACAATCTTGTTGATAATAAATCTTTGCCATTTTTATATCCTCCTTGTTTTAGCGAAATGATTCTCCCGCTTTTAAATTTACTAAAAGAGGTTCCCCTCCCTATGCCGTAATAGATTTTATGAAATACTTCAGGACTCAATCATCAATATAGTCCGAAATATCGCCAGAGCCTCTGGGAAGTCCGGTAATACCGGTTCGAACCAGCTCCTTAATGGTATATTGGTCTAGCAACTTAATGAATGCATCAATTTTTTCCTGATTACCGGTTAGTTCAATCATAAGTGATTCCAGTGCAACATCAACAATCTTTGCACGAAAAATATCTGCGATTGATATAATACCCTGACGATCCTTTTCAGAAGCACTCACTTTGACAAGAATCAATTCTCTTGTCACTGATTCTCCCGGTGCCAATTCCTTAATCTCGAACACATCCTCCAATTTGAATAACTGCTTCTTGATTTGCTCCAAAATCTGATCATCACCGTGAGCCAGAATAGTCATTCGGGAAATCTCCGGATCTTGAGTCTCACCCACAGTCAAGCTATCGATGTTATATCCTCTTCTGCTGAACAAACCGGCTACCCTGCTAAGTACACCCGCTGTATTGTCAACCAGAATCGATAATACCATTCTTTTCATCGCATGCTCCTCTCCCATATGTATGATAACCTGTTAATAGTAAACAAAAAGCCCAACACCACAGGACACTCTGTAATGGGGCTTCCGTTGCTGTATAAAAAGTAATATTATTAAGTTTTAAGTTATTGTATCAGCAAGCCACTTATTTGTCAAGTGTTGAAACAAGCCTATTTGCAGAATTTTTTTATTAGTTTAAATCGATAAAGCGTTGTATATTTATACATATATTTTAAATGATTATTAACAATCCAACATTCCTAACAAGCCCTGTTTTAAGGTACTTTCCCTTTAGAATTATCTGCCTTTTTTGTAAAAATCCCGCTTCATTTAAATTAGCAAAAGTCTGAATAATCATTCTTTTTTCCGCAGACAATTGTTCGCCATACAAAAGCAAAAACTCTTCCGCCTGCTTTTCTAAAGAACGTATTGCCTCCCTCTGTTGGTGTAAAGTCTCTATTCGATTTTTTACATAGGAGTGAAAATCAGCTCCGCCTACTATATTTCCCCCATGCTGGCGATACATTAGGGTGCTTTCCTTTACAAATCCAATTTTACCAAAAGAGGATGCAATTAAGGCTACCCACCAATCATGGTATTTCGCATTCTGTGGCAGACGGTTTCCTTGTAATATCTTACGAAGTGCTCCATTAACCATAACAGTACAGCCAATAAGCTTATTTTCCATCAATAGATGGGGTAAGTCCGTACGGCAGGGATTAAGATGATTGGACACAAAAAAAGAAGGATGGGTTTCCTGTAAATCCTGATTCACAATTGCAGCGTCAGTAAATACGGCATAGGGCTTATCCTTGCCATACTGTGCCTCCATGGTTCGGATTCTCTTTAGGGTAATACCGATTTTATTTGGCTTCCAAACATCATCCTGATCACAGAACATAACATAATCCATTGTGGTTTTGGTAAGTGCTTCCATAAAATTAAGAACAAGTCCCAGATTCTTTTGATTTTGAAACACATGCACTTTTGACGGTATCTGCTCCTCATAGGTACGTAAAATCGATAGGGTGTTGTCCTGAGATCCATCATCATAGATAAAAAGTTCAAAATCCTGATAGCTTGAAGCTAGGATGGAATCAATTTGCTCCCCTACATATTTTTCACCATTATAAGTTGCCATTACAATTGCTACTGTGCTCATGTTCTCGTCTCCATAAATCAATATTTTATATACTAAGTAATGCTAGTCTTATCTATAAAGTTAATTCTGTATATCAAGTAGTGCTACTCTTACTTATATTGTTAATTTTATATATCAGTAGCGATAATCTCACCTATATTGCTGCTTTTATACATCAAGTAGAGCTACTCTCATCTATTATCGTTACTTTTTATATCAAGTAAGCGATAATTCCACCTATACCTCTAGTTTTACATATCAACTAGTCGTTACTTTTATATATTAACTAGTGCTACTCTCAACTATATCATTAATTTTTTATACTAAGTAATGCTACACTCACTCTTTAGCTTTCTTATTTCCAGTAGGACTTATTCATACTAAACTGTACAACCCATTTTTTAGGCAAAAGATCATACCGTTTCCCTAACTGGTATCCTAAAAATTTAAATCCGCTACTTAATATCAAATCCGGTATCAATAGATATTTTTTCTTGGATATCAAATACTTAATGGCATTTTTAACAAGTTTTAATCCTTCCGATTCTGTTTTTACCCCGTAAAAAACTTCAAGATATTGATTATGAGATACCCCAAGATCAAAATTACGGGTAAACTGTTGGAAATAAGAATAATTATGGGAGTGTATCACCTTTGCTTCTGCAGCATAAGCAATTCTATAGTCGGCACGAATCATTGATGCTGCCATAATCATATCTTCATTAAAAATTGTCTTGTCCACAAAACCACCCATCTTTTGATAAACAGAGTTGCGATACGTTGCACATACATCCGAACAGAAGAAGGTCTTGATTCCCATATTCTCTAAATCCGCTAACGTCTTTACTACACTTTTCTTTGGATAATTAAAGCTTCTGATATATCGCTCCAAAAAATCCGTTTTTTCATCCGCCAGCTGTCTGGCATAGGTTGCGGATACCCATGGATCTTCATAGGGTTCAAGCAGACGCTCAATCAAAAATTCATCCTCCGGTACCGCATCCTGGGTCATGAACATCAAAATATCAGCCTGTGATAAGGAGGCTCCGTATCTTCTTGTACCGCCATGATCAAATTTTGCTTTCTCAATAGGAACAACCGTAATATTACTATTGTCAATGATCGGTAAGGGCTGTTCTTGTCCAGGGAATTCTTCTGTATGCAGAATAAAAACCCGGTCAGGCGTAATGGTCTGACTATACAGCATCGTCAAAAGCTTATTTAGCTTCTCGTCCGAGCGGTAGGTCGGTATCATTACGTCAACCGAGTATTTATTTGTTTTTTTTGTTGAATTTAATTCTTCCATAATCCTTTTTTCATTTCCTTCCGTCTAAAATACTGTTTGTGATAAGTATACCACAATTTGTGGAAATGAAAACCAGCAGATTATTAATTAACTATAAACAATTCTTAGCTGTAACTGTTCACTCCCAGTCAAAGTTGAGATATGATTACGACAAATGTTTCCCGAAGCGGAGACGCTTTCGCTTAGTTGCATTACGTAGCGGTACATAAGGCTCTAAAAGACAGAGCCTAAATACCGACGAATGCAAATACTCCTTTTCAGGAAACATTTATCGTAATCATTATTCCATGTTCTGAACCTGGAGTGAACAGTTACCCTTAGTTTTTCTTAACCGGATATTCCTTGGCAGTCTTCCCCGCAATATAAGTGGAATAATTGAATTCTCTAATATCAATGCTATCATTTGCCTCTTCAATACGTTGATAATAATTTTTTACCATATCCTCATAACTCATTGGATAGATTCGGTCTGATTCAAATCCATAATCCCCGGATGTCTCTGCATTCTTATCCCATCGCTTCTCATTTTCCAGTATTGGTAAAAGTACTGGAGCAGCATCCAGTGATAACTCTGTGGATAAATAGGATAAATCCTCCATGTTCAACGTATCTTTTTGATGTATCAGATAAGAAGCAATCACATAATCCGGCTTGCCCAGCGCAAATACGAGATAGCAGATCGTAATAACAGCAACGCTATAAGTAAAGAGCGGAAAATTCTTTCTAAACTCAGAGATAATCACCCCTGTAAGAATAAATACTTCAATAAAAAGTACAAGCAATACAAACAAGCGAAGAAATGTCAGATGGTAACTATTAATATAAAGGAGCATTCGGTATGTGGCAGATGCAATTAATATAAAAGTACATGCTGTCATGAACACTACCAAAAAGTTCAAGAATTTACTTTCCTTAAAAAGGGTTCTGCATAATATCATCAAGGATATATTAATTGCTGTAACAAACATCAATTCAAAAAAACCTCTTCTGGCATATTCTGCGTAGGTATACCCCTCTGGTAAGACTAGAAGCCCTCCGGTAAACAAATATAGTATTTGCAATACACAAAAGCAGGCATACAACAAACATAACAAGGTTATTACTGTGGCAGCAATGGATGCATCTGCCTTAGCAAAACCTTTCTTTTCTTCCATTCCCACTCTTAACAGAGTTGCACTAAGGATGCAATAACATGCCAACATCCCGAACACAACCATAGATATGATCCAAAATATATCCGCTGAAAATATTCCATCATAAATATCTTCGGCTACACTTCCAAATAGCATATCAGCACTGGATAATAAAAGGGTTATTACAAATAAAATCGGAATGGAAATTAAGGTACCTATGATAATGTTTCTAACCTTATCATTTTTCAACACTTTAATCTTCTTAAAATATTGAAGACCGTCCGCAAAAGGCATCCAAAGACAAGCAATACTGATAAATACCAAGTTTATCATTTTACCAAGATGTTTTATAAATTCCCATCTCCCCACCTCATAAAACTGATGTAATAGGGATAAATCCAATAAAATCAACATGGCTACAATATTTAAAAACAGCAAAGTCTCATTGGAAGTCAATGCTGTAGAGGCCCCCAAAAGGAGAACCGCTCCAAAGTACAGCTTTGTGCCTACTTTCATTTTTGGAGTCAATTTTGTCATAACAATTGTTAGAAGTGCAACAATTATTGCACTATAAAAGAATACATTCAACCCTATCCATGCCCGGTAGAAAAAAAGTGCAAATCCAACACCAAACGTTAAGCTGATTCCTCCATATAATCCATATTTATGGCGCATTTGTAGAAGCAATGGAGACTCTGGGTACCGAAATAATTCCTCCGCTGCAGGTTGTTTCTCTTCCGTTAATGGAAGAGGATTATTTAATTGTTCCATGATTTAACTTAACCTCCTTATTATTTTTTAGAGAGTCCTATGCCATAAGATAGTAACTTTAACATTCTCTTTGTTTATTCTCCTGCTATTTGGACTTCTCGTCCTTCACATACTCCAAAATATCGCCTGGTTGACAATTCAAAGCTTCGCAAATTGCTTCCAAAGTACTAAAGCGCATGGCTTTTGCTTTATTATTTTTTAATATTGACAGGTTTGCCAAAGTGAGGTCTACTTGTTCACTAAGTTCGGTCAAACCAATCTTTCTTTGAGCCATTACCACATCTAAATTAACTACAATCATATATTTCCTCCATTTTGCCCGGCACGGTTATGTTCCGTTATAACCTAGATGGTGAGGTCATTTTCCTCTTTATAGGAGACCGCCCTGTCAAATACTAGCGACAGTACCATTGAAAACATACCGGCAATTAAAAACACCGCAATTAATATCAGCTCAGCCGGAGTTATGACAAATAATAATCGCAATATCATACAGAACGAAATAACAAAGGAACAGATTCCCATGCGTTTTAACGAATTCACATTCTCTATCACAAATGGATTTTCAGCCATAATTGAATGAAACATCTTCCTCAGCTCCCTCAAAATCAAAATGGCGAAAACTCCTGCAACCATAAAGATAAGGCAAAACGGTATATAATATTTCTTGAATATGGTGTAGATATTACCGACTACCTGAAAGGTGAACGGAACCGTTACACATACTACAATTCCCGAATAAAACATAAAGTCTAGTAAATACTTTGTTATTCGTACCAATGGATTCTTACTCATACGTAAAACTTCCTCCTGAAAATAATTATCGATAATCATATTTTTACTGGAAACCATAAAGGAATCAATACTACAAATAATGATTCTGTGCTGAATTTGCTGTATATAGCTTGCTAAACCTGCTTGCTAAATTTCGATCCTGAAGCATAACAATTTTGAGGCTATAAAACAATGTGTTTGGAGAAGTAATTTCCTGTCATATCACTTTTTGCAATACTTGCTTCCAGAAAACTAAAGGAAACTTAGTTTGCTGGAATTTAATCTTGCAAGAGATAGGCTGAACAGAAGTTAAGTTTGCAAACTGGAACCTCGGATTCCAATTCAGCCTTCAATTCAAATATATCACTCCACAAAACGAAAGTCAATAATTATTTATTGTTTATCGATAAATAATTATTGACTTTAGATAATTAATTTTACTCCAGAATTTTACTCCAGACTCTAGACTTACTCCAGCGTTAATATTCACTTAATATTGCTTCACCTAATATTCGAACGAGATGGCATTTTACTCCGCCTTCTCCGATAACAATGCCAGCGGCTCACTCCTTAAATTATTCGAAACCACAATGAAAGAAAGTAAAAATGCAACTAACACAACCGCTACACAAGTTAGCACTGACACTCCAAGGATTGGCTGAGCATATTGTATCCCTTCCACAGCCCCAGTTGTTTTACTAATGGAGCCCAAGGTATATTCCGTACTGTAATAATGATTCCCACTAAAGATATTTGCCGTAATGTTGGTCAATAGAAAGCCTAATAAACTTCCGATTACACTACCAACAAAAGCAATTAGAACTACTCCGCTTACCATTGAAAATTTGCATTCCAGAATGCTCATTCCCAAGGAGCGCTCCATTGCTGTACGTTTTTTTTGCTTTGCAATAAATAAATTACAATAAAAGGCAAGTACCAGGAATGAAGCAATGATTCCTGCAACCAACAAAATTGCCGCCATACTCTTAATATTATCAATACCGACCTTCATCTCTGAATAACCTTTATCATAAAAGGTCAACTCCAAATCCTCTAGACCCAGTTTTTGAAATTGCTTTTTATATTGATCAATGGAACCGTTCGGTATTTGGAAGGAGGTCGTGTAGCCCATCATAGGGCCATATTCTACAATATTATCTTTATCACTTGATTCTACAGATTTGGAGGGTATGATAATTTCGTTGGGTGCTATCGTATAACCGCTTGAATTACCTCCTCCTATGGATATATAGGTTCCTACAATCGTATACTGTGAATCACTGAACACAGGATAAGCCTTTCCCTTGGCATTCAGATATTGAAAGCCTGCCCAGGCTTCATTATCACCAAATGCACGCCCTGCCGAGGATCTATAGTTCGCATAATAAAGTGGCAGCTTAATCTTGTCCCCTATCTTTAGATTATTTCTCTTGGCAAAATCCGCTGACACCAAACATACCTTATCTCCATTTTGAAACTCTTCGTTCGTTATGTTATTGCCTGAATTAATATAAGTGGTACCACTATAAAATGGCACCAATAAATTGGTATTTGCAGTGGGAGTAACCGGAACAGTATGAAAAGGACGATCCATGCATTTTGATAGTTCCAACCAACGTTTCCCGTGCTCCGTATCATAAAACCCTTCTGTCACTTCTTCGTACAATACTCCTCTCATCTCATCTTCCATTAAGTCTCCATCCTCCGTATATTGCATAGAGGATACCATTTCAATTGGAGTAAACACTGTTCTTAGCTCGCTGTCACTCTTCCAATCGTAGCTGGCCATCATTGCCATCACATACGTTCTTCCGGCATATAATTTATCAGGTTTTGGATTATATCGGTCACAAAACCACACCGTGGGTGTATTGAGCGGATATCTGGTAAAAAGTTGTTTTTTAATATTAATCTCAACCTCATGGTCGGGTATGCAATCTTTATTGACGGTAAACTCTAATATAATTTGACCAATCGACCAATTTGTATTCGGAGGAAGCAGTTGGTAATCTGGCAAATATGCGCCATAAAAAGGACGTTTCTCCGGTTCGTATAGGTAATGGAACTCTTCCCCCTTTAAAGCAGATAAGGGTATTGGTGCATTATACTTTGAAATATATTCATAGCTTGTAACCTTTTTTATGGCATCCCAAACCTCCACTTTATTCATTACTGATTTCTTTTGCTCCACCGTTCCGATTGTTGTAAATACCTTTTCAAATTCCTTTATATTAGAGGAACTCATAAGCCAAAGATTAATACCCAAGGTGGAAAGAATGGAAGATAACAGAATCAGTATTACAAAGAGGATGGATTTTACAGGGGTTCGTAAGATCTGCCTTATACTATTTTGAAAAAGCATATAATTCCTCCTAATCAACCAGCCTTCCATCCCTCATTCGGAGGATGAAATCAGCCTTTGCAGCCACTTCTGGATTATGTGTAATAACAATCACCGCATATCCAAGCTTATGAGCAGCATCTTTTAACAGTGTTACAATATTTTTCTCGTTCTCGGAGTCCAAATTACCGGTGGGTTCATCTGCTAATATTATTTTTCCACCAGCAGCCATTGCTCTGGCGATTGCTACCCTCTGCTGCTCCCCTCCGCTCATCATCTGCGGAAACTGGTGCAATACTTGTGTACGTAACCCTACCTGATCAATCAATCTTGCTGCTTTCTCCTTTGCCAAACTTCGCTTTACTCCAGTCAATTCCATAGGGAACATAACATTCTCCTGGGCAGTTAACAACGGAAATAAATTAAAGGATTGATAAACGATGGACGCGCTCTCCCTTCGGTAATTATCTCGGTTCAGACTTGTCATATCTTCTCCGTCAATATAGATTTTTCCCTTAGTAGGAAGATCAAGCCCCCCCAACAGCGATAAAAAAGTACTTTTGCCCGAGCCCGATTCCCCAACAATTGCATACATCAGACCATCTTCAAAGGAATAACTGATGCCTCTAACCGCATCGATCTTCTGGTATTTTGACTGATAAGAATAATGAACCTCTTCTGCCTTTATAATCTCCATAATATTTTCCTCCTTAATCCCTTTGAGCCAGGGCTTTCATCACATTAATCCTGCCCAGCTGATAAAGCGAAACTGCGGTACCACCAATCATGCAACCGAGAAATATCAACAGGAGTATGATAAAAAAACTCCCTTCCTGTTTGGTAAGAAGCATGGATAATGTAATTCCCAAACTTCCACCTACCAACTCTAGGATAGCACTCTCCATTATCAATGTGATAAAGCATAATCGGCTGCTCATGCCAAGGGAACGCATGGTAGCATATTGTCCCCTTCTATTCTGAATAAGTAAATAAGATGTGATATATCCGATAAAAACCACCAACAGCAAGCATATTGGCATAAAGCTTCTTAAAAGGGCAATATTATCCCGAATTCTAGAAGCAGAAAGAATGAAGGTTTCATCATTTACCGCCAACGCATTTCCTGCAAAGGAAAATTCACTGGCCTGATTAATTTCAAGTAAATGAAGTGTTTCATGCATCTCCTTCTTAAATTGATTAATTTGTAAAGGATTTTTTATGTAAAAGGACGCTGCATTCACTAACAGCGGCACCTTCTTTTCTTGAAATGCCTCCCTTGCCCATTGAAATGGAACTAGGATTTGTGGTAAATACTCTCCTTCTTTGGAAATTACGCTGCCAGCAATAATAAACTCTTCTGTTTTCAACTGCTGCTGAGTATATTGATAATCCTTGTCCCGATAATCATAATAGAAAGACAATTTTATGGTTTGGCCAAGCTTCCAGTTCTTCTGCTGTAAAAATCCCTCCTGGAGGATACAGTATTTCTGATTGGATTGAAGGAAGTCTAATTTCATGCCCTGTAATAGTGTAACATCTTTATCGGTTACTCCGGTCAATGCTTTTATATTCGTAATAGCGGTTGCATCCATTGTACTATGGATTTTGTTATCACCTTCCAAAAACTCTCCTTCATAGGCAGACAACATTATGGATAGGGATGGCTCTGTTATGTACTTTGACTGGAGTATCCCATTAATTATGTCCTCCTTGATAACCAAACCGGTTTGCAGGTTTCCGTTTAAGCTAGTGATTTGAGCTTGTACCTTTATGGAATCCGATATATGTGATAACTGTTGCTGATTGCTCTCCAGCGCTCCCATAAATAGATTTAACAGAACAACGAGCGCCATACAAATAAGAAGGTTTAATATACTTTTTACCTTGTAACGTATGATGTTAGTGAATGCCAAACGAATGCTGAACATATTTCCTCCCTCCTCTCTTTCTCATAAGGGTTTATATTTCAATAATTTACCATTTTATTATAATACTATCCTTTGATCAATTGCAATACATACAAAAAGAAAGAGGATATTCCCTCGGCTTTTTGATTACTGTTCACTCCAAAATTAAGGATATGATTTCGACAAATGCAAATACTCCTTTTCGGAAATCATTTATCGAAATCATTATGCCTAGTTCTGAATGGAGAGTGAACAGTAACGCTTTATGCCTGGGAAAACCCTCTTTTCTATACTGTTATATCTACATTACTTTTATTCTATTCTGATTTAATTACCCTGGAACCCAATCCCACTTTGCTAATTTATCATTTCTTTTCATATTCCATAACCGCCAAATCAACAACCTCAGATATATCTTGTTTGCTGGTAATGCTAATTCTCTTAAAGTAACTATCCTGATAGGAGTAATATTCACACAATTCTCTTAGCTCCTCAAATTCTCCCCTGGCCTGTGTAAATGCGTCAATCATTTCTTCGGAAGAGTTGTTCTTCCACACATAGCAGAAGGCATTGTAGTTCGCTATTACTTCAACCATATCACTAATTTGATCAGCTTGAACCGGTACACCCAGCTGATAGTGATTTACCTTTTCACCGGCAGTAATTTTTATGCCAAGCACTCGATTGTCAGCCTCTTTTTTCAGAATCAGCTCCTTAAAGTCAATTCCCTTCCCCTTTAATTCATCCCTAACTTTTTGAATCAACTTTTGTACCTTATCTTCTCCCTTTTCATAAAACATAGCTGAATCTATGAGAAAAAGACAGGAGTGCTCTCCAACAAGTTTTTTATATAATACCGTAAGAAACTCCTGATTATTTTTTAACTTATCATAATCAATATAATACTGATTGCTCTCATTCTTAAACGCTTTTTCCACCTTTAGCTTCTTTCCTTGAAACAATCCCATTTCGTTTTCCTCCGTTTATTATCCTAATTGGTAATAATGATTTAATCAGCTCCGTACTAATTTAGCTGAACTCTACTTCCTATGCCACTATATTATAGTTCCATAAACCTTTTCACCAACGCTACCGCAGATTGTGCATCCTCCGAATATCCGTCCGCACCAATTTCCAGTGCATATCCCTCCGTAATAACCGCGCCTCCAACCATGATTTTGGCCGTTACGCCGGCTTCCTTTGCTAGATCCACAACCCTTCTCATCTCCACCATAGTGGTTGTCATTAGAGCGGAAAGACCGATAATATCTGCATTCTCTTCTTTCGCGGTCTGTATGATTTTCTCGGAAGGCACATCCTTTCCCAAATCAATCACACGATAACCATAATTTCTCAACATTAATACAACCAAATTCTTACCGATGTCATGGATATCTCCCGCTACGGTTGCAATTACTATGGTTCCCTTGACTGAAGTTTCCTTCTTTTCTATCTTTGGTTCCAGGTAATCAATTGCGGTTTTCATCGTCTCTGCACCGGATATTAGCTGGGGTAAAAAATAAATCTGTTTATCAAATAGGGAGCCTACTTCATTAATCGCCGGAATTAACGTTTCTTCAATTAAGAAGTCCGGCTTCGTTCCTAGCTCCAGCTCTTTTTCCACAAGGGAAAGGATTGTTTTTTTCTTTCCTTTTACTACCGCTTCAAAGATTTCCTTTTTATAGTCTGCACTTTGATCAAGATGCTGTTCATGACTTGGTGCTGCCCCTGGAGTACAGCATGCATCCTTAGGGGTGCTTGGAGCTTCCTTAGGCTGCGGTTTTAATGCCTGAGCTCCTGCAGACGTAATGGTTGTAGGTCTTGAGGTGACACGCTCAATATAGCTCTCTGCAGCATCCTCTAGCCCGCGAAGCAGGTCTGCTGCCAAGGCGGTATTGACAAGAAGATCCTGAGATGGATTGGCAATGGCCATCGTTAATCCGCTTTGTATTGCAAAGGACAAAAATGTACTGTTCACAAACTGTCTTTCCGGAAGTCCAAAGGAAATATTCGATAGACCCACAATGGTGGCAATACCAAGCTCCTCCTTGCAGTAACGGATGGTCTGCAGAGCATCAATAGATGCCTGTTTATTTGCTCCAACGGTATTTACTAAACCATCAACAATTATATCTTCCTTGGTTAATCCAAATTCATTGGCTCTTGTTAGTATCGTCTGAATGATTTGTTTCTTCTCTTCTATATCCTTTGGAAGACCATGATCGGATAAGGGAAGGAGAATGAACATGGCACCATATTTTTTTGCAAGGGGAATGAGCTTTTCAAACTTCTCCTTCTCCAGTGAAATCGAATTAATTAACGCCCTGCCGGGATAAAGGCGCAACGCAGCCTCCACTACAGGAACATGACTGGAATCGATACAAAGTGGAAGCTTACAAGCCTGTATTGCCTCCTGCATTACAAGCAGCATCACTTCTTTTTCATCAATGCCGTTCATTCCAACGTTGATATCCAAAATACTTGCACCAAGCTCTGCCTGTTCACTCGCCATCTGATTGACGATTTCCAGCTTTCCTTCCCTTAATTCTGCTTGAAGGGCTTTTTTGCCAGTGGGATTGATCCGCTCCCCTACAATCATGAATTTGCCATCCAGAGGAATCACAAGGGTATCTGATTCCGTGGTCAGTGCTCTGATATGTGTATTCTTAATAGGATGCTGTTTTCTCTTACTTACTTGCTTTGTTAATAATTCAATATGCTTGGGTGTGGAACCGCAACACCCCCCTACAATACTTGCTCCCGCTTCTACCAATTTCTCTACTTCTAAGGCAAATTCCTCTGCCTCCATAGGGAATACTGTCTCATTCTCCACCAGAATCGGAATACCTGCATTGGGCTTTGCCATAATGGGTACGTAGGCGTACTCGTTCATTTCTTTCACAATATCATACATTTTATCCGGCCCTGTGGAACAATTAACCCCAATTGCATCCGCGCCCATGCTTTGAAGTACGATAACGGCAGTCTTTGGATCGGTTCCAAATAAGGTTCTACCGTTTTCTGCAAAGGTAAGGGATACAATTACAGGTAAGTCACAGGTTTCCTTCACCGCAAGCAGTGCTGCCCTACATTCTTGAAGGCTCATCATCGTCTCTACTACAATCAAATCCACTCCAGCCGAAACAATATAGCCAAGTTGCTCCTTATATACCTCAACCAGCTCTTCAAAAGGCAGATTCCCAACCGGCTGCACCTGCTCACCGGTCATGGTAAGGTCACCGGCGATATATAATTTTCGGGTATCACCTGAGTGTTCAAGATAGCGTTCTATCGCTTTCTTTGAAACCTCTACAAGCCCTTTATTAATCTCCTCAATTTGATTCTCAAGCCCGTATTCCGCAAGTTTGATACGATTAGCGGTAAAGGTTGGTGCCAACACAATATCCGATCCCGCTTCAAAGAATTCACGTTGTAGATCGATTAATATCTCCTTATTCGCTAAGATCCATTCTTCCGGGCAAACACCGGTGGGCATACCTCTCTTTTGCAGATTACTTCCGGTTGCACCGTCCATTAACACGATTTTTGATTCAATCAGTTGCAAAAATTCCTTCTTTGTCATCCAACATCCCATCCATTTCTTTCAATCTGTCTTTTTAACGGAAGTAATCCTTCTATATTTGACGCCGGTTATCTCCGTTCTTATCTCAACATTTTGTCCATCAGTCCCACACGGTTAAAAGGTAACATAAAGTAATATCCGTCTGCCACAGGCTCCAATAACTCCATTACTTCTCTTGCAATCTCCGCTCCCACATTCTCTGCTTCTTCCTTAGTCATATCCGGTCGATAGCGTCCCACAACTTCGTCCGGCACATTAATCCCAGTGAATTCATTCTTTATAAAACATGCATTTCGATAACTTACAAGAGGCATAATTCCACATAAAATCTTCGTGTCCACACAGCTTTTTATCTCATGAATTCGTTCCACATCTTCCTTTGAATAAATTGGCTGTGTTAAAAAGTATGTGGCTCCCGCTTCGATTTTCCTCTTCATTCGTTCCACCACACTATTTAAACTTCCTCTTGCATGATTGAGCGCACCACCATAGGATAATGGTTCATTCGGAAAATGTTCAATATTCATCTCTTTTACAAAATCCATTAACTTAATGGAATTATAGTCAAATACGCTGGTTGTTTTAACCCTGCTGTCACTGGGTACGGGATCTCCTGTCACAACTAAAAGGTTTCTGATTCCATGTATATAGGCTCCCAGTAATGTGGAGCGAATTGAAATCATATTGCGATCTCTACAGCAAATATGAGGCATTACACCAAGTCCGGTCTCCTCGGCTATCTTAATACTCATCAAAATAGAATCCACCCTGCTGCGTCCCATGGGAGAATCCGCAAAGGTTATAATATCCGCACCGCTTCCCTTTAAGCTATGGGCGCATTCCATCACCCTGTCTATATCCGCATCATAGGGGGGATCAAGCTCTACTGCAATTACCTTTTTGCCGCTCTTTAATAATGCTTCAAACGCATTTTCTTTCACTGACAAAACTTCTTCAATCTTATTATTTCTTCGATCACGTTTGATTTTTGGATGTTCCCCAGCATCAAAACTCATCGCCAAATCCTTAATATATTCTGGGGTAGTACCACAACATCCTCCAACCAGGTCAACCCCAAGCTCAGCGATTCGCTTCATGTTGTCTGTGAAGTAGTCAGCGTTATCCATAAATACCATACGATTTTGCATTTGCTCGGGGTAGCCTGCATTGGGTGCTACATAGATTAATCTATCCTCTGGAAATCTAATGTTTTTCACAATCTGATACATGTGTCCGGAACCCACACCACAATTTAAGCCACAGGCATCAATTCCATCAATTTTACTTGCATTCTCCAATATTCGCTCTGCTCTTGTTCCGTAAGAGGTATACCCATTCTTATTTACAGAAAAGCTGGCTAATATAAAAAATTCCGGATTTTTTTGCTTTATATATGGAATAAGTTTTTCAATATAATGAATCGTAGAAAAAGTCTCAAAGTGAATTCCATCAAGCCCTTCCTCAAAAAAAATGTCACACATCTTTTTGTATTCCGATAAAATCTCATCTTCTTTCGTAGCAGCATTCTCAGGAATAGGTCCAATATCACCCAATATCCAGATATTAGAATACTCCTGTTGCTCCTGGTTCCATTCTAGTACCGCCTCTTTTGCAATCCTAGCTGCTGCTTTTATTAATTCTTCCTGCTCCTGCTCATCAATCCCAAGAACCTCACGATTTGCAGCAAAAGTGTTGGTTCGAAGTATTCTTGCTCCTGCCAAAATATATTCTTTATGAATCCCCTTAATCAAATCAGGTGACGAGGTATTCGCCACTTCTGAAATCGCTCCCGGCTGGTTTGTGATAGTGGAATAATAAGTGCCCATGGAACCATCCGGTATCAATCTATGCGTCTCCAAATAATCCTTCAATCTCATCCTGCATCTTCCTTACTGTATTATGTATAAATAAACATTTTCCATCATTAATTTTCACTATTATATATTATTCCGGTTACCATAACAAGCATTTTATAGAAACTAGAATAGATTTTGGTGATGAGTAAAATCAAGCCTGAAATTATTGTTACCATGTGGATAACCCTCGCTAATCTGCTCTTAGAGTATAATTAGTGTTGGCAAAAATTGAATAAAATAAAAGAAGTGGGCATAACCCACTTCCTATCATACAGTAAAATCCTTATAATTAAGTTGTCGAGACAAAAAGATAGGAGGCTGTATGAT
>JAEZLH010000021.1 GCA_023435895.1 Bacillota bacterium
TTCAAGAAGTACCGCTTTATAGCGGACCAGTAAAAGTGCTTGCGATACTGCCCTTTGGGGCAAGCAGTAACATAGCCCTTATGAGGGCTAATAACAAACCACCAGTTGAACTGGTGGTTGATGACTTAGGAGCATCATCATTCTTAAACCGGTGCTAAAAGAGTTTAAGGATACAGTGGGAAGATCTTCAACCAAAGAATTTAGCTCTTTTATACTCATATTTGTGGAAAAGGAGAGGGTTTTCATATTGGATACCTGATAAATGCCCGATAACAGCATAGGTCCTCCAAACAAATAATAGCACTCACCATTGCGCTCAAAGGAAAATACATAATACAATTCATTTTCATAACACATTAAATCAAAATCAGGATTTGAACTTTTGGTTATTAAGTGATTAATATGATTAATTAAGGTGGTCTTGATATGCAGTGGGAGATTATAAAAGAAATCCTGCTGTAGAGCAAAGCTGCTGTTATAAATCCACAAGGGTATTTTGTTATAGTCAAAGATTGCTTTGATTAAAGCTATTTCATCATCGGATATCAAATTATCAACCTCCTGTCCAGTCCAATACTATTTTGAAAACTGATATATTATAAAAAACAGATGCTCTGCTTATTCTTTGTCGCTTTATCCTTTATCTCTTCAGCTCCAATAACTCATCCAGTGCCAATTTTATGTACTTGTCCCAAAGTACGAAGTCATGGCTATAACCTTCCGGGCAAATGTAGTTTACTTGATAACCGATTTCTTCTAATTTCTTCACATCTTGTTCTACCCGGTATCTTATAAATTCATCACTGCCACAAATTACATGGAAGTTACATACTTCTGTTCCATTCTCCAGGATTCTCTTTGCGATAGCTTCCAGATTATAGATGGAGTCTTCAAGGGAGTCACCATCTCCAAAGGAGGAGTTATACAAAGGAAAATTATTTTTGAAGTGGTCACCGTTTAATTCTTCCTTTAGGGTTTCGGTGGAAAGCGTCATTCCAATCCCACCGGAGATGTCCACGCAGGTTTTATAAAGAGAGGGGTGCATCAGGGCTGTGCCAAGAGCAACATTGCCACCCATGGCATAGCCTACGATAAAATTATCCTCTCGTTTTGGAGATGAAGCAAATAAGGATTGAATTACTACGGGCAGTTCTTCGGATAAAAACCTCTGATACTTCACGCCGTATTGTGTGTCAATTCCAAAGGAATTTGCAATGTTTGGTGTTACCAGCATTACATTGTTTTCTTGGGCATAGCGCTCTGCGTTGCTATATCGATAGGTCAAGGTATCATCATCGCCCCCACCATGAATTAAATAAACCGTCTGAAATTTCATTCCGGGAGAATATACTCTGGAACGTTTGCCTTCCACGGAAAGTGCATTGGCACCGGAATCCTGTGCATAGTAACTATAATCGTCGGTGGGATAAACAATAGAAACATCGATATAATGCCCTAAGGTTTGACTCCTAAAATTTAAACGCATATAACTCATAATCATTTTCCTTTCATAAATAAAGTGTAAAACAAAGGTACCAGGTAATTATATGTAATAGCTAGTTTAATCATCTAATATAACCTTTTTAATTAGCGGGGCAATAAATTGGTAGCAACCTTCATAGGTAATCTTTTAAAGTCTTGTTACCTTAATTCTTTAGAGTCGACTTTCTATACTCGCAAAGTCTTGTCTCCTTAATTCTTTAGAGCCAGCTTTCTATACTCGCAAAGTCTTGTCTCCTTAATTTTTTAAAGCCAGCTTTCTATACTCGCTGGGGGTGACATTTTCATGCTTTTTGAACATCTGGGTGAAGTGAGAAAAATTACTGTAACCCAGCTCTGAGGCAACCATACTTACCGGGATATTGGGGTTTTCCAACAGATCTTTAGCTGCATCTACCTTGATTCGAAGAATATAATTCTTAACATTTTCGCCCATTTCCTTTTTGAACAGCTTGGAAAAGTATTCGGGACTCAAATGTACATAATCAGCCACATCCTTCACGGATATATCATTGGAGATATTGGCGAGGATGTATTCCTTTGCTCGCTGCACATCGTCCTTTGAGTCATCAGCGGAAGAAGCAACCTCTATGGAGTTGATTATAAATGATATCCCCTTCATCAAAGATTTAACATCCGTAAAACTATTCATATAATCGTTATAGTTATACTCCTCGGTAAACAATCCCATGATATCAATATTCTGTTGGTAACAATGAATGAAAAAAATCTTGGTTAGCTGCTGATGGAAATCACATAGGCTTTCTAAGTTGAAGCGGTTAATAGAAACATTAAAATTTAAAAAAGCGAGTATGTTTTCTTCCAACAGAGCAAACTGGCTATTAGCTAATAGCTTAGTCCAGCGGGCTATATTTTCCAAAAGGCTGGTTGATCCCGAGATTAAAACATCCTTATCGGAGAAATACATTCCAGGCTTCTTAGCAACATTATCCTTTAACAAGTGATGTCCGGCATAGATTGTATCACGGATATTGGTAAGATGATTGCGGGAAGTAGCATAGCAGGAAAGTTCTGGACCGATTTCCTTGCAAAGATTTTTATAAAATGCATCAAAATCATTAGATGCAATGGTATCCAGTGAGTTGTCATTGCAAAACAAAAGAACCACAAACTGCTTATAGCGGTTAAGACAAACTAACGGGTAGATTGCAGGTGAATAAAAACTTCGATTTGCATTTTCCAATAAGGTAATAAATATGGGTAAATCGGATAGGGTGGGAGATTCTGATTCCGAGTAAGGGTAGATATCAACAATAATTGCCTGAATTTGAGAATCTTCCTTTATGGCATATCCCATTTGATTCAGGGACTCCATGGATTTTTGCTTGTTTGTTGGGTTTTGTGAAAACAAATTAAGTACGATATTGCTGATAAATTCCATGTTATTGTAGTGGTTTTTCTGTCGGTCAGACATAATCTTTGAAACGGCTCTCATTAGAGCTTCTTCAATTTCATGATAGGGTGCCGGTTGGATTATGTAATCAAAACAGCCAAGCTTAATACTTTCCTTTGCATAAGTAAAAGATGCGTGGGAAGTTAACAATATTCTGATTATGGAAGGGTAACGCTCAAAAACCCATTTATTTAAACTGAGCCCATTCTCACCCGGCATTTCAATGTCAGATAAAAGGATATCAATATCATTGGTTTCAATTGTTTTTTTTGCATCCGAAACATTCGTTACGGTAAACACACGGTCTATACCAAGCTTAGTAAAGTTAACGCCGCTGGTAATTCCTTTCAATACAGAAATCTGGTCATCAATAATTAAAATGTTCATCTTGTCCTCCCTTGAATGTATTAGTTAGCTCTGATTTCCTTCTAATAGCGGTAAATAGATTAAAGCACAAGCACCACCGGAAGGGCTGTTATAAAAAGCAAACTGGAAATTTGATTGATAGATCAAAGCAATGCGATGTTTTAAGTTTGATATACCAACTTGTTTTTTGGCGAATAGATCATTTTCAGAGCTATTTAGCTGCTCTAAAATTTCAGAAGTATATCCAACCCCGTTATCGCTCAAATGAATTTGCATAACCGGAACACCTTCCAGTTCGGCAAGCGTTATCTTTATGTTAAAAATGAGTAAGTTATCAGACTGCTTGTTATATTTTGCAGTGTTCTCAAGGAATGTCTGAATAAGCAAGGAAGGTACCTGGTATTTATGCAGCTGAGCATCAACCTGACTATTTAAAATAAGGGGGCTAACTCGATCAAGTAAGAGGATATTGTAGTAGTCATTCACTTCCAATAGCTCAGCCTCTAAGGATACCAGTTTGAGATTGTCGTGGAAAACATACCGAAGGTGGTTGGAAAAGGCGATAATCATTCGTTGCATTTTCTCATATTCGCGGTATTCCAACATATTATATAAGCTCTTTAGGCAATTGATGAAAAAGTGGGAGCGTGTTTGCAAATAGTAATATTGTAATCTTGCATGATCCTTTTTGAATGCTTCCGATTGTTTTGCATTATTTAGCGCAATCTTTTGATCAATAAGATTAGCCAGAGCATTGTTGATATTCTGGTATTCAATAATATTGCTGTCTTGATTCGTTAAGAAAGGGGATGCATCATTTTGTTCCAAATGATTCGTAGCTGCATTAATCTGACCCAGCGGATACAGCAAGATATTATTGAAGGAATAAAATATATAAATAATGATACCACAGGTTATGATTGCAAGTAAAATAAACAGGGAAACAGAAGTTTTAGCTAATAACCACATATAGTTTGACGCAAAGATGCAGCATATATTAATATCCGTATCTTTAATAGGAGAGGTTTTCACAAAATGATTTGAAAAAAATGGTGTTTTTGGTTTTTGATTCAAATCTTTAAGGGTTACTCCGATATTTGAGAAATAATCAGTTTTTGCAAGTATTTTTTCATCATTATAGAAACCGAAAGAAAAGGAGGCATAATCAGAATTATCATACTTAATAAGATCGAACTTGTTTAAATCGATTGTGGTACATACGTAAAGGTCATTGACCTTCAGGGTTCTCATGATTACAGAATGGTGTGCATCTTGAAAGGTAATCCAGGTGCCGAATTTGTTGGGCTCCTGGGCGAACCAGTATTCTCGTAAACTATCCTTTAGCTGATAGATGTATTGTGAACCATTGGAGGAAAAGGAGGAACCGTAAGCATACATGGATTTGCTCCTATCCTTATTAAAAATAAAGATGCACTCATAGGGAGCCACTTGCCTTTTTAGCATTTCGGTAACATTGTATTGAAGTACTACCTTATCAGAATCCTTCAAGTTTTTCATAGTTAGCAACTGGAAGGAGTGGTCGGAATAGCACAAGTTTTGCATAAAAGAAGAGATATCAGCCATTTCTGATTGAAGTGTATATACATAAAAATTCATAGCAGAGTTAGCGTTGTAGGACATTTGTTTGGAGTTGATGGATATAAACATAACACAGTAGAAGATAAGAACACCGGAGGTGCAGGCTAACAGAGTTAAAAAGTATTTAAAAAAAATCTTTCTAATAGAAAAAGGAGTTTTGGATTTGAAAAATGTCATGATTGCAGCCTCCAGTAAAAACGTTTACATTTGATGTCTAAGGTGTATATAAAAAATAACCAAAAATCATATTACCATCTAGATACATATTAACAAAACAAACAAAGAAAGTCAAGAAATCAACAAAAAAAAGCAGAAAATCGAAGTGTAAACGTTTGACATTAATATTTCATAATGAGAAAATAATAGTATAAAAATGAAAAGGAGAAGAACATATGGCTTATTTAGAATTAAATGCCTTATCCACCATTTTATGCGGTTCATTTAGTGCAAAGGTGTATCTGCCGGAAATGGATCAGTTAGCGATTGATGATGAAAAGCATGAAAAAAAGTATCCGGTATTATGGTTGCTTCACAGCGAAGGGGGAACAGCGCTGGATTGGAATAAGACGATGGCTGAAAAATGTGCTGCAGAATATGGAATCTTTATTGTCGCACCGGATGCTCAGCATACAATTTGTACAAATATGGATTATGGTCCCAAATATGAGAAATTCCTTGCAACCGAATTACTGGGAATATGCAGAAATAATCTTCCTATTTCAGAAGATCCTGCTTTGAACTGGATCGGTGGTGCGGGAACCGGTGCATATGGAGCAGTGAAGGCTGCCCTAAAGAATCCGGAAGTCTTTACAAAATGTATTGGCATTGACGGAATTTATGATATGGATAAGATTTGTAAAAAAGCAATTATAGGGCAACCTACTGAGATTTTTCATACGAAGGAATCGTTAAAAGCCGTATTTGGAGATATCACAGCAATCCCAAACAGCGAACATGATGTATATGCATTGGCTGATAAATGTCAATCAGGACAGTTCTACATTACAAGTAAACGTAACTCAAACTATGCGAGTGAAAGAGCCAAGCTGGTTCTGGCATTAAAAAATAGAGTTGAATATATGGAAACCCTTGGAGAGGTTATGGATTTCAGTGAGCCCATGATACTAAAGAAGGCCATTGGTTGGCTGTGTAATAAATAGAGAAGGAGGAGAAGGAAATGGCTAATTTAAGATTACACTATTTTTCAGAAGCACTCCAGATGACAGTAGGAGTGAATGTAATCATCCCGGAAAACACCTGGGGACATTCTCTTGCAGACCGTCCCAAGGGTTATCGTTATCCTGTGCTTTGGTTACAATCCGGAGGTGGCTTTGATTACACGGATTGGCAAAGATATACCGCACTGGAATTATATGCAGCAGAGGCAGGGGTTGCGGTAGTTTGCAGCGGCACCTATTGCTCCGGCTATATGGATACCAAGCATGGAGATTTTAAATATTTCACCCAGCTTTCTATCGAGACACCCAAAGTGGTAAGACATTTATTTCCGTTATCAGAGGATCCAAAGGAAAACTACATAGCAGGTTTCTCCATGGGAGGATACGGTTCATTAAAATGGATGGTCAGAGATCCGGAAAAATTTGCGGCTTTTGGTTTGTTCTCAGGGATTAAAAATGTACCGGATGTCATTCCGGAATTTGAAGACAAAGAAGATGACTTCTTTATGTTTGCTGCGGCCTATGGTGATGCTGCGAATACAAAGAATACAGAAGATGATGTTATCTACATGTTGAAGAAGCAGATTGCAGCCGGACGAATCTTCCCGAGAGGATATATGGCAACCGGTGTGGAAGATACACACTATGAAGATAATGTTCAATTTATGGATATCTATGAATCCCTTGGCTTGAAGTTTGATAGGGTAATCGACCATGGGGCTCATAATTGGGAATATTGCAATCGTCATGTTAAAAACTTTCTGGATTGGATTGATATTAAGGAATCCTTCCAGCGAGATGTGGAATAGAAGGGAAGATTGAAATGGGAGAAATGTTTTTAAGAGCAGGAACACCGGATGATGATAACAGAGATTATCTTCCGGAGAAAATTAAAGGCTCCGATATAGTAGTAAATGAAAATGGCAATAATTCCGTGCCATATCCAAAAAATCTTTTGGAGTGCCATGGGGTAATTGCAGACGATTTGGAAGATGAATGGTATGTATATGTACCGGCCAGCTATGATGCCTCCAGGAAGACCCCCTTAGTATTATCCATGCACGGAGGGATGATGACCGGCTGGGGTCAGGCGATTTATACCTCTTGGACACTGGCTGCAGACAGGGATGGCTTTATCGTTGTATTTCCCAATGCCAGTTCAAACAGATTCTGGCAGGTACAGTGGGGAACCTGGGAAATTGATCCCGAGAAGCACACACCGAACGCCCTGGAAGGGGAACCGCAGGGAATTAAAATATGCCCGGAGAATGTAGCGGATAATCACGATATTAAGCTTGCGTCAGGACTAATTGAGTTAATGAAGAAGAGCTACAACATAGATCCCGGTCGGATTTTTATGCAGGGGATGTCCATGGGTAATATGATGACGGCACTGTTTGCCAGAAACTTTGGGGATGTTTTGGCGGGAGCTGCGGGATCTGGGGCAGCTGCCTTTCTATCATTAATTTTTACCAAGGATGAAAAAATCATTAATAAGGGCGGTCATCTAGCCATATGGCAATCCAGACCTGAGCTGAATGATATCCCTCCCAGAGGAGAGCTTGAAAAAAAGGTTCATAAGTACAACCGATTATACTGGATGAAAATAAATGAGTGTGAGTTGATTCCTCAGATTACGATTCAGGGTGACAATAATTTTGCGTTCTATCAGGGAAAAAAGGCTGATTTGGTGTACTTTGACATCAAGAACAGAGACCATGGACAAACGCTTGATGATGCTGCGCTGGTATGGGATTACTTATTCTCCGGTATTCGTAGAGAACCGGATGGAACGATTGTATGCACGGAGTCAGTTAAGCCTAGAAAGGGTGACCAATTCGCTTTTGCAGTTACTACAGGCAGTTCTAGGGTCTGGTTTCAGAATGGTATCCAGGAGATGTCAGGGGAGACAATTCTTTGGAGGAAAATGAAGTATCATGGACTTGAAGGTGGACAGAAGATCAGAGGCGAGTATCATATGGTTCCGTTATCCTTTCTGGCTAAGGCATTTGATGCCGTATTGGAATATTCTCAGGATAAGCTTGTGGCAAAAGTCAAACTTTCGGATGGAAGAACACTTCAATTTGCAAGAGGAAGCATAGGATGTGTCATTGACAACTCCCTGACACAGATGTATTGCGAAGCGTTACACCGTAACGACGAGCTTTCTGTCTCAATCGAATGGTTCTCAGAATATATCTATAACCTGCATGTATCAAGCTGTGAGGAGGTCGTATATGTTACTGACCACTCTAATAAGTTGTCAGCTAATATGGCGGATCTTATTAAGGATTTACTGACGGATAATATTGTGCCGGATAATTATGAGGCTATGCTTTAAGAACAGAGGGTCAAGAGATACATTTTTAATCCCGATAACGAATTACGAATTTAACGGATTAATTTCACATCAGTACAGAATTGTATGTACTAAGAAGTAGTGCAGCATGGAGGTAAGAATGGAGAATAAAATTAAAATATTACCGGGAACTCCCGATGATAACAATCGCGATTATTTACCGGAATCAATTAAGGGGTCCGATATCGTAGTGAACGAGAATGGTAATAATTCACAACCATACCCTAAGAGACTCTTAGAGTTTCACGAAATCATGGGCAACGATACACCGGATACCTGGTATGAATATGTGCCGGAGTGTTACGATCCCTCAAAGAAAACACCTCTTGTGTTTGGAATGCATGGAGGCCTGATGACCGGCTGGGGACATGCCGTATACACTTCCTGGACCATGGTGGCGGAAAGAAATAATATCATCGTAGTATTTCCCAACGCTCATTCCAGAAGACTGTGGACTATGGAAGCCACTGATTTGGAACGAGAAGTTGACCAACAAATGCCAGATGAAATCAAGCAAAATTTGGGAAGCAATAAAGAAAATCCTGATATCAAAATGGTATTTGCATTACTGGAATACTTAAAAGGAAAGTACAATATCGATGAGGAAAGAATATTTATGCAGGGTATGTCCAACGGGAATATGTTTACCTCCCAGTTTGCCAGATATTTTGGAGACAAATTGACCGCTGCTTCCGGTGCGGGTGGCGGTACGCCAAATCCACGTCTTTTATATGAGAACGGAACCATCAAGAATCAGGCTGGACCGGTTGGAATGTGGACCTCGATTCCGGAAACAAATGGTTGCCCACCCTGGTGTGAATTTGATGATCTGACTATCTATAAATACACTAGAGTATATTGGAATTTGGTGAATGGCTGCAACCGTGATCCGCAAATCAGTATTATCGGCGAAGATTCCTTTGCATTTTATAAGGGTGATAAGGTGGATAATGTGTTCTTGGATATCAAGAACAGAGATCATGGTCAAACCTTAGATGAAGCCGCTCTGGTATGGGACTATTATTTCTCAGGACTAAGAAGAAAACCGGATGGAACTATCATAGATGAAGGTTCAAGAATTCCAAGAGAAGGTGATAAATTTGCCATTGCTGTGGCGGATGGCTGCAAAACAGCCTGGTTTGAGAATAAAAAGGTTGAGATGAAAGCTCCGGCGATTTTGTGGCAGAAGTTAAAATACCATGGATTAAACGGTGGAACAAAGGTAAAAGGGGAATATATTTGTGTACCAATTTCCTTTCTTGCTCAAACCTTTGGCATTGAATACAAATACGAGGAAGATGGGGCAGTCGCTTATTTGTATTTAATGGATGGAAGACAGTTGCAGTTTGCAAGAGGAAGTATTGTCAGCATAATCGACAATGAAATCCGATGCATGTATTGTGAAGCACTTCATAGAGATGGTGAGCTTCTCATCTCCCTGGAATGGTTTGCAAGATTTGTAATGAACCTATGTGCTTCAAAATGTGAGGATGTGTTATATGTGACGGATCATCATGCAGAGCTTGGTGTAGACATGGCAGACCTGATTCGCAACCTTCTGCATAATGTGAAAGAAACCATAATAATTGACTAAAGTTTTTGGCGGTATGCTAAATTATCACAAAACTTATTCACGATTACCAAATAAAAGTTTAGAAAGAGGGAATCAGTATGGCAGACATTAGAATTTTACCGGGCACTCCTGATGATGATAACAGAGAGTACCTCCCGGAGATCATAAAAACGACGGACATCGTGGTTAATGAGAATGGAAACAATTCCATTGTATATCCCAAAAGACTACAAGAATTTAAAGAGGTAGTAATTGGTGGGGAAGAGGATGTCTGGTATGAATATGTACCGGAAAGCTATGATCCCTCCAAGAAGGTTCCGTTAGTTATTGGATTACATGGTGGGCTTATGACAGGTTGGGGACATGCCATCTATACCTCCTGGACGCTGGTGGCGGAAAGAGAAGGCTTTATCTGTCTGTTTCCAAATGCACATGAAAAGAGAATGTGGGCGAATAATGGGGTGTTTGATGACTTTGATCCCAAATTGGCTCCAGAACTTCCGATTGTAGTTCCGCCTAAGGACATTAAGGATAACCATGATTTAAATATGATTCTTGCCTTAATTGAGAAGATGAAAGAAAAATATAATATTGATGAAGGCAGAATTTTTATGCAAGGCATGTCAATGGGAAATCTTATGACAGGACAGTTCGCTAGAGAGTATGGAGATATTCTGGCAGGCGCGGCAGGTTCCGGTGGTCCCACAGAACTTAAAAACATATTTGATCAGAATGGAAAGATTATTAATAAAGCGGGGCATCTTGCAATTTGGCAGTCCAGACCGGAGAAGAATGGTCTTCCACCGGGAAAAGCTTATGATGAGTTTACCATTAATAAGATGAACCGTATCTATTGGATGAGATTAAATGAGTGTGAGTTAATTCCGCAGATCAGTATTATAGGTGAAAATAATTTTGCCTTCTATAAAGGGAAAAAAGCAGATCTGGTCTATGTTGATATTAAGAACAGGGATCATGGACAGACACTGGATGAAGCCTTCCTTTACTGGGATTATTTGTTCTCAGGGACAAGAAGAAATGAGGATGGCACCATAACTCATGAGCAAAGTAAGCTGCCAAGAACCGGTGATCAGTTTGGTATCGCTGTTGCAGGGGGCTATGATAAAGCCTGGTTTGGTAACAAGGTTGTTAAACTAAAGACGAAAGCCCTTCAGTGGGATAAATTAAAATACCATGGATTAAACGGGGATCAGTTGGTAAGAGGATCTTACCTTTGTGTACCCCTCTCCTTCCTTGCGGAGGTATTTGAAGCAGACTATGATACAAAGGATAACGGGGCGACAGTTGTTCTAACGCTTAAGGATGGAAGAAGGTTGCAGTTTGCAAGAGGAAGTATTGGGTGTGTGATTGATGACACCGTAAGATGCATGTACTGCGAAGCACTTCATAGAGAGAATGAGTTGCTGGTTTCCGTTGAATGGTTCTCAAAATACTTCTACGGGCTTCAGGTTAGCAGCTGCGAGGGAGTAACCTATATAACAGATCATTTTGCAGATTTATCCGCCTTCCTGGCAGACCTTATCAAGGATTTGTTCAAAGGTGAAATGGTACCGGATCATTACGATAATTTACTTTAATAATGGGATTTTGGGTAATTGCGAAATGCGCTTTGTGTCAGTAGTGTAGATATTTTGATTATTGCGTTTTCGTAATTATCCAGTAATAAATTTGCATAAAGGAAAGGAGTTAGTATGAAAAAAATAATCGCATATACACACATAGGAGACTATGGTCAGGCAGTTGACAGCATTAAATTTATATCAGATAATGAAATAAAGGTAAGTGAGGTATCGCTTACAATAGAAGGACATTATTGTGATCTCAGTGGAAAAGCATTATCGAAGGGAGTCATATCTGTGGAACAGACAGAGAAGGGCGTTGAGATTATTGTAGATCCATTTTTATACCGATATGATTTTAAACTTACAGGAAAGCTCGGACAGGAAGAAATTACAGTAACAAAGAAGGAAATAAATGAATTGGTGGTTAAGGATTTGGATAACTTCACACCGAAGAACGAAAATGGTGTAATTTATAGAATCTATGAACCGGAAGCAATCACCCCAAGACCCCTGGTATTATTTCTGCATGGTGGCGGTGAATGCGGAGAAGATAATATTCTCCAGTTAACAGGTACCTTGGGTGCATTAAGACTCGCTGAAAAATGGCCGGAGATGTATGTTATGGCACCTCAGGCACCGGCAGGTTCCCTCTCTATGCAGGAGAATTTTGCTGTGATGAAAAAGAGAAGTAATCCTTTTCGTGTGGAAATCGGAATGACTCCTTTTGCCTTGAAGGGTGAGAGAGGATGGAACAGGGATTATCTAGGGAAAGTATGTGACATTATTCGCAAAATGATTGCGGAAGGTAAGGTTGACCCTAAGAGAGTATTTGTTATTGGTATGAGCATGGGCGGCGGAGGAACAATTAATGCGGTATCGGTAGCTCCCGACTTATTTGCTGCTGCTGCACCAATCTGCCCAAGTATGAACGGAGAAAGCTACGCTCAGTTACTGCATTGGCCAAAGGTTCCGGTTTGGGTATCCACCGCATATATGGATCATCAGCATGGAAGACATGCCTATATTTTAAATGCATGCAATAAGCTTTGGAACGAGGGAAGAACGGATGTGAAATATACCATATATCTACCGGAGGAATTGGAACAGTACGGAATAGGCAATACAGAAGGAATTAATGACAAGGAACTCGATGCAGAAAATCACAATAGCTGGATTCTAACCTTGCATAATGAAAAAGGAATTCTCGATTGGATGATTTCTCATGTAAAAGAATAAAACTAAGGCTTAGAGGGGTAATAATAAAATGGCAACAATCAAGGATGTAGCAAAGCATTCCAATGTATCAATCGCAACAGTGTCAAGAATCATAAATAACAGAGGACCAATTAGTGATATCACAAGACAGAAGGTATATGATTCTATGAAAGCATTAAATTATCAGCCGAATGAAATGGCAAGGGCACTGCAAAAACAAAAAAGCAATATGATAGGTTTGATTGTGCCATCCATTGAATATGCCTTCTTTAGCAGGCTGATCGAGGCGATTGAGGAGACCTGCCATAATAGTGGATATAAACTGATGCTTTGTCGTTCCGGAGAGAATGAGGATCGTGAAATAGAAATGGTATCTATGTTAGAGGGTAATAAGGTGGATGGAATCATATTATGCAGCAGACTGGGAGATGCAAGCATTTATGCTGGCAAAACAATGCCGGTTGTAAGCATTGACCGAAGTATAGAAGGATTCTCTACGGTTACTTCTGACAACTATTATGGCGGAACTCTGGCCGCCAAAGAGCTTTATGAGGCAGGATGCAGATATCCGGTATTGTTCGGTAATAAAATACCGGAATATATGGCTATGTCTGCTAGAAATATGGGGTTTTTGGAGGAATGCAAGAAGTTAGGGCTAAACCCACAGTATATATGGGCTCCGGAAACCCTGCTTGATGATGGAACTATCGTACAAAGTTTTCAAAAGGGAATAGCCCAGTTGAAGGAAATGGACGGTTTGTTTATTACCGGAGATGCAATTGCTGCAAAAATAATATGTGCCAGAGAAATGAAACGTAACGGTTTACTGGATAAAATCCCTATCGTGTCCTATGACGGACTGGAAATATCTAAGCTTCTTGAAATTACTACCATAGCACAGCCTATCTATGATATGGGAGTATGTGCAACGGAACAGGTAATTAAAGGGATTGAAGGCAAAGTGATGCATATACGTTCTGTGTTGCCGGTACAATTAATTGAAAGAGACAGTACTGCCAAATTTAAGAATAATAGGTAATTGCAAACCGGGATTATTATAATTTTGCACGCACAACAGATACATTTCTGGAGCGAAAAGCGAACCCTCAAGGGTGTTGGAGCTGGAGAAAATCGTAATTGTTGTATGCAAGCAATAATAATGTTTTGCAACCGTGTAACATATTAGAATAAAAGGAGAATAAGAGTATGTCATTATTAACTTATAATTTTGAAAGTGAATATTTAAATAATAATCATCAAATAACAGTAATTCTTCCAGATAAGAAGAGGGGAGTAGCTCCTGATGAATTTTATCGCAGCGGTAAGAAGTATAAAGTACTCTGGCTGCTTCATGGTACATATGGTGATAACACCGACTGGATCAGAAAAACAAATATTGAGCTTTATGCAGCAGAGAAAGACCTTGTGGTCGTTATCCCTTCCGCACTTAACTCAAACTATTCCAACTGGCCGGATGCGATGCTTGGATTTAATATGTATGATTACTTTACCAAGGAATTGATGCCGCTTGTTTATGGCTGGTTACCCGTATCAGATCAGAGAGAAGATAATTTTATTGCTGGTTTGTCCATGGGAGGAAGGGGAACCATTAAGTTTGCTGTTAATTATCCGGAATTATTCGGGGCAGCAGCGGTGCTTTCTGCGGTTCCTATTCCGTTTGACGAATTAAGAGCAGGTCATCCAAATATGATTATGGATACAACAAACCCAAGAATGGTTCAGATTATTGAAAATGCTGGCGGGTTTGAGGCATATGTTAATTCCGAGGAGAATGTTTGGGCTCTCATTGATCAATTGGCACCTACAGGCAGACTTCCTAAATTAATGTTTGCCTGCGGACATGAGGATGCACTTCTCTATGATAGATATAAGATCTTTCAGCAGCACTGCAAAGAAATCGGTTTAGAGGTTAAGTGGTTCGACCTTCCAGAATATAAGCATGAATGGAGATTCTGGGATCGTTCCATTCAGGAGGCATTAACCTTCTTTGGGTTGGAAGAATCCGATGGAGGTAACCCGTTCTAGGCAACCCTTCTAATAGGAATGGAAGCTTTTACTTACGATTTGACATAGATATTTGGTATAGAATGAAACATAGTTTGGGGCACTTCACTGGGAAGTGCCCCAAACTATGTTTTTCAGGCTTTATGGGTAAAACTCAAAGATTAGTAGGATTGCTTTTGTTATATGTACATAGATAGAAGGCTGATTTAATTCATGCATTCATATGCAAGGTCACGAACCTTTGGATGGATTTCGCTGTATACCTTGGGGAAGCCCATAATATGCTGAGCATAGAAGATACTGATATGATTAATCGGGTCGATTAAGGCATATGCCCCTGCGGCACCATCCCATCCAAATTCGCCAACAGGTGATTTTGATGCTTTGTCATCTACCAGTACTCTTACTCCCAGACCATATTCATATCCAACCTTGCCTGCAAATGCAAAATCTTCACTCATCTTTCCGGTGGTATAGGGTATGGAGAACATCTTTACCGATTCCTCAGAAAGAATTCTGGCCCCATTCGCACCTACGCCTCCATTGCATAGTGCATCAATAAAGCTGCTATAAGCATCCACGGTACCGGCAAGACCGGCTCCGCCGCTTTCGTAGTTGGCTGTAAACTTAAAGCTGGCTGACATCATTTTATCGTCCGGTTTAATCTCATCTGTACCAAACACACCCATGTACATAGCACAGATACGATCGGATATACTCTTATCGTTTTCCCAGTGGAAGTAAAAATCCTTAATACCAAGAGGAGTAAATATATTGTCTTTTAAATAATCCCCATAGCTTTGGCCGGAAACCACTTCAACCACAGCTGCCAAAACGTCATGACATAAGCTGTAGGAGTATCTTGTTCCCGGTTCATATACCAATGGCATCTTTGCGATAGCAGCAATAACTTCTCTTGTAGATGCCTGATTGTTACTTTTTTCTCTGATCTCTCTTTGTTCCATGGAATTTGTATCATAGGATAAGCCAGCTGTCATGCTCATTAAATCAATAATGCGAATGGTATTATGCGCGTAGTGACATTTGTCGGCTGAGGTTGGCCATCGAAGCGGAAACTCAAATTTAAAATCATTTTCCACTTTCATACGATCAAATTCCGGAAGGTAATTACGTACCTCATCGTAAAGTCTTAAATTCCCACGTTCAATCTGCTGTAATATAGCAGTCATAGTTACCACCTTGGTAGCAGAAAAAAGCTGGTATAAGGTGTTTTCATTCAATGGAGTGCTGTTGTTAAAATCGGAATATCCTGTCATATGACGATAAACCACCTCATGACCTACCATGATTTTACAATCCGTTGCCGGAATTCCATATTCCTTATTGAGAGAATCCAAATATTCTGTTAATTTATCAAAGTTCATTTTATGACTCCTTTTCAGTTATTTGTGCTGACTTACGAGCCAGTCCATTATACCATACTCATTGTGAAAGGTAAGTACCCAAGCGTTATGATTTTCTGAGAACTTTTCTTGTACAGGAAGTTCGGGATTGGAGAAGCCGTACTTTTCAAAATCCTCCGGGGAGTAGAGCGTGAGATAAGCATTTTTATTACCGGAGTCCTTTAAGCTCATGATGGCATCTACAATATATTTGTGCCGGAAGAAGGTATGATCAACATATGCGGTTGATACCCAAAGCTTTGTATTGGTAAGGGAACGGAGTATGTTGTAGGTGTCTGGCATCATAGAGGGGCAAATTGGAGCTGCAGCAGCGAATAAATCACCTGCAACGGATAGGGCTCGAAGAACACCGCAGCCACCCATGGATAAGCCGGTTACAAACACTTTGTCAGGATCAACCTTTCCTTCAGCAATCATAGTTCGAATCACATCACAAACCTGGGAAAGATATTCTCTGTGCCAACCGTAACCGGGCATTATGGTTGTTGTATGAAAGGTGTTTTTAAATACTACCGATGGGTCAGGCAGCATTTCGCTGATGTTACCGGGTGCCTGGGGTGCCATGATATATAATTCCGGATACATTTCACAAAGCTTAAGGGCTCCAAGCGTTCCGGTCATTTGGAGCAGGTTATCATAGCCGCACTCTCCTCCGCCATGTAAGAAAAGTAGAAGAGGGCGGGGACCGGTTGCTTTTGGAGAATAAAGCCGGTAAATAACATCCCCCTCTGTTTTCGCTTCAAATTTGTCCAAATCCTTCACATAGATTTGATCAAGAGGTACATCCTTTTTCGAAAAATGCAGCACATCCGTATTAGTTTTGATTTCTAATCGAAAATCACCATTGTAATAAATGGGGTCAATCACAATATGATAACCATAATCAATGGGAGTGATGGAGCGAACCTTACGGTTCACACTCCGTTCTCCCAGATAAGCAGTGAGAGAAATGTGGTCAGCCAAAAGCTCCTTGGGAGCATCAATTAAGTCTAGAGCAATAGCCTCCCAACCACGATTTTTTACTTCAACATATACATGTAATTTCATAGTAACCTCCATTAGCAGGATTATAGTATCATTTCCTGATCCCTATTCTTATCAAAATAAGTGATAACATAGGTTAATAATTTAAAGTCTGCTTTAAGGGTGGTATGATATTCCCCCTTTACCCAGGTGATGGTTAACGTGCCATCATTAAAATTTTCACCAACCTGAATCGTGCCGTTAAAGGCTTCATAATTATTTCGAAAACGCATTAATTCATAAAGCTGGCTGCAAACAGGTTTTTTTATCGCTTCTTCCACTTCGGCTTTTGAGTAATTGTGGCGATTAATGGTTCTGGGGTCAGGATTAGTCTTCATGCTTTCAATATCATTCTCACCTGCAAGCAGACCAACATAATATACCTGAGGAATACCCGGGGCAAAGAATTGAACTGCTCTGGCAATCAGGTATGCATCATCTTTACATCTGAGAGCAGAATAGTAGGTGGAGCCCAGCTGATAGCTCTGGAATTTCTTACCCTTTATTTTAATCATGCTGGGGAGCTTAATATATTGTTTTGCTTCTTTGGTAATATCGTCAACGTCTTCTCTGACAAAATCAATTTCCTCATCGCTAAGCAGACCAACGACATCAACAACACCGATTCCATCATGGGTATCCAGTGTGGTGTATTGCTTTCTTGGACAGATGTTGAGCCAATGAATTAGCCGATCCGTTCTTCCGCTTTTGAGACCATGTAATAAGAGCATGGGAAGCGCAAAGTCATATACCCAGTACCCTTTTTCAGCCATTTTAAGTTGTATGGTGTAATTTTCATGAATTTCAGGAAGCATCTCAGTACCGGTTCGGTTCAGAGGTTTCATTCCAATGTCTAATACCTCCCAGATCTCCGGTTCCACAAAAAAGCAGCTGGAGCCCGGTCGTTTAGAGGCATATGCAAAAGCATCAAAGCGAATCAAAGGAACATGTTCACTGAGGATTCCCAAATTCCGGTCATAATAATCCTGTGTCGCTTTTGAGTAGGGATTAATATCAATTTGTTCCTGGAAAAAGGTATTCCAAAGGTGAACCACCTTACCATCTTCTCTGGTAAATTCTATATAGGGATAGTTGGCCTTTCTTCGATATAAAGCTGCTGCTTGTTGTTCGGTTGGATTCCCTTCTGGCCAGAATTCTTCCCAATGAATAAACATATCCCGGTAAGGAGAGTTTTCACCATTCTTCATATAATCCTTAAATTCATCAGAACGAATGGAAACATGGTTCAGCATAAAGTCGGCCATCAAGTAATACTTGGCAGAGAGCTGATCAATATCCTCCCAGGTTCCAAAGGCAGGATCAACATTATCATAATTAATTACTGCGAAACCCCGATCACCGGAGGAGGGAAAGAAGGGAAGAATATGAAGTCCTCCGATTACTCCCTCAAAGTGTTCTTCTAAAATATTATGTAATTCCTTCAGGTCTTTCCCCATACTGTCAGCATAGGTTATGAGCATAATTTTGTTTTCGATTTTCTTCAAAGTAATTCCCCTTTCTTAACCTTTTACCGAACCAACTGTGATACCTTTTGCAAAGGATTTCTGGAAGAAGGGATAAGCAAAAAGAATTGGCAAAAGTGCGATAACCGCTAAAGCCATACGGATACTTACGCTGGGTAGCTCTGTAATCTTTATGCTGGGATCGGAATGAGATTGTAAAAAGGCAATATTGCTTAAAATGGAGTTTAAGTAGTTCTGAATACCGTAAAGCTCACGCTTTGTCTGGATGAAGTAAATTCCGTTTGTCCAGTTGTTCCAATAAGAGATTGCTGTCATAAGTGCAATCGTACCAATGATGGGTTTGGACATGGGGGAAACAATTTTAATGAGGGTCTTTAGTTCTCCGGAGCCATCCATCATGGCTGCTTCAATAACTTCATTGGGAACATTGGTATTAATATAGGTACGAACCATAATAACGAAGAACGCATTCAATAATAAGTAAGGGAAGATTAAAGCCCAAACGGTATCTGTAATATGAAAGATTCTTGAGTAAATTAAGTAGGTAGGTACAAAGCCACCATTAAATAACATGGTAAAGAACACGATAAAGGAGAGAACTCTTCGTCCGGGAAGGTCTTTACGGGACAGGGGGTAGGCAAATAACATAGTCATAATGACACTGAGAGCAGTTCCTACTCCCGTAACAAGAAAACTCATTCCATAAGCTCTTAGGATATTTTCCTTCACATTCCAGATGTATTTATAGGCTGCTAAAGAAAAGTCGGCCGGAATAAAGGAGTAACCATTCTGCGCCAAGGATACCTCGGATGATAAGGAGCTTGCAATTAATAAGATGAAGGGGAGAATCGATGCCAGTACTAGAAAAAGCATAATGAATCCCATTACAAAGCGAAAAATTTTATTACTATAAATCATGAATATTTCCTCCTTTGATTAGAATAAGCTGCTGTCTTTGTCTATTTTTGATACTACGGTATTTGCGATAAATACACAGATGAAGCCAAGTACGGATTGTAGGAAACCGCCTGCGGTAGAGCGTCCGATATCATTTAACTCAATCAGTCCACGGTATACATAGGTATCGATGGTCTGTGTTGTTGAATAAAGCAAACCACTGTTCATTGGAACCTGATAGAATAAACCGAAATCAGAATAACAAATTCGTCCGACGGAAAGCAGAACCAAAGTAATAATCGTTGGTTTCAATGCCGGTAAGGTGATATGACGAATTTGTGCCCATATTCCTGCACCATCAACGGTAGCCGCTTCATAATAAGATTTATCCACGCCAATCAAAGTCGAATAATACAGGATGGAACTATAACCGAAGGTCATCCAAAGAAATACAATGGTAAGTATGACCGGCCAGTACTGCGCCTGGTTATACCAACTGATTGGTTCAATCCCAAAGAGCGGTAATATCGTCATGTTCATAAAACCGTTTTTTCCGCTTAAGAATGCAAATACGATATAGCTGATAATAACGGTTGATAATAAGTAGGGAATTAAGATGACAACCTGACTGAATTTCTTAAAGAATTTGTTGTAAATCGAGTCCAGTCCGATGGCAACTATAATACCCAGTGAATTACCTAGCAGGATGAATGCTAAATTGTAAAGAATGGTGTTTCGAAAGAATAAAAAAGCATCACTGGTGCTAAATAGGAATTTAAAGTTCTGGAAGCCTGACCAAGGACTGTTAAAGAGCCCAATGGCATAATTTACTTTCTTAAAAGCAAGAGCAAGTCCAGCCATAGGCATATAGTTATTTATAAACAAGTAAATAAGCCCGGGCAGCATCATAAGGTAGAGTGGAATGTATCTTTTCATTTTTTGGGAAGATGATTTCTTTTTTATTGCTTTTGTTTCTTTCATAAGAACCCCCTTGATTTTCATGAGAATGTTTTGTTGTAATCAAAGTATCATAAAAATGCACAAAAATTCTATCAAAATCCGGTCACAAACTATCGAAATTTTGCTTTAAGCTGTTTGTTCTATATAAATGCAAATAAATATCAACAAAAAAGTTAAAACTTTCGTTAAATATGTTGGAAAATTAATGATTTATGACAGAAAATTGATAGAAGCCTTATAGAAGCGTCTGATATCATATACCTATCAGACAACGGTATTGTCGGATTGATCAAAGAGCACAATGATCAAAATATTAGGAGGAGATTATATGAAGAAGAAACTAATTGCTGGTTTACTTGTAGTATGTATGGTAGCTTCACTTTTTGCAGGATGTGGCTCAAGTACAAAAACCCCTGACAAACAGGGAACGGATAAGGGAACAGATAAAGACAGCTATCCGGTGATTAAGATGGCATACGCAGTGGTATTTCCATCTCCGGATGAAAAAGCAATTGAGGATGAGCTAAATAAGATATTAAGAGAAAAAGCTCATGCAGAGGTTGACTTGGTTGGTATTGAGTTCGGTAACTGGGCAACACAGTTAAACTTAATGTTAACCGGCGGCGGATCTGACTCACTGGATTTATTCAATTCATTCTGGTACACATCAGTTAGCAACCTGGTATCCAACGGACAGGTAATGAAGCTGGATGACCTTTTGGCTAAAGAGGGCAGCGATATAAAAGGTTTATTTAAAGATGGTCTGGAACAATACCTAGGTTGTGGTGTTGTAAACGGTAGCCAATATGGTATTCCTTGTATGTATTCCTATAGTACTGAAAATCTTTACTATGCAAAGAAAGATGATGTTGCAAAGGCAAATATCGACTGGAGCAAGGTAAAGAGCATTGATGCTATGTCTGATGCAATTCTTAAGATTAAAGAAGCGAATCCAAAGAGCTATTATATTCCCGGTTCAACAGAAGCTTACTGGATTCCGAAGAGTGTTGACTACTTAGGAGATACCAATTATCTTGGCGTATTAACAGATCCAACCAAGAGCACAAAGGTTGAGAATTACTATGAATCCCAATACTTCCTTAATTTCTTAAAGCATGTTAAAGAATGGAAAAAAGCTGGTGTATTTAGCCCCGATCCACTCAGCAACAGCAATCCGACTCTTATGAATCTTCTTATGGGAGTAAGTAATGGTACACCTGGTTATGCATGGGATGCAGCAACCAGTATGAAAGCAACCATCGCTCAGAATAATATTCAATTAGATGGTACTAATGTAACAGAAGCACTTTCAACGACTAGCGATGCAACAACTTATATGTGGCATATCAGCTCCTTCTCGAAGAATCCGGAAGCAGCAATGAGAATTCTCAATGTTTTATATACAGATCCTCAGGCAGCTCAGTTAGTTGCAAATGGTGTAGAAGGACTTGATTATAAGCTGAATAAAGATGGACAGATGGAATATCCGGATGGCAAAAAGAGTATGTCTGACCTTGGATGGGCAGCAGCTTCCATGGCATATTGGCCAAATGTTATGCTTTGCAAAACCTGGTACTATGAACCAAAGGATATCTATGAGCAGATGCTAGCAAAGAATAAGAGCTGTAACAAATCATTGGCTTTAGGTTTTGCCTTCGATTCCAGTAAGGTGACAGATCAAATGACAGCTTGTGCAAACGTAGTGGCTCAGTATTATACACCACTTATGTATGGTGAAGTGGACATTGATTCCACTCTTACCCAATTCCAGGCTGCACTTAAGAAAGCTGGTATTGATGAAATTATCAAAGAAAAGCAGACACAGCTTGATGCATGGTTAGCAAGTCAGAAATAACTAACAGGATGTTGGGGGAGGGCGATGCCTTCCCCCAATCTTAATAAGACAAGGAACAGGGGTTGAAATGTAAAAGTTACAGCCTGAACAATTAAACCTGCGTCGTCATCGTACAAACTTGCATGCGCAAAAGGCTGCGCAGGAATGGAGTAAATTAATGAATGAAAAATTATGGAATAAACATTATATATTAGTAGTTATCGTAAATACACTAAATGCGTTCTCTTTTTTTATGGTGGTTACAATTCTCTCTAAATATCTGGTAACAATCGGTGCATCCATAGCAATGGCCGGTTTTATTGTAGGACTATTTTCTCTTACCTCCTTATGCTGTAGACCATTCAGTGGAATTATGGCGGATCGATTAAGTAATGTCACTCTGTTAAAATGGAGCAATATTCTCATGGGAGTTGGCTTACTTGGCTTTACTATTACCACTTATATTCCACTTTTAATAGTATTTCGAATTATAAACGGAATTGGTTTTGCGTTGGCTGGAACCTGTCAGATTTCTCTGGCTTCACGCTATATTCCGAAGGAAAAAATGGGCGAAGGAATTGGATACCTGGGACTTGGCATGGTTCTTGGCTCAGCCGTTGCTCCGGGTTTTGGACTTGCTCTGTCAGATGGCTTTGGCATGAAAATAACTTTTCTTATCTCGGCAGCATTTACGGCAATTGCCTACATTATCTTGTGCTTTGAGAAAGAAGAGAAAAAACAGATAATAGAAAAGAAGAAGATAAAGCTTGCCGATATCTTCGCGGTGAAAGCACTTCCTTTCACCCTGGTAGCAGGCTCCTTCTCCTTTGTCAACGGAATTATCGTTTCTTACTTGGTTCTATATACTGATGTTATTGGAGTAAAGGGCATCAGCATTTATTATACAGTATGTGCGGTAGTATTATTTATTGTCAGACCTTTCTCAGGAAAGTTGATGGACAAAAAAGGAATCAGGGTCACAGTGTTACCTGGACTCGTTCTCACAGCCTGCTCCATGTTTATGCTTGGTAGAAGCAAAACCTTAATATTGATATTAATTACCGGAGTAATCAGATCACTTGGACAGGGAGCGGCTCAGCCATCACTGCAAGCCGGATGCATCAGCACAGTAGGAAAAGATAAGAGTGGGGTTGCAACCAGTACATATTACCTTGGTGCAGATGTATGCCAGGGTGTTGGACCGATGATTGGAGGAGCGATTGTTGGGCAGGTAGCCGGAGTCGCTGGATATACAGCATTGTTTAATCTTTGCGGAGTGTTATTGTTATTTGCGCTGGTGTATTTTTTTGTTATAACAGGCAAGAAACAAGTGGCATAAGGTTTTTTGAATATAAGAGGAGTGAGGTAAAAGAATGGAACACAAGATTATAATATTGCCGGGCATTCCAGATGATGATAACAGAGAATATCTACCGGAAAAGTTAAAAGAAAGCGAAATAGTAGTAAATGAAAATGGGAATAATTCGCAAGTTTATCCCAAGAATCTAAAAGAAGTGAAAGCTCATCTTATCGATGAAGTGGAGGACACCTGGTATGAATATGTGCCGGACAGCTATGATCCTTCAAAGAAGACACCATTGGTTTTTTCTATGCATGGGGGAATTATGACTGGCTGGGCACAGTGTGTATACACCTCCTGGTCCCATGTAGCAGATCGGGAAGGCTTTATTGTTGTATATCCAAATGCACATTTACGCAGATTTTGGCAGATTGAATGTGAAAGAAGACTGTTTGATATTCTTTCTGAACCCAATGACGAAGGGATATACATGCATGATTTTCCTAATGATCCAAACGAAAATAATGATGCAAGAATTGTATTTAAGTTAATTGAACGGATGAAAGACAAATACAATATAGATGACGAAAGAATTTACATGCAGGGAATGTCTCTTGGTAATGCAATGACATTATTAATTGCAAGACATTTTGGAAATCATTTTGCTGCCATGGCTGGTTCCGCAGGTCCTAGTACAATCGGTCATTTATTTGACGAGAAGGATAATCCCAAAAACAACGCAGGACCACTCACCACCTGGCAGGCGAGAATGGAGTTTGACCAATCGCCTCCGGGAACCATTGATGCAGTTGAAGATGTAGTTGTTAAGAATAGAGAATACTGGTTGAGGATAAATGAATGCGACCAGCTTCCTCAGATTAAAATAGATGGAGAAAATAACTTTGCATTCTACACCGGCAAAAAAGCAGATTATGTATTCCGTGATGTAAAAAACAGAGATCATGGTCAGACCTTTGATGAGGCAGAACTGGTATGGGATTATTTGTTCTCCGGTTCAAAGAGAAAAGCGGATGGAACCATTGAATATGTGGAGTCAATTTCAAAAAGAGAAGGAGACAAGCTGTCTTTTGCCATCGCAGATGATTGTGAATACGCCTGGGTGAATAATAAAAGAATTAAAATGCCGGCAAAATCCCTAATGTGGAGAAAACTGAAGTATCACGGATTAAGAGGGGATGCAAAGATTCGCGGAGAGTACTGCATGCTTCCGGCTTCCTTTGTGGCAACCGTCATCAACGCTTCCTATTACGAAAAAGATGGTTGGGCAAAAATGGTACTCCAGGATGGCAGAATTATTCAGATTGCAAGAGGTTGTATCGGCTGTACGATAGATAATCGTGTTCGTGCTATGCTGTGTGAACCAATTGAACGCAACGGAATGCTATATATTGCAATGGAGTGGTTTCTAAAAGATATTCTTAATTGGCATGTATCCATATATAACGATATACTGTATGCAACGGATCATTATTCCTTATTATCCGTTAATATGGCAAGACTGATTAAAGACTTATTAACAACAAAATAAGAAGGAATTCGTATCTGTAGTACTTGCAATATCTACAATAGTATAATTCTGTGATTTATGATTTAAAGTTACTCAGTGAAGGGAGGAAACGTATGAGCTTACAGGTAAATGACAGAATGCTTTGGCCAAAAGGCAAACGGAAAGCCTTTACATTAAGCTATGATGACGGTATTACTCAGGACAGGAAATTAATCCAGTTGTTAAACCAGTATGGAGTAAAGGCAACCTTTAATCTGAATTCAGGGTTGTTTGGTCAAGAGGGGTTAGTAGCTGCCGGAAAGAAAGAAGTATCTCATATTAAATTAACCGAAGAAGAGGTTGCCACCGTTTATAAGGGGCATGAAATGGCAGCCCACGGACAATATCATGAATGTATGGTTGGCATGGATATTGCCAGATGTGTTGATGAAATTCTGGAAAGCAGAAAGGCTCTGGAAAAAATGGAGGGTAAGCCGGTAACAGGCTTTGCCTATGCCTTTGGGGCTTATGATGAAGTCGTAATTAAGGCACTTGAGGCTTGTGGAATATCCTATGCCAGAACGGTGGATGCGACACATAAGTTTGATATCCCCAGAAATTTTCTGACTTGGCATCCAACCTGTCATCACGATGATGAAAGAATATTTGAATTGGCAGAGGAGTTTTTGGGAGATGGCTTCTACTTTTCACTAATCACACCTGCAAAATTGTTTTATGTATGGGGTCATAGCTATGAATTCGATCAATGTGAAAATTGGGATCATATGGAACAATTGCTTCGTAAGATTGCAGGAAATGATAAGGTATGGTATGCAACAAATGGTGAGATTCGAGAATATGTAGAAGCTTATCGCAGATTGATTTATTCTGTGGACGGTAAAAGTGTATACAACCCTTCATCTATACCGGTATATTTGGGAGGGACTTTTACAAAAGATTATATGGAAGTGCTTCCCGGTCAGTCAGCCGAATTGTTAAAACCGATCAATATGTAATCGCCTTTGGGGTATCAGAAGTTATTAAGAAGGTAAAGCAATGAATGTTAGTGAAGTAATAGGCTCATATTCGTTAGGAACCTGATTTCTTGCTTATGATACCCTGATTAATATCACATTGAATATATTGAGTTAACGGGCAACAGGCTACTAAGAAGTTGTACTTAAAGCCCTATTTATATACTGGAATTAATATTTATCAATATTTGCATGCGGAGGATTTATGAATAATATCGTAGAGATAATTAAGAATACAAACAGCTGGAATATACCAGAAATCGGACAGGATATTCCTCATGGAGATATGCCCGGAGATAAGGTGGAAATCGGGCAGGATCATATCAATAAATCTAAGCTTATATTCGGTGAGCTTTTGAAAATGCTTCCGGGAGTACTGGAAGGTAGTGAGAACAATCGAGCAGTAATTACGGTTTGTGGGGGATCTGGAGTAGGGAAGTCCGAGATAGCTTCCTTGTTATCTTTTTATTTAAATCAGCTTGGCATCGGTAGTTATACGCTTTCCGGAGATAATTACCCAAGACGTATTCCAAAGTATAATGATGCGGAAAGGTTGAGAATATTTAGACTGTCAGGGGTACAGGCGTTGGTTAAAGAAGAATGGATGAATGAGGAGATCTTTGGAGTACTTCGTGAACTTCAAGAAAAAGATGACGACGGGAATAAGGCTTACCTGCAACAATATCCTTGGTTTCAGAGCTATTTAGATGGAGCATTAAAGGGTTTGAAAGAATATCTAGGAACAAAGAATGAAATAGATTTCGATGAATTATCAACTATTGTTAAGCAGTTTAAAGAGGGTGCTGATGCAATCTGGTTGAAGCGAATGGGTAGAACGGAAAGTGACCTTTGGTATGAAAAGGTTGATTTTAGTTCAATTCATGTTTTGGTGATTGAATGGACACATGGTAATAGTAATAACTATGAAGGGGTTGATATTCCGGTACTTCTAAATAGCACACCAGAGGAGACTCTGGCACATAGAAGGAGCAGAAACAGGGATGGTAAGACGGATAGTCCCTTTACTATGCGAGTATTGGAAATCGAACAGCAGATGCTTGATTCCCAGGCACACAAGGCAAAAATTATTGTCTCAAAGCTAGGGGAACTTATTACCTTTGAAGAGTACAAATCACTCATGGCTGTAAGCAAATGAGGGTAGGAGGTCATAAAATGAAGAAAATAAGCGTAAACAATGCTCCTATGTTAAATGCATATCCGGACAGCATGGGCAAAACATTGAGAGATATCATCCAAACACTAGGAAAAGCTGAATTTGAACATTGTTTTGGTTCCTTTTATATCCTGCCCAGTTTGTTCCATACCGATTTAGACAGGGGCTTTTCCGTCATCAGCTATGATTTAAATAATCAGCTGGCGAAAATAGAAGATCTAAAGGCACTTGAAAAACTGGGAATGGATTTGAAATTAGACTTTATTCTTAACCATGCTTCTGTACTTTCGGAGCAGTTTCAAGATATTATAGCAAAGGGTGAAGACTCAAAATATAAGGATTTCTTTATTAACTGGAATAAGTTTTGGGATGGTCATGGAGAGATGACAAAAGAAGGATATATTCAGCCGAAGGAAGAGCTGATTAAGAATATGTTCTTTCGAAAACCGGGTCTTCCCATTCTAATGGTACGGTTTCCGGATGGTAAAAATGTCCCTTACTGGAATACCTTTTATCAGGAAGTTAAGTACCCTGTAATTGATGCACAGGATATTATGAATCTGGTGAAGGTTCAATATCATTTGGCGGATGAACTGGCATCTCTCGTAAATACTGCAATCAGTCAAGGCAAAAAGCCTTATGAATTAGACTTTGTAAAATACGAGTTATACAAAGCACCAATTGTGGAATATTTGGAGTCAAATCGAAAGTATTTGGGTCAGATGGACTTGAACATCAAATCACCTATGGTTTGGGAGTTTTATGACAGGGTATTAAAACAATTATCGGAATATGGTGCAAAAATCGTTCGATTGGATGCCTTTGCATATGCACCTAAGGAACCTGGTGAGAAGAATTTCTTGAATGAACCGGGAACCTGGGAGGTTTTAAACAAAGTTCAGGAGTTGGCGGATCAGTATGAACTATCCCTTCTGCCAGAGATTCATGCCAGCTATGGGGAAAAGAACTATGAAGTCATTGCCTCCAAAGGGTACATGACCTACGATTTCTTTATGCCCGGACTTATTATAGATGCCTTAGAGAATGCAGATGGTTCATCACTGAAGAACTGGGCGGATGAAGTGATTGAAAAAGGAATTAAAACTGTGAATATGCTGGGCTGCCACGACGGAATTCCTCTTTTGGATTTAAAGGGGTTAATTCCAGAGGAGCGTATACAGCGGCTTATTGACACAGTTGTTACTAGGGGTGGAATGGTAAAGGATCTTCACGGACAGAAGAATGTTTATTATCAGGTGAATTCCACTTACTATAGTGCACTTGGTGAAGAGGATGGAAAACTTCTTATGGCTCGAGCATTACAGCTTTTTATGCCGGGTAAACCACAGATTTGGTATCTTGATTTATTTGCTGGAAAAAATGATTATGAAGCGGTCAAGAATGCAGGAGCTGCCGGTCATAAGGAAATCAATCGAACCAATCTTACCATGGAACAGTTGGAAGAGGCACTTAAAAAGGATGTTGTTATAAAACAGTTAGAGATGCTTCGCTTCAGAACTTTATTCCCGGGCTTTTCCTTCGATTCAGTGATTAAGGTGGAAGTCAAGGATGAACTTATGACTTTTACTTGGGAAAAAGATGGTTATATAGCCACACTTAACGCTGATTTGAAGAATATGAAATATGAAATAAGAGGAAACAGTCCTGAGGGAGAAATTCTGATAAGGTAATTAGATTGTCTTGTGCATTATCATCAAAGCGGGTGTCTCTTGGTTTTGTACATATGTTGCAATAGCAGTGTATCACAATTACCTGATTTTAATAATGTAGTTGATGAGTAAGAGCAGGAAGGAATTGTTAATGGAAAAATATAAATATCATGATGTAAATCAACGTGGAACAATAAAATCCATTTATTATCATACCACGAATCAGCAGGGTGAGATAAGAGAGAAATACGCAAACGTTTATTTGCCCTATGGTTACGAGGGTAAGAATAACGAGAAAAAGTATAATGTCCTTTATGTTATGCATGGGGGAGGGGGCAACCCGGATGCATGGCCAGATTGCTGTAAGGTAAAAAATATGTTGGATTATATGATTGATGAGAAACAGGCAGAACCCCTCATAGTTGTATTCCCGTCCTACTATAAAGAAAAAGTAGGAAGAGTAGGACCTCCGGTAAAAGAGATTGAAAGAGAACATGTGCTTTTCTTCCAGAAGGAGCTAATCGAAGATTTATTGCCTGCAGTGGAAAAAGAATACAATACCTATGCAGAAAATACAACAAAGGAAGCACTTCAGGCTTCCAGAATGCATCGGGGCTTTAGTGGTTTTTCCATGGGTGCAGCAACAACCTGGTTTGCATTTACTAACAATATGGATTACTTCTCCTACTATGCGCCCTTCAGCGGAGATTGTTGGGAGATAGAAGGGCAAGGAGGGCTGCATAAGCCAGAGGAGACAGCGAACGTATTACATAACCATGTGGCAGCTTCCGGTTACGGGGTGGAGGAGTATTTTATTTACACAGCCACAGGAACGGGAGATGTTGCATATGATGCCCTAACAACTCAAGTAAACGAAATGCGAAAATTCCCCGAGACGTTCGTGGAGGACGAGGAGCTTTCAAAAGGGAATTTTCATTATCTTCTTGCAGAAGGTGAAGTCCATGAATATGAAGCGGCTCTTCATTACCTGTATAACATATTGCCTTATTTGTTTCAAAAAAGGTAATAAGGTTATGTTCTTATGTGCTTTAATGAATAAAACCTCAACAGTTTCATAGCATTATAATCTGGTTTATACTCGATTCACATTGATTCGCTGAACCTATTCAATACTAGATGATATAAGTGCCTAAACGCTTTGAATACAAGAGCTTAGGCACTTTTTGATTTGTCAAACACTCACCTCATTCTAAATACTTTACCCTTCGGTTGGTCTTGCATAGGAGCACATTTTTTACAATTGGGGTAAATTGCTCATCAAACCAACGGGCTAACTCCACATCCTAAGGAATAGGCGGATGGGATAATGCCGGGATCTCTTCAATCAAACCCTCAGGAAGATAACCACGCCCCCGTTCTTGGTGATAGGAAAGTCCCTGTGCTAGTGCGCCGCGATAAAAATCATCTAAATCCACATCAGCAGAAGAATTTCTTTCACTGGGTAGAATATCTCCGAGACCCTTTCTATCTTCCTCTAGTTTATACATCCAGCAAATTTTCTTGATTAATTAGTAAATAATGGTATAATTTAATTGATATTGGAATTTGAGAGTAGTATACGCTGTTCCATGATAGTTATTTAATTATACTTTATGCATAGGAGGATTTGCTATGAAACGTATTTCAGCATTATTTCTGGTTAGCCTGTTCGTATTGTCTACACTATTAACAGGTTGTGGTGAAAAAAATGACAACCCAAGTAGCCCAAGTATTACTCCGACAAAATCTGCAGACAAAGATATTAAAAATGAACCAACAATAACAAAGGTTCCTGACGATCATGTAATCAATGTATATTGTCCAACTGAAGATGTGGCTAAGATGATTCTTAAATATAAGGAACTTCATCCTGATTTTGATTATGATGTTAAGGAGTTTACGTTTGCTACAGCAGATATTTCATTTACAACAGCTCTGGATGAGAGTCTTGCTGCAGGGGGAGAAAATACACCGGATATTTATTGTGCAGATAGCATAAATGTTATGAAATATACCCAAGGTGATGTGGCAGAGTATGCAACTCCTTATAAAGATCTAGGAATTGATGTTGATAATCTTGTAAAGGAAGCTGATATCGCTCCCTATATTATTGATAAGGGAACAAGTAAAGATGGTAAACTTCTCTCGCTCGGTTATGAGGGAGATGGTGGCGCCTTTATTTACAGACGTTCTATCGCAAAGAAAGTTTGGGGAACGGGAGATCCCGAAGCAATTAAAGATAAAATTGGATCGGGCTGGGATAAATTTTTTAAAGCAGCAGCTGATTTAAAGGCAAAGGGCTATGGTATTGTATCCGGTGACGGCGACATCTGGCTCTCAATAGCAAATAGCGCTGATACACCATGGGTTGTTGATGGCAAGCTCAATATTGATCCAAAACGTGAGGCATTTTTTGATTATGCAAAACAACTAAAAGATAAGGGGTATAGCAATAATACCCAAGATTGGACAGATCCTTGGTACGATGATATGAAAGGTGCTGGCAAGAAGAAAATTTTTGGCTTCTTTGGTCCGCAGTGGTTGATAAGTTACACCTTGATGGATCATTCTGGCGGTGACAAGGTTGGTAAAGGAACGTATGGTGATTGGGCTGTATGTGAACCACCGGTTGGATTTGCGCAGGGTGGTAATTGGGTATTTGTTAATAAGAATTCAAACAATAAAGATGTTTTGGGCGATGTTGTTAAATGGATGACACTTGATAGCTCCCAAACAGGTCTTCAGTATTTTCTCGCTAATGGGATGCTGGATTTTAGCAATGGGGTAAAAACTACCGTAGCCTCCGGCACAGTTATGAAAAACACAGAGAATAAACTTGATTTTCTTGGTGGACAGAATATGTTCGAAGTATATGACAAAGCTGCAAAGCTGGCAAACGGCAAAGTATCAACAGAGTTTGATGAAGGAATCAACTTCTATTGGCGTGAGCAGGTACGTGAATTTACCTCCGGTAAAAAAATAAAAGAGCAAGCGATGGAAGATTTTAAAAAGAATGTGAAAGAGAACCTTAAGATTGAAGTGGAATAAGATTAAGTCTTTCTGACTGCAAAGCAGATTACAAAGATTGCACCACCACTTTGTGAGTCACGAACCAAAATTTTACCCCCTTGAAGGTTGACTAATTCTTTCGCTATACTTAAACCAAGACCAAAATGCAATTTATCATTTCGAGATTGGTCTACCCGGAAGAAACGTTCAAAGACCAACTTTTTATATTTATCAGAGATACCTCTACCTTGATCTTCCACTTCAAGGTAGAGGTTTTTATTCGAAACATAACTGCGTAAAATAACTGTTTTATGGATAGGAGTATAGGATAATGCATTATCTAACAAGATAGTGATAATCTGGTACAAGCGATCCCGGTCCCCGTAGATGATAGGTAACTCTTCCTCTGGGATATTCAGAAGAAGGGTAATTTCTTTTTGTTGAAATAAAGGCAAAAAAGATTCATAAGTTTCCACTAATAGAGTATCGGTTTCTACCGGTTCTTTTTTTATTAACCAGGATTTTGCATCAACGGATGCTAGAAATAACATGTCATCCACTAAACGTGTCATACGTTTGCATTCATTGTCAATTCCCGCAAGGAATTTTTGCGATTGTGGAGTGGCATCTGAAATAGCTGCTTGATTCGCTCTGATTACGGATAATGGGGAACGCAGCTCATGAGAAGCTGCCGCGATAAAGCGGGTTTGCCTATTGTTATTTTCTTCCAAGGGCTTTAGTATCCAGGATACAAAGCATAAACTAATCATAAATAAAGCTAAAAACCCAGCAAGCCCCAATAAGGAAAACATAATTCGCTGTTTTTGGACAGCAGAATAATAATCCGGAAGGTACTGAAGTAATAAGAAACTTCTCCAGCCGGAAGTAGTCGGTATTAATACAATACAACCATAATAGAATTCTTGATGCCCCCCTTTTATCGTAAAGATACTGCTTTTACTTAAGGTAGGTAGAATGGAATTCTTCTTTATATTTAGTCCTTCCTCAGAAGCAAGGTAAGACAAGCGAGCGATCAACTGAGTGCGATCCGTCGGTGTTTTTAAAACACCCGGAAAATTAAGAGGGTTGCCATTGTCCTCGATATGTATTATTAGGTTATTCTTTGCTTCTAATTGAGAAAGCCAGACATCACTAATCACATTATCAAATTGAAGCTTATTGATGATAGAGTTCATATGACTTTGAAACGTTTCTATTCTTTTATCTTTTAATTCTTTTTCGGTGAAGATTAAAAGAATTAATATTACAATAATCAAGATGAACCCAGTGGATAGGGTATAGAGTAGAACCAATTTTTTTCTTAGAGATTTAATCATTGCTTTCCTCCTGGAAATGGGTTTTAAGCTTCTACCAGTTGATAACCTACGGAATGAACGGTTTTTATTCTTGCATTGCAATTGGCGACCTTGAGCCTTCGTCTGACGAAATATATATAATTGTCTATATTTCCATCTTCTACATAAGAATCTATTCCCCACACTCTAGAAAGAATTTGCTCTCTGGTAAGGATTTGTCCACGATTTCGGATCAGAAACTCCAATAAACAAGACTCTTTATTTGAGAGGGTAATACTTTTTGATTCTGTCTGTAAGGTATGTAAATCAGTATCTAATGAAAAATTGGAAAACTGAAGCAACGAATTATGTTCCATAGCACGTGGTCGCCTAGATAATGCTCGTATTCTAGCCAATAGCTCACCCATATCAAAGGGTTTTACAAGGTAATCATCCGCGCCAGCATCAAGGCCGTCAATTCGATCGTTGATTCCATTCATGGCGGTAACAAGGATAATCGGGGTGGTAATATTATTTTTGCGAAAGGTTTGTAAAATGGTTAAGCCATCCACTTCAGGAAGCATTCTGTCCAAAATTATAATATCATAGAAGGTGGAATTACAATAATAAATCGCCTCATCACCCTGTAAACAGCTATCCACCAAATAACCTTCCTTATTTAACTTAAAACATAACGCACTGCTCAAATCTTTATCATCCTCAATCAAAAGAATCTTCATATAATTCCCCCCACATTCTGTGAATTACGCTTATTATAACATTATTTCACAACTATCTCTAATAATTCTCAAAAAATCCATCTTTAGAGATTTTTTAGATATTTAAACATTAAACTTAGAGGAAGAAAAGGCGATAAAAAATATTGTGTCAATACCCTGTTTCAATTTAGTAAGACGTAATGTGTGCACATTATGATGCACTCTTTTTGAAGAATGTTTGACCCTTTATTAAGAACAATATTATGCTGTGGATAGCGGCGGATTGGAGTTAAGTATGCGTATAAAAAAAGTGATATCAATCATTATGGTAAGCTTATTGTTTATTAGTGGAATAACAGGCTGCAGCATGAGAGGTGACAAAGATAAAACAAATGATTCGGACAATCAGACTGCATTGGGAAAATATATGGAGGGAAATATTGAATTTCCAGAAGGGATTGCTTCTAGTGAGTACATATCACTTGCGAATAAGCCCGGTGGTGGGATGGAGCTATTTACACTCCAATATGGGAATTATGTGAAATATAATTATGAAAATAAGAAATGGGAAAAAGATAATGGGAATAGTCTGCAGAAATTTCATAGTAATCCGACCGCATCAAATTTAAAGGTAATTGATGTGTTTTATGGGCAAGATGATAAGCAGTACATACTTTGTGATAATAGTAATAACTGCAATGAGTTATATAGACAGACAGAAAATGAGAAGTATGAGCAGATCGATATTCCTAAATTGAAAGAAGAATATGGAGACTTTAAAATACCAAGCAGACCGAAAAATATAACAGTGTTGAAGAATGGCTTGATTGCTGCAATCTACCTTCTGGGAGAGATAGAAGTATATTCGTCGGATGGAAAGTCAGTGGTTAACACGTTTAATAGTACCAATTCCGGGAAAATCGCGGCAGATGGAAATAATCTTTATTATACGAATCAAAAAGGTAATGAGATAATTATGATGGATATGGAAACCAATAAACAGGGAGCATCCAGAGAACTTAGTAAAAAATTGTCCGAAGAGACTATGTTAGAAGTTGACAATGGAGTGGTTTACCTGTGTGATAAGTCAGGAATACAGTTAAATAAAGAGGGTAGCTCAATTTGGGAGACACTTGTAGATGGCAATCAAAGCAAATTAAGTATGCCGTTGTATACCTTATCTAGATTTATACTAGGAACAGAGAGTGATTATTATCTGGTAATGAAAGAAGATAAAGGCGTAATGATTAATCGATATTACTATGACCAAACTGTAAATTCAGTTCCCTCAAAAGAGCTTTCGATATTCTCGTTGAATGAAAGTAAAACAATCCGTCAAGCTATCTCTGTCTTTCAAGAAAGCCATCCAGATGTAAAGATGAATTATCAGGTAGCAAATTCAAAGCCAGTATCCTTAGAATACGGCGTTTCAAACTCAGAGGACTTGGCTGCTCAAACGGATTATGTGAATGCATTGAATACGGAGCTTCTGGCAAAAAAAGGAGCAGACATTCTTGTTCTTGATGGATTGCCAGTGGATTCCTATATAGAGAAAGGCGTTCTTGAAGATATGGGAAGTATATTTGCACCAAAGCTGGAATCGGGTGAACTGATGGAGAACATTGCTGATAATTATAAAAAAGATGATAAGGTATATGTAATGCCGGTACGATTTGCCTTACCGATGATATATGGATGTTCAGATGCTGTAAATTCCACGGATACGCTGGAGAATTTAGCTACTTATGCTAAGAAGAATAGTAAGATTCCGTTACTTGCCCCAAGTAAGTACCGCTCATTGGCAGCATGGTTCCTATTGACCTATTATGATCAGATGATAAATAATAAAAATGAAATTGATAAAGAAATGTTCCGAAATTACCTGGAAGAGGTCAATCAGTTGGCGGTTAATATTGATGCTTCTGATGATGTAGATATTAATGGTGTAAATGAGGACGGAATAACAAAAGTTGGATATTGGATAAATTCTGCCTTGGTATTAAATAAGAAATTAGTTCGGACAAATATGGAGGAAATAGTAAATCTGGATAGTTTTGCAATCCCACTTGAGGCAACAAAAGAATGGAAGGGTTCCTATAAAGTAGTAAACAAGACTTACCGTGCAAGTTCATTGGTAGGAATGAACAGTGCAGGTACACAAAAGGATTTAGCGAAAGAATTTATACAACTATTATTCTCAAATGAAATACAAAGTCTAAATCTTGCGGATGGGTTCCCGATTGGGAAAGCAGCATTGGAGGGCTGGATAAAGCAAGAGGAAGATAAAACTTACTCCATGAGTAACGAGGATGATACGATTAATGCTCCATATCCTGCACTTGAGGATAGAAATAAAATATATAAAGATATTTGTGCACTGTCACATCCAATGGTGAATGATACTGCGATTATAAATATGATATTAGAAGAGTCAGTACGTTATCTGAAAGGGGATATTACTTCAGAACAGGCAACTGACAATGTGCTGAGTCGAATTAATAGATATTTGTCCGAATAGGTAGGTTAAGATGAAGCAAACAAAAATAGCATGGTTTTTCTTGGCACCAAGCTTTATTGGAGTAATTATATTTGTATTACTGCCGTTTGGGGATGTAGTTCGAAGATCTTTTTCGGAAGCGATGAGTGGAAAATTCGTAGGAGTCGATAACTATAATACAGTGCTTCACAATGAAGCATTTCAAAGAGCGGTGCAGAATACCACAAGATTCATCATCACCTGTGTACCAATTCTTTTACTGTTATCACTCGCATTATCGGTCATGATTTATAATTTGAATAAGCATAGAGATATCTTTAAAACCTCATTTCTTATTCCTATGGCCATCCCTGTTTCATCTGCCGTATTTCTATGGAAAGTAATCTTCCATCAAAATGGTCTTTTAAATGGAATACTTTCTAAGGTGGGGATAGAAGGTTGCGACTGGATTAGCTCTAGAGCTTTTCCAGTCCTAGTGTTTAGCTATATATGGAAGAATATCGGCTATGATATGGTGCTTTGGCTTGCGGGATTAAACGGAATATCAAAAACACTGTACGAAGCCGCCGGAGTGGATGGGGCGAATGCCTGGAAGAAATTTTGGTACATAACATTACCGGGCTTGTTGCCTACTCTTTTTATCGTGTCCGTACTATCTATACTAAATGCTTTTAAGGTATTTCGAGAAGCTTATTTGATAGCCGGAGCATATCCAAGCGATGATAATATTTATATGCTTCAACATCTGTTCAATAATTGGTTCACATCCTTAGATATTCAAAAAATGAGTGCGGCAGCAGTTATGGTTGCAATGGTTATTATTGCTGTCATTTTGATATTACAGCGACTGGATAGAAAGAGTGGTGGTGAAGAGTGAAAAAGATATTTTCAAGTAGTATGAAAAAATTGAATGTAATGCTACTTATGGCCTTCTCTTTGCTTACAGTACTTCCACTGTGGTTTATTATAACCGGTTCCTTCATGGGTAGTGCTGAATTTGCAGACAATTTCCAAACTGTATTGGACAATACTACGGGTAAAGTATCCTGGCCGTTCTTACCTGCCTACCCCACCCTTCGCTCCTATGTGGAACTGTTACTTGATTCACCAAGATTTTTTGTGGTGTTTTGGAACTCCTGCAAACAAGTTATTCCATCACTATTTGGACAATTGTTGATTGCAGTTCCTGCTGCCTGGAGTTTTGCTCAGTTTGACTTTAGATGGAAAAAGGCAGTGTTTACACTATATATCGTATTGATGGTTATGCCATATCAGGTAACAATGGTATCTTCTTATCTGATACTGGATCGAATGAACTTACTAGACAGTCATTTATCCATTATTATACCGGCCACTTTCTCTACCTTTCCAGTGTTTATCATGGTAAAGTTCTTTAAATCAATCCCGAAAGCCCTGATTGAAGCGGCGCGAATAGATGGAGCAAGTGAGTGGAGAATATTTTGGAACATTGGTGTGCCGATTGGAGCAGTCGGAATCTTGTCCGCAATGATTTTGGATTTTTTGGAACTATGGAATGCTATCGAACAACCACTTAATTTTTTAAAAACAAAAAGCTTATGGCCGTTAACCCTATATCTTCCCAGTATATCCTCAGATAAGGCAGGAATAACGCTGGTTGCTTCAGTGATTATGCTTTTGCCAGCACTATTACTTTTTCTTTATGGTCAAAGATATCTGGAAGAGGGGATTATGGTATCAGGGCTGAATGAATAGAAGGGTAATTAGTCACATAAATGGAAGGAGGTTATTATGGTACAAAGTATTCGAAAATTTCTTCATGGGGAATATGCGAAAACATTATCCGTTCAAGCAAAAAACAAAAACAGAAAGACCTCACTTTCCGGTGTGGCAGGGAAAATCTTAATTGTTTTTTTTGCGGCAATGCTTTTGTTCACCTTGGTATCACGAGCCAGCGAATCAATTACCGTAGCTCGTGTGGTAGTTGAAAATCCGAGGAGGGATAGTATAATACATACCCTGACCGGTGAGGGGAAGGTAGTGTTGGAGAAAGAGGAAAAAGTTCCAGTTATTGCTGGTTATCGCATTGACAAGGTCTTTATCTCACCGGGAGAACCCATTAGCACAAATACAGTTTTATTTTGTTATAGCGCTGAGGACTTACAAAGAAAATATGACTCGATCAAAGTTGATATAGAGAAAATTAAAATTCAGGTGGAACAAGCGCAGCTTCAATATGAGATTGCGAAGCATGCAGCTTCGGATCGTATTTCTTTAAATAGAAAAAGTAATAGGATTATTCAGCTGACGGTTCAAAGCTATCAATTAGATTTAAAAGAAAAGAAAAAAGAACTGGAGAGTGTAAAAGCACTCCTGAAAACCTCCGGGAAAGTATCCTCCCCTTACGAAGGGATTAGTTCTTTTATGGGTATTGAAGAAGGGAAGATTACCACAGGAGAAGAGCTGGTGAAGGTAGCTGTGGGAGATTATATATTAAAAGCAGAATTTGATAGAGAACAGGCTGTTAATGTAGAAGTAGGAAGTAAAGCAAAGATTACCATAGCTGGTGGAGCCGAAGACAGCATTAAAACGGAGATAAATAAAATAAGGATAAATGAAAATGGGAAATCAGAGCTAGAAGCGGCATTACCCAAGAAGGATTATTGGATGGGAGAAGGGGCTAGATTTAAAGTGACCTCACAATCAGAAAGGTTTGAGTTGTGTGTTCCAATCCAGGCGCTTCATGAGAGTGCCAATAATCAATATTATGTGTTAGTGACGAAGGAAGAAAAAGATATACTTGGTAATGTATTAGTTGCAACTAGGGTAAATGTTAGTATTATTGATAAAAATAATTCTACTGTGGCTGTAGAAGGAACACTATCCCAAAATGATAATGTAATTATTGATAGCAGTAAATATATTGATGATGGAGACAAGGTACGAATAAGTTAGTGGTGGGGAGAATGTGCTATGAAGCAGAGCAGGATTTTAGGCAGCAACCACAGGAATAAAGTTCGGAAGCTCTTTACTCTTTTACTTGGCGTGTTTTGTTGGGTAGTGGCCATTATAAATCAGAGATACCTGGCAGAGTATCACGGAGCGGTTAGCGTGCGAAATGGGGAGGCTATATTTACAAAGCAAGCCATAGAGAATGTGGTTGAGGATATGACGCAAAGGAAGGATTCCAATATTCCTGAGATTACACTTTGGAAGAAAGAAAAGGATGTTCTATGTGCGAATGAAAGGATAAATACTTCTTTAACGCTTAGTTTAGTAACGGTAGCAGGTGATATCAATAGGATATATCCTGAACCTATGCTATATGGGAATGCTTTATTTAATGAGGATTATGAAGGCTGCATCATTGATAGGAATACTGCATATAAGCTATTTCGCTCTGAGAGTGTCGTAGGAATGAAGATCAACACAGCCGGAAGAGAATTTATCATAAGAGGGGTAGTAAAGCCGACAGAAGGCCATGCAATGATAATTCGAGCTAATAAGCCGGAGCTGGCAGAAGAAAAAGTAGTAAAATACAGTTGTATGGAGCTTGTTTTTTCTAATGCTCAAAATGCTACCACTTCAGCGAAAAAGTTTGTTTCTGTGAGTGGTAATGGTAATGATAACTCAACTTATTATATTGACGGTTATCTTTATCAGAAGCTTGCAGAACGTCTGATTCATATTCCTATTTGGTTTATTGCCCTGTTTATAATAGGAATTTTTATTATCAGGGTTAATTCATGGAAGGCTTCGCCTATACTGTTTTTTGGAGGCTGCCTGATGGTTATTATACTTGGTATTATAATGACGAAGCTAACGGATTTTCATCTATATTATCCGAACTCTTTAATTCCAAACAGGTGGTCGGATTTTGATTTTTGGGTAAGGCAATGGAAGGAAATGATGTCATCTCTAAAGGAGAGATCAGAGATGATTCAATACGGTAAAGAAATAATGCTTAGGAAAAGATATCTCAATGTAGTAGGGGGAGTGGTGATTGCTGTAATAGTGGAAGGATTTTTGATAAAGGATTATTGTTTTGGAACACGAAAGTTGTAAATAATATATTGTGCAATTATTGGAGTGGATTTGGAGAAAGATTTAAAATTATAGATAGGATAACGGACTTTTCATCTTATAGCGCTTAGGGAAGGGGGATTAAATTTAATTTGATATTAAATTACATTTATGGTACAGTTTTACATGAGTGTAAAGGGTACTAAAGTAGGTAGTGGAGGAAAAATAATGTTTACTAATGTAAAGGAAGTAAAGAAGAAAAAGAAAAATTTTGGTTTATCTTTTATCGCAATATGTTTATTATTTATTACAGTGATAATACCCAGATCAAATGTATATGCAGAGGACAAGAGTGTTTTACTAAATAAGAGCGAAACACTTTCATATTATGATAAGAGTTATGTTATCAGTCTTAAACATAAAAGTGATATTAAAATTGAAATTACGGTAAATAATGATGACATATTTACTGATAGGGAGTTAGGAGTTTCATTATTCAAGAATACGGAAAAGCATAATTCTAATAATTTTGATTTTTTTTATGATGAAGATTATGCAGACTATAATTGGATATGTAATTTGAATGAAGATTCGAGTATGGGAATTTTGGAGAAGAATATAACTTTGGAAGCGGGAACACATGCAATTTATTTATGGGCGCCGTATTATACTATGGATTATACCATAAAAATTTCTGATTCTACAAAATATATGACCGATATGACAATTCCATTAACTCACAAAATGGTAGTAGGAGATACAAATTATTTAGCAATATCTAATAAAAAGCCTATAAATGGATTTGAAGATATTTCTTGGAGTTCTAGTAATACAAATATTGCAGAAGTACATAAAACTACTGGTGCGATTAAAGCAAAGAAGAAAGGAAAAGCAATAGTAACCGCAGTTTTAAGAAATGGTAAAAAATATAAATGTGATGTGGATGTAATTGATAATCTGATGAAGAAAACATCAGTAACTCTGTTGAAAGGAAAAAGTACGACGTTAAGTTTAAAAGCTAAAAAACCCAATGTAAAATGGTCGTCTAGCAACAATAAAGTAGTGAAGGTAACATCTTCAGGGAAAGTAAGTGCAATTGCTTCTGGAAAGGCAGTTATAACTGCAAAAGTGGATGGTATTTCTTATAGTTGTAATGTTACAGTGGAAGATCCTAAATTAAATAAAACAAAAATTTCTATTTATACAATAGATACGCTAAAATTAACGCTTAACAATGCGTCTGGTAAAGTAACATGGAGTTCAAGTAAAAAATCTGTTGCAACAGTAGATGATACTGGAAAAGTTTCTGCAAAATCGTCTGGGACAGCTATAATAACAGCGATATATGCTGGAAGTAAATTTACATGTAAAGTTACGGTTGTTAAAACTCCTCCTATTATAATTGAGGAGGTGGGGTGGGATATTAATTTCTTAGGAGGGGTGGAACCTTATATTTACTTGACGAACACTACCAATAAAGATATTAAATATATAGATATTTATACAGAGTATTATAATAGTGTTGGCGATCCAGCAATATGCGAAATACAGGATACTAATAAAATAACTTTAAATATCACTGGGCCTATAAAGAAAAAGACAAAAAATTATGAGGCTTATTGGGATGCAGTTATTTATAATGATAATATGGCAGCTATGAAAATTACAAAAATGAAGATTACATATATGGATAAATCCACTCAAAATATAACAATAAATAAACTTTGGAGTGATGAAAATTATTACTATCATTAATCAAGAACTTCAAAAGGACATAAATGGAAAAATACTCTAATTACCCGTTACTATGAATCCAAAACTTAACACTAAACTAATTGTATATAGTTAAAAAGGGAAAACTGATGCGTTTTCCCTTTTTGACTATACACTAATAAATTCATTTTGAAACTCCTCCTATAAAGGAATGGCCCCTTTAAGAGGTAATCTTTTAATATGGACCCATATACTTTGGATAAATGGATCAAAGTATTTCATCAGCGATAGCATTTTTTACAAGGTTTCAGTCCTCTGGCTTTTGCTTTTTTCAAAGTTGTTTTTGTGAATTTACCATTGCCACACTTATGAGTGTGATATTTTTTCCCAGTAGGTGTTACATAAACATATGTTGTTTTCGCCTGAACCTGTGTAACCGTAGGCATATGTAGTGTCGTTGATACAACGTCAGGAGACACTGTCACCAAAGATAGGGATAGAACAATGGTTATTAATAATTTCTTGATTCGCTTCATTTCGTCACCTCCCCCCGGCTCTATTTTAGCACAATATACAAAAGTATCCAATAATTTTGTTGGATATTACTGTATAAAAAAGTATTTTTTAAGATAAAGATCATATGGAATGAATGATTAATTGAACGAATAACTGAACAAGTGATAAAGAAGTATATACAAAAGCAGAAGGAAGTGTCAAAGCAGAAGAATTAAAGAAGAATAAGAATTTATTTTGAGACAGATGGTAACAATGTTCGAGGAACTTTCTAGGTGGGCATGCAACCAGCCCCTATAAAACTAATTACAAGCTAACACTTGAATTGGTGGTGGATGACTAGGGTTATGTCTCACTAATTCGTAACACATGGCGAAGATATGGTAAAATTGATTTGATACTGTATTGTGGATGTGGTATAATTTGACATAATTGTTTGATATATAGGGCTATTGGTAGAAGAGGATTTTTATTATTTGTCAAAAGATACAAAGGAGAAAAAATTATGACTTTCAGAAAAATTCTAGTGTTGTTACTAGTATTCAGTTTAATGAGTAATTCCATTCCAGTTACAAAAGCACAGGCTGCAGTCAACCCTAGCTTAAAAATTATTACAAAAGATATATATTCGGATAAACCAGTCTTTTCAGATGGTCTCGCCTTAATAAAAGATAGTAAGGGCTTTCGCTTTATTGACTATAATGGCAATGTTAAAATTGGACCCTATAAGACATGGAAATATAAAACAAGAGATTCCAAGGGCATTATACATAGCGTAACGAAGAATATTAATATAATCTCTGACTTTAAAGATGGTGTAGCAATAATTGATAATAGTATTGTCATTGACAAACAGGGAAAAGAATTAATGCAAACTGGCTTAGTTAGTAGTAATACTATTAAACTGTGTGATTATGCAGATGGATATTTTCTGGCTCTTAACGAGAATAAACAAGATTATTTTTATCTGGATCGAAAGGGAAAGGCTCTAAATATCAATATTAAAGAAATAGTGGGTGAGGGAGCATGTTTGGGAAATTATACTATTTCAGAGGGATTGATGTACTTTTATCAGAATGATAAATTAGGTGCTATAAATATTAATACCAAAAAGGTAACCATTCAACCAAAATTCAGATATATCGGACAGTTTAAAAATGGGACAGCATTTGCTTCATATACTGTAGATGAAACTTCACGAAATACAGAATACGGAATTATTGACAAAGCAGGGAATATTATTGTCCAGCTCAAATACGATGAAATAGGTAAAGATATTGGTGGTACAATTCCGGTAGTAAAAAATAAAAAATGGGGAGTTATTGATAGAAAAGGTAAGATAATCATTAATCCCAATTCTAAATATGAAATTTTATGGTACTCAAACGGAATGGCAGCTATTGTTGATTCAAATCAGAAAATGGGATTTTTGAATACAAAAGGTGAAATGGTTATTTCGCCAAGGTATGATGATGTTTTTTGTTTTAAAAATGAGGTGGCTTTGGTAGGAAATAGAGGTGTCTACTATTTTATAGATAAAACAGGACGTCAAGTAAACCCGGAGAAAACCTGGAATCTTGGTTACACTATGGGGGATAGTTGGGGAATTAGGGAAAAGTCTTTATACATGATGAATGATTTTATCGAGCAGTCAAATAATGTATTTTCATATAGTTTGACTAGAAGTAAATGGGGAATTGCTAAGATTATTTATTCAAACAGTTCGGCACAAAAAAACTTAGTGGTAAAAGATTTCAATCTTGATCAAATCTATGGTATGACATCAGCCATATGGGATGGAAAAAAATATATTGCTGTCTCAAATGATAAGGTATCTTATTCGAATAATGGAGTTGATTGGGAATACCAGAAAGCGAGCATTATAGGTGCTAAAAATATTGCCTATGTCAATAAAAGATATTCTATGACTGGTGATTTTTTAGCAACAAGCGTCTATCCGAATGAGAAAAAGAATATATCGTTTTATTATGGTTCCAGGAAATATCAAAATATTTTACCAGTGGCATCGTCTAGTGATGGTATTACATGGAAGGCTATTACAGGTGCGGTGAAGACGGATGGGGAAATCAATAGTTGGGGCTGGGATACGAAATTAATCACAGCAAAAGGAAAGTTCTACCATTTCTTTGATTGTAATGTACAGATTTCATCAGATGGAAAAACATACAAAAATCATCTTATATATGTTAAAGACCCTAAAAAATTAACGCCAAAAGGGTACAAATATCTTGGACAATCATCGATTAACTGGGATGTTATATTTGATGGGAAAAAGTTTATTGCCCAAAATAGTGATTATTATGGAGGATTAATACTGAACTCTAAGGACGGAAGCAACTGGGAGGTTGTTAAGTTTCTTGATAAGAAAAAATACCAACTTGCTCAACATGGTATGTCCCCGGTCATGTACGTTAATAAGAAATTCAGAGTTATGACATATGAATCTATCTTTGAATCAACGGATGGTACCAAATGGAAGGAGCAAAAACTTTCCAGTGTATATAAAAGCAAAACCATTCAAAAAATGTTACGTAAGAATTTAGACACGAGGCCGGTTTATAATGGTGAATATTATTTGATACCGGACAAAGTAGTGAATGAATATGGAGATTCTATTTATTCATCAAAGGTCATTGCCACGAAAGATTTTAAGGGATTTTATGAAGTGAATATGGGATCACAATTTAATAAAATAATATACATGGATAAGAAATATGTTATTACTAGCAATAGAGTGTATGATTATAAAGTTCTAAAGAGTTATATTTCGAAAGCGGAATTAATTAAATAGCAGAGAAGCATGGTATAATAAATACAGTTATGCTCTCTGCAAATACATACGAAATAAACGAATTAAACAGATTGGATTAAACTCATCATGAAAAACAAATTATTAAAACATCAATTACTGCGCACCCTTGTTGATTTGCGTGGCAATCCCCGAGCCTGTGTGTATACGGAGCCGATGTGGGGACTTTCTATGAACCTTTGCCTGCCTTATGCTTCCATTTATATGCTTTCCTTAGGTATGACAGATGTACAGGTAGGTATTGTAACCTCTATTTATATGTTTTCTCAGATGGTTTGTGCCTTTTTATCCGGAATTATCATTGATAAAATGGGGCGTAGAATGAGCACGATGTTGTTTGATTTTTTGGCCTGGAGTCTTCCCTGTTTAATTTGGGCTTCCAGCCAGGGGTTTTGGTTCTTTGTGGTTGCTGCATTGCTCAATGGATTAATGAAAATCACAACAGTATCCTGGGACTGTCTATTGGTAGAGGATGCTCCCAAGGATAAGATTACTCATATTTATTCCTGGGTTATGATTTCCGGTAACCTCTCCGCATTATTTGCACCGATATCCTCTATTCTGGTATCAAAGTTAACCCTTGTTCCGGCAATCCGAATCCTTTATATTAATGCCTTCATTATTATGACTGCAAAGCTTATCATATTGTATAAATGTTCCACTGAAACAGCGGTTGGGAAAATCAGGAGAGAAGAAACCCGTCACCAGTCCTGGGGGCAAATGCTGGTAGGCTATAAAAGTGCTTTCAGTAAAATTATAACTTCACGCGGAACCATGTTTGCAATTGTTATCAGTATTCTGGTTGAGATTGTTGCGATGCTGGGAATGACCTTCTGGCAGATTATTGCTTCACGTCGGATTGGAATTTCTAATGCCTTGTTGCCGATTTTTCCCATGGCAAGGAGCATACTTTCCATCGTGTTATTTTTTACGATAATCGCCCATATTAAGCAGACGAAGTTGAAGTGGCCTCTAATTGGAGGTTTTTTAAGCTCTATTATTAGCTGTTTACTATTGATTTCCATAACAAATATTGGAGCCTGGGGCTATGTGATTTTATCACTCTCGTTAATATTTGAAGCACTTGGTGTGGCTGTTTTAAGCACATTGAGAGAATCCCTGGTAGCCATTCATGTTGACCCAAGTGAACGCTCAGGTATTATGGCATTGCTTCAGACAACGGTAATGTTGGTAAGTGTCCCGTTTGGATATATAGGTGGATTACTAAGTGATGTTTCAAGGATTTTACCTTTTGTCCTTAGTATTGCATTGTTGCTTTTGGGAATATTGGCAACCACCTTATTTTACCGTACCTCTATTTATAAGAAACAACAAAACTGTATTTAGTATAATTATTGACAGTATAACTCAAGTCTTGTACGAGGGAGAATATAGAATGAGATTAACGATATTACATACCAATGATATACATAGTAATTTTGAGAATTTCGCTAAAATAGTTACCCAAATCCACGAATGGAACGATAGTGATGCATTAATTCTTGATGCAGGGGATTTTGCGGATTTTAAACGGGTGGAATTGCAGGGAACGGATGGCTTAGCAGCAATCGAATTACTGAAGGCGGCAGGTTATGATGCATTGGCCATTGGCAATAATGAAGTTTTTCAAGGGGTAGATGTGTTAAACTATATGGCGAACAACGGGAAGCTTCCATTACTGAGTGCCAATATGCACCCTCTTGAACACGGTAAGTTAGACAGTGTCAAAAGAAGTATTATCATCAATAAAAATGGTTTGAACATTCTCATCATAGGAGCATCGCCGGATATTGGCCCCTTTAACGAGTTACTTGGTTATACTCTTGAAGATTACATCGGGGCAGTTGAGCGTGAGATAGAAAAAGAGCAAGGAAACTATGATGTATGCATCCTACTTTCTCATCTAGGAATGGATAAGGATAAGGAGATTGCATCAAAGATAAATGGGATTAATATTATTATCGGCGGTCATTTTCACATTTTAATGGATCAGCCGGAAATCGTGAACGGAACAATTATACATACATCCGGTATGCAAGGAGAAAATATTGGAAGGCTGGTGGTTGAAATCAACAATCACCAAGTACAACTGATTGAGGGTAACAATCATAATGTTCTACATTTGGAAGAATCACTTGCAATAAAGGAGCTTCTGAGGCAGAATAAAGAGAAGGCCATTTGTAAGCTTAGTGAACCTTTTTGCAAAGTGAAGAAGGATCTATGGCATGATGTGGTGGAAGAGAATCCAATGACCAATCTCCTTGCAGATGCTCTTTGTCATGTCCTTAACTGTGACCTTGGGATTATAAATAGCGGGGTGTTAAATGGAGGAATTAGAAAGGGAAACGTATCACGTAAAAAGATGATTGAGATTTGTCCCTCGCCTTTGAATCCTACCAGCATTAAAATTCAGGGAAAGCATGTGTGGGAAGCACTGCAAGATTCACTGGATGCGGATTGTTGCTATGCAGATGGTAAAGGAGCGGGATTTCGGGGTAAATATGTAGGGAGACTGCATGTATCCAATGCACTCATTGAGCACGATGGCAAAACGGTTTTAAATGTGACCATACAAGAGGAAAAATTAGATATGGAACGGTGGTATACAGTTGCTTCCTCAGATTATCTTCAAAGAGGCACCGGCTATCCGTCTCTATCGGAAAACAAGGATGAAGAATATCGTAAGGAATACTTACGAGATGTACTTCAGGAGTATGTTTCCAAAGAAGATTATGTTGAGAAGGCATTTATGGAGAGATGGATATTACATACGTCTGATTAACGACACATGATATCAAAAAGTTTATGAAGAAAATTACTATAAAAACTAAGACATATAAGCATACATAACAGTGGTAAGAGCAGGTTGTAATAAATTGCAGATTAAGTTAATTCTGTGGTATCGATCTATGGGAGGTGCAGGATATGGGACCAACAAAAGCTTTTCTTTTGGAATTATTAAGTGAGAAGGTGTATTCCGTATATGAGCAAATAAATACGTTCATATTAGACAATTATAATGTTGATTTACTATGGGATAAGGGCGGAAAATATGGGGAGTTATGCCTTCGATATAGCCGAAGTAGTAAAACCCTGTGTACTTTATATTTTCGTAAGGAACAATTAGGGATTTGGTTTATCTTCGGTAAAGAAGAACGTGAAAAGTTTGAAAGGGAACATGAAAATTTTTCACAATCCGTGATAGATAAGTATAATCAAACAGCCATATTCCATGATGGTAAGTGGCTTATGTTTGATGTTGAGGATAATGACCTGCTTGATGATTTTGTCAAACTCCTCAAAATAAAAAAGAAGCCCAATCGGCAGTTTACTATGTGTGGTTATTGCTGTGATATGTGTAAAGCTTATAAAGCGAATATCAAAAAGAAGGATCAACGGGAAGAATTATCCAGGGCTTGGAATACCTATTATAAACTAGATATAGCCAGCACTTCCATTCAGTGTGATGGGTGTCGATGTATGAAAGCAGATGCTCATCGAATAGATAATGATTGTCCTGTAAGAGCTTGTGTGCTACAAAGGAAGATTAATCACTGCTCAGATTGTGATGAATATCCCTGTACGTTGTTTTTCACCAGAAAGGGTCTTTCTTATGAGGAAGCCAATCAAATAAAAGAAATTGATATTACCGATTACACTAACTATTTGATGGCATTTGATAATAAGTCCAGATTGGATCGATTACGGAATAATAAATAAGGTATGACCATTTATCATTTAAAGCAAATAAAAAAGACCGCTCAACCGAGCGATCCTTTTCGAGATTGTAATTAAACAATCTGTACGTTAACTGCCTGTAATCCACGAGCGCCATTTGTAACTTCAAATGTTACAGTCTGACCTTCATCGATTGACTTAAAGCCATCCATTGCAAGACCTGAGTAATGTACGAATACATCGTTGCCCTGATCATCAGAGATAAAGCCGAAGCCCTTTTGTGCGTTAAACCATTTTACAGTACCTTTATTCATAAAAGATACCTCCTTAAATTTTATTATATTCCAATAAAAAACACATATTGCAGTAAATCAAAAAAATGATCTACTTAAATATGTGAAATCAATTCTTTATCCAAAATACTTATTGATTATATCATGTAAATTAAAGTAAGTCAATAGAAAAATAAAATTATTTTGCGAAATTATTAAGTATTCGTTACTGTTCAATCCCGCTAGAACTTCGCCATAATGTTTTCAATCAATGCTTCCTGAAAAGGGGTAGTCGCATTCGTCGGAATCATATCTCAACTTTGACATTGGGAGTGAACAGAAAAAATATTATTTCTAAAATATATAGAATTAATTTTATGAGTCGGAGTTTACAGAATAATTACTGTTGGGTTTTGTTTAAGACTATCACGGCACGATATAGATTACTCTAAAACTAAACTATTGAAATATAGTTAAAATATTATATAATAATTTCATATGCTTTGTTGGCGTGTAAGTAAGAATACCTTCAAGATGTATTAAAAGTTAATTAATCATATTATTGCGCAGGAAAGCCTGTTCATAGAATTGGCACTTATCGTATAATAAGCTATGTACAAAGCAGTGATAAGTAATAAGGAGGATTTTGATTTATGGAAAACTGTTTAAGCTTCAACAAAGAAGAAGCAGAGAACTACTTAGAAGTCTTTTTGAAAAAGTTAATCGACTTAGGGGTAGATATTAGTAATAAGGTTGAATTAAAAAAAGGTGTATTTGAATTATTTCAAGTAGAATTATACAATATGCCTGATTTAGATAAAGAAGATTACATTATCACATCAAATCATGTAAGTGATTTTGATGCTGTGATTTTAGGTTTACTGCATGATAATATAAGGATATTATCAAAAAAAGAATGGGTAAGTAATGAAAAACTGATGTCCTTTGTATCAAGACATTATGATTTGGTCGGAGTGGATAGAAATTCCACCGGAGATATGACGAAAGCCTTGATGAATTTAACGAAATACTTAAAGAGCGATCTTTCTACAAAGCACATTTTGATATTTCCACAGGGTACCATATCGGATATTAATCATAACAGTGTTGATCGAATATCAAATGGCATCTTTGGTCTGTCATACATGACCAGGAAGCCGTTGTTACCGGTGTTTTTGGAACAGCCTTCTATGACGGAGAAAACTCGTATTGTATTTGGTAAGGAAATCATAATAAAGGATAAAGAAGATCACAGAAGTGAATGGATAGAGGAATTAAAGTCCTTACAGAACACATTAGACCCTCTTCCTAGGGAACCTAAATTATCCCATAAACATTCCAATAATAACAAAATAGGTGATGAATATTTTTAGAACGAGGATAATACCTCTAATCCAACCAATTGCCGAAACATTATAATTGATTCGATCAATCATATTTCAAAGTTTAGTCCAGATTCACAACGTTTATAACGTTCATAACAAAGGAGAGTTATTCATATGGAAATTTACGAGATCAATGAAGACAAAATTGACTTAGTGGCAACCTTTATGTCTGCTCATAAGCCAGAGTGGTGGGACTTTGAGGGAGCGAAGGAGCAGCTATCAGGCGGAAGGGGATGGTACTTCGGCTCCAGGGTAAACAACCTGGATGGATGGTTACTCTGTAAAGTGTTGGATGTTTATAGGATTATGGAAATTGAATGTTTGGGTTATTATTATGAGGGAGAGATTCAGGTTCGGAAGGAACTGACACCACTAATTGAGCATTCAGAAGCCTGGGCGAAGGAACAGGGCTTTGTACTGATGCGGTTTACCATTGGCACACGAGGACTTTCCTGTCACCAGAGAGAACTTGGGCAGCCCTGGGAAGAATTACGTGATCTTCATCCGGTAGACAGGGAGGAGTATAGCTGGTTCTTATCCATGGGATATGTACCGTCAGGAGTTCTGCCTAACATATACGGTGATAAGTATCACGGAATATTATTGGTAAAAAGCCTATGATATAGAATCACAGATACCGGCAGTTGCAAATCCAAGGATAAGTAGTGAGATGCAACTGACAGTTGCAAATGAGCCATTCACGCAACTTATACTCCATAGTTAATTCTAAAGAAATTTGATATTCTATCCTAACAAGGATTAGAGGTTCAATGACCTCTGATCAAAAGGAAGGAGCTATGAAATGTTGGATTATGAGAAAATCGGTGTATATATCACGGAACAGAGAAAGCAAAAGGACATAACGCAGCAGGAATTTGCAGATATTCTTGGGGTAACTCATCAGGCAGTATCCAAGTGGGAGAACGGCAAAACCATACCGGATACGGAGACGCTAGTTAGTATGGCTAAATATTTTCATGTAAAAGTGGATGATTTATTAAGAGCAGATTCAGAAAAACCACAAATAAAGCTGGAGTTTGGCTCTGGGATTCTTCCATACGTTGATGTGAAGCAAAAAGATAATTTACTGGTCAGGATAAAGGAGTTAAGGGCTAGAATTAATTCTGAAACAGTGAATGAGCTTCCACTGATTCAGGTCTGTGATAATGAACAACTGGGAGCGTTGCAATATAGGATAACGGTGAATGATAACATACTTCTAAATCATGAACTGGATCAAGTTCCTCCGGAAGATCGATTATCGGAGATGATGCATTATCTTGAATTCGTTATTAAAGGGGATGTAATTCGTTGACAATTATATGTTGGAGTGACAAACAAAATAGAGCTTTATATTTTTATAGCTTAAATAATTTAAGCGATATAGTAGCCAATTAGCCCATTAGCAAGCAAGTACTCGAAGTGTATAGTTTTAGATATTTATAAAGAATTACATAATTAACGGTATAAAAAATAAGGATTCTCCCCAGAATCCTTATTTTTGTGAACCCGTTTATTGTCTTGATTTAATAAAAAACTTAATGGTCAGGATAACACAAACGATAATACCCAATAAAAATGGAATAGCATACACCAAAGATAGGTAGGCTGGAGCACTTTGGTATGGTAGTTGCATGGAACGATAGTGATAAGCTACCACCCCACACATGATATCGGATAATATAATCGCTAAAAATGCAAAGGTATAAGATAACCACTTAAATTTCTTCATTTGTTTGCCCTCCTGTTATTTCTGATTCCAGTTCTTGATAAAAAGTACAGACCCAATCAAAATAGAAGTGATACATAGGAACAAGAATATACCACTGCCGTTTAAGGTTATCATGGATGAGGCGTTCATCTGTTTTGAAGCCTCGGGGTGAACCATAAAAGCGATAACCCAAATAATAAAACTCATTGCTCCAAGCAAACACAAGATAATGCCTAAGATCCAGAAAGAAGATTTGGATTTTGAGAATGGCTGATTTTCGTTAATCAATTCACCTTCTTCTTTCTTATCGTAATCTTTTAATAGAGAATCAAGGGAAACACCAAAATAATCACTAAGAAGAAGTAATTTACCAATCTCAGGCGTGGTTTGCCCGGACTCCCATTTGGATATTGCCTGTCTGGACACGTCAATTTGTTCTGCAAGTTGCTCTTGGGAAAGTCCGCTATTTTTACGAAGGGTATATAGTTTTTCTGATAGTTCCATGATAACCTCATCCTGCCTTTTCTGTCCGTGTATTAGAATCATTGTACCTATTCTGTCTTTTGTTTTTTCATTGCCCGAGTTTATAACTATCATTATTTTACCAAATGTATAACCGTAATACTAGCAATACAAGCTTACATTTTCGCAACCTTGGCTTGCAAAGGTGGAATTTTAGGGATTTTTAATAGCCAAGACCATAACAAGTTATTAGTCTGTATAATTAATACGGTTTTTGCGTAAGGCTTTTGAGATTTATAGATAAAAAGAATCAACAGTCTAGGCTACGTACACTTACCCTGTTGATTCCATGTTGTTACATATTGAGTATAACAAGAAAGGTGGCCCCACCCCCGGGAGTATCTACTACTTCAATGGTGCCATGATGAAGCTTTACGATTTCTCCTGCAATGCATAGACCCAGTCCGAAATGTTCCTTACTCTTATGAGAACTATCAATTCGATAAAAACGTTCGAATATTTGAGCTTTGTTTTCATCAGGAATACCCATTCCATTATCGGCTACGGATAAAATACATTTACGACCTTTCAATTTACTGGACAGGGTAATGCTTCCTCCCTCCGGGGTATAACTGATTGCATTGTTAAGTAGGATAAATAGAACCTGTTCCATTCGTTGACGGTCACAATACGCAGTAAGCTTTCTAGCTGCATCTGTTTTAAGATGAAGGCTCAAATTTTTCTGCCTTGCAAGTTCTTGGTAGGAATCATATACGTCGGATAGCAGCTGATTTATATCCACAGCTGTTTCTAGAAGAGGCCAGGAGTGTTCACCGGTACCGGATAGTAGCAGCATATCGCTGATTAGTCTGGACATACGATCTATTTCTGATTGTATAATGGATTCAAATCGTTGAGCTTTCACCGTATCTGCCTTTTTCATAGCGGATAGACTGGTTCGAATAACGGTCAAGGGGGAGCGAAGCTCATGGGAGGCAGCAGCAATAAACCGTTCCTGTTTTGCCTGTCCTTCTTCAACCGGACGTATGGTCTTGCGTGTGAAAAAGTAGGAGAATATAAAGAGGGACAGGATGGCTAATACACTCACCCCGATGTATATCAATCTCTGTATTAAGATGCTGTGATGAAAAGGTGCCAGCGAATACACGATAGTAGAACTGATTGCACCATGTTCCTTCGGGATATATACCGAGGAAGCATAATATTCCAAACCCTTATGATGAAAGGAAAATTCAATATGTTTAGGCAAGACTTGGGAAGGCTTATGGTCATTAGGGTCAAAATTATATTTTTCTGCAGCCACCTTGTTTGCCATTGTTATTAAAATACTACTGTTTGGTTCATCACTTTCTGACAATCTAATAGGATTACCGTTATCTATAATAGAAAGAAGATACAGTCCATTCTTTTGGGTATTACGAACCCAGTCCAGAGTAATTGTCTTTTCAATTTCAAGATGGGAATAGATGCTATTTACATAGTTTGAAAAAGAGGCATATTCCTTTTGCCTAAGACTTGCCTCAGAAATGAAAAGACTGAATATCATCATGAGAATTACGATAATACTAGTAATCACGGTACAAATCGCAGTCAATTTCCAGTGCAATTTTTTAAGCATGTCTATCCTCCAATAAATATCCAACGCCTCGAACTGTTTTGATCGAAAGGGAGCTTTGAAGTGAGGAAAGGCGTTTCCTTAAAAAATAAATGAAATTATCAAGATTTCCATCTTCAATTTCAGCATCTGGTCCCCACACTCTGGATAGTATAATGCTTCTGGAAAGAATGATACCGGGATTTTTTAAAAAAAGTTCCAACAAATCCCCTTCCCTTTTGGAAAGTATATAAGAATTTCCATTATGGAGCATAGTTTTCTCCATGGAGTGATAGGAGATATCCCCATATTCTAAGCTTCGCTGATCCTGAAGCTGTTTTGGTCTGCGGCTGATGCTTCGAATTCTTGCCATTAATTCACCAGTGTGAAAGGGTTTGACAATATAATCATCTGCACCGGTATCCAGACCTTTTATCTTGTCACCGGCTTCCCCAAGTGCTGTGACCAATATGACGGAGACAGAAATTCCTTCTCCGCGAATTATCTCTAGTATTTTAAGCCCGGATAAAGTTGGGAGCATTTGATCCAATAATATTAAATCATAAGCCTTTTCACGGATATAATAAAGGCTGTCCCCTCCATCGTGGCATACATCCACCGAAAAACCTTCGCACTCCAGTTCAAAACTCAGAATTTCGCTGAGCTCCAAATCATCTTCCACAAGCAATATTCTCATTTTCCCTTGGCCTTTCTTTTTTTATATATTAGTACAGGAGTAAAACCCTTATAGCAGAGATCATCGGCAATTTACATAAAGAAAAAGAAGGAATGTAACTATGATAATGTATCAGGTAAATAGAATAGTTATACATTTTCATCGAAGCCGGTGTGTTTCAACAAATTGTTATTGTCAATGTATAGATAGGGTTTTATCAACCTAATCAATATTATAACACAGTAAACTCTATTGAATCTCTAAAAATAGATGGAAATTAGAGTTAGCTTAGAGGGTGATTAGAGAGAACCATGATATCCTTGTGTTAACAACAAAGATCAGTAAGGAGTGAAAGCAATGAAAAAGAGTGTAAGAGCATTTACAATACTACTGCTCCTATTCGTAGTAGTGCTGTCCGGTTGTTCGGATAAGAGTGATAAGGGCGGCAAGAAGGAGACAGACCAAAATGCAGGGAAGGGAAGATATGTGGAAGAAACAGTGGCATTCCCTGAGAATTTGAAGAGTGTGTTTTCTATGAAAAAGCTGGAGGATGGTTCATTACTACTGACTGCAGATACTAAAGAGGATGCACTTGTAGTGTTTACATCAATCGATGAAGGCAAGAGCTGGATAAAGTCAGACAGGATAAAAGCCTCTCTGATTCCAAAGGGTAATCGGGTTGTATCTGCTACTGCGGATTCTAAGGGAAAGCTTTATATTGCTTATGCGAAACCCATGGACAAGGATCAGCTTTCTAGTATTACCAGCTTTACCGGTGACATTGCATATTGCACCATTGATAGTAAAGGCAATCAGAAGGAACTGAAATTAAAGCTACCTAAATTTGAGAAAGAGGATAATTTTGCAGTTGGCTTAAATCATCTTGATATGAATGAAAAGGGCAGTTTGTTTGGCAGTGCAGACGGTAAGATCTATCAGCTAGATGCCGAAAGCGGTGAACTTCAAAAAACCTATTCCTCCCAGGGCTCAGATCAGTTTTTTGCCATATGGGATAAACTGATCATAATCCGAGGCGATAAGATTGAGCAATACGCTTTGGATGGTACGAAGTTAGAGAACTTGGATATCCTGAAAGATTATATTGGGATTAAAGGAGATGCCGGTGTTTACAGTATGATCAATGAGGGAAGCAAGGAGAATGAAATATATTTTTGCAATAAGGACGGTGTTTTTCGATATACCTTTGGCGGAAACATAGTAGAGCAGTTGGTAGATGGTTCTTTAAGTAGTCTGGGAGCTGCGAATATTTCTTATCTTGCATTGATTCAGAAGAAGGATGGTAATTTCCAAATACTTTATGATGACTATAGTAACAAAAAATTCACATTAGTTGACTATGCGTATAATGCAGAGATACCTTCTCTGCCCACCGATGAACTTCGGGTTTACTCCTTGAGAGAGAGTGATACCATTCAAAACATGATTACCGCTTTTCAAAAAGAAAATTCGAATATTCATGTCATTTATGAAACAGGGATAAGCGGAGATAATGCAGTTAGTGAAAGTGATGCCATCAAGACCCTTAATACAGAAATGTTAGCTGGAACCGGGCCGGATATACTGGCGCTGGATCATCTTCCAGTGGACTCTTATATGGAGAAAGGCATGCTCTATGATATGTCCAAACTATTTAAATCCATCGAAGAGAAAAATCAGTTATACACTAATGTTGTAGAGGCTTATAAATTGAAAGGAAAGCTTTATGCAACACCAATCCGCTTTAAAATTCCTTTGCTTGCAGGAAATAAAACTACGGCGGACAAAGTTACGGATATGGAATCCATGGCGCTTACAGCACAGTCTTTTGTTAGTGAAAATCCGAAGGGTAATTATCTCTATGTTGATTTTGAAGATGTGTTGTTCCAAAAATTATTCTCTGTATACTATAAGAACTGTTTTAAAGAGGACGGTTCAATTCAGGAAGAGAATCTGAAGGCATTTCTGAGCAATTTTAAAATTGTATTTGATGCAGCAATCAAAAATAAATCAAAGAGTGAAATGAATGGTTTTAAATTAAAGAGGGAAGTTAGTGAGAAGGCATATCCTACCATGGATTTTCAAGATGTCTATGAGAATATCTTCTTTAATACCAGTGGTATAAAAGAGGGGAGTACGGCTCTATCAATCGGTATGTTGTCTGATGCCAAAACCTTCAGTGATTTAATCTATATACGAGACGATCAATCAGATTACTTAGGAAAATTGTTAAATAGTGAAACTGCTTACTTTAAGCCGATGTCTGCTGTAGGCATCAATTCCAAGAGCAAGAATGCAGAGAATGCTAAGAAATTTATTGAGTTCCTCTATACAGAGAAGGCTCAGGAAATCGAATGCTACAATGGGTTTCCGGTAAGCAAAACGGTATTTCTTAAAAATGAAGAGGAACCCTCTGCGGAGACCATGGCGGAATTTAATATGGGAAGCTCAACACCTTATAAATGGGCTTCAAAGAGTGAGTTCGAAGAATTGAATCATATGGTAGAAACCTTAGAGGCTCCTTGCTATACGAATCGAATCGTTGCCGATATGATATATAAAAATGCGGAAAAATACTTTGAGGGGAAAGATACCATTGAGCAGGCCATGGAACTGGTTAAGCAGAAATTGAATTTATATCTTTCGGAATAAGTTAAATTTACGATGGAGTCCACAACTTCCAATTATTTAGGAAAGAACAAAGATACAGGGAAGAGCGAAACGAAAGGAAATCTTATACTCGCAAAGGCTGTATCTTTGTAATTCTTTTCATAACGATATGCGCAGAAAGTTTGTGCAGGAATGAGGGAAGAAATGAAAAGAAAGAAAAACAACATGTCATATATGCTATTTCTTTTACCAAGTTTGATTGGAGTCGGTATTTTGATCGTTATCCCTTTTGGTGATGTAGTTCGAAGATCTTTTTATAACGCGATGGCAAATCAATTTGTTGGTGTGGAAAACTATACTGATGTAATAAAAAATAGTGCCTTTCGGGTTGCTATATGGAATACAGTTCGATTTGCTCTTACGGCCATTCCTTTACTATTAATAATCTCATTCCTAATTTCTCTATTAATAAAATCAGGAATGAGCAAAAATAAATTATTTAAAAGCTTTTTTCTGCTACCGTTGGCAGTACCCACTGCCTCCATTGTTTTAATCTGGAAGGTTATGTTTCATAATCATGGTATCCTAAACGGGATTTTGGTACAACAAGGAATAGGGGAAAAATCATGGATGGAATCCGGAATGGCATTTATCATTTTGGTAGGCTTTTATATCTGGAAAAATATTGGATACCATATCATTCTGTGGCTGGCAGCATTAAGCTCGGTACCTACTGAAATCTATGAGGCAGCAGCAGTGGATGGCGCAGGAGCCTTTACAAAGTTGGTAAGGATTACAATTCCTTGCCTTAGAACAACAATTGGTACCATTCTGGTTCTTGCAATGTTAAATTCCTTTAAAGTATTCAGGGAGGCGTATTTAGTGGCAGGGAATTACCCGGATCATTCCATTTATCTGGTTCAACATGTGTTTAACAACTGGTTCTTAAACCTGTCACTGGATAAACTTGCAGCAGGTGCCGTGATCTTTGGGGTTATGATTTATCTTTTCGTCGCTTTTCTTCAAAAGCAATGGAGTGACAGGGGGGATTTGGCATCATGAAGAAAGAAATGATAGCAAAGACATTTGTAATCTTAGTTGGGTGTGTGTTGATGCTTCCTGTTTTTTGTCTGTTTAGTGGTTCTTTTTTTGGTAGTTGGGAGCTTGCTTATCATTTGTCCGCAGTACTTGATAACAAGGACGGCTATGCCAATTGGAGTTTGTTACCACAGTATCCTTCCATAACATCATATAAGAAGTTACTGTTAGAAACACCCGAGTTTTATGCAATGTTCTGGAATTCGATTAAGATAACCGGTGGGATATTGCTTGGACAATTTATCATTGCCGTTCCCGCAGCCTGGGGCTTCTCAAGAATGAAGGGAAAGCTGAAAAATATACTTTTTCAGATATATATTATTCTAATGCTGATGCCGTTTCAAGTGACGATGCTTTCTAATTATCTGACTCTGAATAAAGTGAATTTAATTGATACACAGTGGTCGGTAATTTTGCCAGTTGCATTTTCTACCTTTCCGGTATTTATCATCTATCGTTTCTTTTGTAATATTCCGAACACGGTGATAGAGGCAGCAGAAATGGATGGAGCAGGAAAGTTCCTGGTATTCATAGCAATTGGAGTACCAATGGGATCATCAGGAATTGCTTCCGCATTAATTCTCGGATTTTTTGAAGCTTGGAATCTTGTAGAGCAGCCATTGGTTTTTCTTAAGAATCAATCCTTGTGGCCGTTATCTATTTATCTACCCAATATAGGTCTTGATATGGCAGGTGCTGCATTTGCTGCGTCTATCATTACACTAATCCCAGCAGTTCTTGTATTTTTACGCGGTCAGGATTATCTTGAGCAGGGAATTGCCGTTACTACAATGAAAGGATAGGTTATTGTATGAAATTAAAGGAAGGTCTAAATAAAATAATTACATACGTGAAGTTTTGGAGAGCGCTAATTGCATTTCTGCTTATTATGGTAATCTTGACGATTGTTTCTCGTGTAAATGATTTAAAGTTAATGCCTCAAATAACGGCAGATACCCCTCAATCAATGGCGATTGATCATACAGTTTTAATCAATGGAACAATTTCAAATAATCATAAATTGGCAGTATTTGTACCAATGAATTTGAAAATTTCATCCGTAAATATCTCGGAAGGGATGTATGTGAAAAAAGGGGATGAGTTATTTCGCATTGATAAAAAGGATTTGGAGGAAAAAATCGCTACAGCGGCTAGTAATGCCAGAAAGCAGGAACTTCAGATAGAGGATAAACAGAACTCAAATTCTATACAGAAAGAAACGAATGAAATTGCAGTTGATAAAGCAAAGGACGATTATGAATATTCTAAGAATAAAGGTATCTTAACGTTAGCACAGCTGAATAATGAGCTGAACAATTTGAAAAATCAATTGACAACATATGAAATGAAACCATTAAGTATGAGGGATAGTACACTTCTTGCAACTTTAAAGAAAAACTATGAGGACAGAAAGCAGGATTATAACAATACAATCACATCTAAGGCGGAGGCAGTTGCAACGGCCCGGAGAAATCTGGAGGATGCACAGGAACCTACTGTTACAGATGATAATATTGATTTACTTAAAGAGCAGTTAAACGATGTTAATGAGGAGATCAATACATTAAAGGCAATTCTACAGGATGGTTGCAATGTGAGGGTAGATAGGGAAGGGATTATTAAGGTGGTTAACCTAACTCCAGGGAATACTACTAGCAGTGCCATGGCTTTTTTACTTGATGATACCAACAGCCAGATTCAAATTGCGATTTTTCCGGAAGAAAACCTTAAAGTAGATTCCGTTTTTGTAAAACAGGATGATCATGTAATGACAAATGATATATTATATCGATTTAATAAGCAGAGTATGGACAGCCGAATCAAGGATTTGCAAAATGATGCAAATCAGCTAAACACAAAAATCACAAGCGGAACACTATCCGCAGCCAATCAAAAACATCTGGAGGAACGTATTTTAAAAAGAGCCCAGGAGGATTATGATAGAACACTTGCTGAGTGGCAGAGTAAGGAGAATGAAGCAGCCAGAGTGAGTCAGTCGGCTAAGAAGGAATATGAAACCTACAGAGATCATCCAATGGAGACAGATGTCATGAAACAGGCATATTATAATCTGAAAAGGGAGTATGATACGAAGAAGTCTGCGTATGCATCAGCTAATCTTGATGGAAATAATGCCACGAATACAGCGAAAAATAATTTGGACACTGCACAAAATGCAACAATAATGGATCAAAATGCGGTGGCGGTAATGCAAGAAGATTTAAGCCTGTTAGAAAAACAAGTGGACACATTGGAGGAAATCAAAGCGGAAGGTGGAATTATACGTGCCAAAAGTGATGGAATGATTTTGACCTTAAGCGTGACAGCGGGTTCCGTTACGGGGGAAAGTGCGGCTGTTTTGATTTCAGATCAATTAAATGGCTATCAGTTTAGCGGACTGCTACCAGTCGACCAAAGCAAGTATGTAAATACTGGCGACGATGCGAAGATAATGATCTATCGTGGTAATATCAACATGGAAGATTTGACGATAACTTCTGTTCAAAGAATGTCTGATAATCCGGATAACTATTCTGTTATGGTTCAAATACCAAAGAAGGACCAAGAAATTGAAGGAAATGCTTCTTTGTCCGTTGTGAAACAATCTGAGAATTATCCAAATTGCCTTCCAAAAGATGCAATTCACTCAGAAGGTTCAAAAATCTATGTTTACCTTTTGGTAGAAAAGAATACGGTTCTTGGGATTCAATCTATAGCTGATAAAATGGAAGTAACTATCGTTGATCAAAATGAAAATTATGTAGCGGTAGATGGAGAATTCCCCATTGATGCAAAGGTAATCGTAAGTACCAACAAGGGGTTAAAGGATGGAGTAAGAGTAAGAAGTATAGAAAAGTAATAATGTATAAGCTAAGTATGGATTGGCTGTTTTTAAGTGTAATTATAAAGGAACCTCAATTATAACGAGGGATTAAGAAAGTGCTGCAATCGAAGTCAAAGATTACAGTACTTTTTTTGTTGTTTTCATGGATTAAACAGCCCATTTTTTGACTTTAAATCGGTAGAGTAAAATTAGATTTTTCACGAATATAGTATTGTAACTTTCATGCAAAATCTGATATACTTAAGAAAAATATGTAAGAAAAAGTCGAGGTAACAATTCGTTTAACCAGGAATCACAGCATAGAAAAAATAAGGGGGTTCTTATGGATGTATTAGAAGAAATACGTAAACAACTTATGCCATATGAGAGGCTGTATGACAGTATCAGAATAGTGGATCCTCTCCATAAGAGAGTGATGCAATATACTTCAAATAACGTGGTTTCTAATAATATCTGCTATGCAGTATGGGGGAGAAATTCCTTTTGCAAGAATTGCATTAGCATGAGAGCCTATTTGGAGAAGGATACGATTTACAAAATTGAAAGTAATTCTAAGGATAAAATTGTTTCAATCATAGCAATACCAATTGTTTTGAATGATATCACCTATGTAGTTGAATTATTGAAAGAGATGGATGATTTAGGAGCATTAAAAGAACTTTGCATTAACAATGACAATATAGCTGAAATGATATATGAGATTAATGAAAAGACGATTAAAGATGATATAACAGGGGTTTATAACCGAAAATACATAAACGAGAGACTTCCTATCGATATTGCTCTTCATTCGGAATTGAGTCAGTCCATTTCAGTGGTTTTGGCAGACCTTGATTATTTTGAACAAATTAATAACCAGTATGGTTATGATATTGGAGATTGCATTCTGAATGATGTTGCCAGCGTGATACAACGTAATCTAAATAAAGAATGTGATTGGATTGGAAGATATGGGGGCGATCAATTCATTATTGTTATGAATAATTGTGATTTGGAACACTCTTGTTCCGTAGCAGATCAAATCCGAAAAGAGATAGAAAGTAATGTTTTTGAATATGATAATCAATCCATGCGAGTTACCGCCAGTTTTGGGGTGGACGAGATGAAAGGAGATATCAGCAATCTCGATTATCATTTGAATAGAATGGGAGAAAGATTAGACTACTTAAAACAAGAAGGAAGAAATAGGATTTACCAAGGAATCAATAATTACAAATGAGGTGATGTGTATGGATCGGCTCGAGGTAAGTGTGATCAAAATTGATAAGCTTGTTACTCAGATTGATGATATCAGAGATATTTTAAATGGAATTTCCGGCGCTTATGATGCGAATAATCAGAACCAGACAGATTTAAGGTTGAAGGTCAGTGTATTTCTTGATGAATTAATAGCAGATTATATGACAGAAATAAAAGTGGTGAAGGAACAGATTCTCGAAAATGAGGATAAATTAGCAAGATTAAAGATGAAAGTGAATTTAAAAACAGTATAAAATGGAATGTCTTATGCATTTAAGACCAGTATAAAATATAAACTAAGATAAAGATAAGAGTAAAATATTCAAATGAAAATTTGTATACGCAAAAATCTATAGGCCCGAAAAGCCAAATAACTTATTTATATCATACAAGGTCTGTAACTGTGCTTAACATCCAGTGAAAGCGCAGGAACCGTCATAGAAAAGAGGAAGAATGAAAATAATATACAGAATTATAATGCTCATCTTGGTGGTTTCAATTCTAACCTCTTGCGGGCAGTTAAGAAGGCAAAAAAAATTATTGAACCCAGATAATCCGATAACCATATCTGTATGGAACTATTATAATGGGTCGGTGAAAGAAAAGTTTGACTCCTTGGTAAATGAATTCAATGAGACAGTGGGAGCTGAGAACGGCGTAGTTGTTGAAGCGCAAAGCTATGGAGATGTGAATGAACTGGCTGAGTCCGTATACAATTCTGCCAATAAATCAATGGGTGCACTTCCGATGCCCCACATTTTTGCAGCTTACCCGGACAACGCCTTTCGTATTGATCAGGTTTCAGAATTGGTCGATTTAGAAAAATATTTTAATCAGGATGAACTTTCTCAGATTAGACCGGAATTCTTGAAAGAAGGAAGATTTGGGAATGACAAAGGGTTGAAAATTCTTCCGATTGCAAAATCAACTGAGGTATTGTATTTAAATAAGAGTTACTGGGATAGCTTTGCAGATAAAAGTGGTGCAAAACTTGAAGATCTTAAAACTTGGGAAGGATTAATCAAAGTAGCAAAGCAATACTATGAGAAAACGGGTAAGGCTTTTTGCAGTATCGATGCCAATGCGAATTATATGCTAGTCTCCTCCATGCAGATGGGAGATGAAATTTATCGCTATGAAGGAGATCGTGCCGAGATTAATCTAAAAGATGAAAATGCTTATCGAATTTGGAAGAATTATTATATCCCTTATGTTAGCGGTTATTTTGTTAAAACAGGACGTTTCAGTTCCGATGATGTAAAAACAGGTGCGGTCATTGCTTATACAGGCTCTACGGCAGGTGCATCCTACTTCCCATTAGAAGTGGCTAAGGATGACAAAGCAATTCCGATTGAGGGAATTACTCTGCCCTATCCATATTACGAAGGCGGCAAGCCCTATGCAATTCAACAGGGAGCAGGGATGTGTATTTCAAAAAGTGATGAAGCTCATGAATATGCTTCGGCACTATTTTTAAAATGGTTCATTGATGTATCACGTAATGTTCAGTTTGCAGTATCAACGGCTTATCTTCCTGTAAAAACAGAGGCACTAAATTCCGAACGGATACTTGATGAGGTAAAAAAATCAGGAAGCGAAAACCCAGCGGTCGTTCATACAATCAATACATCAATGGAAATGTTTCATAATTATACACTTTATGGAAATCAACCATTTCTCGGCAGCTACAATATGAGAGTTCTGCTAGAAGATAGTTTGCTTCAGCGTTGCAAAGCTGACTCACAGAAGTTGAAGGAGAGAATAGCGAACGGTGAAGAAAGAGAAGATGTATTAAAAGAGTTAACCTCGAAGAAGGATTTTGAAGATTGGTATCAAGGGTTTTTGGGAAGCGCAGCGAAAATACTTAAGTAATAAACGGAAGGCCGAATGTCTATGAACCTATGGATGAAAAATCGAAAATCAATTAGATTTCGGGTAACAGCGTTAATCATTATTCTCATTATTGTTCAAGCTTCGTTATTAGCGATTTTTTTGGTAATTGGAGGGGTGTTAAAACAGGCAGAGAAAAATGCCTTTTCTTCTTTCTCTGATAAAGTAACAAACCGAAGAGACTACTTACAACGAGAGATGAATTTTAATTGGGCGAATCTGGATCCTTATGTGGATCAAATATCGGATGAATATTATGACATTAATAACCCGGACGAATACTTTAATAATATCAGCAACTATTTGATTTCAATGTTGCGGACAACGCAGGCAACCGGAGCTTTTGTAATCTTAGATGAAGGTGGTTCATCCACCATAAAGCCCGCTCTCTATATCAGAGATTATGATCCGAACCTGAATGATTACGGAAATAAAGATTTATATTTAATTCATGGGCCTTCTAACTTGGGGAATAAATTACAGATTCCCTTGGATCAGATGTGGAAATATAATATAGATTTATCCCATGTGAAAAGAGAATTTTATGATAAACCTCTATCAAAGGCATCTTTAACCGAGGACAGCAAGCTTTTGGGATATTGGAGCAAACCCTTTCAACTATTTTCGGGAGATAGTTCAATTATTACCTATACGATTCCTTTGTTCGATGAACATCACAATGCAATCGGTGTGATTGGGGTAGAAATATCAGAACAACAGCTATGTAAGTTTCTCCCGCCCACGGAATTGGAGAGAAAGGATTCCTATGGCTATTTTATTGCATATCAGGAAGAGGGGGAGAGTAGTTATGTACCTCTTATCTTAAGTAAAGCAATTCAAAAACGTCTCTTCAAGGGAAAAGATAATATTAGTTTCAATTCCGTTGACTCAAAGATTGGAATTGAAAAGTTAAAGAATTCAAATTCTTACACCAATATCTATTTATCCATGGATGAGTTGAACTTATATCAGCCGAATACTCCATTTTTGGATAATCATTGGTATTTGGTTGGTATGATGAGTGAGAATCATTTATTTAGCTATGTTAGAAGGATTCAAACTATCCTATGGGTGGCTACAGTTGCTTCTGTAATCATTGGAGTAAGTGTGGGCTATATCGTGAGTCATCAATTTACGAAACCGATATCAAGATTGGCAAAGGAAGTAAGGGAATCCAACAAGGGGCAAAGACTGGAATTGATAGAAACTGGTTTGACAGAAGTGGATGAACTGGCCAGTGCCATGCAGATGGCAAGTAATGAATTACTGGATTCTACGGTGAAAATGTCTAAAATTATTGAGTTGGTGGGTCTGCCAATCGGAGCCTATGAATATTCCGAAAGTAAGGACACCGTTTTTATCACGGACAGGTTGCATTCCATCCTGGCTCTAAGCCAGCAAGAGATGGATGAGCTAGTTAATGATAAGAGTCTATTTATTGAAAAAATCGGTGAAATTCTTGCATCACCTGACGAAGAGGAAGAAGATATCTATGTTCTTGACTTAAAGCCAAAACGATGGATTAAGATGAAATACTTAGCAAATAATAAGTCAACAATCGGAATTATCATTGATATGACGGATGAAATGCTAGTGAAAAAGCAAATGATACAAGATAGAGATATTGATTCACTTACGGGTATTTATAGTCGAAAGGCAATGCAAGACCATATTGAGAATGCAATCTTAACACGGAATAAGGGGTTGAGTTCTGCTCTTTTGATGTTTGATCTTGATAATTTAAAATTAATTAATGACACCTATGGACACAAATGGGGTGATAACTATATTCGCCATGCAGTACATCGCCTTACTAAAATCAGTGAAAAAAATATGATTTTAGGCAGACGATCAGGAGATGAATTTACTTTATTGCTATATGATTTCTCTTCCAAGGGAGAGATTAAGAATCTTATACTAGAATTTTTTGAGGCGCTTCATCAAAATACCTTGATATTTCCAGGTGGGGAGAAGAAGCAAGTCTCTGTATCAGCAGGTCTGGTGTGGCTAAATGAAACAGATTGTTCCTATGATGACTATCTTCAAAAAGCGGATGAAGCGTTGTATCAGGCTAAGAAGAAAGAAAAGGGATGCTGTTATGAGTACGAATCAATGATAGCAATTGATAGTGATTCCTTTAAAGAATAGTTGGTTAGATTTATCACGTTAAAAGAGTTAAAAGGGATAGGGATAGGAACTGTTGGGATGGATCTTGGAACAGTTGTTGACCCAAGTAAAATGCAGTTATAATTTTAGGGCAACTGGAAGTTTAAACATCAGTTGCCCTTTTTCTGTTGCAGATATTAACCAGCACGTATCTGTGGAAATAATTAAATCTTAAAATTGGTATTCACTATAGAAAAGTTTGTATAAATTGGTTGTTGGAAGCATGGTGGTTTTGGTTTACAGTTTGTTTCATAGGAGAAATGCTAAACTAAAAATTACATAATATGTATATTGTGTTTGAAACTGGGATTCCATTCATGTATGATTAGAATGTACAAGAATTTATCGAAGGGGGAATGAGTAGATGGTAAAAATATTAGATAAGGATAAGGCACTAAAAGCAACGCTTTCATTTGTAGGGGCTTCGGCTTTTGGTTTCGCGGGAGCCATAGTAGGTGGGGTTGGAAAAGGAATACTGACTAATATATTCGGATCTTCAGTGGATGTAGTAACGGGTATTCTTACGAATTATGCTTATGATTATTGGAAGGGAAGCTCTTCTCCCATAAGAAAAAAGTCAGAGTTTGAATTGGAGAAGGCAGTGATTATCGCTGTAGCTGAGAGTGTTGCAGAGAGCAAAACCCATCCTAAAATAATGGAGTATGAAAAGGATTTGAGTAAAAATATAGATAATGGATTTTGCAGTACAAAGAGTGATGAGGTGGACAAAATCCAATTCTTCTATAAATATTGGGATGATATTTTGATAGCAGAAGGCATAAATCATACAGAATGGAATCAATTTTTTGAAGGAATGGACTATTCGAACATATTAATGAGAGATCAAAATAGTCAACTGCTTCAAGATGGCTTACAACATATTATTTTCTCCAATGTAAATATAGAGATGAAAATAAGCTTTAGAGAGTGCATAAAGGAAATTATATGCCCTATTTTTGAAGATAAGTTTGTAAAGATAATCGCAGGGGATGAGTATTGTAAAATAAGAGTTATGTTGGAATATCAATTTACAGTTGAATTAAACAAAATGATTTCCCAACTACGCAAAGATGTGTCTACAAACGGAGAAGAACTCAAAAAGTTAAAATTGGCATCAGAGATATTAATGGACAAACTAAGTGAGTTAGGGGGAACCATACTGGAATTATATCATAACTCTAATATGACCTTGGAGTATGTAACAGAACTTAGAAGCATGTTGGCAGAGGTTCTTAAGATTGTAAAGACTAACCCAATACAGGAGAAACAGCTACATAATAAAATAAACATGGTAATCGATGAAAAAGAAGAATTACCTGTGGAACTAATTCGCAATACGGATACAAGGCTGCAAGGAGAAGTCTTTGCCGTTGAGTTGTTAACAAAACCAATCATTATTAGACGTGATAAGATAAATGGTCGCTTCAGTGTAACGATTAATCGGAGTGAGGTTGAGAAATCTATAATCTCCACAGCTGCAAAAACGGAATTGTGTAAAAAGTATGTTAAAGACAGGGTTGGATTAGAAGAACTGGACTATGAAATTCACCAGTTTATGTTGGGAAACAGTCAGGAAGAAGAATTTGTTATTGATCTTCCAGCGCTGGGTATACCGCTTCGGTGGGCTTCTGGAGGCGTGCTATCTGTTGTAAATATAGAAAGAGATAACCAACTGGAAAAATGGACACCTTTCTTCTTTCGGGATATTGATCCCTATGGATGGAATATCTCATTAGGGTCGTCAGAGAGACAATTTAATGAACAGAATAAGTGCACTAAACAAATCGAAGAGGAGCTGAATTACCCCTGGTCATTTATCTATAGAGAATTTATGGAGGAAACTCTTATCTTAGAAAGTAAGCCAGCACCGGACAAAACAGGTAGCTATAAGAGATTCTACTTTGGGGAAGAATTAGCGAAGAAGCAGCAAAAAGAAGCCTATCAGTTTTCAAAGGAACATATTAGTATGAGGAGAGAAGAGGAAGGGCTTTTATTTAAAATGTCCAAAGCAAATACCAATAGCATGACAAATGATTCACTGGAGGTACAAGCTGCTTCGACCAATATTGATTTGATAGTAATAGATCGCTTCGGGAACGTATGTAAAATGAAGAATGTTCTTGTTACCTTCAACCTTTTGGAATTGGGGATAGAGATTATTAAAGTATTAGAATATACATTGGAAGACCATAATTATATATTAGACGGCGAAGTGCTTTATCGAAAAAATGGGCAGAAAGAGTTAGTTCGTATGCCCTGTGCACTGATCTCGCATGAAGCGTTAAAAAGATCCTTTGCACCAGATAATTATTCACCAAGATATACTTCAGATATTCAACCGACTTATATTGCAAATAATATCAATAAGGATGAAATTAAAATATATGAGTGGGATATCGATCAGAGGGAAAAAAGAATGAATGCCTCCAGTAGTCAAGTGAGCGAAGCCGAGAAACAAAGATATCGCAATTCTTATCATCGATTTGAAGGAGTATTTAAGAATCGAACTTATCGACTGGGAGAGATCCCGAATTATTTTATACCCGGTACAGCAAAGGCGTTGAGTTTGTATTTTTCACCCATTGAAAAAAAGAATTTTAACGAAAAATAAAATATTATGTTATAATAGACAAGATATAAATGGCCTTCTAATGATGGGATTGCCAGCGAAACCAATTAATAAAGGAAATGGACAAATGAACGAATTAAAGAAGATACCTCAGGAGTTTTGGAATCTCTTTCGGAGTACGAACCGTTATATCTACATAGAGTCGTTGATTGTAATTTACGAGGAATATCTGTATAATGATTATTTTCTTACCAGAGAGACAGGAATTCGTTTGCTGTCAGAGTATTTTGAAGATAGAATCATTGATGTTTCTGGTGATGAGGAAGAGTTTGATGCTGATTTGAATGAGCCTGCCTCCATGAAGATTATCAATAAACTTACCTCCTTTGGATGGATTAGGAAAGTAGAAGATTATGTTAATTTTAAAACAAATATTGTTATTCCCGATTATGCCTCCACGATGATTGAAGCATTTATTGCCATGGATCATCCGGATTCTCAAGAAACCGATATTCAAATACAGAATATTTTCTCTAATCTTTATTCCTTCTACTACGACAAAAAGCTTGGAATAGAGATGTTAATCAGTGCAAGACTAAATGCTACAAAATTGAACCGCTCCCTGCAGAATATGCTGCACAATATGGACCGGTTCTTTGAAAGTCTGCTTAAGAAGACGACCTATGAAGAGGTATTATCAGAGCATCTGGATGTATTTGTTGAAACAGAAATTAATCGAAAGTATGCACTTTTAAAAACAAGTGATAATTTTTATAAATACAAAAACGACATTAAGGATTTGCTTCATCTACTTCAACAGGACGAAGAGAGGATTTATCTCTTAAAAAGAAAGGCAACCTTAGAAAAGCCGGACAAGGCTTTGGAAGAAGTTGATATGGAGTATCATGATTTGATTTATGAAATTGATCGAAGCATTAGTAATATCGAAAATCGTATTGCAAATATTGATGCGGAGCATTCCAAATATATCAGGGCTACCGTAAGTAGAATGGAATATCTTCTGTCCAGAGATCAGAATTTAAAGGGGAATTTGGTTACTTTGTTAAATCTCCTATCAGAACAAGGTGGCGAAGGGATTACAAAGAAGATTTCAGGCAAAATTCGGCTTAATGATCTTTGGGTCAATTCAGAGGAAGCCTTCTATAAGAAACGACTTAAGAAAAGTCCGTTGGAAGAAGAGAAGGAACCGGAGGAACCCCTGGAAGAGGAGTTATCCAAAGAAGAGATACTTAGAGCGAATAAGAGTAAAGCTAGATTTAATAAGGCACAGATAGAGGGTTTTGTGATCAGTAAAATGAAGGATGGAATTTACAGGGTTAGTGATTATCCGGTTAATTCTAAGAATGAATTTGAGCTGTTAATACTGGCATTTGACTATAGCTACCGGGTAAAAAGCCCGTTTGAAGTCATCAGAGAGGATGATGAAATGATTGTGAATGGGGATTACCGATATCCAAAAGCAGTATTTAGGATGAAAGAGAAGCCCATTGGAGTTTGATCTGTTACATAGCGCACTCGATGCTTTATGCAAATTGCCAACGAACTGTGTTAAAAGGGTTTTCGATACACTACTTATTATAAGTATTAGTTACAGAGGAAAAGGAGTAAAAATATGCTGGCATATTATAACAGCTTAATGGATGAAGAACGGCCGAAGGTTACGGAAGTAATTAAGAAACTCTTAAGCCAAACCTATATTATGGAACGCAAATACGATAAGAGGACAGAGCGTCATATGATCAACGAGGATTATCGCATTTGTGAACGCCATATGGATTTTTTAAAGGACTATTTTAGTGCTGCTGATATTGATTTGTTCGAAAATCGCCAATATAACATTATTTATATAAAAACACCCACGCTTCAGGGAGAGAAAATATCACCTCTTTCCACTTATTTTATACTGTTGCTAAAGGTGATTTATGATGAGCAAATGAATGCAATCTCTAACTCTATTCATGTGTATACAACACTGGGGGCATTGAGTGAAAAGATACAGCTATTCCGCCTTTGGAAGGGTAGAATGGGTATTACAGAAATGAAGAAGAGTATAGCGTTTTTAAAAAGATATCAGATTGTTGAGGTGTTGGATGAGGTCAATGATCTGGATAGCGATATTCGATTCATTATTAATCCCATCATCAACTTATTGTTTGATAACAGAGAGATTATGGAAGTTATCAAGCAATATCAGGAGGGAGAGGAGGAAGAGGATGAACAACAGATTTTTGGCAATGACGAAGATGTGCTTGAATAATTGGCACTATATCAATAAACGAGTTTTAAATTACAGTCAGGTTGTTAACTTCTTCACAGGACATTCGGGAAGCGGTAAATCAACGGTAATTGACGCACTTCAAATGATTTTTTATGCGGATACCACGGGCAGGGGCTTCTTTAACAAAGCGGCAAAGGAAGATTCTAACCGAACACTGATTGAATACCTTCGGGGTATGATTCAGATTGAAGAAAATAACAGTATTAAGTATTTGCGTAACCGAAATTTCTCCTCTACCGTAGTGCTGGAATTTGAGGATACACAGACGAAAAGCTGCCAATGTATTGGTGTAGCCTTTGATGTGGATACCAGCAATAATATGATTACCAAGCAATGGTTCTGGCATGGAGGCTCCATTCCGGAGCATCAATATCGTAATGAGGAAGAGAAGGCCTTCAATATCGCAGAATTAAAGGATTATCTAAAGAAGAATTATCCCCAGGATGAATATTTCTTTACTTCAACGGATGGCAGATTTCGAAATGAAATCTATAATAATTATTTTGGCGGTCTGCCGGATGAGCGCTTTATTGCTTTGTTCAAAAAAGCGATTCCCTTCAAGATGGATATGAAGTTAGATGATTTTATTAAGAATTATATCTTTACAGAAGTAAATATTCGAATTGATGATATGAAGGACAGTGTGGCACAGTATTCCAATCTAAAGCTGAAGTTGGAGGATACCAGAAGAGAAATTGACCTTCTTCTTGATGTTCAAAACCAATACCGTAAGTATGAACAATGCTGTGATAAGGAACTCCAATATGGATATAATCTTGATTGTTTGGAGATTAAGTTGGCGAAGCAAAATATAGAGTATAACCAATCACAGCTTGAGACACTGGACAAGGATATTCTATCATTGAAAGAAACTGCCGGTAGATTAACAGACCAAATAAAAACCATGCAGCTGGAGAGGGATGAGGTAGCAGGCTTTATTCAAAATAGTGGCTATACCCATCTTTTGGAGCAGCTTAAACTGCTAAGTCAAAATATTGATATGCTTGGAAGATCAAAGGCAAGGTATGACCAGATAGCCCATAAGCTCGGGGCATGGGAATCTACGAATCTACTGAAGTCTTCTACCATAGAGGCAATTAAGAAGTTTGGTAATTATAATACAGAGATAACAGAAATGGAAGCAATCAGAAGTGATATTAATGAAGTAAAAGAGGCATTGGAAGAGGAAAAAGCGGAATGTAATAAAGAGCTTCATTTTCTGAAAGAAACCATTCGTGACACCGTAAATGAGATTGAGCTTTTACAGAAAGGACAAAAAAACTATTCCCAGGTACTGCTGGAAACAAAGCAGAAACTCACCCAAATGCTTTCAGAATACTATGGGAAGCATATTCAAGTGGATATACTTGCGGATGTAATCGAGGTGGAAGATGAGAGCTGGCTGAATGCGGTGGAAGGCTATATGGGAAATCAAAAGACAGCCTTAATGATACATCCCGACTATACTAAAAAAGCCATGGACTTCTACCGTGCTCTTGACCCTAAGAAGTACCATCAGGTGGCCGTAGTTGATACCGAAAAGGTATTACATTATACGAAAACTCCCATGGAGAATTCTTTGGCACAGGAAGTAAGCGCGAACGAAGACTATGTGAGGGCTTATCTGGATTATTTGTTAGGCAGAGTGATCAAATGTAATTCCACGGAGGAATTAAAAGAAAATCAAAGTGGAATCACTAAGGATGGTGTTCTTTATCAGGGCTTTAAGCTGCAGCATATAGACCCCAAAAAATATACGGAGTATGCATATATCGGTCAGGGGGCAATTATTAAGAGACTTGAGGGAGCCAAGGAGAAACTTGCAAAGCTAAATGAAGAAAAATCGCCAATCGAGCATAGAAATCGGGAGTTATCAGAAATCCTGTCCTTTGAAGACTTTCAACGAGTTGAGGAATATGTGGAATGGAGTAAGGATATTGAAGCTCTGATTAAAGCAGAGAGAGAAAGATCTGAGTGCCAGAATAAAATTGAAGAATTGAAGGCTACGGATCTGGAAATCTGGCAGACAAAGCTCAAAGAGTTAGAGAAGGTGTTGGAGGAATCCAGAACACGTAAGAGTCAGGCAGAGGGATATGCGGTTGCAAAGGGTAATAAGCAGAAAGAAATTTCGGAGTTATTGATTACCTTACATGAAGAGCTAATGGAAAAAACAAAGTTATTTGTACCGGATGAAGTCAGGGATAGTGCTTATGAGGCATTTATGCAGGAACAAGCCGGCAAACGCTCAGATTACATCAAACAAAGGTTGTATAACGAGCTGGAAGAGATAAAGAACCGAAAGGATCAGGAATATACTTCTTTAATAGAGAGACGTCAGGGTCACTATGATTGTTATAGCTATCGTGGATTTTCCGTTACCAGCAGGGACAATGAGGATTATGAAAATCTTCTTGCCATATTAAGTAGTGAAAAGCTGGTGGAGTTTACAGAGAAAGCCAATCGTCAGGCACAGATTGCAATCAAACATTTTAAATCGGACTTCGTATATAAAATCAGAGCGGCAATTCAGGATGCACAAAAGCAGAAGAATGATTTGAATCAGGTGTTAGAGCAGCTGGACTTTGGTAAAGACAAGTACAGCTTTAGTGTTACGAAGAATACCGGTGAAGAAGGCAAGTTCTATGAGATGTTTATGAATAAGGATTTGGAGATTAATCCAAAGCAACTGGATCATAATATGGATGGCCAAGTAGATTTGTTCAGTATGAGCCATGAAAATGAATATAATGAAATCATGAATGAATTACTGGAGATGTTCATGCCTCCTGCTAACAGTGATGCTAAGACCTTAGAGACAGCTCGTGCTAATATGGAACGTTATGCGGACTATCGGACCTATCTAACCTTTGATATGAATCAAAGAGTGAACGGGGGACCTCCCACCTCTCTTGCCAAGATGCTTTCAAAGAACTCTGGCGGTGAGGGACAGAATCCTTTATATGTCGCATTACTGGCAAGCTTTGCACAAGCTTACCGCATTAACCTGAATGGGAAGGTGAAAAGGAGAGCTACACCAAGATTGGTTATTCTGGATGAAGCCTTTTCTAAAATGGACGGGGAAAAGGTTGCAACCTGTATTTCGTTAATGAATTCTCTGCAGGTGCAAGCAATCATTAGTGCACCCAATGATAAAATACAAAATTATACAGAGAACGTGGATAAGATATTCCTATTCGCTAACCAGAATAAAACCCGTATCTCCATAGAAGAGTTTGAACAGAACCGCTTTTACGAATTACTAGAGAATTTGGAAGGCGAAGAGTTATAGACGGTGGTTATATAGAAAAAGGAAAAGCTTCGAGAAATGCTTCTCGAAGCTTTTGTACATGTGAGCACAGTATGAAAACTAGAGAACCGCCGTGTACCGAACGGTACGCATGGTGGTATGGTAGGAATTATGTCATTAAGTCAAGAATCGGAAATTAAAAATAAAAATTTCTTTTTAGTCTTTGGAGTTTATTTGAATGACTTTCTCATCTGTAACTTTACTTTTAAGCCACTACAGCTTAATTAAAATATTTGGTAATCACTTTGTTGTAAAACGGAACTATATATTGAAGAGGTTCATAGTTGTATACATCAAGGTCAGATTGCTTCAGCGTCTTGCTTTTTACATTTGCCTTTTGTTCATCAGTTGGTATAGCAAACATTCCTTCGTAATCACAAGTTGGCCAGTATCCTTTGTTCGTATCATCATATTGAAGGAACATAAGATATTTCTTATCTTTGACTGGCGGTTTCATCGCTGAATTGGAGATTAATTGTTCTTTCCCGCTAGGATAGGTCCATCTATAATAGTCATGCAATAAAACCAACTTATCTTTGATTTTTACATCTCCTTTATATACTTTCGTTACTTCAATTTCCCATTTTGTATAACCTGAACCGGGTAAATCTTGTTTTAATTCGGAATCATAAGAGGTATCCACCTCCTGCCCGGTAACCTCCTTCGGAACTGCTTCAACAATTACAGTGGATTTAGTTTCCACTGGCTTTATATCTTCATATAATTCTCTTTCAGCGGTATTACCAGTATATACAACCTCTATGTCAGCAGGAATGTCAGCTAGATGCTCCGCAGATGGAGTAACTGAAGGAATATCAGTCACATTCTCTGTTGCCTGGGTAACTGAGGGATGATTAGTCACACTCCCTACAGACTTAGAATCAGTGGGATGGTTAGAAACATCCGTATCCTTGCAGGAAGCAAATAATAATATGAACGATATACTAGCAAGTAATAAAATAATCATTTTTTTCATTTTATTAACTCTCCTTTTTACGTTTAAGAACCTCATTTTGATTTTATTATAGTCCTGTCATCTGAACTTATAGTAGCGGCTATATGTACAGTATCTGACATGCTTTGATTCATATCTGACCCAGCATGAATAGGCATTGAAGGATGGCTGAGAAGAAAATATTGGTAAATACATACAATGTAACATATCGTGACATATATGTAAATAATTATTATGTTCAAAATATATCTCTAGGGTCAACTCTTTATGTTTTGGTCAGTATCTGAATTAAAGATTAGTACTCAATAACCGTAATTTATAGATATAAGCATTGATTATTAATAATGTCGAGTGAAGTAGAAGAGGTAAAATAGTTAATGTGCTACACGAACTTAACTTTGGTTTTTACATAGAAAATCCCATAATAGTCATCCGTTAATGTAAGTAAAAAAGATAAAAGGCTATTCTCTCATGATAGAGGAGTAGGAGACTAGTCAAATTTATATATACTAGATCTATTGCGGGAAAATTTAATTTAAGTATATTTACTTGACAAGTAAATAAAAATAGTTATAATTAAGTTAAACGGTTAACTTCCTTGTATCTATTTGGTTAACCGATTAATGAACAATATATGGAGGCAAATAAATGGGAAAGATTGCAGATAGATATTTTGAGGTGGATCCATGGTCAGTCATGGAACGAGGGTTTGATTCCTCCCATGGCTTAGTGAGTGAGTCCATCTTTTCGCTGGGCAATGAATATATGGGGGTTCGAGGATATTTTGAAGAAGGATATGGTGGTGAAAAGCATGTGGGAAGTTATTTTAACGGTTTCTATGAAGAGACACCCATCTATCATCCCGCTAGATATAAAGGCTTTGTAGACATATCAAGAGATATGACCAATACGGTAGACTGGTTATACATTCGGATTTTAATTGATGGAGAGCAACTGGATTTGGGAACCAGCACCTATGAGGATTATAGTAGGAAATTGGATTTTAAAACAGGCATTTTAACAAGATCCTTTGTTTGGACTACAAAAACAGGGAAGAAGTTAAGAATAAGCTTTGAACGATTACTCAGTATGAAGGTGAATTATCTTGCTTGTCAACATATCAGTCTGGAGCCGCTTAACTTCACTGGGGAATTAGAGTTAATATCTGGTATGGATTTCTCCATTCATGCTCCATACTTTAAAGAAGGAAATTGTAGTTACATACATAGCGATAAAATAGAAAATATCTATGCAATACTTGGCGAGACCAAACGAAGTGGGCTTAGGATTTATTCAAGTTACCGAATGGAGTGTAACGATAAACTTAGAGAAGAAACAATCAGGGAGGAACAGTTCTTTGGTAATCGTTTTCATCTAATGTTACAGGAAGGGAAAGCCACGGAGCTGAATAAAATCGTCATTAATTATGCTGCAACTAAGCAGGATGACAAAGAATTAGTATGGGATAAGGGATATGAACTATCACAAAAGTATTCTACAGCTAACTATGAACAGATAAAGCAGGATAATTTGGCTTACTGGACAAAGATCTGGGATGAGTCGGACATTGTGATTGAAGGCGATCCGGAGAATCAGCAAGGAATTCGTTTTTGCATCTTTCAGCTTCATCAGACCTATCGAGGCTCCGATGATAAGCTCAACATCGGTGCGAAAGGCTTATCCGGTGAAGCATATGGAGGAAAGGCCTTTTGGGATACGGAGGCTTATTGCCTGCAGTTTTATATCTTCAATAACCCGGAGGCAGCCAAAAAGCTTTTGACCTACCGATACAATCTGCTGGATGAAGCAAGGGCAAGGGCGAAGGAACTGGATTGTGAAGGGGCTTGTTATCCCATATCAACCATTGATGGAATTGAGACTTGTGGAGCCTGGCAGCATTCCAGCCTTCAGATCCATGTTAGCGGTGCCATTGCCTTTGGAATTTTTAATTATGATAAGATCTGCCAGGATAAGGAGTTCTTGTATTCAAAGGGAATTGAGATGCTTTTAGAGATCAGTCGATTCTATGCCAGCAGGGTACAGAAGAATCCTCTGACCGGTGAATACGGATATTACGGTGTTATGGGTGTGGATGAATTCCATATGATGGTCAATAATAACTGCTTTACCAATTACCTGGCGAAGAAAGCCTTGGAATTTACCTTGGAAGTAGTGGAGGAAATGGTAAATGCATCAGTAGCTAATAGAAAGCAATTATTGGAACGACTTGATTTTAAAGAACAGGAATTAGAGCATTTCAGAGAAATATCTACGAACATGGGTCTGCCAAGGAATGAAGAGGGGCTGTATGAACAGCATGACGGGTTCTTTTCCCTTCCTCATATTGATCTGGATTCCATACCAATTAGTGAATTTCCGTTATATAACCATTGGTCCTATGACAGAATTTATCGTACGGATATGATCAAACAGGCAGACGTTCTTATGATGATGTTTATGTATAGCAATGACTTCTCCAAGGAGGAAAAGAGGATTAACTATGATTATTATGAATATCGCTGTATTCATGAATCCTCCCTATCTCCATCCGTACATTCCATTATTGCTTCCGAGATTGGAAAGCAAGAAGATGCATTCGACTTCTTTCATTTTGCCACAAGACTGGATCTGGATAACTATAACAGGAATACCAATGAAGGATTACATATGACTTCCATTGCAGCTGCGTGGATGAACATTGTGTATGGCTTTGGGGGATTACGATCGGATGGCGAACTATTAAGTTTCTCGCCCACAATCCCTCCTACCTGGACGTCTTACTCGTTTTCTCTGATCTATCATAAGATTATGATTCAGGTAAGAGTTTTTGAAGATGAAGTGGTGCTATCCGTAAACAGGGATGAAAGCGTAGAGCTAATGCTATACGATAAGAAGTATGTTATCGATCAAAACAGAATTCGAATATCAATTCCCGTGGAGTATCGGAGTAAGGTAATAGCATAAAATTATGGAGGTCATGAATGACTAAGGATTATATAAATTACGGCATTATCGGTAATTCCAGAATGCTTGGGTGCTTGAATAAGAATGGAGAACTTCAAAGATTATTTTGGCCAAATATCGATCATATGCAATGTATTAATCAATTTGAAGCAGGTATAAGAATGGGTGAAGGACGAACTATTTCTCTGACTAATCCTTCCTTTCATAAAACAATGGAGTATGTACCTTCAACGAATATATTACGTACTGATTTTGAAAACACCGAATTAGGAATCACGATTACTCAAACGGATTTTTGCATCATGGATGAAGATATTATGATTAGAAATTATAGGATTAATAATAAATCAAAGGAAAGTCACCAGCTTGAGTGGAGAGTTTATTCCTCGGCAGTTTCATCTATTTCAGAGCTGATGGGAACTAAGTTCGATGATGAGAATGAAGCATTAATCCATTATAAAAGAGACTATTATATGAGTGTTTCCTCTAATCTGGAAGTAGAGCAATTTCAAATTGGAGGAGAATGCAGGACGGCTTATGAGGAAGGAATCTTCTCTGGGGAGAATGAAGTGCTTATGGTACCTGAGGGTGGTTTGTGCTGGAACCTGGGAGAAGTAAAGAGTGGCAATGAGAGTTTGATTACCCTTCAGATTTGCTTTGGCAAAACCTTAAAGGAAGTCAAAAGAGTAACCAAAGAAGTAAGAACTATGTCTTATGAAACCATATATGAGCAAACGGTTGATTATTGGACAAATTTCATAAAGAGTCATTCTCTAAGACAATCGACGAACAGAGAATACAACCGGATATATGAGAGGACACTGTTGGTCTTTAAGCTGATGCAGGATGGAACCAGCGGTGGTTTAATGGCTGCGCCTGAGGTGGATGAGGAGCTGACAAGCTGTGGACGTTATGCTTATTGTTGGGGAAGGGATGCGGCGTTTATCTCAGAGGCACTGGATCGCTGTGGAATGCATCAGGAAGTGGAGAATTTCTTCCGTTTTTCTGCAAAGATACAGGAGGAGGACGGAAGCTGGTTGCAGCGTTACTGTTTGGATGGGAATCTTGCTCCTTCCTGGGGACTTCAAATTGATGAAACCGGTGCGATTTTACATGGAGTATGGAAGCATTATGAGAGTACAAAGAATTTAGAGTTTCTAAATCAGATGTATATGACCGTAAAACGAGGAGCAGAGTTTTTGATTACCTTTATGGATGAGGAGACGGGGCTTGTTAAGGCCAGTCATGATTTATGGGAAGAACGCCACGGAATCCATACTTATTCGGTGGCAGCGGTGTATTCAGGACTTCTTTCAAGTGCAAAGATTGCCCGGGTTCTCAGTCAAGACGAATCAGCTTCAAAGTGGGAAGCGGAGGCAGAGCGTTTAAAGCGTTCCGTGGAAGAAACACTTTGGAATCAAGAGGAAGGAAGCTTTCTTAGGGGAATCCGGACACAGCTATATCCGGACAGTAAGATGGATGGACATAAGTGTATGGTGGTGGAAGGACAAAAAGGGAGAAAGAAGAAAGTAGTCTGTGAGGATAAAATCATTGATATCAGTCTAATTGGATTATCCATTCCTTTTGGAGTGTTTGATCCAGCAGACGAACGAATGAAATCCACAGCATACAGGATTGAACAGAAGCTGACCAGCGAAAAAGTAGGCGGCATTAAGCGATATGAGGATGATGAGTACATGGGAGGGAACCCCTGGATACTAACAACTCTCTGGTTGGCGCTTTATTATAGTAGAATTGGCAGGGATGACAAAGCATTAGAATATTTTGAATGGGCCACAAAAGGAAGAACAGCACTTAACCTCTTGCCAGAGCAGATTGGAAAAGAAAGTGGAGAGCCCGTTTGGATCGTACCACTAACCTGGTCCCATGCCATGTATGCATTAACCTTTCATGAATTATCGGAGAAAAACATTATTTAGGAAAAGAGGCGACTATCAATCGTGAGTGAAAAAATAACAATGAAGGACGTTGCCAGAAAGGCAGGGGTATCCGTTGCCACTGTGTCCAATATTCTGAATAATGTGGAGAATAAAGCGAAGGAGGTGACCCAGCGTAAGGTATTTAAAGCTGCAAAGGAGTTGAATTACCAAATTGATATGACTGCCAGATTTCTATCCACAGGTCGATCCTACCTGATTGGAATTTTTCTTCCGGAGGTATATGAAATTGAAGAACCCAGTTCCGTTCTAAAGGATAATCCATTCTTTAGCGAAATTATCAGCGGAATCGAATATTCTTCCAGAATGAGTGGTTATGACATTGTAGTTTCCTGTATTAAGGACTGTGATCATATTAAAGAGTTGGTGACCAAAAGAAATCTGGATGGAATCGTAGTGTTAGGCAATTTTAATCAGACCTTTTGGGAGGAACTAAAAGAGGTCCAGGTTCCCAAAGTATTGATTGATTCCTATGATCATGATGAACGTGAATTTTGTAATGTTGGGATAGATGATGAACTTGGGGCATATCTGGCAACAAAGCATTTACTTGCCATGAACCATGAAAGGATTGCATTTGTAACCGGAAGAATTGAGGAATCCCGTGTTAATTTCAGAAGGCATAAGGGATTTATCAGAGCCATTGGTGAGGGGAATATTGATATAAATTCATGTCCGGTTATTAATGCAGACATCAATTTTAATGGAGGAGTTTTGGCTGCCCAAACCATATTGTATTCCTATCCGGAGATTACAGCGGTATTTGCTGCAGCGGATATTATGGCACTGGGTATTATTAAACAGTACCATCAGGTAGGAAAATATATCCCCCAGGATTTGTCTTTGGTGGGTTTTGATGATCTGAGCGTGTGTCAATACACTTTTCCGGGACTGACAACGGTTCGCCAGGATATCAACAAAAAGGGAATGGAAGTAGCTTTAATTCTTATTCAAAAAATTGACGGCATCTCCACTGGTAGTAATGTGATTTTGCCTGTAGAATTAGTAGTCAGACAGACTGTTTTGCCATATAGGAAGTGATATACGAAGGATAAGAAGGAGGACATACTACCGCGATTGACTTCATTCCGTTTCGTGGGTATAATCAATTTAATGTATAAAAGTAGATTGTACTTTTATTATAAATGTGAGATGGGAGAGTGCAGTATGTCAAAGGTAACCATGAAAGATGTGGCAAGACAGGCAGGTGTGTCTGTTGCAACGGTATCAAATGTACTGAATAATATTACAAATAAAACAAATGAAGAAACCAGGGATAAGGTATTAAAAGCAGTGAAAGAAATGAATTACCAAATGGATATGACGGCCAGGTCACTATCCATGGGTAAATCAAAATTACTTGGCATCTTTCTGCCGGAGGTATTTTTCATGGACAGGCCTAGTTCCGTACTCAAAGATAATCCCTTCTTTAGCGAGATAGTCAGCGGTATTGAGTATGAAGCCAGAATGGAAGGGTACGATGTCATGATAACCTGCGTAAATTCCGTCGATCATGCCAATGAATTAATTCATAAGAGAATGTTGGATGGGGTAGCATTACTGGGCATGCATCATGAGCAATTTTGGAATAATTTGAAAAACCTATCCATTCCCATTGTTTTGATTGATTCTTATTGCTATGAGCAGTACGGGTTTTGTAACGTAGGTACGGAAGATGAACAGGGGGCTTATCTGGCAACAAAACATTTACTAAGCTTAAATCATAGGCATATTGCTCTGGTTACGGATAATTCATCGGATTCTGAGGTCAATCACCAAAGATTTTTGGGTTATAAAAGAGCAATAAAGGAAAGCGGCGTTGATGAAGAACTCTGCCCGATCATTAAAGAAGATCTTAATTTCAAGGGTGGTATTATGGCAGGACATAAGCTTCTCAATTATAATTATGTTACGGCAGCATTTGTCGTGGCAGATATTATGGCACTGGGAATTATAAAACTAATGAATCAAATCGGTAAATCGATACCTAAGGATTTATCCATTATTGGGTTTGATGATTTGAGTGTATGTAATTATAGTTTCCCGGGTCTAACAACAATCAGACAGGATATATACAGAAAAGGTCGGGAAGTAGCGAAGCTATTGATTAATAAAATCAACGGCAACGAAGTAGAGGCCGGTGTGCGGTTACCAATCGAATTGATTGTAAGAGAGACAACCATACCGAATGTGACAAAAGAGTAGGAACTGAAAAAACTTGGGAGAAAATTTTAGCGCGGTGTTAATGGGTCAATACACCCGCTAAAATCGATTAACCGATTTAATTATAGTTAAATAATTGTTTTGTTCAATATGTATAAACCGGCACCCTGAAAACACGTTAAATTACTGAAAAATATCTTAATCCAGTCTTGACAGATGATAATAATTGAGGTAAACTATACTTAGTTAATCGGTTAAGTAAACCGAATATTTTTTGGTAAAATAGTTAATCGGTTAACTGGTAATTAATTGGAATTACATATATCAAATTAATGGAGGAAAGTTGTATGAAAAAATGGAAAAAATTATTGGCGGTTGTCATGGTATTTACAATCACAACCATGGTATTTGCAGCTTGCGGTAAAAAGGCAACTGAGGAACCAACTGCTGCACCAACTAAGGCAGCTGCAACACTAGCCCCTACGAAACAACCTGTTCAGGATGTAACTCTTAAGGTGTGGGCTCCGGAAGAAGAACAAGAGATTTTAGCTCAGATGTGTGATGCCTTCAAAGAAAATCACCCGGAGTATAATCTCACTTTTGATATTAGTATTATGGGCGTAGATACTGTTTGTGATGAATTAAAGAAAGATGCAACAGTTGCAGCGGATGTATTTTTATATCCCTCCGGTGCTATTTCAGAATTAAATGAGGCAGGAATATTATACCCGATCACAGTAGATGCTGAAACAGTTAGTGCTGCACACAGCCCGGCTGCTGTAAAATCCTGTACTTTAGAGAATATGTTATATGGTATTCCTGTAACACCCAACTCCTGGTTCATGTATTATAATAAGAGCATGTACACAGAAGATGATGTAAAATCTCTTGAGAAAATGATGGCGAAGGATTTAGGCAAAGATGTGAAGAACTTCTCCTGTGATATTGATAACAGCTGGTATATGTCCTCCTTCTTCTATGCAGCAGGCGGAACCTTATTCGGTAAAGATGGTACCGATGCTACAAATTGTTCCTGGAATGATGCTACCGGTCTAAAGGTTGGTCAGTATTTACTTGATTTAGCACATAATCCGAAGTATGTTGATGATGCGGACGGACTTGCTGGCTCATTAATGGGCGAAGGAAAACTTGGTGCACTTTGCTCTGGTACCTGGTCTGCTGAGACATTACAAAAAGCATTAGGCGATAACTATGCAGCTACAAAGCTTCCTACGATCAATGTTGGCGGTACAGACTATCAATTAAGCAACTTTGCTGACTTTAAAGCCTTCGGTGTTAATTCCAATACAAAATTCCCTAAGCCTGCACAGCAGCTTGCTGAGTGGTTGGGCGGCAAAGAATGCCAGTTAATTCGTTTTGAGAAGAACAACACACCTCCTACCGTAGTTGAATTAATTACCAACGAAAAGGTAGCAGCAAACCCTGCAGCGGCAGCGTTAAGTAATCAGACACAGTTCTCTACTCCGAATCCTACCACCTCCAAGTTAAATGATTACTGGACACCGGCTGGTGCATTCGGTGCAGGTATCGTGAATGGAGATATCACAAAGGATAATCTTCAAGCTAGTCTTGATAAAATGGTTCAGAATATTTTGGCTACAACTTCAAAATAATAAGGAATATCCATAAAGTATGGGGTGAGCTTATGCTTGCCCCTTCTTTTTCAAAACGGGAGGTATGTCAATGAGAAAAGACGGGACGCATCCGGTCAAAAATGTCTGGCAGAAGCTCAGATGGTACACCACATCATTCAATAGGGGAAATGCGTTAACTAAAATCTCTTTTTTCATCTTAGGACTTGCAAATATATGCAGAGGCCAGATGGTTAAAGGGCTAATGTATTTATTGCTGGAACTGTGTTTTGCAATTTATTTTATTCTATATGGATTTTCAAATATAGCTGGATTAATTACCTTGGGTACACATGAGCAAAGTAAGGTATTTAATAAAACCACCGGAATCTTTGACTTCATCAAAGGTGATAATTCCATGTTTATGCTCTTATCCGGTGTTGTTACAATCTTTGTAATATTTTTCTTTTTAGTACTTTGGAATATGGCGGTTCATTCTGCTGTACAGACCCAGGCGTTTCGGGCAGAGGGAAAGAAGCTTCCTGGAATACTGGAGGATATAAAATCTCTTTTTGATACCAATATTCATAAGTTTTTGTTATTTATTCCAATATTAGGACTTGTGTTGTTTACGGTTGTTCCGCTGGTTTATATGATCTTAATGGCATTTACCAATTATGATCAGCAGCATCAACCTCCGGGACATCTATTTGATTGGGTTGGACTTGCCAATTTTCACACTTTGCTTTTATCTCAGGAAACTATAGGTAAGACCTTCTGGCCGGTGCTTGGTTGGACCTTGGTCTGGGCAGTGTTTTCCACCTTCACCTGTTATATATTCGGTATGCTTTTGGCTATTCTGATTAATATGAAGGGAATTCGCTTCAAGGGAGTATGGCGTACCATATTCGTATTTACCATGGCGATTCCTGCATTTGTTTCTTTGCTTGTTATTCGTGTCATGTTACAGCCCCAAGGAGCATTAAACATTGTTTTGCAGGAGCTGGGCTTTATTAAGGACAGTCTTCCGTTTTTTACAAATGTCACCTGGGCAAGAGTGACGGTTGTTCTTGTTAACCTTTGGGTTGGATTACCCTCCAGTATGCTGATTACAACCGGTATTTTAATGAATATTCCGCATGATTTATATGAAAGCGCTAAAATAGACGGGGCGAATCCTATCGTTACCTTCTTTAAGATAACGATGCCTTATATGTTGTTTGTTACTACTCCGTATTTAATTACGAATTTTATTTTTAACACCAATAATTTTAATGCCATTTACTTCCTGACAGGAGGTGGTCCCGCATCGCTTGATTACTTTAAGGGAGCGGGTAAAACAGATCTTTTGGTAACCTGGTTATACCGACTGACGGTGAATAGTAATGATTACAGTTATGCGGCTGCGATTGGCATTATGATCTTTATTATATCAGCTATTTTATCATTAGTTGTATACAGGAGATCTTCCGCATATAAGAACGAGGAGGGATTTCAATAATGAATAAGAGATGGAAAGGAATTAATGAATACTACATCAAATTTATTCCGTTTTGCGCTCTTGCGTTAGTTCTATGCCAATTAATGCCCTTTCTGGTTGTGAAAAGCGAGAAGGTATCATTGACATCATTTTCATTTTTAATAAATCTTTTTTCAGATAAGGGGATTTTGGCAGGACATAACCAGCTTGATATAATTACATATTTGATCTTTTTACCGTTAGTTATCCTTGTATTAATGACGGTTATAACGCTTTTTTGTATGAATCATACTATGCTGCGCTTATTGATTGGGGGCTATGCATTTGCCACCGTTTGTGCAGTGCTTATTATCTTCATGGCTAAGAGAACCATTGACGGAGCAGGATTTTTAAAGTCTGACTTTCTTGTAGGGAATTTGGGAATTGGCTATTGGGGATATGTAATCTGCTGCATAGTTGGTTTAGTAATTGTAATGAAGGTGGCTAGAATAAACCCTGGCTATATTGTTCTTGTAACTATGTCAGTTATTTGGCTGATTCCGATTCTTTGGATCATCATGATTTCTTTCCGTGATGAAAGTGGTTCCTATACTTCCTATTTCTGGCCAAAGAAATTCACGCTTAAGAATTATTATGTTCTACTCACGGATAGCAGTCAGTTTTATTTTGTAAAATGGTTCTTTAATACGTTGTTCGTGGCAGTATGCTCTTGTTTAATATCCACTTTCATTGTACTGTCTACCTCCTTCACGCTGTCGAGGCTACGCTTTCATGGAAGAAGGGGATTTATGAACCTGGCACTAATTCTTGGTATGTTCCCAAGCTTTATGTCAATGATTGCAGTTTATTATATACTGAAAGGAATAGGTCTGACCCATTCTCTTGCGGCATTAATTCTGGTATATTCCGGCGGTGCGGCTCTCGGCTATTACATTGTAAAGGGATTTTTTGATACCATTCCAAAGGCTCTTGATGAGGCCGCAATCATTGATGGAGCCAGTAGATGGAAGGTGTTTACTAGAATAACAATTCCGTTGTCTAAGCCGGTTATTATTTATACTATGCTAATTTCCTTCTTATCCCCTTGGGGAGATTATATTTTTGCCAGAGTAATTATGGGGGATAAATATGATAGCTATACGGTTGCGCTTGGATTATATACCATGCTTGATCGTGCCAATATCGCGACCTGGTATACGAGATTCGCAGCAGGAGCCGTATTGATTTCGATTCCGATTTCTATCTTATTTATATCACTGCAAAAATATTATGTGGAAGGGTTATCCGGTTCTGTGAAAGGCTAACTGTGAATTATTTAAAGTGTAATATCCCAAAAAGATTGTGCCTTCGAAACCTCATTAGGAATGAATCAAAGTTTAAGAAGGTTAAGATAATATGAGGGTAATATTAGTTATCGCTATAAGGTAGAGCTGAGCTTACCTAGCGTAAATGATTATATAATAGTTTATTGTTTCGTGTGAGGAATATTAGGAAGCAATGATTTGATACAGTAAGGATATGAAATGTTTAATTAAACAGTGCGTACTCCACCTGATAATCAATCAGATACTCCTTCATTTCTCACACGATTAATTTAATGCTGCCTAAATTTGAGTATTCTAGTGCAATCATGCGATAACAGGAACAGGAACAGGAGCGGAAACAGGAAAATAGGTTAAACGTTCAATGATGACTTGTTAAAAGATGGAGAAATGGACTGGCTCCTTTTTATAGGCTTGATTAGAAGATAGAAGATAGACAAGTAATTAATCTGGTTCCTTGAATCCATGTACTAGGGCGGAAATGGAGATTATATGAAGAGAAGGATAAAATGGGGGCTTCTGTCCCTTATACTATTGATTGGACTCATGATACCGAAGATTTCATCAGCGGATAATAAGGGAACAATCTATTATATTAAAAGCAATTATATGCAAGGGGCTTATCTTTATGAAGCAGATGGAATCCTGAGGTACGGTATTCCGACACAAGGAGATAAAAGCTTTCAGTGGTCTATCGAAGAAAAAGCTTCGAATAAGACTATTCGTAATAACGAAACCGGTCATTATATCACACTAAAGGGACACGGAGATAATTCGGTGGAGGGCAATTGGGGCGAAGCGATTCAATGTCTTCCAATGAAGGACAAGGATGACAGTTATCTGTGGGATTTTGAAATTGATAACGGTCAGAATATCCTTTCTGCTAGTAGCTCTTATATGGGCTTTGCCCTTCATCTGGAGAATGCCATTTACGGTCAGCCTTTCGCACAAAAGCTAAATGGGGATCAGCTGAACTGGGGCAATATGAAGTGGGATTTCATACCCGAAAGTAAGGCAGAGGTAAGTGGAAGCGGAAGTGAGTTCTGTATTCAGAACCTGGAAGATGGAAGTTATCTTCGCGTGGATAGTGGAATTCTTAAGGCTGGCAAACCATCGGGCCCGGATGACTCCTATCTATGGTCAGTGGAGTTATTGCCGGATGGGACAAAGGCGCTGAAAAATAAAAAAACTGCCCAATATCTTTCCATGAATGACTTCAACAGCGCTTCCGCAGCGCCGGGTTTTGAGAAGTTCAAAGAAAGTGATAAGGGGCTTAGCTGGAACTTTCAGTTATCCAGAGCGATGACAATCACAACTTCGAGCGATAAATATAAAGGCTATGGGCTGGTTATTTCGGATACAGTCGATAAACAAGTAAAAAGTAAAAAGCTTCCTTCGGGAGGAGAGCTGAAAAACATCTATAAATGGAATTTCATACCTTCAAAGGATGTGGCGGAGGTTGCCGGTGATCTGGTTATGGGTGATGGTATCTACAATCTAAAGAACAGCTATTATTCCTTATATCTGATAGAGAGTGATGGGAAAGCGATCTATGGAAATGCTGACCCGGCTGATAAACAGGCGCAATGGTCGATGATTTATGATAAAGCCTCCGGTCTGACTGCTTTAAAGAATATGGGCTCACTGGGATATCTTTATGCTCAGGAGGAGAGCGGCAAGCTTATGTTCTCAAAGGAAATTAAATATTATTGGAAGTTGGACAGGAATAAGAACAGTGATTACCCGAAGGCGGTGATATTTCAAGACTCTATTAATCCTGCAAACTATTTGCATATGGAGAGCTTAAATGGATTAGCGGAGGACTCCGGCAGCGTTCAGCCAACCTGGGGAACACCCCATTGGGAGCCGATTCCCTGCAATGGAAATACGGCTGCTTCTGGTAATGATGATATTCAAACATTGGTCAAGGATTATATGAGATTCTTCTGTGAAGAGAAGCAGGGAGAATATCTGTATGAGAATACTTCCGGGGCAATCATTTATAAAAAATGCGACCCCATGGATGGAAGATCGCAGTGGAAGCTATTGGAGGGTGATGAACAGGGCTTATATTATATGCAAAACCGGGAAACGGGAGATTACATTATTAACAAAGGAAATGGAACCTTGCGAGCGGTACCCAAGGATCAAATCAAGGGGGAGGGAAGCTTCTGGCAGTTCTCTTTTCGCGACAGCAAGCTTTTGATTAACAACTACAATAAAGATGTGACCCTTTATCAGAGACCTTACTTAAATATACAAAAGCTCTCAGGGATGGTGCAGTGCAGCCTGGTATCTGCGGAAGAAAAAACAACTCAGTGGAACTATGAAGCTGCGAAGGAAGCCTCTTCTTCAACCGAAGCAAAGGGTGAGGATCTAATTCCGCTGCTGCTTCAAATGGATAGTAATCTCTATCAGTTATTTGATAATGGGAAAGAATTAGGCTTGGACTTCAGGTTGGAATATAGGGGGAAATATGTATTGATACGTGACCCTAAGAAGAATAAATATCTTTATTATGAGAAAGGCTGGAAGGATAAATCCTTAAAATTGGAGGCTGACCCGGATCTTCGTTGGGAATTGTCCTCAAAAGAAGGTGTTACGTATCTGAAACAAGGGGATACAAAGTTAACAGCAAAAAAAGTACCGGGAGTAAGTGAGTACTTAGGGAAGGATGCTTACCGGTCCGGGGATAATTTAATCTTTAGTGTGTATGTTGACAAGGCGGGTAGTTATAAAGTAGGAATCGGGTATTCCGGTAAGAAGACCACTGCGACGCTTAAAGCCAATGGTATTGAAATAAAAGAGGCTGATTTACAGGAGAAGGATGAAACCGAGCTTTACTTGAATAAAGGCATTAATACAATAACATTGTCAGGCGTCACCGAAGTGAAATGGATAAGAATTTCTAGCGTGATAAACCATAACTACCGAGGAGCAACGCTGGATTACGTAGCATATCAGGCGGAGGATTGTATTACCACAGGAACCGTTATGGATGAAAGCCGAAAATATCATGATATCATGAGCGAAGCGGTGGGGAGGCTTGGGGTAAACCTTAGCGGAACCGGTGAATACATAAAGATTACCCTCAGTGAGCCTGCGAACTCACTGGTGATACGATACTGCATTCCCGATAGTGAGGACGGAAAAGGACTGAATAAAACACTGAATCTCTACATAGATGGTAAGAAGTATGACAGTATTTCCATGTCTTCTGAGCATAGCTGGTTGTACGGATCTTACCCCTGGACCAATGATCCGGCAGACGGGCAGCCCCATAGCTTTTTTGATGAGATAAGAATACCTTTAAACGAAACCTATCCTGCGGGAACGGTAATCAAGCTTCAAAAGGATTCGGACAATGAAGCAAAATATTACATCATTGACGAAGTAGATGCACAGGATAATGCACCTGCAAATCTTCAACCGAAGAACAGTATTTCTATTACGAAGTTCGGAGCAATACCCAATGACGGAAAGGATGACGCAAAAGCACTGAATGATTGTATTGCAGAAGCAGTGAAACAAGGCAAAGAGGTATGGATACCGGCAGGGGTATTCAATATTGACACCCCAACCGAGGACTATGATAACGGTGACCAAAAGATGAAAAATAGAGGGATACTATTGACCCTTGACAATGTAACCATTCGAGGTGCCGGAATGTGGCATAGCGAATTAACAGGGGATTATGCAGCATTCTTCATTAAGGCAAATAATATCGCACTCTATGACTTCTCACTTAGAGGAACTGCAATCACAAGAAGGGATGCCATTGACCCCTCCGCAATTGAGACGGACTATAATACTTCCTTAATGAAGAATATCACAATCCAGAATCTTTGGATTGAGCATTATAAGACAGGAATCTGGACCCATAATGTGGATGGATTGCATATTGTGGGCTGCAGGATTAGAAACACCTATGCAGACGGAATGAATCTGAGGAAAGGGACTTCAAATGCGGTGATCGAACAATGTGATGTTCGTAATACCGGAGATGATGCAATCGCTTTATGGTCCTCGGAGAAAAGTGATAGAAATGTAATAATCAGATTTAATACGGTGGGTCTTCCCTGGCTTGCGAATAATATCGCCATATACGGGGGAACTGATATCACGGTTAGCGATAATCTTCTTTATGATACCGTTGTAAATGGAGCAGGAATTAATATCAGTACTAATTTTGATCCCAAAGCATTCTCCGGCTTGATCACAGTGGAACGGAATTCCCTTATGCGCTGTGGAAGTGAGGATTCCAATAATAATCAGAATAACGGAGCCATCTGGTTCAATACCGTTCAGGGCAATGATAACGATGCAAAGGTTATGGTAAAGGATAATTTGATTATGAACAGCTCCTATCAAGGGATTTCTTTCTCCAACCGAGGCAAGGTAAGCGAAGTTACTTTGGAGGGAAATGTAATGGATGGCTGCGGTTCGTATGGAATTGATGCACTGAAAAATAGTTCCGGCAAGGTTTGTGCTAAGAATAATCAGATAACGGAGTCCATGCTGGAGCCGGTAAATAATAGTTCCAAGGAGAAATTTCAGATCAGTACGGAGATTACGAAAGTGGAGGTCAAAACTTCTGCAGGCATTAATCCTAGTGTTGTAATCATAATTACATTAGCACTAGTGGCAGGATTAGCTGGTGTGGTGATATATGTACATAGAAGAAGCAAGAAATCTCGTTTAGGTTAAGGGAAGATATAAATAGAATCGAGCGTTGAATGCTCTATCTATGCATGGAAGTGTAATTTGCGGAGAATCAAATGGCTCATGGCTCGATTACATAGGGTTATTCGTTACTAGGCTTATTCAAAATGATAATCAACTATGTTTGAAATGGCTTATGATTCTTTGCAATGAACCATTATTTTATAGAACAAAAGGAGTATTCGATACATGTGGAAAATCGAAGATAAGAACCCTACAATTGATCAAATCTCAAGTATAGGCAATAAATATTTGGTGGGAAACGGGTATTTGGGAATCAGAGGTACTCTGGCGGAATATGAAAAATCGGAATTCCCGGCGATCAATCTATCCGGAATTTATGACAGAGTGGGAGATGGATGGAGAGAACCCCTGAATGCGCCGAATGGGTTGTTTACCTACCTGGTAGTGGATGGAAAGACCTATCGCTTGCCGTCCGTAGAACCGGCTGAACATAATATCTCCTTGGATTTTCGTCATGGAATATTTAGCCGGAACACAAGCTGGAATACGGATAAGGGTATCGTTTGGGTGAAAGCAGAGCATTTTGCCTGTTATGAACGACCACATCTTATAGCAATGCGTTATTCGGTATGCTGTAATTTTGAAGGAGATGTCCAACTATATACCGGTATTGACGGAGCGGTGTGGGACATTAATGGTCCCCATTATGACGAGATGGCTTTGGGGTTAGAAGAGGAACTTCTTAAGGCAGTGGCTCTTACCCACGAGAAAAAGGATAGCGTATGTGTAAGCGAAGGAATATACCCCGACTTTACACAGGTTCAGGAAGTGGAAATCAGTGAGCAAAGAATTCTTCGAAAATTAACCTTTTCTGCTCAGAAGGATAAAGTATATACACTGGATAAATGGATTGGTGTTTATACCAGTCAGGATTGTAAGGACTATGAACAGAAATGTGAAGATCAGGTCAGGGAAGGAATGAAGGAAGGATATCTCGTGACCCTTTCAAAGCATAAGGATGCCTGGGAGAAAAAATGGGAGATTTGCGAGATTGAAATCGAAGGGGATGAACAAGCCAGAGAGGCAATCAACTATTCGATTTATCATCTGCTATGTATTGCACCAAGGCATAGCAAGAGCCTGTCCATTGCTGCCAGGGGCTTATCCGGTCAGACCTATAAGGGTGCCGTGTTCTGGGATACAGAGATGTTTATGCTGGACTTTTTTCTCTATACTGACCCGGCGGTTGCAAAGACATTGTTATCTTATCGCATTGACACCTTAGAAGGAGCCAAGGAGAAAGCAAGAACCTATGGCTATCATGGAGCATTTTATGCTTGGGAGAGCCAGGAGAACGGTTATGATGCCTGCTCGGATTATAATGTGACCGATGTATTTACCGGAAGACCCATGAGAACCTATTTTAAGGATAAACAGGTACATATCTCTTCCGCAGTAGTATATGGCATTATGAAATATGTGAACTATACGGGGCAGACGGATTTGTTATCAGAGGGGGGAGCCGAAGTCATATTGGAGGCGGCAAGGTTCTATTATGATCTTTTGATAAAGAGGGTAAATCACTCCCGATATGAAATACACGATGTGATTGGACCGGATGAATATCATGAGAGGGTCAATAATAATGCCTATACCAATAGGATGGCAAAGTATGTATTCGAAAGTGCCCTTTACATATTGGATTTATTAGAAAATGATCAGTTGGTGTTGACGAGAACTTTGAGCTCCGAGCTGAAGCTGCAGGAACTAAGAACAGAATTTGAGGATGCGGTGCAAAATATCTACATACCGAAACCATCGGAATGTAATGGTGTAATAGAACAGTTTGATGGATATATGGAACTGGAGGATGTGGCACTGGAAGATTTGAAGAAAAGGCTCTTAAATGAAAAAGAGTATTGGGGAGGTGCTTATGGTATCGCCACCCATACGAAGATTATCAAGCAGGCGGATGTAATTACAATGATGAATTTATTCTCCGAGGATTATTCCAGGGAGGTACTTCTTGATAATTGGAACTACTATGAACCAAGAACAGAGCATGGTTCTTCCTTAAGTGCCTGTATGTATTCCTTGTTGGCTTGCAAATGTCAAATGGCAGACAAAGCCTATCCCTTCTTTATGAAATCTTCTCTTTCGGATCTGAAAGGGGGAGGAAAGGAATGGGCAGGGCTGATCTATATCGGAGGCACCCATCCTGCCTCTTCAGGGGGAGCCTATATGACATTGACTCAGGGTTTTGGTGGGGTACGACATAAAGATGGAGCATTGGGTAGTACGCCTCAATTACCAAAGGGTTGGGCACGGCTGTCCTTTAAGATGATATATAAAGGGGAGTTGCATCGTATTACGATTACTGAAGCTGGAGCTGAGATTGAAAAGCTATAAATTGGTATGCGATCATGCGAAAGAAGCATGATGATATGCTAAATCCAGTAGCTGACGACTAAGATACTGATGAACTTTGAGTCCATGACAGAGTTTACAAGTGGCATAAATCTCAGAGAAGTAAATTGAACAAATAAACAAGCAAAATATACAAATCAGACAAAAAATTCAATACAGCAGAGAACGCAATAATTGAATAAAGGGTACAGTAGGTTTATAGCATAATAATAAGGAGCTTGGCGTGGATTAAAGCTTTATGAATATTCAAGATATGACATTTGACATAGTAGGTCGGATAAGATATGACATAAACTGATAATAGGTTTTAACAAAAGATTACCATAAGCTTGAAGATTAAATCATAGAGTTTAACCAGCTTTGAATTCTAGAACTAATGCTAGAAATTATTAAGAGAAACGGAGATAGTTATGATAAAAGGAATAATTTTTGATCTGGATGGAGTATTGGTATCCACGGATCATCTTCACTTTGAGGCTTGGAAGATGCTTGCTGAGAAATTCGGTATCACAGGCTTCACGAGAGAAGACAACGAAAGACAAAAAGGTGTCAGCAGGATGGACTCGCTGGAAATTGTACTGGAAAAGGGTGAGAAACAGTACACCCAAGAAGAGAAAATGGCTCTTGCAGATTTCAAGAATAATTATTATGTGGAATTACTTCAGAATTTAAAGCAGGATGCAGTACTGGCAGGAGTAATTGATACCATAACAAAGTTGAAGGAGAAAGGTCTGCTTATCGGAATCGGTTCTGTAAGTAAAAACACTCCATTAATCCTCAGTAAGACTGGGTTATTACCATACATTGATAAGGTAAGCTGTGGACTTGATATAACAAAGTCAAAGCCCGATCCCGAAGTATTTCTGGTAGCCGCCGAAAAACTAGGGCTACAACCGGAGGAGTGCCTTGTAATTGAGGATTCCGGGGCAGGAATTGTTGCTGCAAAAGCAGCGAATATGAAATCTATCGGAGTTGGTCCGGAATATGACCGGTTGAATGCAGATTATATGGTTCCAAATCTGCAATGTGAAATTGATTGGGACTTTATTTTATCTTGAAAAAGTTAATCGAAATACCCCTTACCAATTGAAGATTTCCTCAAACAAGAGACTGTTGAAAACAAATGATTTTGCAACACGCCCTGTTAAAGAAACTCAATTTATTATCCTACGCATTATAATTGTACAAATGTTTGTCATTCTTTAACATAAAATATATGACACTCAAATTATAGTAGCTGTTAGGCGAAATGGAGCAGAAATTGTGGTATTATGTATGATAATGGGAAAAAAGGAAATTTATGAGAACAACTATTGACTATCAAATGGATAAGACTTACAATGAACATGGATGAGGTTTGATAATAATATAAAAAGTTATTAATAAGTAATATGATATTTCTATGAAAGGAGTGTTGCAAAACTAAATAATATTGATAGAAGGTATATTATTGTCAAACTTAGTACTACAATATTCAAAGGAGAGAGAAAAATGAAAAAAAGAAACAAAAATAAGATTATTCATGGTATTGTTACTTGCTTTGTATTAATGATAATGATGTTACCAATGGTAGCATCAGCAGCCACTAATAACAATGGAACTTATTTGGATTTTTCCTCGGTGTATGTACACGGTAATTATTGGACTGTCCCATTTCAAGGTCGTCATTTGACAACCACTTCCAGTGCCAATTTAATTGTTACTAGAATGAATGATGATGAGAATAAATCGTCAGACTACAAATTATGTCACTGGTACATAACAGATTATAATGGAAACCAGATTTCAAAATCTGATGATACAACGTCAACTCTTAATGTTATGTGTAAAATTCCATATTTAAGAGATCAGGCTGCGAATTATACAGTAAGATTTTCTGCAAAAGGGAACAAGTCTGATTTAGACACTTATATTTCTGGTCAGGTATCTAATTTTAACAAATAATTAATTATTATATTACCATTTTGCTAATAATGTTCATTTATTTATGTATAATTAACGCCTATTTAGCTGGGATTATTTCGAAAGATTTGCTAGGTTCAGTCTGAAAACTATCACTTCCTTTACTTTTTACGAAAAATGAATATAGAATTAGATAATAGCCTCCAAGTTTTATGTATAAAAAAATTTGGATTGAATGACATTTTTAGTTTTCAGACTACCTTAGTTAAAAATAAAGAGAAATAGAAATAACTTATAAGGAAGAATATTATGTTTGTGAACAACATGAAGTTACAGTTGAATTTAATGTTCAAAAAGAAAAGTTTTCAATTCATTTTTACTTTATTAATGTTGTATGCGGTGGTTGTAAATTTGGATTATGTTTATAAAAGCTTAGGTAAGGATATATCTTTAATACAGTCCTCCAGTAATATACATATACTGGGCGGGGATGGTTCTTTATGGACTTTTTTCGAACAAGCCTTTCCATTTATAGTTGTTTTTCCTTATGCATTCTCTTATTTTTCTGATCAAGTTAATAATACGCAATTCTTATTACAAATTAGGGGAAGTAGAAAATATTATTATTTGGCTCAATCCATTACAACCTTTATCGGAGGGTTTATCATTATATTTATACCGTTTATGATTAATTTTGCATTAAATCTACTGGTTTTTGCGAATAACGGCAATTATTATAATGATGTTACCCGTTTTGATATAAACTATTGCTGGAATGTTTTGGGATCTAACATTATGGGAGAGGTATATACGAGAGGGATATTTTTGAAATATTTATTTATTTATCATCCCAATATATACGGTTTTATCTATATTCTATTGGCATCGTTACTCAGTGGATTACTATGTTTATTTAGTTATTCTATGTCATTCTTTTTTAAATCGTTTAAAATTATGATTTTTTTACCGGTATATGTTATGGTTCAGATTCTAAATTCAATAAATTCGGTATTTGTACACAAATGGTCAGGCAAATTCAAGTTCATTAACTTAAGATTAACTGATTATATATCCTATTCAACAATGAGAGTAGGAAAGGTATATCTATTATTTCTTATATTTATATTGTTAGTGTTTCTTGTTTCCATATCATTGATTAGAGTCAAAATAAAATCGGATGAACGTTAGGAGAAGGATATTGTGTTTTTTAAAAGAAATCTACTAAAGATGCTAGTTGTCATTCCTATGATTTTAATATATCGTCCATTCTTGTTTTTTGACAGGATAACAAATGATAACACGGTATTTGGAACGTTCCTCAGTGAAATATTCGGAGGCTCATATGACAGAAACACTTCAAATTTTTCGTTGAGCGTGGAATCACTTATGCAAATTGTTCTATTTAATCTGTTTTTTGGAATGTATCTCTATAAGGATTTGCATCAGTGCAGTGAGTACATATTTACTAGGGAAATAACAAGAAATCAATGGTTCAAGAAAAGATGCACACAGTTATTTTTTTATAGCACGGTGTACACTTTTATTTATATATCCTTATTTGGTATCGCTTCCTGTCTGGCAACATCAAAACCGATTGATTCTGAAAGTGTATTAATAATAGGTATGACTTATATTATTCTATGTTTATTTACTTATGTGACAACCTTTTTGATAAATCTGGTATCCATTTTTAAAGGAAGCAGTATTGGTTTTTTTGTCATCTATATCGGCATTATTTTCTTTACGCACTTGGCAATCATATTTGAACAAATTCCAGTGCTCGGAATGTTTGATGCTTTATTATACTTAAATCCGATGGTTCATGTTATTGTAAGTTGGGATTATTCGAGTGCATCAATGTGGGGTGGTTTGCTCTATTACATTGTATTTTCGATTATAATTACTCTGGTTGGGATGAAAATGATTAATCAAATTGACATTGGAATAAAAGGCGTTGAGCATAAAGGATAAAATCAAATTTTTGAGATGGGGGAAAGCATGATAAAGTTGGAAGTTAAGAATCTAACGAAGAAAATAAATAACAATCTCATTCTTGATAATGTAAGTATGGAGTTGGAAAGTGGAAATATTTATGGGTTTGTTGGAAAAAATGGCTCAGGAAAGACAATGTTGTTTCGTGCCATTGTCGGATTAATCAAGCCTACACACGGAGAGATTTATATTAATAATATTCCGGTTTCGCACCAGGAACCATTACCTTGTACCATTGGTATAGTCATTGAGAATGTAGGTCTATACAATGAATTTACCGGATACCAGAATTTAAAATATTTGGCCTCCATACGTAAGTGTATTGGCGATAATCAAATTATAGAGGTGATTAATCGGGTTGGATTAGACGCGAAAGATAAACGTACAATTAAAAAGTATTCCTTAGGCATGAAACAAAGAATCACTATTGCGCAGGCCATTATGGAAAAACCAGATATTTTATTGTTGGATGAGCCTACGAATGGATTGGACAAAGATGGAATTGAGTTGATTCGTGAAATTATAAGACAAGAAAAAGAAAGAGGAGCATTAATACTGATTGCTAGCCACAATGAAGAAGATATTCATCTATTGTGTGACAAAAAGTACCAGGTTGAACAGGGGAAATTCGAGGAATCAGTTTCATCATTAGGAGGAATTGAAGAGTAAATGAAACGTTTTGTGTACCTACAAGTATTTATAGTTTTATTAGGACTATTAATTGGTCTGGTTGGAAGATACACTTTTAAAGATGAAGGTGTGGCTGGTATATCTTGCGTTGAAGATATTGAGAAATTAGACTGTAATTTATATTATCTCTATACAGACGCAGAATATGAGAGTTACAAAGGAGATTATTTTCAGGGACTAATAAAAGAATGTGACGAAGCCAGTGATGTTTTAGTCGTTGAACCAACTGACAAGATTATACAAAATGACTTCTCTATTTTACAGGAAGCAAAAGTAATTTCCAGTATAAAGGGTGGAGCGAAAGAAAATGATATTATTTTATTTCAATCCATTGGGGGAGTATCAACAGAGTTTTCAGATGCAGGTAAATATGGGAATAACAACCCAGTTATTTTTCATTTTCCCGCAAGCTTTATGCAACAAGGGAATCGATATTTAGTATTTTGTGAAACCACCGCAATTAACAATTATGTCAAGGAAAAAATCTACCATAGAAAGACAACGTTCTTTCCATACCTTAATTTAACAAAAAATGATTCCCATTATGTTAAGGATAGTATATCCTATAATGCATTTAAAGATAGTGAGTTTTTTTGCGATTCAGAGCGTATGCTGGAACTTGTTATGAAATACAAAAAGGAAATCGTTAATAAATATGCAAAAGGATTTGTTGAATATAATGAAGAAGAATCCGATTAACAGAGGAAATAATTATTCCAGTCGGATGACTATATATGGAAATATGTTAACTAAACGGAGCCGAATTGGTTGCCGTTTTTTTAATTGTTGGAATTTGCAGTGAAATATCTTGTTCTTATTATTTTAAGTTTTGATATATAAAAATATTCGTATAAGGTATTAATATGGTTAAGTTTACAATGATGAAAAAGAATATAGCATCAAAACTGTCTCTATTTTCTAAGATAATCATGTTAAGTTAATTAAGAATTACAATTACCTTCAATAAGATTAGAGTATAATTAGTGTTGGTAAAAATTGAATAAAATAAAAGAAGTGGGCATAACCCACTTCCTATCATACAGTAAAACCTTATAATTAAGTTGTCGAGACAAAAAGATAGGGGGCTGTATGATGAATACTATAATAAAGGAAAATGGTTTAAGTTTCAAGGAGTCAGAACAGAAAATATACAATCAAATTTGTGAAGCAGGAAGGGATTACACTAGACAGATTTTGGAGATGTATGATTCCTACCTTAATAAAAATCGAGATAGAAAAGTATATAGAAATAAGGGCTTGAGAGTGACAACTATAAAAACTGTATATGGCGAAGTTACCTACAAGAGGACGATATACCAAACAACAAACGAAGATGGAAAACAGATATTTGTGTATCTTCTAGATGAAACTCTAGAACTTGAGAAGGTGGGGTTAATCTCAACAAATCTGGCTGAAAAGCTCGTACACGGAATTACAGAGATGTCATATCGGG
>JAEZLH010000036.1 GCA_023435895.1 Bacillota bacterium
CAAAAGATGAGGCTCTTTTTCTATTCAGTTCGTTCACTTTTTAAATGAAAAGCAAAAAAAGTTAAAATCCAGTAATTATGCGGTGCTCCGCACCGTTAGAAATAACTAGGTGAATAATCTAGGTTTAATTAATTTTCTAATAATTTCTTTCCTCCTTCACTGGAATGATAGCAAGAATTTATTGGCTCTCATACTCATGTTTTATTAATCTTGCATTTTAGTCCTATGGGCAATTTTGAAAAGCCGTATATATTTGCTCCTCCAGTAACGATACCAGGAAAGTTTACTTTTCCCCCATTGATTGTCTTTGTCAACATTTCTGTGTCCACCCAGCTTGGACACACTGCTGTCACTGTTATTCCATACCACCTGTTGCACCAGTAATAATTACTATCTTTTTACGCATCATCCCATACTCCCTCCTTTAAATATTATTCTTTTTAAGCCCTGTATAGATATCCTTTCAAATTGGTTCGCAATCCTTCACTACAGGCTAGCCAGAATTTATAACTCTATCTCCGTTTTAAACGCAACAACAGCTTGCCCGGCGATTTGTACTAAAACCGGTTTTTCATTTTCAATCTTCACATTTACACGCATACCGCCATCCCGCTTTATCGCCTCTCCCTGTAAAATCAAAAACGAGAGCTCGTTTTTTGTTTCTAATGACTTACAAATACCGTAATGCACTAAATATATGCCCAACGGGCCATTTGCATTTCCAGTAACGGGGTCTTCCAAAATACCAATTGCAGGAGCAAACATACGACCATGAACCAATACCTCTTCATCAGGATTCAAAGTAAAAACATAATATCCATTACAGCCAACCTCTTCACTAATCGAAGACAATTCCACCATGTTAGGCTTAAGCGAATGTAATCTACCATTTTCTTTTATTCCTACCATGATTTTTGAATGCCCCGCTGACGCAATAGCAATCGGACAATCTTCCCTTATATCGTTTCTTTCAATCCCCAATGCCCGCGCAATTTTTATTACCAGGTCCAAACTGAATGCCTCACTTACTTCTGGTGCTCCTTGCGTCATGATAACGCTAAAATCATGATTTTCCTGTACAATATCCACAGGTAAAATCCCCGTTTTTGTTTTCTGTAAAACCGTTCCCGAAACCGCTGTTCCCTCAACTGCTCTAACATAATGAGCCGCTATTGTTGCATGACCGCAAAGAGGAACCTCTGTCGTTGGGGTAAAGAATCTTACTTCAACATCATAATCAGTAACGTTCGACGAAAAAATAAAAGCAGTTTCCGAATTGTTCAATTCTCTCGCAATTCGTTGCATCTGTTCGTCGGTTAAACCATCCGCATTCGGAACAACACCCGCCGGATTACCATGGAACTTCTGCCGTGTAAAAGAATCTACTTGGTAAATTCTATATGTTTTCATAATCACACTCCTTAATGATAAATTTCAACCACTATCATATGGCTATTTATCATATAATCGAATTTCGTTAATAATTGTTAGGCGATATTCCTAATGATCAAGATTCTACACCATTCCGTGCTAAGGAGCAGCTTTAGCAAGCTACAATTTCTTTAATAAAGAATTCTCGACCAGATATCATTTCAAAGGCTTCACTTTGGCAATGTGGACATATAGAATGATTTTCCAATATATTAAATACCTTATTGCACTTTTTACAAATACCATTTGCAGGCATGACTTCTATTTTTAATTCAGTATCTTGCAAAAGACTGCCATCAACTGCGGCTGGATAACACGCTTCTACATACCTTGGAATCGTCGGTGAAAGTTCACCGATTTGCAAAACCAATGTCTGAACTTTGGTAACTCCATTTTGTTTTGCAAAACTTTCAACCATTTTAACAACCTCGATCATAACTCCTATTTCGTGCATTATAATCCACCTCCGTTATAAGATCATGTGCCAACTAGGCACATATAGAAAGAACGGGAGAACTATCGCTCTCCCGAATTTCTTAGATATTATGTAAACTATTTTTTACTTTTCAATAAACGTTTCACATTTTTAACAGCAATGCGACCTTGACGCTTTATAACATGTTTTATAACAATAGGTTTCATTTGAGCTAATGTAACACCCGCACTATCATATTTTCTTGATAATGAAATTGCGTCAAATTTACATTTGGTGGTACATATTCCACAGCCAACACATTGATATTGATCTACTACCGTTGCACCGCATCCCAGACAGCGTTCTGTTTCTTTCTTAATCTGTTCTTCTGTAAATGTAACACGTAAATCTTTGAAGGTTTCTTTTGACTTATTTCCTTCTATATGTTCTGACTTTTGTCTTGGAATACTGTCATAACTTTCAAGATTCAAGTTATCCTTATCAAGTGCATGATACTCTCTTTCTCTTACTAATGTCAAGCTATCGCCATGAATATAACGATGAATGGAGATAAATCCCTGCTTCCCTAAAGCAATCGCATCAATGGCAAATTTGGGACCTGTCACAGCATCACCACCTGCAAAGACATCTTTTTCACCTGTTTGATAGCTTAACGGGCTTACTTTGACGGTTTTATTCGGATTCAATTCTATCTTTGAAGCCTTTAATAATTCTCCCCATTCCATAGCCTGTCCAACAGAAATCAATACATAATCTGCTTTTACAATCTTAGTTTCATTCTCATCAAATTTAGGACTAAACATCTTATTCTCATCAAATACAGAAATACACTTCTTAAATTCAACACCGACTACGCGTCCGTTTTCATGAAGTATACGTTTGGGTCCCCAGGAATTATTAATCTGAATTCCTTCGGACAGCGCCTCTTCAATTTCTTCCTGTAAGGCTGGCATTTCATTACATGATTCCAGACAGAACATATCAATTGTATTTGCACCAACTCTTTGGGCTGTTCTTGCAACATCGATGGCTACATTACCACCGCCAATTACAACTACATTGCCTTCTGTTTTTAACTCTTCTCCAAGGTTTACCTTACGCAAAAATTCAACCCCTGTCATTACGCCTTGTGAATCTTCCCCTTCTAAGCCTAAACTTCTTCCAGCCTGAGCACCAATTGCTAAATAGAATGCTTTATATCCTAATTCTCTTAAAGCATCCAGCGTAATATCTTTACCAACTTCAACTCCTGTTTTAAATTCTACGCCGAGTTCTTTTAATATGTCAATTTCAGCATTTACTACTTCTTTCCCAAGACGGAAGGATGGAATACCAAGCGTTAACATACCACCAAGTTTTGCTTGTTTTTCAAATACCGTTACCTGATAACCTTCAACAGCAAGGAAATAAGCACAGGATAATCCTGCCGGTCCTCCACCGATCACTGCAATTTTTTCAGCTCTTTGCTTTTTCTTCTCAGGCACAAAACGATGTTCAGCCTTTAAATCCTGATCTGCCAGGAATTTCTTAACTTCATCTACTGCAAGCGGTTCATCCAACCCTCCTCTTGTACAAGCAGATTCACACTTCCTAGGGCAAATACGTCCGCAAATTGCAGGGAAAGGATTCTCCTTCTTAATTAACTCAAGCGCCTCTTTGTATCTTCCTTGAGATGCCATCTTAATATATCCCTGAACAGCGATATGCGCCGGACATTCCGACTTACAGGGACTCGTTCCACTCTCGGCAACAACTTTACGATGACGATACTCAAAGTTCCATTTATCTTTACCCCACTGTGTATCATATGGTGTATCTTTTACTTCCGGTTCAGGAAGCGGCAGTTTCGTACATAAGCTTTGTCCTAAGGTCAGGGCATTGGAGGGACAGTTTTCTACACATTCTCCGCAAGCAACACATTTATCTTTATCCACATTGGATACATAATTTGATCTGGACCAATCCGGATTTCGATAGAGGTTCGCATTTCTAAGACCAAAACAAGAGCATCCGCAGCAGTTACAAATAGCAAGTGCCTCTCCTGGACCTGATAGATTAGGTATCTGATGCATCAAGCCTTCCTTTTCTGCTCTTAGACAAATCTCCTTCGCTTCTTCTCTTGTTACCTCTCTGCCTTTACCAGTACGTATATAGTATTCCGCTGCCGAACCAAGACGAAGGCATATCTCTTCCACAGTATGACCGCAGCCTTCTCCTATAATTCTCATAGATTCACGACAGGCACAATCTGTAACTGCAAAAAGCTCATGTTTATTTAGTAAATATTCAATCTCCTCGTACGAAGCCCTCCTTGTATCTGCATCAATGGCACTTTGAACCGGAATTACTCTCATAACTCCCATGCCAATCGGAATATTTCCTGCCATCAAAGCGCCTAATTTTCTTGTATATTCTTCAAAGGCTTCTGCAATTACCGGATATTTTTTAACATTTTCTTTATTATCAACCATGTATTCCATGATTCCAGGAACAAAAAGCTCTAAACAGTATACATTGACACCATTGGCGGTTTCCACCTTGATTGAACCGTCAATTGCCATTTTGTAAAATACCTTTTCTACCTCAGCTTCCGATTTGCCACATTGCTTAGCGACTTCTTTTGCCGTTTTGGGCTTACGAATCTCTAAATGAAGTGCTATTTCAGCTTCTTCATCGGATGTAACTGCCTCAAGAAGACGGTATTCAGGGTCTGTCGGTTTTACTTTTACGATACCACCTGTAATACCAGCTCCAATCTTATTGGCTAATGCCAACACCTTTTTCTTTACCATATTGACCCTCTTTTCATGATTTTAACTAGAGTTTTTAATTTATAAATCTAATTTTCATTCCATTCTTTCACTTGTGTCCTAATCCATTCAAACCATTCATCCATGCCCTGACCTGTTTTGGCACAAATCGGAATGACTTTGATATTAGGATTTAATTTCGTAACGCGTTCCCTAACTGCTTCTATGTCAAAATCAAAAATTCCCATTGCATCGATTTTATTAATTAATAATACATCGACAATCGAAAACATCAATGGATATTTAAGAGGTTTATCGTCCCCTTCCGGAACACTAAGGATTGCTGCATTTTTTGATGAACCGGTATCGAATTCAGCAGGACATACCAGATTTCCTACATTTTCTAATATAGCAAAATCAATGCCTTCTGTGCCCAACCCTTCTAGACCCTGCTTCGTCATATCTGCATCAAGGTGACACATTCCACCGGTATGCAATTGAATTACTTTTGCTCCTGTTTTTGAAACAGTATTTGCATCAACTTCCGAATCAATATCCGCTTCCATAACTCCAATATTCATTTCTTCTCTTAATGCCTCAATGGTTCTTAAAACTGTTGTTGTTTTTCCCGATCCTGGGGATGACATTAAATTTAATAGAAAAGTCTTACTTTTTTTCAATTCACTGCGAAGTGCATCTGCCTGCTTATCGTTATCATCAAATACACTCTGCTTAATTTCCAATACTTTATAGGTATCCATCTTAGCTCAAACCTCCTGGCCGCTCACGAAATATAAAAACCCCTATCATAACTATTGTTATCGTTACAATAGGGGTTTTTGGCATTAACCCGCCCTATTATTAGTTAGTGAATGATTTTATATCTTTGTAATACTTCTTCGATAACAGTGCCGGATATTTTCTTTAATACCTTATTCTTTACGATACCAAGTGGAAATGGTAACTTGGCATCCAAAGGACTCTTCCCATCCATCATTTTAACCGTTGAATCTAATAACACACGAATATCATAGCAGGAATTGAATACTTCCGGTACGCCACGATCTACATTAAGCAAGGTGTAGACTGCTTCCATACCAGTTCTTACGGAATATTCTGTTGTAAAGATACAATCACGGACTGTTTCTGCAAACTGTCCAAGAAAAGCAGCATTGACACAACCCTCCGGTACCACATTAGGTCTGTCGCCTTTCCTTCTCGGCATAAAGAATGCTGTAATATAAGGCATCATACAAGGAATACAACGAGCCGATTTTTCTGCCATCTCTTTAATCTCATTTTCCGGAACTCCCATGTGATAGAGCCATTCTTGTGTGATTTCTTCGCCGGTACAGTCCTTCATCGCCTTTTTAACATAGTCTCCGGGAACATCGGTAAACAATGCGTATACCCATACTACCAGCTGATCCTTCGGTTGATCTTTAAAGTGAGGCTGCCTGTTTAACGTATAGCTTAATAGCCATTTTGAGTCTTTTGCAGTAATAATGCCACCGGTAACAACTTTTCCGCTAAACGGATCACGTTTACATATTTTCTCAATATATTTTGGTATCTTGTCATCTAAGGTAGTTACTGTTGCAGATTCCCAATTTGTCTCTTTGATATTAGAACAGAACTTCTCCGGATGACCGAAAGCAGGATCTTGCTTCGCAATCTTCTTCCATAATCCCCAAGAGGAGCCTTCTGACGTGTCCATTACCGCAGGATGATGATGATCTCCTAAGGATGACTTCTCTGTACAGCTACCATTTGTAATAAACACCAAATCATTTTCCGTCAAATCGATATCTTCTTTTTTACCATCATGGATACTTTCAATTCTTTTTGCTACTTTTTTATTTCCTGTGATATCAAAAATAACATTCGTAACTTTTGTATTGTACTGAAATTGTACTCCATGTGACTCCAAATATTTTAGCATAGGTAAAATCAAGGAATCATATTGATTGTATTTTGTAAATTTCAAAGCTTTAAAATCCGGAAGTCCTCCGATATGATGGATAAATCTTTGTATGTATAGCTTCATCTCCAACGCACTATGCCACTCTTCAAAAGCAAACATGGTTCTCCAGTATAACCAGAAGTTGGATTCAAAAAATTCTTTTCCCAATATTTCATCCATTCTCTTATCATGCAAATCTTCATCTTTGGTGAAGAACAATTTCATAATATCCTTTGACGCCTTGTCGCTTAATCCGAATTTGCCGTCGGTATGTGCATCCTCACCTCTGTTTACCGTTGCCCTCATAAGAGAATAGTTTGGATCCTCTTTATTTAACCAATAATATTCATCCAGTACCGAAACACCTTCTGTTTCAATGGATGGAATGGAGCGGAATAAATCCCATAGACATTCAAAATGATTTTCCATTTCACGTCCGCCACGGATTACAAAGCCCTTTTCGGGATCGTTAATTCCATCGCAGGCTCCACCGGAGATATTCATTTCCTCAAGGATATGAATTTTCTCTCCCTTCATCTGTCCATCACGAACCAAGAAGCACGCTGCAGCCAAAGATGCTAAACCCCCTCCTACTAAATATGCTGATTTTTTATCTACATCTACCGGCTTTAATGGACGAGCAAATGCTTCATAATTTCCGTTGCTATAATACATTATTAATTCCTCCTGTTATCAACTCAGATACCATGCTTTCCTGCACGTTCCGAATTATTATGAAGGCAAGTTGTCGATGCTTCAATTCAACTTGTCTTATGTATACCTGCAATAACCTGATGTTGGGATTAAACAGCCCTTTCGTCATTGTTCATTGGCTATTTGCATAAAGCAAAAGAATGAATGCGCCTATGAAAATTGCCATAGTCACAGTATAAATAGGACTATTTAACCTCAACATCATAATCTTAGACTGTCAAAGAGTCCATGAAATATTATTCTGCAAGTGCTTTTACTTCCTGATATTTCTTCAAATCGGTATAAACTTCAGCAGTATAAGGATTTCTCTTTGTTTTAACTGCTTTATAAATCATAAATACAAAAACTGCGATATTGGATAAAAGTGCGAACAAGCTAAAACTAAATAGTGCTGTTTTATTATAAGTAGAAGCTACTGAGAACTTTCCTTCATCAATAAAGGAGGGTATTGTCTGCGCAAACATACACCAAAGAGCCAAAGTTTGTGCACGATGCTGTAACCAAGCACCTTTTCCAAGAGTAAATGCGCATAAAGTTGGCGCTAATAATAAAGCAAATCCACAATACCAGGAGTGTCCCGGTAAACAATTATATGTATATGCAAAATTCCAAAGATCATAAGCTATAATCCAGAACCATAACATATCCGGCCATAACATATCTTTGCTCTTATCTTTCGCAGTTACCTTACGAATACATATGCCAAACCATCCCGTAATCGTAATGATATTTAAAATACCTGCTGCTGCATTCATGAAGTTCCATTGTCCACCAAGTACATACATTGCTTCATCTTTTAGCATACCACCCTGAGCATAGTTTAGACCTACTTCAATATCTCTTGCCACTGCCTCACAAATGTTAATGGCTAAGATTAGTGGTGGGAAACACAATGCAATCTTATTCGTTGATAGACTCCACTCTTTTCCACTCTTCTTATTTCTACCATGTAAATGACGAATACACCAAAAACCAATACACCCTGCAGTGGATGAATAAACTTTAGCAAGATGGAACCAGTCTGTATAAGTGGTATCGCTAAGTACAGTAAACCATAAAACGGAAAGTACAATCGGCATTACAACAAAGCAAAAAAAGCCTGCCAGTGTATTTCTTCTCGTTATCTCATTTAAAAGAAATAACAAACCAAAAACTACGATCCAGACAAGCCAGACAGAAACTGCGGTCGCACCGCTTGCATAATTAAATGTAAACATTTTTTATGCCTCCTTATTTATTGTGGTCATACCAGTATGACACATCATACTTTGTCAATATATTAACATGTTTTTCTTCCAAATGTCAATAAATATCCTGTTTATTAATGCATATATATGATAAAATTATATTTTTATCTTGATTTTTATTCAAAATTACTATATAATAATTTTTGGTATGTGGTCATACCACAAACAGTTTAAAGGAGTGACATCACCATGGAATTCAAAAAATTAAATGCCCCATCATTAAAAGAGTTATTTATTGACCAATTAGAGACAATGATTCTTTCCGGTCAGATACCAATCGGAGAAAAACTTCCGCCTGAACGAGAGCTTTCTGAGTCCATGCAGGTAAGCAGGGCTGTAGTTAATGCAGGTATCACGGAATTAGCCAGAAAAGGATTTCTTAATATAAAGCCAAGAGTCGGAACTTTTGTAGCGGATTATCGCAGAGACGGAACCCTTGAAACTTTGGTTTCTATTATGAATTATAATGGCGGAATTTTAAGAGATGCCGAGATACGTTCCATTTTAGAACTACGTATTGCATATGAATCACTTGCTGTTGAACTATCGATTCCCAAAATCACAGAAGAAGAAATTATGCAGTTAAAGAGTTACGTTACACGAATGCATGAAACCACTTCCATAAAGGAAGCTTCTGAGCTAGCTTTTGAATTTCAACATGAACTGGCTTGCCTGTCACAAAATACTCTCTTACCTCTTATGGTATCTTCTTTCAAGGCTCCGGTCATGACATTATGGGAACGATTTTGTAGAATGTATGGCATTGAATCGTTATATAAAAATACATCTGAATTATATGATTATATAGAAAAACGTGATGTTAAAAATGCATTAGCTTCACTTACTGCATCTATAAATGACACAATTCATGGCAACAGAAAAATATACTATTAATTTATGCTTATATAATAGCATCAGATTCAAGTCCAGTGAGGATTTGAATCTGATGCATTGCAGACTGTAAGAAAGTCGAACAGCCCGTTTTTCAATGAAAAGTGGGCTGTTCTGGTATAATATTTGTATTAAGACTCTTTTGGTATTGATCACGCTTGTCCTTTGGACCATCTTTTAATTTCATTAATCTCACCCTTTGACAACCCCAGCGTTTCAAGGAAAATTGTATGCTCTGGTGGCGAAATCTGTTCAAAAAGTATGTGCCATTTCTTTGATTGTTCTTCATTAAAACCGGATGAACGCATGAGCCTCATCCAGGTTTTCATCTTTATCAGTTCGGTGCTTCTAAGAAGGTCATTATTGTTAAGCATACTTGCTATATCATTCTGCTGTTCTTTAAGCTTCTCGATTTCTATATTGATTTGACTAAATCTATCCACAAGAATTTTATAATAGCCAACCTCGTCATATTCAAGCAAATCTTTAATTTCCTCCAAGGATATTCCAGCTTTCCTGAATTTTAATATTCTCTCAAGCCGCAAGCAATCATTATCCGAATACAAGCGATAATTTGCTCCTGTTCTTTCGGCAGGTTTGAGTATTCCGATTAAATCATAATAGAGTAATGTGCTCCTTGATATTTTGTACCTTTTGCATATATCATTTATTCTAAACAGATTGAATCTCCCCTTCCAAAAAATATGTTGACTTGTTTATAGCTTCATAGTTTATTTTGAGTATATAAAAATATGAAAGGAGAGTCAAATGAAAAACACACTGAGAAAAGAATTCACGCATACCATCCACGTAAAGGGGGCATGCAAGTCAGTCTTTAAAGCTTTTTGCCCTGAGGCGGAAAAGAAGTGGGTTTCCGGTTGGGAGAGCACGATGCTTTATTCCGAATCGGGAATAGCCGAAAAGCATTGTGTATTTACAACCACACAACCAAATATGCGTGAAACTGTTTGGCTATGTTCTGTTTACGATGTAGGAAGAGAGGTTGAATATGTAAGGACTATTCCCGGACAACTGATATCCGTCATAAACATAACGACCAGACAACTAAGTGAAGATACTGAATGCATGGTGAAATATATTCATACTGCACTTACTGAAGCCGGAACCCAATACCTATTGAGTCAGCTTTCTCAAGAGCAATTTATTGAGCAAATAGCTTCATGGGAAACAGCGATTCCAACTTATTTGGAAAATATATTTTAAATCACCTTCTTTACCGAAAAAGGCCGCCTGCATTTCATTTCAACAGACGGCATTTTTATAGGAAAGTTATTTCTTTATGACGGGATAACATATCTCGGTAACATATTCATCTGGTGCATCTGTTTCGGGCTACCTGACTAGGTTACCTCTCCTTACCGGTTCCATGATGACAACACCCAGACCTTTTTCGTCGCATACTCCATTGAAATATCAATCACTTTGGAACACTATGCTGATTATTTGCCAATATAATTTCATTCAGTTCTATATGCTGATTCAGAAATCTCTTTCCGCTCTGTTCAGATTCCATGTGTATTGCATTTTGGGGACAAAGATGGATGCAAGCAAAACACATTTCGCACTGATTTGAAAATACTGGTTTTTTATCTACCCGGACGTTATCGACAGGACAGACTTTTTCACATATTTTGCAGCGGTTGCAATTGTCCCATATATCAAACTGTTCATGGCTGTAATTGTAACTAAGTTTGTCGGCATATTGGCGACCCTGCTCCGACATTACATCCGATACTGTATCTTTACGAGTAAACTTATTCTCTCTGTTTGCGATATCCTGGATAATCTGATCGAGATTTTCTTTAATTCGTTTTGAACTTTCCAGTTTTACTTCATCTTCAATCATAAAGTTGGGAAGATAATTGTCAACCATCAGAATCTCGTTTGTGTAGTTGAACCGGATTCCCGCTTTACTTCCAGCTTGCTCTATTTGCTTCAACCCGGATGCCGGATTGCTTCCGTAAGTCATTATCGCAAAGAAATATTCAGCTCTGAATGATGATTTCTTTATGAAATCGCGAGTAAGTCTCGCTACTCCAAATCCGTGGCATGGAAATACAAATCCGATGGCTTCATCCTCAAATTCGTATTTTTCATCCTTCATCATCTGAGGAATTGAATATAATTCTCCTCCGATTTTTTTTGAAACATATAAGCTGTTTCCTGTAGCAGTAAAATAAAATATTTTCATTTCCTTCCTCCTTACTCAGAGCTAATTATTGAATTTTTGTTGATTTTTCAACAAACGTTCAGTATAATCAGTTTACCAGTGATACAATTTTCATTCAATCGTTAAGATGATTGATTTTGTTTAATACTCAACAAAATGTACCGTAATGTTTATAAAATATAAGGAGAATTCTATGGATAGACGTATCGAAAAATCTAAGACAGCTATTATTAATGCATTAACTCAGCTAATGTCAGAAAAAGATTTTGATAAAATAACAATTAACGATATTGCAGATCGGGCTAATGTTAATCGCGGTACTGTATATTTACATTATGTGGATAAATATGATTTACTCGATCACTGCATTGAGACTCATATAAACCAGTTGTTTGAATGTTGTCTGCGAAAAGGAGACATTGGTCAACCTTCAGCAAAAACTGCTATATTTCGTATCTTTGAATATTTAATGCAACATGCCTTTTTATATTCCAATATGCTGACAAATAAGTGGTCAACTTCCTTTAGAAGTCATCTTCACGCTGTAATAGAAAAGATGATTGAAGAGCAAATCGACAAAAAAGGTATCGACCACAATATGAACAAGGACATACTGGTACAATATGTCGCTTCTGCCACTGTCGGTGTAATGGAGTGGTGGATTACAAACTCAATGCCCTATTCACCTACGGAAATGGTGGAACAATTAGGCTTCCTTCTTGAACGAGTCCAGTTGGTTCATAATACCAAGGATTAAAGGGAACTATCTACTGCTTTTGTGAAAACATAAACATTTCATCACGACCACCGGCTTAACCGGTGGTCTGTTTTATCTGCGATACAATAAAAAAGCGACACATCTGATAAATCATTTTCCCATTAACTAATCTAAATGTGCCTTTGTCATACAGATACCCAAAATATACAATAACTGTGTTTCTATTGAGCGAATCATTCAGCTGAGCTACCAAACGCTTCCTGATAGCAGTATTTTTGAAAACTTTCAAAATGAATTATAAGCATTTTGCGTTGCCAGTGTCTCTACACTTTGATGAAATTGAATGCTCGGTACTTACATTATACATCTCAGGACTATAACCTCCCGAGTTACTAGTATATCTCGTTAAATCATTATTAGCCATGCATTAGATTTTTATCTAACATTTGGGGTGCACTTCACTATTGGCACAGAGCCCATAACCAAATAAGGATCCTGATCTGTTTGGTGTTACCCCAAATCAGACCAAGGTCCTCATTCTGTTATTTTTATTATAGTTGAATTAACTTATATACTTAGATACAATTACATACTATCAAATACTATGTCCCATAACCTTAACATCCCATAGGGAATATCCATAAGGTAAAGCTCTCTCAATTCCCTGGAATTTAACATACCTTGCATTTACTGCTGAAAAATTCAGGGTTTCGATTCCGCCACTGCCATTTGTCTGTTTATATACACTGGTATAGTTTATTCCGTTAGTAGATACAAAGATTTCATATTGCTTGCCAAAAGCCGCCTCCCAGTTAAGTATTAACTGGCTGATATTATATGTTGCGCCAAGGTCTATAGTAAACCAGGCATTATCAGCGAAGTTAGAAGACCATCTGGTAGTTGTATTATTATCTGTCAGATAATTTTCAGGAAAACCTGCCTCTGTACCTGATGAAGTAACTAACTTGCCCAGAGCTACATCGGTATTAGTTGTAGGATTACCTGATCCGCCATCTTCCGGTGTCCCCTGTGTCACACCATGAATGTAAGTAAAGGGTTGCGTATCCAAAGCTCCGCTTCCCGGATTGTAGGTAAAGAAATATTGTACCTCATCGCCTTGTTTCATATTTTCCACTGAATAAACGAAGTTTCCGCCACCTTTATTCGTCATGGCTACATTTACTTGACCACCGTTATTGATTTTGTAATGAAGGTCTGCAAAAGTGGCACCGTTTACATAGAATTCCAGCTTATCGCCAATCTTTTTCAATCCTTTTACACTATCACCAATTATATATACGGTGGTAGATGCCTTTACTGTTACCTGGCAGGTAGCTGTTTTATTACCATCCGCTGTCTTTACCGTGATTGTAGTTGTACCTGTCGCAACAGCTGTTACTTTTCCTGTCTGGTCAACAGTTGCAATGCTTGTATTGCCACTGGCCCAAGTAACTTGTTTGTTTGTGGCATTAGCAGGAGCAATTGTAGCATTCAGTGTTTGTGTACCGCCAACTGTTATTTCAGTTTGAGTGACATTTAAAGAGACACCCGTAACCGCAACATTCTGAGTTCCCCCTGCATTAACGGTAACAACACAGCTGGCTGTATATCCTCCGTCTTTTGTGGTTGCAGTTATTGTAGTCGTACCATTCGCCACTGCAGTTACCTGCCCCGCACTAACGGTAGCTACTGATGGATTGGAGGAAGTCCAGATAACATTTTTATTTGTTGCATTACCTGGTGTAATTGTTTTGTTAATAAGTAAAGTCTCCCCAATAGTTGAAAGTATTGCTGTCTGTTTATCTAATGATATTCCTGTAACTCTTACAGCATCAGGATCAACCCAGTCAGTATCTTTATATACTCGTACATAATCTACCTGCATACTTGCCGGAATATCTCCAGGTCCGGGTGTAACGCCGCCATCAAACCAGCCGCCAACTGCAAGATTCATAATAATATAGAATTCCTGATCAAAAGGTGCGTTATTATTAGAAGGTGCTCCATTAGAATACCACTGTTCATTTGTAGCTTTAAAGAAACACTTACCGTCTACATACCATTTAATATTATCTTCTTCCCAAACCACACTGTATACATGGTAATCGGAATCTATAGTCTGTCCGTCACTGAAAGAGAAATCACCGCCGATGTAAGTATTGGCCGGCCATTGGCCTCCAAAGTGGATTGTACCACTGGTGGCTCCTGGTAAACGTCCTCTTGCTTCCATAACATCAACTTCACCAGAAGCTGCCCAGCTTCCATAAGTATCATCGTTAGGGAGCATCCAAAGTGCTGGCCACAAACCGTTACCTCTTGGAAGTTTAGCACGGAAATCTATTCTGCCGTATTTAAATGTAAAATTGTCCTTGGTTGTAATTTTACCGGAAGAATAAGACGCTACACGGTTAGGATCCTGTGGAAATGTTTTAGGCTCGTTAAGAGCAGTAATTGTTAATTTACCATCACTAATAGAAACATTCCTTGTACTGTCTGTATAGTGTTCCAATTCATTATTACCCCAGCCCCAGGTACTCGGATCATCATTAATATAATATCCTGTATTGTAATTCCAGATGCTTGTATCAAGTGCTGTGCCGGAAAATTCATCATTCCAGATTAAATTCATACCTTCTACATCAGGATTCTCCGGTGTGCTAAGTACAATATCTCCTAGATCTGAAACATCCGGTCTTGGTGCATTCGGATTACCTATAAAGGTGTAATACACATAATTACTGCCTATACTTCCGCCCTTTTGACCATTTAAAGGATAACCAATTCTAAGTTCCATATCAACTTGAATAGGTTGGAACCACAGACCATAGATTTGATCCACCCAATAGCCCCATTGGTTTTTATCGGACATTTTATTGTATCCGTTTCCGGAATAACTGAAACTACTTTTACTAAAATCACTAAGTTCTACCCAAACACCATTTACCTTGGTTTCATAAACAAATTTATCAAGTTCAGAGCTAATGGGTGCTCCGCCGTCTATTTTAGGCAAAGGTATCCCTATTGCTCCGGTTTCACCTGCTGTAAAGGTGGTTCCATCATAAGGTGTAAGATTATAATTATTTCTAACCGGCGTATTATAAGTTATGGTATAGATTAAAGCTACATGGGAAGTTTTAGATTCCAGTTTTACATTGATGGACTCATCTACTGTAAACCAGTAACCTCCGCCTCCGTCAGTAAACTGCCCAAAATTCTGATCATATATCCAGCCACTGGCAGCATTGTTATCAATATCAATCCATGTGGTATCTGCTACAGGTTTTACATAAACCTTTAAATCCTCAGCTACTGCTGCATATGTTACTGCTGCATCTCCGTTAAATATCGGATAGGTGAATCCTGCTCCCCCTGTTACTCCTGCCGTAATATTAGGACCTTGAGTCGGTGCCATTGAGGTTATGGTTGTTTTAGGGATATCCGTAAATACCAGGGTGTAATCCAATGTAACACCACTTGTCTTGGAAACCAGCTGAAGATATGTAGTATCTGATACAGTAAACCAATATCCGTTAAATCCGCTGTCACTCCAGTTCCCCCAATTTACGTTGTAGGCAAAACTGGTACTGTCAATATTCACCCAGCTACCGTTCACCTTAACATTAACCGTTAAATCACTTGCAACCTCTTCCCATGTTGCTGCCCCGTTATTGAAAATAGGCATTACAAAGCCATAACTTGCCTGTCCTACACCTGATTTGGTTATAACAGGTCCATCTGCAGTTGAAAAATATGACATGGATGTAATTGTTTTTGCTGCTGCCTGTACTTGCATGTTAGCCCCCAAAGGTGAAAACATGCTGCAAATAACTAACACTGTTGCAAGCATAAAACTAAGTGCCCTTTTGTTTAAGCTGTTTCCTTTCTCGTGAAATTTCCTCATTTTTCCTCCTTTTAAAATATAGTTGATCGTTTCAATCTTTGAGTCTATAGAAATAAGCATTTTCTATCTCTATACCGGCTTATTTTCCATCCCAAGTTGTTACTTTCATTGTAGTTTCCACATTCATCCATTTTAAAGGCATAAATTTTTATTTTAAGTATACTTTTTTTATTTTTCACAGTTTTTTATAACCTTTGTATAATATTTTATAATTTTTTATAGTTTTTTGCATAAATATCATAGTTTTTCTTCAAGATTTGTTATCTTGTATGTTATAAGATGGCTATACTTTCTACAGCCAAATCGGTAGAATGGCTATACCCGTTGTAGCCAGATACGTTCTTGATAAGCCGAAGTATTTATGGATTTTTGCTGTTGGCTACACCATTTATTACCAAAATGCTTTTCTGGCTACACTAATTGAAGCCAGTGACTTTAAAAAGTACAGCCATATTTAAAAATTTTCTATAAAAATAAGAGTATTTTCAAATAAGAGAATACAAAAAATCACCCAAGCCACATTGACTGTGAAGTGCGTGATTTTGAATTATTTATTAAGTTTTTCTACTGTATATATTTAACGCTTAAATCATTTAACTCAATGCTTGATGCTACTGCAGCTTCGGCAATAACTATGCCTTTAATGTTAAGCTGAATTATAAGCAAGTACTGCGTGCAAAGCATATTCTTCAATAGGAACCAGTCTGACTTGCTTATCTTTACGAATTGTATTGAAATAGATATTTTTAACAATTTGACACAACCAAGTTTTTATCTGACATTCTCCTCTATACCTGTGTAAAGATATCCTAGCCTGATAGAAAGTTTCTTGCATCAATTCCTCAGCAAGCTGCCGCTGATATCCCGTAAGCCGAAAAAGGAAGCGGAAAACGTCTTGCCAATATTCATCATATATTTTTTCAAACTGGCTCATACGTTCCTCCTTTTTAGCGATCTAAACATTTAGTAGCCAAAATTCTACGAAAGTTACAACCCTATGTAAAATTATATATTCTTAAAACCTCTTAAAAACTATAATACTTGATAAGTGCTATTACCTCAATAACATCTATAAACAAAAAACAGGCCGCCTAAAATATACTTTGGAGGCCCGTTTTTTGCTCATTATTCCTTCTAAACTGCTACATATATTGCCATGTATCAAAAACTGTTTACATTGTTTATTAATATATATATCCGCAGATAGATTTACTCACTTTCTTGACTTACAATTCCATAATTATGTAAGTTATTAGGATTTGCTTAATTTACAAGTACTTACCTCCCAAACCAGCGTAAGTATCACGTATTATAACTTCTACAAGCTGCAATACAGGTTACAGAACAACCAGTACAGCTAGTACAACCAGTACAACTTTTGCAAGTACCATAACATGTATCTCCACATCCAACACAAATATACCCCATTACATCTTTCTTTGACTTACTGATTTTTTTATTAGAAAACAAACGCTCCATATTAACCCTCCTTTCATTTGGTTTTTATAACTATCTGCAGATATAATGATTAATCAGCTTATAACCCACTCACTATTTTACTAAAAACACTTCACAGGTTTGAAAATCTATATTCCACATATATCCCTCACCACTTTTCCAGTCGTACCTTTCATACATTCTGTCCCACCATGCCTGCATATTTAATTTGACTTTTCCCAATTCCGATATCATTTTCTCCAGCATAATTTCTTTTTTCTCAGTTGAAAGCAAATCACTCTCAAAGGTAGCTGTAAGCTCCTCAATTCCAACTTTCCTTTCATAAAGTACCAATAGCTCATTTTTTTCTTCTTTGGTGACGTTGCCAACTAATTCTCTAAACATATATAAAACCTCCTGTCATTATATTTTTAAAAGCTTTTCCAACGGGTCGTTATAGTCTATTTCTCTTAATGTATTCTCGTATTTATAGGAACTATTTTCTTTTATCAGTCTTTGAAGCTTCATAGAATGTTCTCTTTCTATGTGACTTATTACACACTGCATTTTAGAAGGTATATTTATCTCATTTGTCATTTTTTTGTTCAAATACTTGCATCTGTTGCAGTTGTAAACATCACAGGCAGAGCATATGGGTGCATTGTCCAGATGAAGTAACTGAGAATTTTTTATGCTAATACCATCTGTGAGAGTTCCTATGTGACAATCCGGGTCATCAAAGTAAAATGCAGGACACATATAAATTCTTCCGTTTGGTGCAAGTGCAAAAGAATCGGTGCCAGCGTCACAATTATTCATAGACTTTAAATTCCATATGTCAGTTAATATATTTAATTCAATTTCTTCACCTTGTTTATACTTTTCTGCAATAAAATATACTATTTCATCCAACTGAATTTTATACTGCTGTACATCTTGATCCTTCCATTCATTCATATCTTCAATCTCAATATTTATTCTGTATAATGCACTGAAAAGTTTCTCTATCAATTCATATAAGTTGTGTATATTATGCCTGTTAAGAATTAAAATGCCGGGAACTTCTCCATCTAGTTTGTCTGCACAGTTGTCATATACTGAAATTACATTACTGGCTTGTCCTGCCTTATCAATAGTAAGGTATTCCTGATATTTTACTTCATTTACTCCCCGTATTGTTCCCAGAAAGATAGGTGTATAGCCGTTTGCCTCACAAAACGCAATACCTTTTGCAAGTATTTCTGCAGTCATAATATTATCAGTAAATTTTGTATTTCTATAGGAGCAATGGGGTGTTATGTTATCTGAAGTTATAAATTGCAAGTATCTCTTTTTTTCATGCTCATGGTACTCTGCCAATTTTGTTCTTTCAGAAGGCAACCCCGTTAATATTTCAAATTTTTTCCAAAAATATTTGTTTGCTCGCACAGTTGCTTTATGCATCTTGCATATGTATATAGCCCTTTGATAAATAGTATCAGTGTCTGCCATGTCGTAATTGTAGCCTTGACACCATGCACAGCCGCTGGCTACTTCACACTTAACACATTCCAGCGGACTTTGGCTTTTAAGACTTAATGCCTGAAAGGGCCTTAGCTTGTCCTGATTAATCCCACAATCTGAGTTCCCAACGCAAATTTCTTTCCGGTTATTGAGACTCATATTATAAAATCTTACACATGGAAAAAAATTGCCGTCACAGTCAATTGCCAGCATTTTTCCGGAACCACAGTAATTCCTACCTATTTCTTCTTCTGTAAGGGGATTACCTATGGATGGCTCAAAGAATCTTACAGAGTATTCTTCCCACCGCTTATTTTCAAGGATATAGTCAGCAAGCTCACTAAGTTGCTGCTCCATTAGTATGTCATCTCCCTCTTCCCAAACATCTTCAAATACTACATTAGCAGCTACAGTTTTTATTCCTAAATCCCAAAGACTTACGATACTTTCTTTAAGATAGGGAATGTCATCATGGGAAAAGGTAGCCTTTGTAGAGGCACCAGGAAATTGGCTAAGCCAGAGAGGAACATTTTTAACCACGTCGTCATAGGAGCCACTGCCATCAGGCTTAATCCTCTGCAAATCGTGCTTCATTTTATTTCCATCTACACTCAAGCCAATAGAGAGATGAAACTTATTCTTTTTTATGTACTTCTGTACAGCAGGTGTACCGTAAAGTAGACCGTTGCTTGAAAAGCTTAGTCTATAGCTGTTGAACCAGGGATGGTCAAGTAGGAACATCTGCTGCTTGATATAGTCTGTTATTCTGTCTACCAGCTCTATTTCTACAAAAGCTTCTCCGCCTATAAATTCCCATATTATTGACTTATCATTAAAAGTGTCTCTTTCTGAAAGTAAGTAGTCCACTACCTTTTTAGCAGTTTCAAATGTCATTTTTTTAAATCCGTTTTTGCCTGTCATATAGCAGTATTTACAGACAAGGTTACAATCTTCTGTCACACATAAGGTTATTGTCTTCGGAATGCCACACAGGCCTTCCCATAAGGGTCCTAAACTTCCCATTTTGATTTTTGTCTTGTTTTCCATGCTATCACTCCTTTTATTAAATTTCTTTAAGTAAAGCTTCTTTGGCTTCCTTATAAGAAAGATTAACCTTATCTTTTATTATCCGAGCCAGATGCCCTGATATATAGGCTGCCGACATGCTTGTACCTTTGGCAGCCCTTATATCAGGTCTTTCCTGAATGCAGTCTATGCCGTCAGTTCCTGTGGGTGCGTAAAAGAAACCGTCTTTATATGAATATTGCATACAATTCTCGAACTTTTCCGACTTTACTCCAATAACACCTTTCAGATAAGCAGGGAATGAGACCTTACCTGAGTTTTCAGTAGCGGCTACCATTGGTATATTAAGTCTTCCAGCCTCTTTTACTATTTTTCTCAATGGAAATATGTATCTTTTTTTCAAAGTACCCAGGCTCATATGGATAATGTCTGGCTTATAGTCAAATACCTGACTCAACGAATATGCAAGTACTCTTCCGTCCGTTGATAATTTCTCATCAAGAATATTTAAACTTATAAGCTCTACATCACTGCATATATGGCATATTATCGCAGCTACTATTGTACCGTGAAGGTTTCTCACAGGCAGGGTACTGTTCTCTTCTATATATCCTTCACTACTAATTCCAAAGCCTGTAGAGTGTATTACATACTCATTCAAATTACATATTTGTGTGTTTATCCCACTATCTATTACAGCGATCCTAATCTTCTTGCCGATTTCTTTTATATCAAACCACCTCCTTGGTATTATCATTAATAAGCTGTACTTCTGCTTTATATAGATTTTGATATATGTTATTAGTATGTATTAAGGAATGGTGATTACCGTGACCTGCAATCTTTCCTTTATCCATTACATATATAACATCAGCTTCAATTATTGTAGAGAGTCTGTGGGCTATTAGTATTACAGTACAATCTTTGGCAATGGTATCGATGGCCTTCTTTATATAAAATTGGGATTCATTATCTAGAGAGGAGGTCGCCTCATCAAAGAGTATTATCTTTGATTTTTTTAACAAGGCTCTAGCTATAGAAATTCTCTGCCTTTGACCGCCTGAAAGATTTACACCGTTTTCTCCTATCACCGAATCATACTTATTGGGCAAGGTTTCTATATACTCATGTATATAAGCTCTCTTACAAGCACTTTCTATTTCCTGCTGGGATGCATGTGCATTTGCAAGCAATAGATTTTCTTTTATGGACATTGTAAACAGAACAGGTTCTTGACGTACAACAGAAATATGCTTTCGTAAATCTTCTTCCTTAATTTCATTTATATCTGTGCAGTCAATGAGGATGCGACCTTTACAAGGGTCATAAAGCTTAAGTATTAAATTGAACATGGTGGTTTTGCCACTTCCGCTGCTTCCTACTATGGCTGTCCTGCTTTTGGCCGGGATATTTATAGTTACGTTATCTAGTACATTTAAGTCGTTATTATAGTTGAATGAAACATTTTCGAACTTTACATTGCCAGTTATATTATCTATACTCTTTTCACCGAATTTCTCAGTAGCATAAGACAGTCCGTCCATCAAATGGAATATTCTTTCAAGGGAATTCATAACCTGCTGCAAATTAAAGTTTAATCTGCTTATGTTAAAAATTGAGCCTGAAAACTGTTCGGAGTAAGAATAGAAAGCTATAAAATACTTTATGTCTAATGAGCCGTTTACAACCAGCATTCCTCCCACAAAAGCTACTATCATCTGGGCAATAAAATTTATAATATTGGAAAGTACCTGCGACTTGGCACTTAGCTGTGTTATAGTTATTATCTTTTCCTTTAATTTAGATGAAAGCTGTGTAAAAGAATCAAACTTATCTTTTTTTATTCCTAGACTTTTTATTTCTCTTATGCCCCAGATAGCTTGACCTGAGTCACTATAGTATTTATCATTTAATTCGGATAGTTGTATATTAGTAGCTCTAATTTTTTTTCCATATTTATTGAAGATATAAAAAGATACAGGGAAAGTAACTACAACTATTAAAGCTAATTTAACACTTATAGCAAATACGGTTATCCCTATGGCAATAAGACGTATCATATCCACAATAGTATTTAACAGTGTACCTGTAATAGCATTTGCAACTTCACCTGCATCTCCATGTAACCTAGACATTAATTCGCCATTATTTATATCATCATAAACCTTTACAGGGAGGTCGAGCATGGATTTGTACATATCCCTTTTTAAGTCGAATATTATATTTTGGTTTAATGAAGCAAAGATATATGACTGTAAATATAAAATGATATTCGTAAGAATACCCAATAACAAACTGTAAATTATATTAAGCACAGCACCATCCATGTTTTTTTGAAATAGGCTGTCCAATATTCTACCCCAAAATAGAGGTTGGGCTATTCCTGTGCCTATTCCGCTGAGTATACACAAAAAAGCCAGAATGAATTTGATTTTATATGTAAATACATATTTCAAGACTCTTTTCAGTAATAGTAAATCTTCCTGCTTAATAACTTTTATCATCATAATATAGTCCTCATTTTATCAATTACTTTTATAATAATTATTAATAAAACTTGATGAATATCTGACATAAATATTCTGGATAATGAAATATACTTTATTCAATCGCATTCTGTTGATATTTGGTTATTAATTACAATATATAACATTCGTTATAATTTGTCAATAAATGTATATCCGTATTATTGAGAACTAGTTGGCATTTATGAAGGTAAGTACCAAAGTCACAAAGGGAACTATCTACTGCTTCTGTGAAAATATAAACGTTAATCATGACCACCGGCTTAACCGGTGTTTTATTTTATCTACGATACAACAAAAAAGCCGCCACACCTGTGACGACTTTATTTCAATATAGTTTTTAGGATGATGTTATGATATCATCTTCATCCATCAAGCTCCTTGTCCATTATTATTACACATCGGTTCGGGATTCAGGGGGGTATCGATTGAAATCTCTGCTTTGAATTCGTTTCAGCGGTCTCCATTCTTTATACCTCCTCGTAAGCTTTAAGTGGTTTTTTCTTGTTTAATACTCAGCATTACACCAGCAATGATAATGACTCCACCGATTAATTGCTGTGATGACACGGTTTCATGTAAAATCAAAACAGAAAAAATGACGCTAAATATGGGAACAAGATTCATGAGCGATACAGCGCTGCTGGATGATAGCTTTCTCAATCCAAAATTATATAATAAAAAAGCAATGACTGAGCATAATACACCCAAGTAAACCAATGTTAACAAAGAAGTTTCTGTGGGTACCTGCCATTGTTTCCTTTCAACAAACGCCAGTGGTATAAAAAAAATAGTGCCTGCTACCGTTTGATAAAAAGATAGGGTAATGGCAGGATACTTATTGACCATTTTTTGGGTTGTAAAATTATAAAACGCCCATACAACTCCTGTTGCAATTAAAATAATGCTTCCAATGATTTGATCCTTTGAGTTTGCATCACTGTTTACATGCAATAATATGTAAACACCAACCATGGCCATTAAGATCCCAAGCATTTTATATTTTGAGAACCTTGCTTTATAAATAAAAAGCTCAAGCAGCGCTGTAATAGCAGGATAAGACGCAACAATTAATGCGGCATTCGAAGCAGACGTTAAACTCACGCCTATATTTTCCATAGTAAAATACAGAGTGATACCTAGGACTCCACTAATCGCTATCATTCCTAAATCTTTCAGACGTGGTTTTATATATTCCTTTTTAATGATTAAAGCCATCCCTAAAACGATTGATGCAATGATAAATCTTGCTGCCCCCAGAGTGATAGGACTAAACGAAGTATAGGCTATTTTAGTTCCAATGAACGAGGTACTCCATATCAACAAAGCAAAAATGGTAGAAATATAGTATGTCTGGCTTCTTCTATTATTATCTTTTTTTGCCCTAATCAAATTTATCCTCCTTGTAAATATAAATATACTGCGTTATAATAGTAGCTACATAGGTAGCTTCTATTATAGATTAGGACTTTTCTCTATCTTTGTCAAGTTATAAACGATATACTTTAGATAAAGAACGAAATCCATGAAGGAGGGAATTGTATGGTAAATGATATCTTAAAGATTCTTCAAGACTTGAATTTTACTGAATATGAGGCAAAAGCATACTTAGCATTATTGGAAAAATCTCCGCTCTCGGGATATGCGGTTTCGCTGAATTCCGGTGTTCCCCGCTCTAAAATTTATGAAGTGTTGGGAAACATGATAAATCGCGGCGACATTATCGTAAGCCAAGAAAGTACACCGCTTTATGTTCCCGTATCACCAAATGAGTTAATTTCCCAAAGGAAACAGAAAGCTGCACAAATATTTGATACTGCGCAAAAAGCATTGGAGCAATATACTATATCATCACAAAATAGAGAGAGCATCTGGAACATTTCCGGACATGAAGCAATCTTTAACCGGATTAAAGAAGGTATCAAAGGAGCGAAAAACCGTATTCTAATCGAAATATGGAAACAGGACGCGGAGGAATTTCGTGATGTATTGCAAGAGGCAGCACAAAAAGGAATTAAAATTTTGATTGTGTCCTACGGTGACTTGGATTTTGATTATGCACAGGTCTACCAGCACGATATGAGCGAACAAATAACATCTGAATATGGAGGACGCTGGATCGTCTTTAGTGCAGATGATCAAGAGGTAGTTGCCGGAATTGTCTCACTTGGCAATGATAGTCGTGCTGCATGGACCATGCATCCGGGCTTGGTGATGCCGATTACCGAAGTGATCATACACGACCTTTATATTATGGAAATAATGCATGACTTCCGTAATGAACTGGAAGAACGGTTCGGACCTAATCTTACGCAACTCCGGGACAAGTTTGCCATAGGGTCGTTAGGCAAAAAATATTACATTCCTTCCGAATTTACTGAGGAGAGGTCGTAATTAGTACAGATTAGAATTAGATATGCAAAAAAGGAAGCGTTAATACTGATATCACCGCATCCTTTTTTGCATATCATTCCGCAACCAATACAATTATAAGAAACATTAAACCTTTGTCTTTTTTTGAATATATTGCTTTTTGTCCAAAAGCCGTTGATAAATTCAGAACTTCAACCTCTTTCGCTTGAGGGACAATAACGATTAACTGTACCTTCCTGCCTGAGCATTCCACATCGCAGCATACTTTCCATTCAGGTTCAGCAGTTCTCTATGAGTACCTGACTCAATAATAGAACCATTATCCAGCATAAAAATACGATCTGCATTTCTGGTTGTGGAAAGTCGGTGCGAGATATAAATCACAGATTTCTTTTGTGCCATCTTATGCATTGCTTTATTTAAATTATATTCTGCCACCGGATCTAATGCACTGGAAGGTTCATCAAGTATAATTAGATTGGCATTTTTATATAAAACTCTAGCAATTGCAACTTTTTGGTTTTCACCACCGGACAGGCTGACTCCATTTTCCTCAAACTCTGTGGATAAAGGTGTATCCAGTCCGTCTGATAAGGAAGAATAACGCTCACCAAATCCACTTTCCATTAAAGCCTCTATGATTTGTTTATTCTCTGTTTCTTCTCGAATGACTTGATGATCACAATAGTCTAATAATACGTTTTCCTTCAAAGTAGCTGCATAAATCTTAAAATCCTGAAAAACCACTCCAATGCTTTTTCTATAAGCACTGACTCTATAATCTTTAATGTTGACACTGTCGTAATAAATATCTCCGTCCGTCGAATCATACAGTCTCATAATCAGCTTCGTTAAGGTTGTTTTTCCCGCACCATTATAGCCTACCAAAGCAATCTTCTCATTGGGATGAATCTCCATATTAATATTATTTAAAATATTAACGTCATTTTCATTATACGCAAACGAAACATTTTTCAATAATAACGTTTTAGGTTCATTAGGTACTTCCAATTTAGTACTGCTTATTATTGCAGATTCATAATTCAAAAAAGTCCTTATCTTGTCAATATACAAGCTATTCTCTGATGCCATGGACATCACTTCTGCTATCATACTCATTGAATTGCTGCAACGTCCTATGGAATTAAACAATACAACCATCGTGCTGTAAGATATCGTATGCCTAACTACCGTTTGAAAAATTAAATAAATTGAATATAAAGCTTCTATTATGAAATCTCTCGAAAGATAAGTATTAAAGAATCCCAACCAGCAAAGCTTCTTCCTGTATTTTTTAGAAATATTATAAATTTCGCCGTTGGTCTGTTCAAAATCCTCATAAAGGATTTCCGTCATGGACGGATTTAGACGCAATTCTTTGGCATATTCATTAAGATAAAATACCCTGTGATTGTAGGCACGCTTTCTTTCAATCGGATTTTTCATCAGCCTAATTTTGAAATTCAACTTATTCTTGATTTGAATACCAATAAATGAAAATACAAAGGAAACCAAAACAAAGATGAGTCCCCATTTATCCTGGGTAAATATGAAAATCCAGGATGTAATGAAAATAGTAATACCAGTGAATAATTTTCCTACTAAATCCAAAAAGCGATCAAGGCTCTTTTCAGCTTCCGATATGGTGAGAATAAAGTCATTGTAATAATGCGGGTCATCATAACAAGATACATCCAAATCTCTTGCCTTCGCATACATTTTTTCCTTTAGCGCCTTATAAAGCTTTGGTTTATAATTAAGTGATACATACTGATAAAAGATAGCTGAAAGAAAAGCTGAAATTTCAATACAGCCTGCAATAATCACCAAATAAAGCAATGCATGAAGGAACGGGCCTCCTGTCTCTGCTGTATGCAGAACATATTGTATTCCAACGATATGCTCGAAAAATATAGTTATCTGTAACTTAATAGACTCAAAAATCAAGAAGCAAATAAAGAATGGAGTTGCTCCAAAGCAAAGCTTAATCATAAATAATTGGTTTGAGCATACCTTTCTGAAGCTTTGTTTTTTCGTAAGCTTTTCTCTCATAGCGTAACCCCCTCATTACTTAAGTCATTTACAAAGATACTACCCGCATATTCATCCTGGGAATTACCGAAATCAATGTCACTATCTGCAGCAAGATAATTTTCTGCTTGTTTCTTATACATATCCGCATAAGCCTTACCATGCTTCATTAAAGCTTTATGCGTACCACGTTCAATGATTTCTCCATGTTCCAGCATGAAAACTATATCAGCATTCTGCACGGAGGACAATCTGTGAGAAATAAATATCATTGTTTTATCCTTGCTGTCTTGCATAATACTTTCAAACAGCTCGTATTCTGCTATTGGGTCCAATGCGCTGGAAGGCTCGTCAAAAATCTTAATCGGAGTATCGTTTGCAAATGCTCTGGCTACCACTATTTTCTGGTATTCGCCTCCGGACAAAACAGCACCTTCCTCATCAAATTCCCGTGTTAAAACTGTATCCATTTTCCCCGGTAAGGTCATGATTTTATCATATACCACTGCTTTTACCAAAGCGTTCTTCACTGCTTCATCATCAGCCTCACTAACCTTCCTCATTAAAACATTTTCTTTGATACTCATCGCAAATATTTTATAATCCTGAAATGCTGCAGTAAACAGCTTTCGATACGCTTTTAAGTTATACTCTCTGATATCTCTTCCATTGACATAAACAGCACCCTCCGTAGGATCATAAAATCGAAAGAGTAATTTAATAATGGTTGATTTTCCTGCACCATTATGTCCAACTAAAGCTACCGTATCTTTTCCTTCTATCGTAAATGAAATATTATTAATAATTGGCTTTTCTTTCGTATATCCAAAACTCACATTGCGAAATTCAATGGAGGCTATCTCCTGCTCCGGAATAATTCCTTCGTAATCCTCAGGAATCTTTGGTATATACTCCAAAAACATTCGTAAATTATCAATATATAAACTGTTTTTAAAGCTTTCTATCAAGGAAGTTGAGAAACCAATCAAAATCCAAGTGGTAGAAACCATAAAACTGCTTAGCACCGCCAGTTCAGATAATTGCATACTTTTTGTAACAATAGTCCGATAAGCACCGTAAAGTAACACACCTTCAAAAATAATGGTAAAGGTAAACATTTGGTGAAACCAATTAGCAAATATACCTTTGATAGCATATTTTTTAACAACAGAGACTTTTCCTTGAATCGCTTCCTCATATTTTTTCATCATTAATTTGAAAACATTGGTTAAGCGCACTTCCTTTGCATAATCGGAGAGATGTATGACACGATTTATGTAATCGGCTTTTCGGTTATAAGGTGTCTGTTCCTTGTTAATACGATACATTATTTTATTCAGGATAGCCCCAAATACAAAGTTTCCAATGATAGGTGAAATCACAAACAATATGGCATATGGGTCAATTTGATACATGATAATAAAAGCTACTACCGCCGCTATTCCGCCAAACAATATAGACCAGATGTTATCATTTGTTGCAGTTACTTTTTCATTTGCACTTTCTATTGCCATACTGTATTTATTATAGAATTCACTGTTTTCAAAGCATTCTAATTCTACATTTGTTGCCTTTTTATATAATTTTCTATATAAATTTTTATAAATAACCGTATCGGTTAAGGGCACAATCCCATTATCAAAATAGTTAATGTAAATTGCACGAGAACAGAATACAACCATTGTGATAAGCAGAAAAATCATAATTTTTCCAAAGCTCTGATTTTTTTCTGCAGAATTAATAACGAAACGGATAAAAAATGCACTGTAGAATATCCACTCAAAATAGTATAAAAATCTGCTCAATGCAGTATGTAAAACCCTTGATTTGCAGATGCTGTAGATTAATTTTAATATATAGATGTTATTCTGAATTATCTTGCTTTTTCTTACTCCTGTTTTATTGTTTCCCATTTCCATTTTCCGACTAATACATGTGCCAAAATGTATTATACCTATACCTTTCTTCCTATTTGTTATATATAATCAACCAATTTATTTCACTAATTATGTAAAGGTTAAATATGTTTATTTTCCCATTATAATCCATAAATCAACAAATATCAAAAGTTTTTTATAAATGGAGCTTTTGCACATAAAAAGGTACATAAAAAAACTAGCCGTTTTTAATATATTGAATACTAAACTGGCCAGTTCACTTACCATCATTCTATTTCGCAATTAAAGATGCAAGGTGTTTTCCCCTACAAATTTCCTGTTTATTTATATGCTCTATATTTATCATTTTATTGCCCAACCATGAGAAATTCGTACACGGCAAATAGTCCATACCTCGTTTCTTAGCTTCATTTATGAGACAACAAATCCATATATGGCAATTGAAGTGGTCTTCCCGAAAACAGAAATCCGTTTACACGGACTTTGAAACAGCCCCATAAAATCAGATGGAAGCGCTGTCGGAAAATTATTAATAGTTCTACCTGTACGCTCCATCAATTTACTTTGTATCTGCAAGTCCAAAATAGTGCTGCTCCACCCATTTTCGATTGATTTTGTGCATACAAGATACGGCTTTCTTCATCTTGCAATTTATCTATTAGTTTAAGATTAGTTCGCCATGGAATTTGTGCAGCAACCTGTTGCACAATTTCATAATCTAGCCAACACTGAGCAAACTTACGCATGTACTTTATGTTTCTTGGAGAGAAACCGGACATTTCCGGAAATGTTTCCTTCAAATCTTTTGCCATTCGTTCTATGACCTTGGCTCCCCAACCTTCCTCCTCTTGCTTCTTCAAGATTGCTCTTCCAATATTCCAGTAGAGGCGAATCATACTTGAATTTGCATTCATTACAACAATAATCCTCTGTTTTTGAATTTCATTATTGATTTCTTCTATAAACTGCAAATAGCTATCACTCATTTCAGAAAGATTTGGAGCACCTGGAAAAATAACTCCTTCTTTATCTTTTCCCATATATTTTCTACTATTCAATATCTTCTCCTCCAAGTTTCTCTCAATATATTGATAATTCTATCAAAAACCTGCCATCTTTTCTTTAATATCGTACAACATTAAATCAATTAATAGTTCCTGATATCCGGCCCGCTTCCTATTTCTCAATGCCTCTATTATCTCTATAAATCTGCTATCCTGTACTTTATCAAGCTTCTTAATCCGTGATTCATCCAACTTTTCATTTGAAATAGAAAGTTCGTAGTCCCTCCTGCTTAGCCTCCAGGGAATAATATGGACTGGGTCTCTCGTTATCACTTTGTCAGCTATTTTAATACCCTCCGGATCAATATCACCGGAATAATATAGCCGACAGTCTGATTCACACAGCAAATCAATCAGCATTAACGATGCTGTTTTCATCTGACCTGAGGTACATATCATAGACACCGGTATTCCAGCCAGTCTTTCACACATATGCGAAAATACCATTTGATTTTCGAAAATAAAAACTTGTTTGCTTCTGCAATCCGCCTTAACAATCTTATTCAAATTTAACAAGGTAATCAGGTATGGTTCGCTTCTCCTGGTAAAGGCTTCATAGGATGGATGCGCTCCTTCCTCCGTATAAAGATTTACTCCATAGGCCGTTGTATAACTGGAAATATCATCCGGTTTAATATTTGACAAGTAATAAAGCTCCAAAATGCCTTCCGCATTACTGGGGTATTCACAGTTATTGATAAAGCTTAATACATTGATTAATAACTTTCCAGCTACGCTACCTTTATCAAAAAAATGAGGATTCGATGTAATTTCAGCACCAAGTACCGCCAATCGAATTTTATTATCACCCATGAATTGTATATATGATGCTGCTCTGCATACTTGCATTATGATTGCCTTTATGACATCTTCCTGTTTTCCATACTCGCTAGTGATAAGGCCATATCCATATTTTTTCTGTAATGCAGCCTGTTCGAGCCACTTGATCGTGTTCTTATGTATGCTTTTCTCCTCAATCAGTTCCTTTATCGTCTCCTCAAAAAATGTTTGCTTTGCTTCTTTCCTTTCCTGATTTTCATCCTTATTTGTAATCAGTTTTTCGTGAAAGTAACCTTCCAGCAGTTCCTGCATACCGATTCCTTTAAATTTTGTTTCCTGAAGTGCCTTCTCAAACTCACTCATAGGGAACTTAACCGCTTCACTGTCAAAGCTTCGGCCCAGAAACAACCGCAGGGCTTCCCTCTCGGCAGCATTGCCATTTTCCAGCACAATGAAGCCAGAAACTCTTCCATAGCTTTTCCACTTTCTACGCATTTCAGTAAAAACTCTTTGATAAGCCCTATTGTCCTTAAAATATTTGACGCAATTTTCCAGCATGTCAGCCTCCCGATTTACTGTTCATCCAATATTTTTTCTTTTCCGTTCCAGTAATAGTATATTACCGTTACCACTGAGGAATTTGCCGGACGAAGCAATTCCGCAATCCTCAGCGATGGAACCGTTTCATAACAGCCCCACAGTGCCTGTGAGTTCATAATGTAGTCAAAATCCAATTTTTGTACTAATTCAAACATGCTGCTTATATTCTTATCGTCTACTCCGGCAAAAGCCTCATCAAGTGCAATTATTCTGGGATGCTCCAGGTTATCCGCCTTTTTATACTGGGCATTCACGGCAGCAAACAACGGAACATACATTGCCATCGCCTTCTCACCGCCGCTGAATTTGTTAAAAGCACTGTTCGTTAATTCTTTCCTGGAATCCGCCTCTCTGTAAAAATGCATTCTGAATTCAAACCACTTACGATAATCCAACGCATCACGCACTAAATCCGAGTAATTAATCGTATCGCCTCTGTCTTCTGCCATCTGCTTTGCCATTCTTATCTTACTTCTGAAATGTGCGGATACCTTATCAATATCTTCGACTGTCAGCAAGTCTCTATCCCTGCTCAGTAGTTTTTCCAACTCCTGGGTGTCAAGCTCTTTGTCATTGTCACCGGTGCATGGCCTCCAATCCAGAGAAAAGGTCAGTCCCATTGAGGTATCCATGTCCTGCATTAATTTTGACATATCCCTAATCCAGATCCTGCTTTCAGCAATCCGGTTTCTTAATTTCCGGCTAAGGGTATCCGCCAGAATATTTTCAAAAAGCTCCCTGTCCTTTTCCTGTATCAGCAATTCCGTGCTTTCGATGGATTCCTTTATGACACTATAAAATTCTTCCAGATACAGCTTTTTTCCCTGCCAGGTAGACACAATACACTGTCTCTTCCTGAGAAAATCCGTCTGCAGCGTATCATCCTCAAAGCAGTCCTCCAACGAGGTTCCGTAGCTCGTTAAATTACTGCTATGCTGCTGATATGTCTTATTTAAAGATGTAATCACCTCACCAAGTGATTTATTTTTATCATTATCACGAATCGATGCGATTGCCTCTGCTGCACATTCATTAATACCTCGGCCTTCCATGTGAAATACCAGTCCAAGCTCCAGCTCTTCCTGATAATATTCCCTGAGTTTATTTTCCTTTGCAATATCATCAATAATAGCCTCTTTTAAATCCGCTGTTTCTTTTGTCCTGTCAGCAATCCTGGACTCCAATACTGCTATGCTTTTCTCGTTACTTATTATTTTCTCTCTATGTTGTTTCAGATCCTCTTTTATTTTTTCTATCTTTTCTGCCCTTTCCCTGTTCTCAGGGCTATTTAGAAACTCTTCTAACCCGGTAATCTCTGCTTTGCAGACTTTCACTGCCTGATATATTTTCCTGAGCTGAAGATTTGCATCCTCTATTGTATCCTCCTCTTTCTCAATCAAATCCTGTATATTCCTGACGTTTGATTCTTCCGTCTTTAGATAACCGATTTCACTTTCCAGTTCCGTAAGCTGATCGCGATAATCCTCTATACTCTCGGCAGCCGCCTGATAGCTGCCTTCCGTACGTTCAAAGGGCAGCATTTTGCAGCTTATGATTACATTTTGGCCGCACACTTTTCTCTTAATGACTATGTCTGCTAATTCTTTTTCCTTCTTATCACATTCCTCCTTGGCTTTTTTTAATAGGTAATCCGCTTCCCTTACCATCTCGATTGCCTGGTCCAGATCATCAAAGGAAGGAAGCTCCTCATATTCCTGTTTTAAACTTTTAACTGAATCCCCAATTCTCTCCAGCTCCTGGTCACATTCCTGTAGACTGTTCTCTAATTCCCCGCACTGTACTTCCTTTTCTACAATCAACTGCAGCAGCCTGCGCCTGCGCGCCATTATACCTACAAAAGATGCCTGTCCTTCTGCAATACTATGTCCTTCCATAATACCATTTTTGAAATATCCGTCCGCACTTAATACCAGCTTTGCATCAACTGCATATTCCTGATAAATGTTATCCAGTATTTGTTCAACGCATACACGCAGTCCCGGCTCTAATTCTCCCGGCACTAGCCTATGAAATCCGGTATGTATATTGGCATCCGCATGTAACAGGATATCCGATAGCTGCCCCAGTTCACATTTTGCTTTCCCGTATTCTTTCTCTGCCACAACAAGCGCATCCAATAGTCCTATATCGAACAACTGATCCTCCAGTAATGCCTTTTCTTCTTCCGTTAATGTATCATCAAATTCAACCGTTTCATAAAACGGCAGACATTGTATCCCTTTTTCCAGAAGTATCCTTCTCGCTTTTACTACCTTATCCCTTCTTTTCGGAATCGGAGCCTTCATGTTCCTTAATTCTTCTAGCTCTGCAAGGGCATCCTGGTATTGTTTACTTAAATCCGCTCTATCCCTATTTATCTGAAGCTGCAGCTCAAATAATTTGCCGCTTTTCCCTGTATAAATATCAGTTACAATTTTCTTGATTTCTCCAAGATCCTTAGCTCCTTTATATTTCATAACGCATGAAATAATCCTGTTTAATTCCTGTCTTTCAATGACTAATTCACGATACTGTTCCGATATAACATAGAAAGCTTCGACAATGCTATCCCTACACTGTGTTTCCATACTCTCTGCCGTTTTAAGCTGATCCAGACAACTATCCTTGTTTAAATTCAGCCTGCTGAATTCTTCCTCTGCACGGTTCCATATCTCTTCGATCTGAGAGGCTTCTCTTAATGCTTTCAGTCCTTTTTCAATCGCGGCCGAATAAGCCTTTAATGCATTTCTGACACCAATAAATTCATTTCGTACCTCATTATCTTTCTGCTTAACAGTAGTTTTAACCATGCTTTGCTGTTCAAATAACAATATCTCATTTATCGTTTCCAGCTCCTGCAAAATTTTATCTATCTCATATTGGCGGCTTTCAACCGCACCCTGATAATTCCTCTGCTTTACATCATACTCCCTTATCTTTCTTTGATATTCTTCCAGCTTTTCCTCCAGACACTTTGCTTCTTCGTCTAATTCCTCTCTCTTACTTCTCCTGTTTCTTAAATTATCCACGGAAGCTTCGATATCGTTCGCATTCAGAACTTCCTTTTCCTTTTCCAATACTTCAATCTGTCCCGTAAGCCGTTCGTTTTCACATTTACTTACAGCATTGTCCTCTTGCGCCGTATCCAATTCATCTTTGTAGACCTCCAGTTTATTTCTGGAACTATCCACCTGCCTTTTAGCTTCCACATAGGCCTGTGCCTTCTTTGAAAGCATGTATCTGTTATAATGTCCGTATTCCGAACGGATACTTTGCAAATCCTTAAAGGCTGCTTTCAAGGCCTCCAGCCTTCCCTGTATATCATCCATTTTTTCCATTGCATCCACCATTGCACGCAGATCTTCATCCGATAAGGTTTGCAAGGATTCATTCAATATTTCATATACCTTGGTCGGCTTAAAATCTCTTGATAATTTAGGTGCTCTTACCTTTATCATCAATCGGATAAACTGATCATATTGTTCCCTTCGGGGAAAGCCAAAGATATGCTTGTTCACTAAATCCATGTATTCTGTCTGAGAATCCGCTACGAGATTGTCTTCCCCTAATAATTTTTTCAGTTCCTGCTTCGGATACGGAATTTTCTTGCTTCCAACTTCCTGATATAGATTTATGTCGTATCCAATTCTGTTGCCGTCCAAAATCAAAAATCCCCAGAAGCTCATAGGCTTACCCTTCTGAGCCCTCTGTCCTATTCCGATTGTTTTGTACTGCTGTGTATCTCCTTTCCTGAATTCGAGAAATAAATAACCTGTTACATCATCCTTGTCATCATTCCCAAGAAAATAATATTCCATCTTTCTGTCTTTGGAGCCAAATGGATCCAGCCTGTCCGGACTCCTGTCACCATCTAAAATAAAGGGAATAAAGCTTTGTGTCGTTATGGATTTCCCGGATGCATTCGCACCGCGTAAGAATATTTTCCCATCTGCAAAAGAAAATGTTTCTTCATCATATAACCAGAAATTCACAAAACCCATCCGATTCATTCTCCAACGGTTACTCATCTTTTGCTTCCTCCTTTATTTCATAATCCTTTGGGTATTGTCCTATTATTTTACCTACTGCCGGATGTATCATTATATCGTCACCGTTTCTTGAGAGCAGCATCCAGTTCTCCATATAGGAAACGGCTTGTTCCACTAGCCTGTCGGGCTCCATTTCACGGTATTCTTTGCTCCAGGCAGAACCATATTTTTCTTTGCACGAATGAATCAAGTTTTTTAATTGCCCTCTTTTTAACTTAATACACTCATCCTGTTCTTTTCTGAATACTCCTTCCCCCACTTTACAGCGTATTTCCTTACATATTAACAGAACCAGTTCCGCAAGCATGGCATCCTTTGGATGCCGCTCACCGTAGCAGTCGTCTTCCTCCATTACAAAAAACGCAGCATTCTTATGAAGATGCAGATGTCCACCAAGGTTGTCATCCATATACTTTTGAACCCACTGCCTTTGGTTCTTTACATAGATAGAATCCTGGTCATCATTTTCCGCCCAGTACATTGCCGGCGCTACGGCTAACTGTCTGTATACCCGATTGATTCTATAATGCCCCCTGTCTGTCTCTACCTCCTGCAACTGTACGGTTTCAAAATCCCGGTAGGATTCAAATCTTACAATATCATAGTTAAAAGTCGTTGTAAAATAACGGGAAAGACCTGTATTCTCATAAAGTATCTCATGTCCGATTCCTCCGGACAAGCTGTCACTGGAGCCCTCATAAACCTCTAACATTCCTTTTTTTTCGGCAAATTGAAGTGCTCTTATCAGGGACTTTCTTTGAACAAATTTAGTCCAATCAACCTCCATATATTCTTTTAACCGAACTTCTATCATATCTACCATTTCCGATAACAAAAACTGCTCATTATCCTCTTTATCCTCAAGAAATATCAATAAGGCACACAAGATACAATAATCCCTGATATCCGTAAATTCACTAATTCCCATAAAAGCCTGCGCGTACGCAGGTATTTTCTCTATCTTCAGTATCCGCTCATTATTGATTAATTTCCAGCCCAATTGCTCCCTGATAAAGCGGCTGTATTTTGCAAGCTCTCTCTTGGTCCTGTTGTAAAGCTCCCTGTCCGTAGCCTTGTTAATCCAATAATTTTCAAATAAGCTTCTTGCATCATTCATGTCCGGTCTCCTCAAATTCAAAAATATAAGCCGGCATTACTAAATCACCATCTTCACACTGTAAAGTACACGTACCTTCCGTCTTTACCAGCCTGTATTCCTGTCCGTACTCTGTACGTCCCTTTTTCGTATTTGTTGTATTTGCCGCTGATATCCAGCGTAATAAAGTGGTTCTTGTAGTCTCGGATATACATTCGTCAATAGAGGCTATTTCCAGACGGTTATCTTTGATATACTTCATAACCATCCTCTTATCCTCTTCTACCTGCTTTAAATACACCATCCTCTGAACCAGTTTCTCCATTGATTTATTCTCAAAGCCCTCTTTGTCAACTCTTGGCCTATAGGTCCTGGAATGTGGTTTCAAGTTATATTCCATCGGATCTTCATCATAGGTGCTGCTATTGATGCTGTCTGTAGAGCGTTCTCCATTTACCTTAAAATGCTCTATCTTCTGTATGCCAAATACATGAGCCGATAGCTTATGAGCCTCATTTAAATCCTCACATTTCAAAAAGAGAGTAATAAATTTCTTATAATCCTCTGTCCTGCTGATCCCCCAGTTTTGGAGCTGTACGATAAGCGCTGCGTTTTGAATAATTTTGCGTATCACCTCATTTGTGATATCAAGTACCTGATTACTTTCACTGGGCCGATGACCGTAGGATATAAACCAGTTTTTTAAAGCACTCCACTTTCCCCATATATTTTCTCTGATATTACTTTCCAGGGAATCTTGATGCTCCGAGACCGGATGTGGAATGTCCAATTCACTTTTAATCACCAGCTCCAATACACTTTCTTCCATCAAATTAACCACACGTTTTAATGTGGTTTCAATTTTAGTTGAATTCATCTGTAGTTGCTGAATAAAATCCTTTAAATATGTAATAAACAAATCCTTGTGCAGGATAAAATCAACCGATTTTAAAATCTTGTCCGCCTTGCCGGAGTAAAATTCACGGAGATAGTCCTGATAATTTTGATTAAGGCGCTTAAAATCCTCCTGTAAATTGCGCCACCACTCATTGATATTCTTCAATGGTTTTTTCTTTATCTCCTCTGTCAAATCCAGTGCTTCATTAATTCGAATAAATAAATTAGTCGATAAACTGCCGCTTTCCATAAATAGGTTTTCAAGTCTGACTGTAAGCCTTTCTATTTCAACTGCATATTCCGACATGGAATACCTGAACTGTTTATTCTTATAATCAGCTATGGTATATACGCGTTTCGGATCCTGTATGGGAGTTAGATTCTTCCATCCAACTAATGAGTCCAGGTCATTCTTTAACTGGTCTATAGTATAATCTTCAAATTCCGGATACATTTTAATTAATTCAAATATATCTTCTTTATATAATTGAAAATGCATCTTTTCATATTCATTATAAAATATTCTCATGATTCTTCTATATCGTGATGCACTTCCTGTAGCCAAATATACCGTTTCCGGAATCGCCTGTAAATACTTCATCGAAGCTTCCCTCTTTCATAAAATTAAATGTTGTCTTCTTTAATCAAACGTACTAAAAGTACTATTTTATACATATCTAGTGAATTCATTTTAATTATAGCAAATTATGTGATATTATCAAAGAAATACTTCCGATTTTTTCTATTTAACTTATATCTATAAAAGCTAATCCCCCTTTCCAATGTTCTACCCTTTACGATTATGATATAACTATCCCTCATAAAATGAGCGGAAGAAAGTCCCCAAATCTTTTGACTTGGAGGTATTATTCCACTTACTCAATTTCTTTCTATACTCCATTACTAGTGCCTCCACTGCTCAAGCCACTGTACTAATGTTTTTCCGAGTTTCAATTTTAATATTACTATATTTGTTATTGCAAAGTGTTTCATATTCGTTAGTCGAATACCAATTATTCGTATATTACATATCTACGCTTAATAACCTTAAAATCATCTGATTCCACCAATCCAAATCGCTTTTTCCACAAGTGCTCTACAGCTTGTTTCATAGCGCAATCATATCCTACTTTACATTTAAATCTTTTCTGTGATTCGCATAGAAAAAGCGTATAAGTCAAAACTTTTACGCCTCAAAGTAAACATTATTCATTTTCAATGTAATCGATCTATTGAGCGCTTACTCCTCAATTCTAGTGGGTTTCTATTATTTATATCCAATATATTTAACTGTTTTTCTTCTGCACTAGGATTATTGGCTCCACGTGCCTTGACTATAAAAAAAAGATATCCATTGAGCGTAGTACCCCCTTGGTATTTCTGGTGATATTTACGTTATTTGATTCTTTCCATTATTCTTAGATTTATAAAGTAGTTGATCCACCTCAACCATAAGTTGGTCAAAACTCCAATGATGTTTGCTTAGAGTACAAACACCAATACTTATTGTAAAAGATATGGCTCCGTTTTTGATGGGTATATTAAGTAATTCGATATTCAAACGTATTCTTTCAGCTATTTTATATGCCTCAGCTATATTTGTACTAGGTAAAAGAATCACAAATTCTTCACCGCCATATCTTGCAAACACATCATACTTTCGTAAGTTTTGGGTAATTGTTTCGGACATTTTTATTAGAACACAATCGCCTAATTGATGACCATATTGATCATTAATTTTTTTAAAATCATCTATGTCTAGCAAAATAACAGAGAAAGGAATATTGTTTTCTTGATGATTAATAAAATACTTTTCACCAGTTTCATTAAAGTACCCTCGATTAAAGATTCCTGTTAACGCATCATGATCGACAAGAAATTGCATCGCCTTTTCTTTTTTTGAGAGTTGAATCGAATATGTAAAAAAGATGATGAACATAGCAATCAAAGTTATAATAAGACTTGTATCTTTCAATACACTTAAATTAATATATTGCACAAAATCTAATATTGGTGTATTTGCATATTTCTCGCAAATAAAAAAAGATATAAAAATCGCCATTGCTAGTCCAATAGAGATTTTTCTTTGTTTTGGTTGGTATAAGTCACTAATCAAAAACAATATAGCCATTGTATCAAAATATTGATAATGAAAACACCAAAAAAGTTTCGAACAGAACAATCCATATAGCATCGAGAATTGCAATAAAAATGCCAATAGTCTTGTACCCTTTTTGGTATAAATATAGGGCAACTGGAAATGGTATGAATGCAATAATCAAAAGTAGCGTCGCAAACCAATATCCTTTCCACATAAATATAATTGAAAAAAACACTATGACCACCATTGAAATACAGCTAAATACTTTAAAAATCAATCCGCGAATATCCTTCATATTTCTAGCAATTTCCTTATGTAATAGATCCATTTTTATGATCTCCTCCTTATGTCGCAGCCACTTCTATTGTCTTCTTTCATCGCCCCCTTATGAAGATACTTTCCATAATCCCTTTACCCATAACCATAAGATAACATTTGACAATTAAAGTGTCAACATGACAATCCTGAGCTCCGGCTCTTCCATTCCTCCTTAATCCACTTTTTCCAGCATTACAAAATACACCTGCAAAAATCCAATCCGAATGCTCTGATATCATCTTTGTATAAGATTTGATTTGCCAACCAAGGCTACACTTTTGCGTAGGACTTAATATACTGACTAGACAACCGCTGCCACTTTCAGCTTTTTAGGTTCTGATGGTTTAGGTAGTATGACTGTAATCTTTTTTATAAAGTATTTCTCCGGTATTTATTTATGATGGGTGACTCCATATAATTTTCTATTTAAAAAGACGTGAAAGTTTCCACTCTCACGTCCTCAATTCTTTCCACCCATGCTACTCGTTCATGAAATGATAATTCTTTATTCTCGCCAACCTATGCTAAATATATTTTTTAAGTTTATGAACCCATATATTCATAATCACTTTTTGAGGTAATAATTTTGTAAGCATATGCAAATATTTCACATAAAATATCTTTTCCTCTTTTGGCATCCCTCAGTGCTTTTACGGCAACTTTGTCCGCTGTTACGATACCAGGAAATTTAATCTTTTTTCCTTTAAATTCTTTCATCAGCAAATCTGTATCAACCCAGCTCGGGCAGACAGCAGTTGATGTAATCCCAGTTCCCTTCAATTCCACATTTAATGACCTGGAGTAAGCCCTCTCAAAGACTTTTGTTGCTGCATATAAGTCAAGGTAGGGTAATGGCTGAAAGGAGGATGCGGACGAAATATTTAGAATCCTGCTTCCCTCTGACATATATGGGATGCATAACTGGCTCCTGTTATTATGATTGCAACTCTCTTATCCATGCTCTTGCTCACAATCCTATAATTTCAATTTATTCATTACAGAATACTATTTCTTGTCATTAATACAACACTCTCCACATGCCTTGAAGCGACAATAATGATGACGGCAGGACCTGGTGGTTCCTTGGTGGAAGAACATATTTAAAAAGTTTTTGATCAGTTCTCTTCACTTGATCATTAAAGGATATAAAAAATCTCAAGTCTTCCTCTTAATAATTTTTCAACAGTTCTTTAAGCTCTGATACCAACATGATTTATTTACTTCCAATCTGTTATATTGTATTTCTCCATTAGGTTCTGTGCTAATTTGATGCCTTCTTCGGTAATAGCTACGGATTTGGAGTGGTGGCTGCCTTGACGAATATATTCTTCCTCATCCAATTCATTTATAATGTCAAAATCATATCCTTTCCAAGCCGTATCCAAGCTTGAACCAAAACGGTTACCTTCATTAAATCTTGATAAATACATTAGCAGCATAGTCAATTCTTTCATTGCTTTTTCTGGGTTAGTCTTATCCATTTTGATTTCTCCTCTTGGTAGTGAAATTATAGTTAATCATTTATCTTCACAAATTCATCCAAGTTCAGTTCACGTTTTAATTCCTCCTCTGAAGGAAGATATGTCATATACTTTGAAGCAAATATCTGCTTATTATCCTCTGGCAAAGTATATTTAACTACCGCATCACTTTTATCAGCACATAAAACAATACCAATAGGAGGGTTATCACCTTCATTCATTAGTTCTCTTGTGTAGTAATTTACATACATCTGCATTTGCCCTAAATCCTGATGAACCAACTTTCCTATTTTTAAATCAAATAACACATGACATTTTAAGATATAATTATAGAATACCAAATCAATATAAAAATGTTCATTGTCAAAAGTAATATGCTTTTGTCTAGCTTCAAAACAAAATCCTCTTCCAAGTTCCAATAAGAATTTCTGTAGGTGGTCAATTAACGCTTGCTCAAGATTTTTCTCATAAAAGTGCGGATTTGCCTCCAAATCAAGAAATTCTAAAACATATGGATCTTTGATTATTTTCTCATATTCCGGTTTTGGTTCTAATTGCTGTATTTCATTCGCGACACTAACCCTATCCCTACTTGCCAGAAATCTATCATAATACAGTGTGTTAATTTGTCGCTCTAATTGGCGGACGCTCCAGTTCGCCTTTACACATTCTTCATGATAATAATCTCTGCGCTCTTTATTATCAACACGCATGAGTAAACGGTAATGGGACCAGCTTAATTCGCTACACAGTGTGTAGCGTTTTGGAAATATCATATAAAATTGTCTCATATTTCGTAAATTGGCTGCTGTAAAGCCTTTACCAAATTCTCTTGTCAATTCTTCTGACAAATATTTTATCAATCCTTTACCGTATTCAGCTCTATCATTTTCACCACAAGCAAGATATATCTGTTCACCAATTTCCCAGTATGCCTGAACCATAGCGGAATTAACTACTGTTGCAACCTTTGTTTGTGCTGATATTAAAGTATTTCTAATTAAGCTGTATGTTTCCTGTGATTGCTTTTCCAGCTTATTTTCCATCCGTTTACTCCTTCCATTTATCGTCTTGATTTAGTCTTCGTCATCGTTCCATTAATTCCATTTTCAAAAGAAATGGATGAAATATCTATTGCTGTTGCATCTAGATCGATATTTATCCCCATTTGGCCTAACTGTTCTCGCCCTTCGGCCAGCATTGTCGCTGTGTATGAACTTTCAGCAACAATTGTAGTTGTTAGCGGGTATATTGTTCTCTGCCGCATCACTTCATCCAAAGTTCATTATCCTATTCTCCTGTATTATCTCCCCATGCTATCTCCAGTAATTCTGCAGCAACCTGATGGCTTTTGATACGCATAAGATTGTCCCAAGCGTCTTCTTTTCCAAGTAAATTCATACCACCGTGCCATACAAGTTCATCATCAATTACCGCAAAATGTTCTTCTACCTCTTCTTTTAACTTCACTATAATGCCCGCAAGTTTCAGTTGTTCTACTAATTCATTGCAAACATCTGGGCTACCATAGGAGACATTTTCAGGTTCCGTTGTAATTACAACAATACAGGCACCTGCTTCCTGTCTGCTCTTCAAAAGAAAAATTAGTCGTTCAATCTTATCAAGGATAATTTCAGGACTTGAGATTACAATCTTCTTTTCAGCTTCAACAAGATCCTGTTCAAATACCTCAACGTAGTTACCAGAGTCATATATTGCATTTGCTATTTGCTTTGTAGCCTCCTCGCCAGTCCATAATGTAAATCCTGTCTTTCTGTATGTCCGTAAACGCTTTGCATACATATTATCAAAATATCTAATGTGAGAATCTATATAATCATAGACAAAAACGGCCTCTTTTCCTTCATAATCTCGATTCAATCGTCCCACATATTGTTCCAAACGCCCTTCAAAAGAAACTGGTGCTGCTAACATCAGTACGTCAAGTCTTGGAAAATCAAAGCCTTCTCCAATTTTCTGTCCTGTTGCTACCAGAATAAGGCTTTCATCCTTTGGAACTGCTTTTAGAGACACTCTGACTTCAGCATTTTCTTTATCAGTATTGTCTCCATACAAAATGAATACGTGATCAGCACTACCTTGCAGTTCGTCATATAAAAGTTTCGCATGCTCTTTATATTTTGTAAGAATAACTGGAGTATGTCCCGCTGTGATACATTCCCTTACATCGCTAGTAATCATTTCATTTCTGACATTGCTAAAACTAATCAAACCATATGCACGATTTATATCATCTTTACTTTCATCCGTATCGACCACTCTGGTATATCTTGGGATAAAATAATGCCCAATGCCCTGTTCTTTAGCTCTTTCAAGTGCAGTGAACTTATGACGCAGTGGTCCAAGCATCATATAAATGATTTTGTCTAGACTATCGCCTCTTTTAGGCGTTGCTGATACACCATATACATATTTTGCATCAACCTTCTGCAATAGCTCCATAGATGTACTTGATGCAGCATGATGACATTCGTCCATTATCACCATTCCATAAGAATTGATTAATTCATTGAATTTGCCCTTACTATACATAGAGCCAACCATAGCTACATCAACAATTCCTGCTAATGTGTTCTTACTTCCATGTAAAATTCCAATGACACTTTCTCGTTTCTTTTTTCGTCCAGTCTTTGTCTCATATTCTGGTGATTCTTCTTTTATATCCAGAAATTTATTTAGTTCATCCACCCACTGATTTAGCAGATCTTTGCTCTGCAATAAAATTAAAGTATTCACTTTTCTTTGTGAAATCAGGTAACTGCATACTACCGTCTTACCAAATGCAGTAGCTGCGCTCAACAATCCATCGGTATAAGAAAGTAATTTCTGGGCAGCAAGATCTTGCTGTGTTCTTAAATCACCGTTGAATGATACTCTAATTGGACGCCCCTTCTCTCTCTTATCGGTAATATCTATACCAATACCAGCTTTTTCACATTCGCTGGTAATAGACTCCTTCAGTCCGCGTGGAATCCTTATATACCCATCTATATCTTTACCAAGATATACAGCACTAAAATTATAGTAATTTGAATAACCAAGACGCTTGTTTTTATAAAACTCAGGATTATCAAAGGCTGCCATACTACGAATCTGATTCTGTAATCGTGGCATTAGATTAAGCGTATCAACATATACACCATTACTTAGAACCAAATGCACTTTCCCTACAACATCTGTTTTCGTAAATCCTTCCTTCTTTTTCCACGGCTTAGGTCTGTTTCCAGTAACTGAACTGGTAAGCACTCCCCTGGCTTCGGCAAGTTCTACCTTCCATTTTGTCATATACTTCTCGATATCTTCAGGCGATAGCTTTTCTGTTTCTTCCAGCAAAACTTTCCATTGATCAGGATATGCATTCCAGTATTTATCCACAAAAGCACTGTTTCCACTTTTCAGAGCTTGGCCTTGCAATGGTAGAGCAATTAAATTTCCAATATGGCTAGCCACATCCTGAGAAGGATACATTCGGTCATAATAATGAAAAGTTTTCAAATTAATAGAAGCAGATCCCTTATCTAGTAAAAGAAAACCAAAATTTCTTGCTAAAGATGCAGCTATTGGTCTTTTAAAGAATATCCATACATGAGCACCTCTTCCAGAGCGAGACCTTTCAACCAAAGACTTAATACCATTCTGCTCGCACATTTTTCTAAGTGCATCTACTTCATCATGCCATTCATTATCTGTATTAGCAAAATCCGTCTTCTCTGCATCCTTTTCATGGTTATCAAAATCAAATACAATAAATCGACATGTACCATCTGGTAAAAGCGGATAAACTCCAAGCACATCTGTTCCATCTTCATTTTTACCAACAAGATGACTTACTATTTTCTTCAAATCAAGCTTAGTCCATTTTGTGTGCTCACAATCATCACAAAACATTTTTTCACCACGTTGTTTAGGACACAAAGCATCATTCCATCTGTTATCACACTGCGGAAAATATCCGCCATTCTTTCCTCTTTTGGCATAAACATCTTCTCTGCCCCAAAACATAGCAAAATATCGTTTTGCTAAATCCTCGGTTATATATCTTCCAAGAATACGCTCTCCCTGATCAGGATCATACTCATTAATACTCTCTATTGTCTCCTCAAATGGATTAGGAGCATCGAATGCAATATCAGCCTTTTTCAACTGAGATTTCAAGGCTTCATTTTCTTTTTGAAGAGTTCTCACTATTTTTCTAAGTGAGTCAAGGTCATAAGCCTCTATATTCATTCCTGCACCTCCATCTTGATTTTCTATCTATCGTAACCTATTGTATCCTATCATCCCATTAATTCATGGAACCAGAAAAAGGACATGTTAATCCAAATCAATTCAATTCGTATACCTCTTCCATTATAACCCTCCTCTAAATTATTTTCAAACCATGAGTTCAAATTCCTACAGTAAAACGCACCCATAAAGAAATGCTAACGAGTGCGCCTATCTATTACCTATTCAATTTTTACTTCACCTTATATAGCAGACAAACTGTCTCCACATGCACTGTCTGCGGAAACATATCTACCGCACACACCTTCTCCACCTGATACCCCTTCGCCTGCAATTCCTCCAAATCTCTCACCAACGAAGTAGGCTTACAAGAAATATACACAATCCTCTCAACCCCAAAGTCTATAATCTTATCCAACGCCTTCGGATGAATACCATCTCTCGGAGGGTCAAGCACGATGATATCCGGCTTATCCGTTAAGGAATCAATCACCTTAAGCACATCCCCTGCAATGAATTCACAGTTACTTAATCCGTTCAGTGCAGCATTTTCCTTGGCTGCTTCCACTGCTTCCTCAACAATCTCTACACCGGTTACCTTCTTCGCTACAGGTGCTAGAAGCTGAGCGATTGTTCCGGTTCCACTATATAAGTCAAAAATGGTTCTCTCGTTTGTCTCCCCAACGTAATCCCTTACCTTGGAATATAGAATCTCTGCTCCCAGTGAATTGGTCTGGAAGAAGGAGAATGTGGATATCTTAAAACGCAGTCCCAAAAGCTCCTCATGGATATAATCTCTGCCAAAAAGTTGAACCGCACGGTCACATTTAACCACATCTGCCATACTGTCATTATAAGTATGAATTATTCCTACAATACTTCCCATAAGGGGTAATTCCCTTAATCTTAGAGACAACGCGCTAAAACAATCTTCTTCGGTCTTTATGCTCACCTCATGATTTTCCTTATCCATGCCAAATCTATCTTCCTGAGTAGTGGTTATAATATTAACCAATATCTCACCGGTTTTTACTGCTTTACGCACAAGAAGATGTCTTAAATACCCTTCATGAGACAGTTTGTGAAAATAATCAAAGCCTGCTTCAGTACAGTAATCCAGTACACAGTGAAGAATTTGATTAAAGTCCCTATCCACGATTACACAGTCATCTACTGTTATAATATCATGAAAGCTACCCTTCTTATGAAGACCAAGCGCCAAAGGTCCATTCTTAAACTCATCTCCAAAGGAGAATTCCATCTTATTACGATAACCAAATTCCGTTGGACTTCCCAGAATTCCTTCGAATTCATACCCCTCACAAACTTGGTCAAGCAAACGCTTTACCTGTTCCTTCTTCATATCCAGCTGATTGTCATAGGACATGGTTTGATAACTGCAACCACCACACTCACCAAAGCTCTTGCAGACTTTTTCTCTGGTTTCTAATGGAGATCTTTCAATAACCTCCAACAGTCTTCCTTCTGCTTTGCCGGATCTTATTTTGTTAATTGATACGGATACCTTCTGTCCTGGCATACCATTCTTTACAACAACTTTCTCACCTTCTATATTAAGAATTCCCTTGTTCGGAAAATCAACTCTGTTTACTACACCTTCATAAATCTGTCCTTTTTTCATCTATATCGTAGATTTGCCTTCTTAGACAAACCCTTCCTCCTTCTTATCTAATACATTCTTTATACCTCGTATCATTATAAAGAGAAACACTTGATTTGTCTACCTTGTATTCATTTCTAAACTTTGTAATACCTTGTATTTATTTTGGATGATAAGCGTTTATTTAGCTGAATTGTTTCAGTCAGCTTATCTATAACCAAGAACACGATCAGAGAAAACCAACTCCAATAGTGTATTATTTGCATTTGCCGGTACTTCGATTCTATACATAAGAACTAGTGTACCGTTAGGCAATGTATTTGAGTCAGAACTCCCTATTATCCAATACATTTTCTCCCTGATTTTATTCATAACATGAACCCTTCACTATAACTTTGTTTCACTTATGCCTTTTCAACGATATCAGCGATCTCTTTGTTAAGACTCGCTAGCTGAGCATTATTTTCTGACTTCATATCTTCCAGTTTTGATAATACATTCTCAATTTGGCGTATAGCGGTGCTAACGCTTTCGTGAGATTCTTCGATTCTCGATTGCATGCACCAGTCCGCAATTAAGCCGTCAAAGTAGAAGTCAGCAAATTTCCCGAAGCCGTCCGTATTAAACGTGATATCGCAGGACATCTTTATATCAGCAAGCTCTGTTCGAAAATCCATAAGTGCCGCATGCGTTTCTTCAACCTCTGCTTTCGCATCATCGATATGGGAATGCTTCATCATATCAGTAAGCAAGCCTCCGCCGATTAAATCCCAAGTTCCCCATCCTTCTGCACTCTCAAGACTGCCGGATGCAAGTTCAAGATGATTCAATGCGTTTCTTCCTGCACGAATTGCTTCCTCAATCTCCCTTATTTGATTGTTAATTTTGTCAATTCGGATAGTCCGCTCAAATATACTCTCTGACCTTTCAGAGTTCTCTGCTAATATGTATTCCTTCTTCTTTTTCATAAGCTGTTGGTAACGTTCATTACTTCCCCGGTATTTGGCCTTCTCATCTTCTAAAGCAAGAATATCCTTATCAATCCTTTCTTTATCAATTGAAGCTTGGTCATACTTTAGTCTGGCAGCCATTGCCTCCTGCTTTTCCTTTGAAATCTTTTCCTCGTAGTTCCCTAATATGGAATGAAAAAGATGCAGGATGCTCTTTTCCTCTAACTTTTCGACCTCCATATCTTCCTTATCCAGTACTTCCTTTGCTTCTAAACATCTGTTGTTGGCCTCATACATTTGTCTATACAGCTCCTCCAGCTTTGAATTCATTCTTTTCAGCACCAATATATCTTGGTGTGCTTGTGCTATTTTTTCATTAATTAGATTTTCCATAACAATATACCCTCCCACTTTCTTAGAAGCCCAGGTTTAATACCTATTCATGAGCCGCCTTGGATGTGAATTACTCTCACATACCTAGCGCAACTTTCAAAGGCCTAAAATCATGCTTCCCCTTTAATATTGTAACTGTTTCAAACAGATAGTGTGACCTTATTCGTCACTGAGTTCATTGACAGAAACTTTTATTCTCTATTCCATTTCCATAATTACTCTGTCTTATTTTACCATATCTATGTGATAAAACATTAATAATTATCTAAAAACATATTAAAATTCGGTTAAATAACATTTGAATATGACTTACAAGTATCGAATCACGATATTTCTTTTATACCATCAGATAGATACAATACTATTATTATAGCTCTCCGGCATCTTTAGAATTGCATAGAAAAACACCCACTTTCTTTATTCCACTGTGGATGTTTCACTGTATTACTTATTCAAATCAAATATTTCTAATCAACTCACACCCTCAACATGGCTTGAAATGCTAATTCATTTGAAGAATATTCCTTCCAAGGTAACATGTCTATGGATTATATGGGCAGAAGTAGGAAGTTCCGGTAAGCTAATCAAATATAAATTTAGCTTAAATTAAATCAGTTCTCAATTTATTCCCTGATTTATGGCTTTGTATTTAATATGTTCAGATACTTAAGGCTTCAAAATCACCTTAATGCAATTATCTTCCTTCTTATCAAATATTTCATAAGCATGCGACCCTTCCATAAGAGGGAGCTTATGAGTAATGATATCTGTAGGATCAATTTTCTTATCTTTGATCATTTGAAGAATTGGATCAACATAGGCATGAACCGGGCATTGTCCCATTTTTAAGGTAATATTCTTTGAAAAGAAATCACCCAAGGGGAACATATTATATCTGGTACCATATACACCGATAAATACAACCGTACCGCCCTTTCTGACAGCCTGTGTGGCAATCTCAATTGCAGACTTTGAACCACCTTGAAGCTTAAGCATGGTCTCTATCTTCTCCATTGTTGTCATCTTGCCATCCACACCGACACAATCCAGTACTACATCTGCTCCACCGTCCGTCAATTGATTCAGGTACTCTCCTGTATCATCATAATCCTCAAGATTAATCACTTCAACTCCGTACTTTTTTGCATGTTCCAAGCGATAGCCCACGTAATCAACTGCAATAATACGTTTTGCTCCTGCTAAAATAGTCCATTTGATAGCAGTCAGTCCAATTGGTCCGCAACCGAGGATTATAACCGTATCCCCTGCTTTCACTCCTCCAATATCCACTCCCCAATAAGAAGTAGGTAAAACATCCGTTAGAAACAGCACCTGCTCATCCGTGAATTCTTCACCAATTACTCTGGGTCCCACATTGGCATAGGGAACCCGAAGGTATTCTGCCTGTCCGCCGTCATAACCACCATAAGGCTCGCTATAGCCGAAGATTCCACCTACGGTTCCGTGTTCGTTGGAATTATCACATTGACTATATAATTCATGTTCACAATACCAGCAATGACCACAAGCAACCGGAAAGGGAACAATTACTCTGTCGCCCTTTTTAACTTTGTGAACCTCCTTACCTGCTTCAATCACTACACCCATTGTTTCATGTCCAAGAATAAATCCTTTTGGCATATTTGGAATCATCCCGTGAGCCAAATGTAAATCCGAACCGCAAATGGCAGTGGATGTTACCTTAATAATAATATCATCCGCTTTTTCAAGCTGTGGATCCGTGACCTCTGATACTTTAATATTCTTCATGCCTTCATATACTAATGCCTTCATTATATGATCTCCTTCATAATTTAAGTAAATAACAATCCAGTGCTATCGTTACCATTTCTCACATAATTATGCAATTTTTCACCTCTTGTAAGGACTAAAACAACGATTTTCCTCCTTGCAAGAGCTTTGGAAATTCAGGCACGATTAAATCAATTAGCTATATTTCCTGAATAATGTACTATCAATTAATAATATTGTTTCTTAATCCATCAAAAGAGACAAAATTCTCTTTACTTTATAACTCTACAGTGTTAAAATCGAGTTATATGTTATTTGTATAAACAAATGTGTAGTTTTACCTTTGGTGTCAAAAGTAATTCGAACTTTGAAGCATCCGTATGCTTCATTTCGATTTCTTCATGAACGTGTATCCATGGTCTATAAGCTGCCATTGGGGATTGTTGTCGGCTTGTACAAGGTCATATTCATACAGGAATTGGATTTGTGTGTATTGATAATTTCATAGAATTAAGTACTCTTTTGATACTCAGCAGAAATTGTGCTACCATGAATTAGATGGGATTAAAAACAGTCAATTATGAAACCAAAGATTCTTGTTATTTAAACTTTCATGTATATAATTTTACCGCTGAATCTTGACATGAATCGTGTCGTTTCTCAATTGACCGGGCTAAAATCAAAAAATGAAAGGAGTCCTGCCGATGAGTAAAAATATTAAAACAACTGCAGTTGATCATTTGTTTGAAGCTATTTTAAGCTTAAAAAGTTCGGAGGAGTGTTATACATTTTTTGAAGACATCTGTACCGTAAACGAATTACTTTCTTTATCACAAAGATTTGAAGTTGCGCGTATGCTTCGCAATCATAATACTTATCTTGAAATTGCTGAAAGAACAGGTGCTTCAACCGCTACCATCAGTCGCGTTAATCGCTCACTCAATTATGGTAATGACGGATATGACATGGTTTTCTCCCGAATGGCCGACAGTGAGACGAATGACTCTGTAGAAGAGTAGATTTTGCAACAAAAGGGTTATTGCTCATGGCAATAACCCTTCTTTATACTTTACTTATTTATTAATTTCCCTTTTTGTTCCATCCACTTTAGGAGACTTCTTTACTGGCTTACTTGCTGCAGGTTTTACATCCTTCTTTATATCTGCTTTCTTACCGTCCGTATCCTTTGTTCGAAAGGACCCACCCATCAGACTGTCATCTATCATTTTCTCAATCATATGCTTTCTCATATAAACATCGAAACAAAGCATCGAAATAAAAGAAAATGTTGTAAGGAATTCATGGTCTTCCTGGTCTTTTACATCTTCAAAAGCTTCTTGCGCCTTTGTCATCTTACGTACAATATCCTTTGTAAGCGATTCGGTCTGTTCCTTCTCCAAACGAAAAATCTCGTTATAAATTGTTTCAAGCTTTACACTGGATCCTTCTTTATAATATCGTTCTGTCAAAGGATTAAATATGCTTTGAATGTCACTGATCGATAAAATATTCTTGAAATAATAAATAAAGATAAGAAGGAACATATGCTCCTTCGTATATTTCTTCTTATTGGGTGGAGGAAGCAGCTCATTCTTTGTATAGTTATTAATCATGGTCTTGGTTAACAGCTTATCCTCACTATAACGCTTGGAGGACTTTAAATGCTTGTCCATGAAGGTTGTGACCTGATCCATATATAAATCAATATTCGGAATATCATCCGGCATAATGTACTTGACATTTTCCAAACTGCTAATTAAATCTTTGATATACTCTTCTTTCGTCGTATCCACTCCAATCACCTCTGTTACATTATATAGTATTAATTACTAGATGTCAAAGCAAAAATAATTAGATGAATCCCAAAATAATCTAAAGGACATTTATCCGTCATATCTTAATCGTATTATTTTCATGGATTGATACTTCTGCCTTCTCATGCTATAATAAACATATGTTTGTGGTTTTATTCCATAATATAGTAATTACCGCAAATGATTATAAGAACAGGCAGGTTAATATAATGAGTATGTATGATACATTAAATCCCGAACAACGTCGGGCAGTATTTCACGATAAAGGTCCCCTTTTGCTTCTTGCAGGTGCAGGCTCCGGTAAAACCAGAGTACTGACTCACCGAATTGCTTATTTGATTGAAGAAAGAGGGGTCAACCCCTATCATATTCTGGCAATCACCTTTACCAATAAGGCCGCCAGAGAGATGAGGGAAAGGGTGGACAAGATTGTAGGGAATGGAGCAGAGGACATCTGGGTCAGCACTTTTCACTCCACCTGTGTTCGCATTTTACGAAGGTTTGCGGATATGATTGGTTATTCCAGGAGCTTTACTATTTATGATGGGGATGATCAGAAGACACTGATGCGCGAAGTCTGCAAGTACCTGAATATTGATACGAAGAAAATGAACGAACGCAGTATTTTGTCCGTTATTTCAAAGGCCAAGGATGAGATGGTCACACCCGAGGAATTTTCAAGAATTTCACAGGCTGATTTTCAACAAGCAAGATATGCTCAGGCCTATACTGAGTATCAAAAGCGTCTCAAAGCTAGTAATGCCATGGACTTTGATGATCTGATCATGAAGACGGTGGAGCTCTTCCAATCCATTCCGGAAGCGCTACGATATTATCAGAACAGGTTTCGTTATATTATGGTGGACGAGTATCAGGATACTAACACGGTGCAATTTAATCTGATTCGCCTACTTGCCTCCGGCCTAAACGAATATGGGGACAGAGAATACAATCTCTGTGTTGTGGGTGATGATGACCAGTCTATCTACAAATTTCGTGGAGCGAATATTTATAATATCTTGAATTTTGAAAATTCATTCCCGAATACAGAAGTAATCAAGTTGGAACAAAATTACCGCTCTACTAAGAATATTTTGAATGTAGCAAATGAAGTTATTGCTAATAATACTGGCCGTAAGGACAAATCCCTTTGGACAAATAATGAAGATGGAGACACGGTCAGCTTTATCCAGTTTGATAACGACTTTGAGGAAGCCGATTCTATCACCTCAGAGATACGAAGAGCGGTGGAAAATGGGGACGCGACCTACAATGATTTTGCAATCCTATATCGTACTAATGCACAATCCAGACAATTTGAAGAAAAACTGGTCAAGAAGAACATTCCCTACAAGATCATCGGCAGTACGAATTTCTACTCCCGTAAAGAAATCAAGGATATCCTAGCTTATTTGAAAACTATTGATAACGGTCTTGATAATATCGCCGTTAAGCGAATTATCAATGTACCAAGAAGAGGAATCGGACTCACTACCGTGGATCGTGTGAACGATTACGCTATTAATAACGAAATTAGTTTTTATGATGCTCTTACCAGAGCTTCCTATATTCCCGGGTTGGGACGAACCGCATCAAAGCTTTCACCCTTTGTAAGCCTGATTGAAGGACTGAAATCACGAATTCACCAGGAGGGTTATACACTTCGTGAATTAATTGATGATATCTTAGAAGCTACCGGCTATTTAAAGGAACTGGAAGAGGAAGGTGCAGAGGAAGCACAAGACCGAATTGCCAATATTAACGAGCTTGTGAACAAGATGGTTATCTATGAAGAAGAAAGTCCGGAACCTCCTACTTTGAGTGGATTTTTGGAAGAGGTTGCACTGGTGTCTGACATTGATAATCTGGAGGAATCAGCGGATAAAATCGTACTTATGACTTTACATAGTGCAAAGGGGCTTGAATTCCCCTATGTATACTTGTGTGGTATGGAGGAAGGTGTATTTCCGGGTTATATGTCCATCTTCTCTGATAATCCCACAGAAGAGATTGAGGAGGAACGCAGATTATGCTATGTGGGCTTTACCCGTGCCATGAAGCGATTGGCACTTACCGCTGCCAAGCAGCGTATGCTTCGCGGGGAAACACAGTTTAACAGACCTTCCCGCTTTATTAATGAAATTCCAAGATATCTTCTAAAGATGGATCTTCCCTCTCCCAGAAGAAGCACGTTTTCCTTTCAAGATGAAATGCCGTCAGCTAAGCCTTCCTTTGGTAAGAATTTTGGTGACAGCGATGTATTTGACAAACCGGAACCTGGCGTATTCAAACAATCGCAGGCAACTCACAAGCCTTTTGTTACTCCTGCTGCAAAGCAATTTGGAAGCTCGAATATTGCTCCGCTTGATTATGGTGTAGGTGATACGGTAAAGCATATTAAGTTTGGTGTTGGCATTGTAACCGCCCTGACAAAGGGAGGAAAAGATTATGAGGTTACCGTTGACTTTCCGAATTTTGGTGTAAAAAAGCTACTTTCTAACTTTGCAAATTTAAAACGAATTGATTAATTTGATTCATTGCATATTTTTCTCATTTATGCTAATCATAATAGTATATGAATTTATATTATGCTATAATTTAGGTATAAGATATAAGGATTTACAGAGAGACGAATGAAACTTCATCGAATTAGTGATACTGATAGCGTATGAAGTTTTATCAAGAATAAATGAGAAGGGAAGTGTTATCATGAGTGGTAAATTTGATGAGCTTTTAAATGCAATGAGGTTAGGTGAATTGATGCACAGAAAAGATCCTTGCGAGAAAAAGAGACATGTTATTATGTGTATTCTCGCCATCATCGGAGCTGTTGCTGCAGTAGCTGCAATTGCTTATGCGGTATACAGATATATGAATCCAGATTATCTTGAGGATTTCGATGATGATTTAGACGATTATGAAGATGATGTGGATGACACCGATGATATTGCTGGAGATGATTCCGGATCGGAAGCATAAAACGAATAGAACTATAAGTGCAAGGGGAGGTTTCTGATTTGAAACCTCCCCCTGTTTTATTTAAGTCCACCTTCTATTAGCTTAGTATTCAATTCATTTACTTTGTACAAGCATAATTTTATAACCATATTCTAAATGCATTTTAGTTTATAAGCTTTTTAGTTTATAAGCTTTTCAGTTTATAGCTTTTCAGTTTATAGCTTTTCATTCCATAAGCTGTCTATTTCTACAAATCTGCACATCTCTTATCTGGACGCTTTATTCTTTACTTTCCGGCTGCCTTCTTCGCAAAATCAGTATTCACGATATCTGCATAAGGTGCCTTTTCTTTAATCACTCCCGAATCTGTCAAGATATCCTGAAGAAGGTTCAAGCTATCTTCCTCAAATACCAGATTATCCTTCCAGGTTTCTTGATTATAATAACGGGTCACTATTTTAACTAAAGTATCATATTTTGTCTCCGCAAACTGAGGTTGAATTACCTTTGCAATCTCTTCGGGGGTGTGTTTTGATACATAATCAAGCCCTTTTTGAAGTGCATTGGTAAAATCTTGAATAACAGTAGGGTTCTTCTCAATATAGCTCTTCTTTGCTGAAAATGCTGTATAGGGTACTTTACCACTTTCTACACCAAGTGATGCAACTACTTTTCCGTCTCCTTGTAATTCCAGACCGGTTGCTGCAGGTTCAAATTCAACCGTATAATCCCCCTGCCCTGAGGAGAATGCTTGTGAAGTCAAGCCAAAGTCAATATTTTGAACAATCTTTAAGTCTGTTTTTGGATCAATACCATTCTTTTTCAGAATATATTCGAAGATCATTTCTGGCATACCGCCTGCACGACCGCCAATTATAGTCTTACCCTTCACATTGCTCCAATTAAAATCTTCATTCTTGTTCTTTGATACCAGGAAATTACCTGCTCTTTGGGTCAATTGTGCAAAGTTCACCACATAGTCCTTCTGCCCTTCATTGTATACATATACCGTTGCTTCCGGACCCATGAAGCCAATATCACAGTTCCCGCTGAGAACCGCTGTCATAGTTTTATCGGCACCTAGTCCGTTCACCAGTTTCACTTTAAGTCCCTCATCCTTAAAATACCCTTTTTCAATTGCAACGTACATTGGGGCATAAAAAATAGAATGTGCCACCTCATTCAGGGTAATTTCCTTTAATCCGCCGCTTTTGCCGCAGCCGGTAAATAATGTCGAAAGTAAACCAAGGATTGCAAGTACACATACCAATTTTCTCTTCATAATAACCTCCCAGTAGCTCAAGGGCTAGAAGTATTTATTAATAGCTTTCAAATTCTTCTCGACCCTAAGATATTGATTCTTTATAGTATATTCAATCATCCTTTATTTCGTGCCCCTTTCTATTTGTAGGAATTCAAGTACAAAGAATGAAGGATAGTTATTGGTCCTATCGTTGTAACCCTATGAAATAGAATTCATTCGCAATATATATTCAGAGAGTAACCGAGTTGGCTTTATCACCGATTATGACATCTATCCACTCTAAAAAACCCTCTAATGTAGTCTGTGCATTCACACGAACTACATTAGAGGGTTCCTATCACTCCAATAGTTACATCATTCTTATTTTTTCAAATTTAATCCAATAATGGTTCAGTCAAATTTGGTATTTAGCCTTAAAAAAACATTGCACTCATGACTTGATAATAGCTTAGTTCTTTTTGGCCAAAGTTATCTTTAGCACTTTTTCCTTATAAGCTCCATCACTTTTTTCTTGTACTTTAAGCTGGATATCCTGACCAGCTTTCTTGTAGCTAATTGCATTTGCCAGGTCATCTATTGTCTTTATCGCTGCATTATCAATACCGGTTATAATATCACCTTGTTTTAAACCAGCTTTTTCTGCTGGAGAACCCTGAAGCACATTATTTACGTATACACCAATCGGCATATTGAAACGCTTAGAATACTCCTCGGTTACATTTTGAGCGGTATCTGCTTCAATGCCTAAATATCCTTTTTCACTTTCTGTAACGGTCTCGCGATTAATTAATTCATTCATCAATGGAAGTGCTGATGAGATCGGGATTGCATAACCCATACCTTCGACTTCCTCAGATGCATATTTTACAGAGTTAATACCAATCACTTCACCTTTTGTATTTAAAAGGGCACCACCACTGTTACCTGGATTAATTGCCGCATCAGTTTGAAGAAGTTTCATTTTTTTGTTATCAATATCTACTTCTCTTTCTACAGCACTGATATATCCTACCGTTACCGACTGACCATAGCCCAGTGCATTACCAATGGCAATCGCCATATCTCCGGCTTCTACCTGATCTGATTTTCCTAACACTGCCACCTTAATCGCTTTTAAGGTATCTGCTGACAAATCCTTTGTGTTTACAGTTAAGATTGCTAAATCTGCATTTGCATCAGCACCTTTAATGGTTGCTGTTGCTGTCTTTTTATCTGAAAATACAATCTGAACATTGGTAGCACCATCTATTACGTGATTATTGGTAACAATTAAGAGCTGTGAGCCATTCTGACCGATTATAATTCCTGATCCACTGCCTTCAACCGGTTGGGTGACCTCTCTTCCAAAGAAGTCATAACCTGTCTGGTTGGCTGAGGAGTTGATTGCTACTATAGAAGGCATTACCTTCGCTACCACATCGGATACATCTGTAACAACTTCCCCTCCTGTTGAAGTATTGGAAGGAACTACGGTATCCTTTGTTCCCACATCCTGAACGATAGGAATATTTTGATTATTCGTATTCAAACCGTGTCCAGTTGCGTTCATCACATAGAAATATCCCTGGAATGCTACGCCTGCGAATAATCCAAATGCCATACCAGCAGCCACAAGAGTAAAGGTCTTTCTTGCTTTTCCGCTTTTTCTTCTCTTAGCCTTCTTTGATTTTGAAGGTTGTTCGGAGGTTACCTCTACGGACTGAACATCCACTGTATTCCCACTGGGATAAGTATAATAATCATTGGAGTTATGGATATAATCGATTCTTTGGTCTGAAGATTCACCATTCACTGATTCCGTATTATTAACCACCGTAAAATCATTGGGGGTATTCTGTTCGTCCGGAAAATTGTTGTTAAATTCATTATTCATGTAAAACTCTCCTTTCAAATTCTCAAGATGTATTTAAACATATCTTGTTATCTCGTCTTTGATAAGTACAGTTTAACAACAAATTATGTTCACTTTGTGTTTAGATTTTGAAAACTTTTTGAAGAAATAACAATTAAAACTCTACTTATTTCATATTACTATTCCTTCACAAAGCCCTTCTTTATGGTTTTTTTGAGGATCTTCATCGTACCGGAATATAACATCCCAGTATAGTAAGTTCCACTGCTTCTTCCATAATACAATGAATTGCGTTCTTAATTGCGGGAGAGTCAAGGTTCCCCTCAATATCAATAAAAATTCGATATGCAAATGCTTTCCCGGGAATGGGCCTTGATTCTATCTTGCTCATATTTACATTATTATAAATAAAATGAAACAGGGTATGATAAAGTGCTCCGCTCTTATGCATTACTTCAAAGCAGAGACTGGTTCGATCCGCCTCTTTTAAGAACATTTTATTTCTGGAGATAATAATGAACCTTGTGGAATTTCCATCTTCATTATTAATATCTGTTTGAAGTGCAACCAGACCTAAGCTCTCTCCCGCCCTCTTGCTGGCGATTGCTGCCTGAGTAATATCTCGTTCCTCCAATACTTTTCTTGCACTTTCCGAGGTGCTTCCCCATTCAATTTTTTGCACATGGGGGTAATTCTTCAAAAATTCCGAGCATTGCAACAGGGGCTGGGGATGGGAATATACTTTCAAAATATCACTGACTGTTGCACCTGGAAGACCCCATAAATAATGTTCAATCTTTACTACATGCTCTCCAACGATAAAGTTATCATATTCCGCAAGCAAATCAAAGATATCCGAAATACTTCCTGTTGAAGAATTCTCTATAGGAAGAACTCCATATTCTACTTCGCCATCTTTCACACACTGCATTACTTCTCCAAAGGTCTTTTTCGAAATTCCGATTGCGCTGCTATTAAAATATTCTAGCATAGCCTGCTCCGTATAAGAGCCTTGTTCGCCAAAGAAAGCAACCTTTGTATGGTTCGTAGTTATAATAGAATCAACCTTCTGGGCTCCGAGACTTTCCGTATTATTTAAAAGATTATATTGAAGTCTTCTGCTTAGAGACATAATCTGTTTAAATAAATCCTCCACTGCTCTTTTATTAAATTCATTATCTGCAAGTGCAGTAAGCGAAGCGATTTTTTCTTCCTCCCTTGCTGCATCAAAAATCGGCTTTCCAACACTTCTTTTATAATCAGCGATATCCATCGCAAGCTTCATTCTTGTCTCAAACAATTCCACAATCTGCTTATCTACTTCATCAATTTTCTTCCTGCTCTCCAATAAGTCAATAATCATTTCAATTACCATACCTTTCATCAATGCCTTCGTGCTTTAAGCCCAGACACAAATTTGCCGTAGAAGATTCTCTCTATCAATCATTTGCCTTATTATACTATCATTACTACGGTGATGCAAGAAAGAGTATATATACTATAAGTATTTTTCATTTCTGTCGTACAGGTTGCATTATTCAGTATACATTCCATAAGTATTTTTCACTTCTATCTTACAGGTTGCATTATTCAGTATGCATTCCATAGGTGTTTTTCATTTCTATCTTACAGGTTGCATTATTCAGTATACATTCCATAGGTATTTTTCACTTCCATCTTACAGGTTGCATTATTAAATGTAGCGATATATAATTAGTATACTCATATCTTTCATCTTTTCACAGATTGGGTCTTTATACCAAGGAAAAGCTTTTTACAAGGAGGTACCAATGTTAAAACTGTTAAAATGGGTGTTAGTTGCATTATTAACAGCCACGGCTATATTTGTGTTTGGGACATACTACTACAGCAAGAATCATGTTAGTTTTAATAAGGAAAGTGAAATAGGTAATTCCAACGGCAATATTTATAACGGTGGTCTGTTCTGCCAACAAGATACCACCATCTATTTCACCAATGACTACGATGATGGTGCATTATACAGTATGAATTCCTTGTGCGAAAATATGAATAAGATATCCGTCGATAAAGCGGTATACATCAATTCAGATGACCGTTATATCTACTACGTGAAGGCGGACAGCCTGCTTGAAAACTCTTCTAAGGCTAATATGCGATACAATAACGGAGGTGTGTACCGAATGAACAATAACGGTACATTTCTAAAGAATATTACTTCCAATCCTGCTTCTAATTTAATATTATTCGGGAATTATTTATATTATCAGCAATACTATGTTCCTGATGGAATGAGTTTAGCCAGAACAAAGCTGGATGCCACTGATAACAGGATTTTGACACATTCTTCTGCTATTCCATATACGGTACAGGATGGAACTTTTTATTATTATCCCCTCAACAAACCCCAGATTAAAGGAATTTTGCTTGATAGCTTTACCACTCATGTTAAGTATAAAGCTAGCTATCAATATCCGATTGCTTTCGGAGATTATATCTATTATATTAATCCCTCGGATAAGAACTACATCTATCGCATGAAAAAAGATGGAACAGACCCCACGAAATTAATAAGTGAGTCCTGCGCCACCTATAACATAACCAACACCGGCAAATATCTTTATTATCAGGTAGGAAACGGTAAATCCAATCGCATTAGTCGATTGAATTTGGAAACAATGAAAAAAGAAACTGTTGCAAAGGGTTCTTATCGAAATATCTTTGTAACGGATTATTATGTATTCTTCAACAATTATGAACATACCAAAATATTTAAGGTGATTGCTGATGGGGGCGAAGAAATTACAGAGCTCATCACACGAAAGAAATAGTTTCATAGAGTTAATCGACGATTTAGGCGATTTATATAAAAGAACAAATGCTTCGATGATATGCAATCGATATTCTTCTATCTTATGCATATTCACCGAAGCATTTGTTTTGCTTTAATATAAATTTGATGAAACTATGCTCAATATTACTTAAGTCATCCATTCACTGAAGCATTTGTTTTACTTTAATATTAATTCCAATGAACTTTATAGAAAGACCTTTTGGCACCTTAATCAGTAGTGATGAATTACACTTCTTACTTCAGTGAAATCACGAAACCTGTATCTTCATTTTTACTGTGTTATATAATTCTCCAAGATATGATAAGGAACCAAATGCCAGAATCAGGTCATCCTTGTTTGCTTTCTCGTATGCAAGTTCTACCGCATTATGGATAGATTGACCATCAAGCACTTCACCTTTTGCATATTGCCTAGCCTGCTTCGCCAGCTCCTCTGAGGGTAATGCTCTATCATTACCGGGCGTTATTGTAATAATAACTTCTGCCAGCTCCGCCATTTGCTCTAATATCTTATGGTATTCCTTGTCTGCTAAAACCCCAATGATAAATATTTTCCTGTGTTTTGGATAATACCTCAGCACGGATGCTTTTAGTTGAATAGCGGCATCCTCATTATGAGCTCCGTCCATAATAAAGAGGGGGGAGCTAGAAATACGCTCAAATCTTCCACCCCAGCTTGTACTAGTTAAGCCTTTTTCTATAGCATCCTCCTGAACCTTATATCCATTTTGTGCAAGAGCCTTGACCGTTTCTATTGCGAGAATTGCATTCTTTAACTGATATTCTCCGTGAAGGGAAATCGAATATTTTGCTCCTTTGTAATGAAAGCTTGTAGCGTCAGGTAAATACTGAACATCGGATATCTCACGATAATCAGTTGCATAGAAGTGGTTCCCGAATTGATCCACTTTCTTTTTGATTACATCAAGAATTTCAGAATCCGTATTTGAGGTTGTTACAATTGCACCTTCTTTAATAATTCCTGCTTTTTCAAATGCTATCTTTTCAAGTGTATCTCCCAGATAACTCATATGATCCAAACTGATGGAGGTTATCACATTACACAGGGGATGTTTAAATACATTGGTTGCATCAAGTCTTCCACCCAGCCCAACTTCAATGATAGCCAAGTCCACCTTTTCTCTGTAAAGGTACAATAACGCCATGGCTGTTTCTATTTCAAAGGAAGTGGGATGAGGCTTTCCTTCTAAAAGCATCTCCTCACAGGCAATCTTGATGTTCTCAATGGCCTCTACAACTCCTTCTTCCTTCATAGAGTAGTTGACTCGTTGCGCTTTGTCCTTATAATCAATCTGAACCATCTCAAGATATTCAAATACCGCAGGTGAATTATAGCGACCCACCAGATAACCACTCTCCGCCAAGATAGAGGCAATAAAGGCACAAGTGGAACCTTTCCCGTTGGTTCCTGCCACATGAATTACCTTTAATTTATCCTGAGGATTACCAAGTTTGTTTAATAGTTCTGTGATAGCTTCCAGTCCAAGCTTGCTACCATACTGATTGGAGTCTTGAATGAACGCTCTTGCTTCTTCATATGTCATCTCAAATCACTCTTTCTTATTTTTCATTCACTACCTGGAATATAAAGAATTTCAGATAATAAGATTCATCTGCAGCCCACAAAATCGGATGATCCGGTGCCTGAGTGCGGTATTCCACCTGTCTGATTCTTTTCTTCACGTTCTTTGCCGCCTGTCCAATTGTCTCCGCAAATAATTCCGGTGTCATAAAGTGGGAACAGGAACAGGTAGCCAGATAACCACCATCCTTCACCAGCTTCATACCACGTAAATTGATTTCACGATAGCCTTTAATTGCATTCTTCACGGAGTTCTTTGACTTCGTGAATGCAGGAGGGTCCAAGATTACCACATCAAAGAGTTCTCCTTTTTTCTCATATTCCGGTAAAAGGTCAAATACATCTGCTGCAACAAATTTAACCGTTGAGGACAAATTATTTAAAGCTGCATTCTCCGTGGCCTGAGCAACTCCAAGCTCAGATGCATCAATACCGATGACTTCCTTCGCTCCTCCAAGCCCTGCATTCAGTGCAAAGGAACCGGTATGGGTAAAACAATCCAATACTCTACCATCCTTGCAAAGCTTTGCGATTGCTGCTCTATTGTACTTTTGATCTAAGAAGAATCCTGTTTTCTGTCCTTCTGCGATATCTACGTAATACTTTACTCCATTTTCAGTAATCAACACCTTTGTATCAAAGGGTTCACCAATAAACCCTTTAATTCTCTCCATTCCCTCCTGGGTACGAACCTTCGCATCACTTCTCTCATATACCCCTTTGATGGATATTCCGTCTTCCTTTAACAGCTTCTTTAAGATATCGATAATCTCCAATTTCATACGATCTATTCCAAGTGCGAGGGACTGAACTACAAGTACATCCGAGAATTTATCAATGACCAGTCCCGGAAGAAAATCCGCTTCTCCAAATACAATACGACAACTGTCCGTATCCACTGTCTTCTTACGATAATCCCAAGCTGCTTGAACTCGCATAGTTAAAAATTCATGATCGATTTCCTGTCCTTTGACTCTGGACATTACTCTGACAGTTATTTTAGAATTTGTATTAATAAAGCCGCAGCCCAAATAATAATCATCAAAATCATGAACATATACCAGATCTCCGTTTTGATACTCTCCGCTTATAGTATCAATTTCGTTATCATAAATCCATAGACCTCCGCTTTTTAATGATCTTGCTTCTCCCTTTTTTACTTTTACAATTGCATTTGCTTTCATAATAGTTACCATTCCTTTCCATCCTCGCGGGCTCTTAATTGCGAGACTATATTAACTGAGCATTGTATTGTGATTTCCATCCATCGTTGTTAATGAGGCAAAAAGTCTTCCGCAGAGTTCATATTGAATTGCATAAATCTTTTAAGCTTTAATTTATTGCCATCTCCACAGTATAAACAGACCGTTTGTCACCTTAATGTTAGTGAAACTTAAACGTAAAATGGGACGTGCCGTTATAGATTGGCACGCCCAAACTGAACTCTTTATTATGCTTCTACCTGATTTTGCTGTTGTTTCTTAAAAATGTATAACTTACTAAATACATAATTCAGTATAATCACGACTACCGCTAGGGATGCTTTTACCGCCAGATCATGAAAACCCAGCTTTTTAATAAAGTAGAACATACCTAATTGCTCCACTCCCAAGGTAACCAACCGTGCCGCAAAGAACTTGATAATACTGATTATTTCCTCCAATAATCCAGAGCTTTTAGCTAAGAATACACCTAATTTATTCACCACATAGGCGAAGCTTACTGCAATCACCCATGCCCATACATTCGCTGTAAGGATAGGCATCCCCGTTCGGCATAAGCCAATATAGCTGATAAAATTTACGGCTGTTGTTAAACCTCCTGCAATAATATATGTGATGGTCTCTCGATTCACAAGCTTTTTATACAGGTTTTTCACAAGTATCTTCATGTCTGCCTCCAAAATGAGTAATCGGAACATAATGCTTTAACCATTCTATCACACTAATCCAAATCAAACAATCCTCTTCTTGCCAAAATAAAATCCTGATTAAATTGCTTTGATTTGTCAGAGCTTACACCATAGGTCATTAATCCGTGTATGCTGATCTTTGAACCAAAATTATTATTCATGAGCATTTTATTATCCTGTAACACCGATAGTGGGATATCAATATAATACTCTACTCCCGAAGTTACGATATCACCACTCGAATTCTTGTTAACGCTCGAATTATCATTTAGTTTTTTTGCAGTAATATTTGTTATTTTCACCTGTGTTCCATCCGATTTTATTACGTAGTAGGATAAGGTTAAAACCTTATTCAACAATATATTGTTCTCCGTAATGATGAATTTTATCCTTTGATATTGCGTATCGGCGGATTTATTCACCTCATCTCCATAGGCCTGTGAAGTATTATAGATATCATAATCCACATATACATATTGCTGATCCTTGCTATCCCTTGAAATATTCTTATTGGTCAGATTTATAAGCGGTGTTTGTACCGCTGTAGTATAGGTTGCCAGCATCGCATTTACAAAAAGCTTTGCTTCCATATCTGTAACAGAACTGCTGCTTCCGATGCCGGTAAAGGTAATATTTCCTTTATTATAAACATAATAGTTATTTCGGGCATCATTCGGTGTAGTACTGTAATAGCCTCCTGAGGAGGAATTGGAAAGGCAATACCAAACGGATATTGAACTGTCCTCCAGATCAAGTTGATAATACTGTGCCTGAGTTGGAGCTACGCTCACCTTCTGATCAATTTCGAAGGGATATCTGGATACCTGTCCATCATTTATCTGCGTAATTGTATTCGTGGTGGAGGCATTCCCATTTACCGAACCAAATACTGCATTCGGATTGCTAGGGTGAGTCCACGGGCTGGAAGTGGATGCAAATTCATTCATAATCCGATTGGAATAGCCTTGAATATAAGAACTATAGTCACTGGATGAGGAAGCATAGTCCTTCTTATTATTTTGTCTGTCAGAGGCTGAGGAATAAGTTGCACCAAAGCGATCCATTCCAAGTATATTACGGAAGCTCTGATTCATGGAATACCCCCAATAATTTGTAAACTGGGACCTATCCGTGCTGTTCACATACGACAAGCTGTCATTGGTAAATAGTATCGTATTGCCCTTAGTAATATACTCCTTGATATTGGATATTGCATTCTGACCGGCTTGGTCATAATCTACTTTTGACCCAAATCCTAGTATGACTATATCAAAATCATACAGATTATCATTATCGTCATCGATGCTGTCCACTCCATCGGTATCACCCATATCATCATTATCATCAGATAACAAGTAACGATAGCTTCCAGTGCCACACTTGGACTTTAACATAGATATGGTCCATTGAGTAACTTTAATATCATAGTTATTTACCTTATTAAACAGATTACTGAAGGTTGAATTGGTTAAATTTACTGTATTGCCGCTATCTGGCGTAATCTGTAAGACATTAATCTGCTTTTTCACCGAAGTCTTTAGTGCACAGTAATTGGAGGTAGATGCAATGATATACGAGGAAGTATTTGATACGATTTCCAGCTTCCAAGGTAATATTCCGGTAAAATATGCTTCCAGATTACATTTCAGTGTATAATCTGTGCCGGATTTTAATCCAGTTGATGACACGGAACTGCCACTTGCATTGAGTATACTGATTCCTGACAGTTTCTCCGAGGAGTCAAATTTTCCGTCCGCATTCATATCAAGATAGAGTTTAGCAGTATAGTTATCACTGGAATTATATTTATTATTTATCCTAAACTGGTATTCCAGCGTCCTGTAATTAATATTGTTTCCGTTTACATAAATCTGGGCATCCGAATACCCGCTATAGGCAGATTTGGTACGATCCCGATATACCACAGGATAGCTATTTAAATTCAGTTGAATTTTTGTTCTTGTTAATATACCCTCTATCGCATAGGCCGTCATTGTATTCAAATAAAATAACGGTGAGGTCGACTTATTAATATTTGCCAAAGAATATATGTAGGAATTACTATCAATTTTTAAAGTATCCACCGAAGTATTATTGGAACTGAAAAATCCACTGTCTAGGAGGATTGGATTCCCGGCTGCCATAAAGCTTTTAAGCTGGTCAAATTTTAGCTTTGTGATATCATTGCCTGAATACCGAAAGGTATCCGTATCCGTGGAGCCGGGTAGCCCGCTTAGCTTATTAGAGGACATTTTGATTTTGTCCCCATTATGCAGATAGATTTTACTATTTAGGGAGGAATCATTATAATTTAGCCCTCCATTACTCTTTAAGGCATCCGACTTTAAGCCGAATACAATTAAATCATAATTCCCATTTAACTCCTCAAGACTTGCATTAAACTGAGGGGAGGTCATTGTAGTAATCGCAACACTCCCATTATAATTAGGAAAGAGCTTCGTAAAATAAAGTCTTGAATTACTGCTGCCATTCGTGGAATTATCTCCAACCTGCCATGGGCTAGATGTTCCATCCCATATGAAGCTATTACAAGGCTCCACTTCCAGAACGCGGATCATATCATCCGAATATTTCGGCTTACTGTTCACTAGAAAGTGAATTGCCATTGCCGGAGATATTTTACCAGATGTCATATTATAATAGTCAAAGGCTCCCTGAGTGAATCTGGAATTATACTCAACTTTTGTTGTATCAACAAAATTCTGATTTAAAGCACAATCCCCATTATAGGAATAAAAATTATGGCGGACTGCAACATTTTTGCTTCCCCAAGAAAAATTATAATCAATGCCCATATCATACCATACCTGACCATCCTTTAGTGAATTATAGTCAGGGAACAGTTGGTAAGGCAAGAAGGTATAAATACACCATATGGCAGCCGGATTTGCCGTATTATAAGTGTATGCTGTGGAAGTATTATAAGCACTGTCCTGTTCCAAATAGTAGCCAGTTGTCATCTTAACTGTATTCCCACTGTCCACATACTGAAACTGTCCTGATGAGGATTTGACGGGTACCGCCTTAACGAGACCTGATTTAATGAATTCATTATAGAATTTTACAGGCTCCATTTGTTGCATTATCATATATAATTTCGCTATATTATTATAATATCCTGTATCATTGACTCCAACATTCTGACCGTTGGAATACTTTTTATTCGGCGTTATATTCATGCCGGCACTACCTGAATCAAATACCGTGACATCAAAAACAATCGGTGCTGGATCATCGTCCACAGATGTCTTACGAAGAATTTCTGCAGTAGTCTCCCATGTGATATCATTAGTCAGAAAACTGGTTGCATGTGTTGATTTCTTCATGGAAGGATAATATTTTTCCCATATTGTATCCAAACTGCCCACATGCAATTTGGGTGAAAAGAATATCAAGTCTGCTCTGTCTATTAAATTAAAATTACATGGAAGATTCAGCTTATCCGGAGTAATCGTAATAACATTGATCTTATAAGCAGCTACATTTGCAGGATTCGAGGTATCAATATCCAATACATACTTTAAAAAATAATTATTATATGTAACTTTATTAGTGTTTTGATTATAAGTCATTCCATTCGTGGAAACAAGTGTATAAATGTCACCGTTACTTACCGCCTGATCAATCGGTACCGGCTCACAGCCCTGAATCATATATCCAATCTCCGCATAGCCTTCATAAGGTACAATCTCCAAAATAACAAATGGATTGGAAGCCGTGCCTTTCTCACCATCCTCCGGTGGAAGGGTTATTGGAGTAGTTGATCCATAGTAAGCTGCGGCAGACACAGAATCCTTACCGTTTTTTGAAGACAGAAAATGAATATTGAAGAACAATGCCGCCGCTATTGTAATAATTAACACAGCAATTCCTATATAGATTTTCTTCATTTCATCGCCTCACTTTACATAATATTCTGATTTCGTTTATCCTTAACTTCGTATCCACCAATTCTTTTAATCGGGTTCCTTTACCTGATTGCGAAGTGCTATCGTTTTTATTGCCGAGTAATCCGCGGTATCATTTATCATTTTCATCGTCAATGACACCTCATTTTCTGTCCGATTTAATTTAAGATTAAAGTATGACACATTAGCAGACATTAAGTTTTCTCTTTTGGAATAACTTGAGGTGGTCAAGGCGGGAATTTCTGCTTTTTCAAAGCCATCCTTTATATAAAGCATATCGGTACTTTTATCATAAAAAATAACGTTAATATCCGTCCCGGAATAAATTACGTATGCTTTTACATCATCGGATAGATCTCTGCTTTCCAACCAATTCGAACTGATAATCATATCATCTAACTGATTCGTCACAGTTTGCGCTTGCATCTGTAACTTTATCTCTTTACTTGCATAATTGTAATTCCTGGAACCCAAGGAAATGAACATTGCCACCATTATTATGACGATTGAGGAAATCACCATGGCTACCAGCAGCTCGATTAGTGTTAATCCCTTATTATCCTGCTTCAACGAATTACAACGTCGAAATATTCTATCATTGACAGGAGCTATGTCCTTTCGTTTTCTTCCCATCAACACAATCTCCTTTATACTACTCCACATAATGGTTTCCAGTCTTAGCTACCATGATAAGTGTGGATTTTTTGCTCTTTCCCTCAAGTACAATCGTCCTACACGAACTGAGAAATGCACCGGAGTGCGGTTTGAAGCTGATTAATAAAATCGGGTTATCATCTCTTAACTCAATCGGGTTAGAACCATCTTCTTCATTGGAATAGGTTATCATCACTTTCTCATTCGCAATTTTCTTCTGATTTGATATGGTCTTTGAAGCACTCTCCCAATTATCAGGCGTTAATTCCACCGTTGACGTAACATTACTAATATCATAAGACTTGTCCGTTGAATTCCACCTTATCGCAAGATATGAATAAGGATAGCCGGTACCTACTGTTTCCATCTGCAGCTTGCTTAGAGAGGAATCCACCTTCTCCATTGCCTTGTCTACATCCGCGAAGGATAAATAGTTAAGAGAAATCAATGCCCCACCGCTTAAAATTGCCAAGATAGCCATTACAGCAATAAGCTCAATCAGACTAATACCTCTGTTATCTCTCATGTCAGTCATCCTCCGGTCAAAACTAATTTTTTCTCCAATTCTCATATACAATCAATTTGGATATATCCAGCGCACTCCAATCTTCCTCCGTATCGCCTGATTCATCCTCTCCTGCAAAATATGCTTTTACATTAGGATTTTTATCTAAAATCTTATTTACTAAATCTCCATTTGCCTGAACGTCCGCTCCGGATTGTAAATTAATATTCTTTCCGGCAATAATAAGCCCGGTAAAGTCATACTTCACATTAACATCTCCGGTGGCAATAATAATTCCCTGCTTTCCTGTTTCATCCAGCGTAAAATCCCCATTCACGATATTCACATAGTAATGTGTACTGCCATCCGATAATACACCGTCGGATATATGTGCCAGTTTGCCTCCAATGGCATCCTGATTGATTTTATCTACGTTCAAGATGGTTTCAAATACAGATTTTGTACTAGAAACATACTTTTGCAACGTATGAGACAGGTTATTATACTGGTTCCCATATGGATCGTTAAAATCGGTATTACTGCCCTGAACAATTGTTGCACTGTTATTATAGGTGATTAAATTTCCTGCTGTAACATTGGTTCCGGCCGCCGAATTGACAATTATTTTATTAATCGGGAAATTGTTATATACTTTTTCCGGATAGCAAATACTATAATTTTTGAAAAAAGTGGTAGCTAGTTTCTCATTTTTAAATTTCAGGTAATAATATACCACATTTGACTCACTTCCGAATTTATAAAACACACTGTTTACCGGATCAGAAATATTAACGTAATCGGAAAGCTTTCGTTCACCATCAGCGATGGACGAATCCTTAAAAATCACGTCGGTTGAATTAATGTGATACATAGATGTCCCTTGATTATAATACGTAGTATATTCATCCCAGCTAACCGGATTATGCCCCACTTCGATATACTCCGGCGGAAGCAGATAAGCTGTCTGACTTCCTTTCACGGATAATGACTCACCGGTCTGAACATCATTGTTTGCTCCAATTGGAGCACCAACTGAAGAATTTGGATCATAGCTTACAGAACCATTATTAAAGCTGAGGTATGCTCGACCTGCCAAATACAGCTTATTAAGCAAATCCATCTTAAGGAATGCATTTGCCATATTAATTGTAATAGCGCTGTTAGAACTTGCACTGTCTCCGCTGCTGTATCCGTAATATTCTCCTGCTAAATTCACCTTACTGCTATTCGCATCAATGACCAAATCATCTTTTATAAATGTCTTTCCATTGATGGAGATATCTGTTGTGAGTAAAGGCTGTTCTGATTTATTTGTTTGTGCAGTGATCAAATTCTTTGCCCATATTTCAAAGGTAGGCGCCGTAATATTTAGCTTCGCTTTATCCTTTATCGTAATATCTCCCGCAGAGATTACATTGCCATTCTGCATTGTCAATGTATTCGACTCATTGCTTACATTGATACCATCTTCTCCTGCATATACATTACCTAACACATTATGGGAACTAGTGGTCGCCCACAATCCCTTATTTGCAATCAAGGAATAATCCATAAATGCTTTGTTATCTACTGTTAATACCGGCGATATAAAAGAGGAAGAGGGCAATAGTATCTTGATATCCGTTGATAGTGTATTGGCATATCCTTTATTATAACAAATAATTTTTAAACCACTAATAGTTACACTAACACCGTCCGTAAGCACAAACCCAAGCTTATTGCCTGTTCTGGTAGAAAAAACTTTTGCTCCATTACCTGTATCAGCATTATACTTCATTTCCTTTAAGTATACCTGGTTGAATCTTTCACATTCAATCTCATTGACTATATCCACATTCAATGTGGTTTTTATCTGATTAACAAAATAATCCTGGAATAGAGCTTTTCTTGATGCTTCATCCGTAGATGAGAACTTGCTAAGCACTTCTTCATAAGCATCAGCTAGTGATTTCGCAACATCCTCTGTTAAGCTCACTTTCACTTCATTCAAGGCTTGATCTGCGGAATAGAAGGTTTGTTTGGATTGTCTATGTATCCGTTTCATCTCAACATTAGTAATAGCTGAGGAGACTACAATAGAGCCTAATGCAGCAATAAATACAAAGCTGATGATAACAAACAATAATGATGCGCCTTTATTATTCAGTTTAAAACGCTCTGCATGCTTCATAATTAATTCTCCTTCGCAGATTGAAAAGTAACATATGCATGATCCAACACTTGAGAGTCAATCGTTCCCTTAGGATAAACGGATACACTAATATCATAAATTCTTTCATCTGAATTCTGTTTTTCATATAAACTTCTGTTAGCGATTGCAACACCGTTAACCAAAGTTCCCGGATAGTTCGTATAGAATGTAGATGCACCTGAAGAAGTATCACTGGAAGTTATATTTATGTTGGTTCCTAGCGTGTCCATCTGGTTAACTAAATAGAAGTTAATCTTTGCTCCGTTATTAATAACCTTAATAACATCCCTTCCTCCAAACATGGAGGGAGTATAGAAAAGATATACATTACCGTCTTTGGTACTTCCCGGCTCTATTGTTGTTGTACCGCTGAAGGCATCCGTATTATAAGTATAAGATTTTTGATAAGCTCCACTTCCTGCAGTAGTGGTATAATTCAGTTTACAGGATACCTGAAGGGAAGACGCTGAACTTTTTATAATATCAAGGGTTATGGTCTTATTTGTGGCTGCCTTTATGTCATTACTTAGGGTTGATGGAGGTACACTGGGAGTTGGCAAGCTATTCAAGTAACTGGTATACTGTGTTACAAAATCAGAAAGAGCGATTGAATCCGTATCATTTTTAAGATTCACAATACTTACCTTATTCGCATCTAGTTTTAACAAATTTGGCATTTCAAAATTATTCATGGTGTCAACATATTTTGAGTCACCGTACAACGCAGTATCCAATCGAACCATAACATCAAATGCCGCATTGTTGTCCTTTACACCACGAAGTGCTAGATAATAGACTTTTCTATCCGGACGTCCTAAGTATTCTGCGGTTGCAGGCAAATATCTTGTACCGTTTTTCATATATTCTCCGTATGCATCAGCCGGCATAATATAGAAACCGTCGTCACCCTCATTCAGATTACTGCTGATAATATCAAAATCCGGACTATGAAATTGAGAGAGGGTTTCTTCCAATGATAATGTCTCCATAGACTCCAGTACATTTTGAGCAAGTGTTGCAGCCTTTTGATCCATATCTGCTTTTTTATTTATCTTAGCAACTGTGGCAAATGCATTCATTGCAGCCATAAAAAGAATAGACAGTACTACAATACTGATTAGTACTTCAATTAATGAAAAACCTTTATTATTCTGCAATCTCTTCTCCATAATCAAGCCTCTCAATCACCAATAACATAAACTGTACCCCTTACTGATTATCCTTCTCTTTCTCAGGAGGTATTTCGATGGTTCCGAAAATATTATCTGTTCCAATCTTAATATCACCAATGGTCGGAGGCACATAATTAATCCCTTTACCAATCAGGTGATACATATTAATATTCATCGAGCCGGATACATTTCCCGTTTCGCTGTCATAAGAAACCGTTATATCTCCTGCATTACACTTTTCTTTATAATTATTAATATAATCGAGGCTCTTCTTAAAATCCTCATAAGTTGATCGGAAAGTAATTGAAATAGTCTCACGATAACCGCTTAGGCTTTTCAATCCTTCCATTAATTTGGCATCTACTTGTGTTTTATTATCTGTTTGATCCTTTTTCTCACCGGTAGATTTTGATAATTCTGAGTTTGCCTTATCCAAATCCGCTCCTTCGCTGTTTGCTTGGTTAACCGTATTTGTTCCGTTAAACAGAAAAACCGGATCAGCAAAGGTTATGGAATTGACCTCCATCCCGGTATTATCCTGAAGGTCTTTCACAAAAATCATGCTTTTTTCTTCGCTTGCTCCATTACCGTAGGAGGAAACCATAGTCTGATAATTCCCTTTTAAGGTTTCATTCTCCTTCACAATCTTATCTTTATCATTAACCTTTTTTTGAAGGTCGGAATATCTTGTTTCTAATTTTGTAATATCGCTATTAATAGCATCCACTTTTTTCATATTATCTACATAAATGAAATAATAGCATACCCAAAGAACGGCTAACGATAAGATAATTATCAACAATTTTAAATCCTTTTTGGAGATTTTAATACTTCTCATATTATTTAACCTCCTCTGTACTTTGTTGCTTTTGTATGTAATCGGCTGAAATCGAAAAGCTGACTTTGGTGATACCAAAATCATCCTTCTCTTCTGTTATCCCAGCAGTTCTTATATTCATTAATATTGATATTGTCTTTAATTGTACCATTGTCAGCGCTGCTGTTTCTTTAGAATCCGCGGTTAAATTCAACAGCAGCTGTGTGCTATTGGCGCTAAGGGAGTGTACAGTAACAGCCGATGGAAGCTTTTCTTCTAATTCCTTTATGAGTGGAAGCAAGTTCTCATTATTTGTATAACACAGAGTCTCCAGATCATCCAATGCCTTCACTTTGCCTTTTAAATCCAGGTTTTCCGAATACACCTCATTAATACTGCTCATTTTATTAATCTCAGTATTCAGCCTATTCTTATCCTTCTGAGCATCATGTAACTGCTGAGCTGATACAAACCAAAGCACCAACGAAGTCACAACCACCAATGAACTGATTGTAAAGACTGACACCATGTCATTCTTTTTTGTGACCCTCTCCATATACTTTTTGGGAACCAGCCCTATGGGAGCAATACTTGCGCCAACGGCTGCGGAGAAATCATAACTAGCAAGTGGTATTTCTGCCTTTTTGTTGTCAAAGCTTATACTGTGGAAAGATGTTAGTATTTTGGTTTCAATTCCTATCTCTGTTGATAATAATTTGTCAAGACCCAGTATATACGCTCCCTGTCCAGTTAGACGGATACTTCTGATTCTGGAATCCTTTTTCTTCGATCCGTAATAATCTACAACACGAACCAAATTATTGATTAAATATCGTAGGGCTTCGGTTATCTCTTTGTTCGTATTATCTTCTTGCACTTCATCTGATGAATTTATTGATTGATAATAATAATCCTGTGTAGGAAAACTGCTGTTAATGAAGGTTCTTTGTGTAAGAGCGGTAAAGGCATCTTCCGATGCAATATGTAAATCCTTGTTTTCAGAAACCGCATTCAACACAGAATCATAACCATACGGAATGACTCGTTGAAGTTCCAAAGCGTCCTTGTTCAATACATTGATCATCGTATTTTGTTCATTAATCTGAACAAACATACTGATTTCTGGAATTGCCTCCTGCTGATACAGTTGATAAACGCTATTTCCTACATAATCGATGGAAGTAATTTTAAGCCTTAATAATTCAGCAAGATTATAATAGGTCATCAATAAATTACTGTGCATTGCCAAAACCAAAAGTCGATAATTCTTTATCTCCTTCGTATCGACCCGTTCCATTATAATATAAGAGAGACTATAATCTTTGGTATCGATGGGAAAATAGTCCGTAGCATTGGCTTCAATAATTTCTTGTATTTTATTTTCTTTCACATAAGGAATAATGACTTCTCTGTTCACTATTTTCGATGAAGATATGGTAAATATAGCCTGAGTCAAGCGTATTTTTTCTTTTTTAAGGGCATCATTAATTGACTTTGCTAAAGAATCAACGTCTCTGATATATCCATCCTCCACGCAATCAACAGGAGTATCAATCATTATTGTATGATATATCTTCGGATTCTTCTGCTTATATTTTATGACACATATTTTAGTAACCTTAGTACCTATCTCAAAGCTTAAAACTTTTGTACTCATGAATACCTCCATTTAACTTACAGTTTTATCCTGCATTAGCTATAGTGTTGTATATGTTAAATTTTACCATCTATCTATAGTAATAAACGCAGATACCAACTTACTAATTGATCCCCAAACAACATGGCAATAAAAATACCAGCTGATAAGTAAGGTCCCATTGCGAGCATTCGATCTGCATGTTTTATTTTCATTCTTAATATATGTAGGATAGACCCTAATAAACATCCAAGAAACAGGGCTAGTAATATGTTCTTCCAGCCAACTATTAAGCCTGCAACCGCCATAAGCTTAATGTCCCCTCCACCAATTGCCTTCCCCTTAGAAAGCACGTAAATCAAATATAAAAATCCACTAACACAAAAAAAGCCAATTAAGTAAAGTCCCCAATTATGATAATCCAGTCCCATCCTTATCAGCCCTGCAACTAATAGAAATAAATTAATTTTTTCTGGTATTTCGTAGATTCGAAAATCAATAACACTTAATACAATTAGTGCCGAAGCTGTAAAACAAAATACAATTGTGGTCAAATGATAATTAAGAGATTGTTCTGCCACACCTGGCAATCCTCTTATAAGAAAAATTGCTATGTAGATTACCCCGTTTAATAATTCAATGAGAGGATATTGAATGCTGATTTTAGTACTGCAATTACGACATCTACCTTTCAGTAAAAGATAGCTAACCACAGGTATCAAATCCCGATTTCTTAAGGGCTTGCCACATCCCATGCAATGGGATCTTGATTTTGATAAGCTCACTCCAAGTGGTATTCTGTATATGCAAACATTTAGGAAGCTACCTATAAGAAGACCGTATATTAAGATTATGCTTATGATAAGTAGGTTGATAGTCATAGGTGGCTCACTTTCATATGTCATTTGTAAAATATAATCTGAATTATTACAGACTGACTTCACAGTCTGTAATAATTCAGAACTCAAATTAGTTTGTAACAGTTAATAAGTTATCCCCTGTTGCACTTTCTTTAGTCGCTACAGTGATTTTATTAGTAGTAGCATCATAGCTAATATAGATATTATTATCTTTACCTTTTTTCGATGTTAACTTTGCTTCAATCTCTTCGGCAGCTTTCACTTCTTTCGTTGATCCTGATGGTACAGCAATCTCTCCAATCAAAATATCAAGTGCTTCTGCACCATAGGTAGCTTCCAAGAAATCTGCTAACGTTTCTGACTCTATACTCTCTAAACTATCTTCACTTGATGCTAAAGAAGTCTGTGCCGCTGTAAACACCGTATTCAAAACCTGCAAGTCCTTAGATTCCCTTGATTTCTCTACATACTTAATAACCTGAGGTGCCAATGCTCCAATTAAGATAGCCATAATTGCCATAACGACGATTAATTCCACTAATGTAAAACCTTTGTTATTTCTCTTTTTGTTCATAAAATAATTCCCCTTTTCTTAAATTAGTTTGTTTCATTCCTAAGTATCTTAAGTAATTGCTCTCCACAATTAATTAATTCAAATTCATTACATTTCTGATTAAACATTCTCTACCGAACTGTAAATCGACATCATCGGTTGGAAGATTGCTCCGAGAATTACACTAACAATCAATGCCAGAATAATAATTAATAGCGGCTCCATTACTGCAACCAAACTCGCTGTCGCCGTTTCCACTTCTTCTTCATAATACTCAGCTGCTTTGACAAGCATACTCTCGAGATTACCGGTTTCCTCTCCAATCTCCGTCATATTATAGAGCAGAGGAGGAAATACTCCTGACTTCTGTAAAGGTACCGACATGGGGATACCACGTTCAATTTCTGATTTGGCATCATACAGTGTTCGCTGAATTACCACGTTTTTGATACCTCTTGCTGTAATCGCCATTGCATTCGGTAAAGTAATACCAGAAGAGATTAGAGAACTCATTGTCCTACTAAACGTTCCACAAGCAGACTTAATTATCAATGTTCCAAACAAGGGAACCTTCAATGCAACTGATGCTATCATTCTGCTTCCTTGTTGAGTTGACGCAAAAATTCGAAACAAAACAACTGCCAACACTACTATAAATAGCAAGATATACCAATAGTGAACAAAGAAGTGACTCACCTCTAAAACCCCTATTGTTAATGGAGGCAATTTAGTTCCCATATCCTCAAACATACTGATAAAATTAGGGATTACCACCATCATTAAAAGCACAACCACACCAATTGCAACAATCGATACGAATGCCGGATAGATCATGGCTTTTCCAACCACACTTTTTAACTTTGCACTTTTCTCAAAATATGTAGCCATTCTTGAAAAACAGGTTTCAAGACTGCCGGAGGCTTCTGCTGCTTCCACCATGCTGATTAATATGGAGGGAAACACATCATCTCTGCTATTCATCGCGTTCGCTAAGGTATCGCCCTTTTCGATTGACATCTTAACCTCAACAACCGCCTTGGCAAGCTTCTTATTGGTCGTTTGCTCTCCTAGCATGTCCAAAGCACGAATTATTGGAATTCCTGCTGAGATAATACTATAAAATTGTCGGCAAAATACTGCAATATCCTTTGTTTTAACCGTTGTATTAAAACCAAAACTAACATCCTTGTTAAATATATTCTCTTCCTCTACCTTAAGAGGTAATTTGCCTTCCAATTTAAGAGCTGCAATCGCATTCTCTTTTGAAGATGCTTCCATGGATCCTTTTATTTGCTTACCTTGTAAGTTAATAGCTATATATCGGTAATTCGCCATACGTAATTCCTCATCTTCCCTCCGTAAACCTGTCTCATGTATATTATAGTTCATAATATAGGCTTTTTCAATACGATTTTACAAATTTTGTTAAATCACATTTGGGGAACCCTGTCAATTCATAATTTATCCTACTATATTCCTATTGACTTGTCAATATTAAATAATCTTACGCTCCATATATGACAAATCTGTGGCATAGGAAAGTGCTTTTTCTGCATTAATAAATCCTCTAAGATAAAGCTCTAGAATAGAATCATCCATCATTTGCATCCCTAGCTTTTTATTAATCTGAATAATGGAATTAATTTGGTGACTTTTCTGTTCACGAATCAGATTCCGAATTGCAGGTGTTACGTGCATTACTTCAAAGGCTGCTACTCTGCTCTTTCCATCCACCGTAGGAATTAATTGCTGAGATACAACACATTCCAAAACCGAAGCCAACTGTATTCTGATCTGGGGCTGTTGATGAGGGGAAAACACATCAATCATACGGTCAATGGTATTGGCTGCTCCTGTAGTATGAAGAGTAGAGAATACCAAATGCCCTGTCTCTGCCGCTGTTATGGCAATGGAGATCGTATCAAGGTCTCTCATCTCACCTACCAGAATGACATCCGGATCCTCTCTCATGGCAGAACGTATAGCTGTTGAGAAACTCTGTGAATCAAGACCGATTTCTCTTTGGTTTACAATTGCTTTCTTATGAGAGTATAAGTATTCAATCGGATCTTCCAAGGTAATGACATGGGAGTTATAATTTGCATTAATGATATCAATTAATGAGGCCAGGGTAGTGGATTTACCGCTGCCGGTGGGACCAGTTACTAACACAAGTCCTTTCTTTTTCTTCGTAAGCTCTACCACCGAACTGGGAAGTGCCAATTCATGGGGTTTTGGAATATTGGATTCCACCAGTCGAATTACGGTTGCATAAGAACCACGTTGACGAAATATGTTCACACGATATCTTCCTACTCCCGGAATTGAATAGGATACATCGACTTCTCCTTTTTCTAAAAATATTTTCTTAGAATATTCCTGGAAAAGCGGTTCAATAAGTTCTGCAGTATCCGCAGGCTTTAAAAATCCTTCTGCGATTGCCACCAATTCCCCATTTACACGGCAAGTTGGTGCCACTCCTACCGTTATGTGTAAATCAGAAGCGCCTAATGCCTTTGCCTGAATTAAATAATCATTGATATGCATAAATGTGTCCTTCCTCCTGTTAGCGTTTATATATCATCCGTGGTTACTCTCTTCATTTCTGAAATTGAAGTGGTTCCATTTAATACATAGGCTCTCGCACTATCTCTAAGCGTATGCATCCCATCCTTTAAGGCAGCTTGTTGAATTTCTGCTGCAGAACCATTTTTATTTATAATTACTTTTAACTGGTTTGTAATAGGCATGATCTCATAAATACCAATTCTTCCAAGATATCCGGTTCCATTGCAAAGATTACAACCCTTTGATTGATATAATTTATGTTCATCCTCCAAACCGATTCCAAGATACTCTCGTTCTAATTCCGTTATTTCATGGGGCTGTTTGCACTCGCATAGCCTCCTCACCAAACGCTGTGCTATAATGCCTATCGTAGCATCTGCAATCAGATAGGGGTCAATACCCATGTCGATTAAACGGGTTATGGTACTGGCTGCACTGTTTGTATGGAGTGTACTCACTACAAGATGTCCGGTAATCGATGCTTTTACTGCAATTTCTGCTGTTTCGGAATCTCGAACCTCACCAATCATAATAATATCCGGGTCTTGACGAAGGATGGAGCGTAATACATTGGCAAAGGTCATATCCGCTTTCACATTTACCTGAACCTGATTAATTCCATCAATATTTGCTTCCACCGGATCTTCAACGGTGATGATATTCACTTCATTGGTGTTTAATTCACTTAAAGCAGTATACAAGGTTGTGGACTTACCGCTTCCGGTGGGACCCGTTACCAATAACATACCGTGGGGATGTGCTAGAAGCTTATCAAATTTATCTAAGTCCTCCTGGTTCAGTCCTAACTTATCCTTAGATCTGCCTAAAGTCTTCTTGTCTGTAATTCTCATTACCACCTTCTCACCGAACACGGTGGGAAGAATCGAAACACGAATATCATATTCCCTACGATCCACTGATATGGTAATACGCCCGTCCTGTGGCTTTCTCTTCTCTGAAATATCCAGCTCTCCCATAATCTTAATTCTAGCTACAATAGCCTGAAGTAAATCCGCCTGATAGGTCATTGCCTCAATCAATACCCCATCCACACGATAACGAACTCTTACCTGACTTTCTAAGGGTTCCAAATGAATATCGCTGGCACGCTGGCGCACTGCCTGTTCAATAATCGACCGAACTAAGATAACGATTGGTGAACTATTTAAATCCGCTTCATAGGCTGCGTTCTGTTCTTCTTCCTGTTGCAGTGCCAGCTGCCTGGTTTGAGAATATTGATCTGCAACCCTTTGGATTTCTTCTTTGCCATAATACTTATCAATGGCTGCCATAATATCGGTTGGAGTAGCAATAACAGGCTCAATTACATGGTTGGTCAATATACCCAAATCATCAATTGCTACAATATCCATTGGGTCAGCCATTGCTACCTTTAATACGTTCGGGTTCTCCGGGCTATAACCAAATGGTATCAATGAATATTTTCTTAACATGGACTTATCCGTTACCAGTTTTAATATCTCTTCCGGTATTCGGATGGATGATAATTGTATAACTTCGTACTGCAACTGGTCTTTTAATGCAAATGCAATCTGAAGCTCATTGGTAAAGCCCAAATCAATCAGCATTTCCCCAATTCTCTTACCCTTCATTAGTTTCTGCTGGTCAAGGGCGGACTTTAATTGTACCTGTGTAATTACCGAGGCATCCACCAGTAAATCTCCCAATCTTTTTCTTTTTCTATCCCGATTATCCATTTTACTTCTCTCTCCGAATTTTTTATTCCTATCCTTACAATATTAGATAATAACTGCAATTCCATTATAATATAATGAATATCACTGTCAATCTTTTGTGGTATATTTTATATAATTTACGCAAATTGATTGACAAGTTCACACATTCGCTACATTATTTTGACAAATCTCGACCAGCTTATCTTCCACGAGGACTTTTGTACCTCTTTCCTCAAAGTTACAAAGAATTTAAATTGTTTTTTTTTATAATATCGTGTAAAATTAGAAATCGTTATGGGAAGAAAAACGCACCCTATCATAAGACGGAAACTATGTATAAAGGATAAGTATGATTTACCATCCTATAGCGCTATTTGTACTGTGGTAATGCACTCTGTTGAAAGGGCTATTTGGCTCCACCATCTAAAGTATTGTAATTTCGAGAACCTAATCAAGATTAAGGCGTCAAATGGTCTGTTTATTCTGTGGCAATGGCAAGTTGTTGCACTATGTCTGTGGAATGTCCTTTGATACTTTAATCAACCAAGAATTTATATAGAAGGAGTTTTAAAATGAGTATATTAAATGTCACAAATTTAAGTCACGGTTTCGGTGACCGTGCAATATTCCAGGACGTATCCTTTCGTCTGTTAAAAGGGGAGCATATCGGATTAATTGGAGCAAATGGAGAAGGAAAATCCACCTTCATGAACATTGTTACGGGTAAATTAATGCCGGACGAAGGCAATGTTGAATGGTCAAAGCATGTTCATGTGGGGTATTTGGATCAGCATGCTATTCTCGAAAAGGGAATGACCTTACGAAGTGTACTTCAATCGGCATTTTCCTACCTGTTTGACTTAGAAGAAAAGATGAATCAGATCTGTGATCAAATGGGTACTGCCAATGAGGAAGAATTACAGGCATTGTGTGATGAAATGGGTGAAATTCAGGACCTGCTGGATGCTCATGATTTTTACATTATCGATAGTAAGGTAGATGAGGTTGCTCATGCACTGGGACTTGATGATATTGGTCTGGAATGCGACGTTACCGATCTTAGCGGTGGTCAGAGAACCAAGCTGCTCCTAGGCAAGCTTTTGCTCGAAAAGCCGGACATTCTGCTGCTTGATGAGCCCACTAACTATTTGGATGTACAACATATTGAATGGTTAAAGCGCTATCTTCAGGAATATGAGAATGCCTTTATTCTAATATCCCATGACATTCCATTCTTAAACAGCGTAATTAATATTATTTATCATATGGAGAATCAGGCTCTGAACCGCTATGTAGGTGATTATGATAAATTCATGGAAGTTCATGAGATGAAAAAGGCACAGCTGGAAGCAGCCTATAAGCGCCAGCAGAAAGAAATTGAAGAGCTGGAGGACTTTGTTGCCCGCAATAAAGCTCGTGTGTCCACCAGAAATATGGCAATGTCCAGACAAAAGAAGTTAGATAAGATGGATGTCATTGAATTGGCAAAAGAGAAACCAAAGCCGGAGTTCAACTTTAAGGAAGCCAGGGCGGCAGGCCGCTATATCTTCCAAACGGAAGACTTAGTAATTGGCTATGATGATCCGCTTTCAACTGCCCTTACTCTTTCCATGGAGCGTGGCGATAAGATTGCTCTTGTGGGTGCAAATGGTATCGGTAAAACGACCCTTTTAAAAAGTATCCTTGGTCTTATCCCTCCGATTAGTGGTAAGGTGGAGTTGGGTGATTATCTCTATGTGGGTTATTTTGAACAAGAGATGGCTCCGGGTAATACGAATACCTGTCTGGATGAAATCTGGAAAGAGTTTCCCGGCTATACTCAGTATGAAGTACGTTCTGCTCTTGCCAAATGCGGTCTTACCACAAAACACATTGAGAGTCAGGTTCGCGTGTTAAGTGGTGGTGAGCAGGCAAAGGTTCGTCTCTGCAAATTGATTAACCGTGAAACCAATATCCTACTTCTCGATGAGCCTACCAATCATCTTGATGTGGATGCGAAAGAAGAATTAAAGCGAGCTTTAAAGGCTTATAAAGGAAGCATCCTGATTATATGCCATGAGCCCGAATTCTATGAAGGTTTGGCAACTCAGGTATGGGATTGCTCCAAATGGTCAACTAAGAAATAAATTTATGGACGTATGGCATAGGAAGAAATTTTACTTATGCTATACGTCCTTTTTGTGCTCTTTGGAGCATTTTACTTTTCCGGATATAGATTATTGATAAATTTCAGCCCGGTACTTGTACGGAATATCTTCTCTTTTATGCTTTTAATTGCTGATGATGCCATCCCATCCTCACTGATATTGACTAGGAAGTCAGCTTCCACAAGAATTTGATAATCCAATCCATCCATATCCTTATAGGTATGATGATGAGCAATCAGATAGCATACTCTGTCAACCAGCTCTTCCCCATATCCAAGTCGCGTTAATAGTTCTTTCGCAATCGGAGGTCCCTCAAGCTGCTGATATTCACCCGCACTGCTATTATACTTTTCTTCACTGACCTTAATTCCGATATCATGGACAATGGCAGCAACCTCCAGAATTTCTTGAAGATCAGAAGGCAACCCTTCCACTTCACCAATCGCTTTTGCAAATCCATAAACCTTAAGAAAATGCTGTATTCTTCTTGGATCACCTTCATAATAAGCAATCATTTCATTAACTACGTAACCTGTTTTTATCATACTACATCCCCTTTTCGATATGTTCGACTTATATTTTCATTCTTAATAAATATCATAATTTTTCACGTTCGTCAAAGCTGATTTGATCATTTCCAAAAAAAGAAGACTGCATAAACCAGCCTTCCAAGTTGGAACATTGTTTTAAGAAAAGTCCATGGATAAACTTTTTCTCTTAAATTGCCCGTTCCTTTATGTCCTCTTGATAAACTCTCTTCTGCATTTGGGACAGGTAATTGCAATCTTTCCCTTATCCCTAGGAACGCGAATCGTCTGTTTACACTGGGGACAGCGAAAATATTTATGTGTCTTCGTCCCCACTAAATCAAGCTTGATATGATTTAACTTACTGCGTAGTTTATTCATAAAGTTATAATACATCATATTCTCTCTTGATCTTTTTTGTATGTTCTTGGACATAATACGAAAGATTGCATATGCAAGGGGAATGTAGCCTACCACAAAGAGCCAGCCAGCTCTTGTAAATGTGGTAATTAATGAAATAAACAAAGCAAAAAATATCAATGCACGTCCGTATTGGTCAAACCCATATCTCCCATACATAAATCTTCGAAATTGATTCATATGACCTCCCAGTCTTTTTATATAAATGAAATACTTTTAATTTCCTACTATAATACAATAGTTTAAGAGGTTTTCCTATTAAAATTCTATTAATTTTTTATAATGATTATACGTAATTCGTAAAATAATAAACATCTCTAGAAAATTTAACTTCTTTTATTTCATAATACCTCATAGTAGGATAACACAATATAACTCTTTCTACATCATAGCAAGATAACGTAATCTGCAACTTCCACATTATTATAATAATTAACGCCATAATTAATTCTTCCCTACATAATAAGAAAACGCTGATTTAATGCCTTCCACAACATTAAATCAACGTTCCTTGTTTTTAATATGACTCCCAGCTAATTATAACCTTGAGTCATACCAGGAAATCAAAATCTTCCTTTTCCTTGATCCTATTAATTTATAATTCAAAACATTCTTTTAGTTTCTTCAGTGCTTTTTTCTCAATTCTGCTGACATAACTTCTGGAGATACCGAGCATACCTGCAATTTCTCTCTGCGTAATTTCCCGACGGTTACTTAATCCATAACGCAAGCATATGATTTCGCGTTCTCTGTCCGTCAAGACCTTACCGATCATATGATACAGTTTTTTGATATCATCTTCTAACACAATATTCTCAACAATATCAACATCAGCCTCTTCTATTATATCCAAGAGATTAATTTCATTTCCTTCCCGATCAGAACCGATCGGATCGTATAGATACACTTCCTTAGCCAACCGCTTTCCACTTCGAAGCATCATTAACAGCTCGTTATCGATGCAACGGGATGCATAGGTTGCCAAACGGATTCCTTTCTCATCATCGAAGGTATCAATAGCCTTAATCAAGCCAATCGTCCCGATTGAAATCAGATCATCGGTTTCTTTATCCGCCATATTGTACTTTTTCACAATATGAGCCACCAATCGCAAATTATGCTCAATCAGTTTATCCCTGGCCCCTTTATCGCCTTCCTTGCACCGTCGTAAATAGTCAGATTCTTCTTTGGTGTTTAACGGTTTTGGAAACGACTTCATGAAGATAAGCACCTCAATGCCTAATGATTCATTAATATATTATGATTGTGAATGACATAAAGTGCCTATCCCTCTTAAAAAAGGACAGAAGGACTGACTTTTTTCTTATTAACCTGATTTTATAGGAAGTCTTATCGTCACGGAAGTTCCTTCGCCATAATCACTTTGGATTTGAATAGAACCTTGATGCATCTCAATGATATTCTTGGAAATAGCTAAACCAAGTCCACTTCCAATGGATTTTGAATCAATCTTATAGAAGGAATTCATAATATAATCCAAATTCTCAGCAGGAATTCCTATTCCCTGATCGGTAATACTGATTACTACCTCACTCGAGTTTACTGTTTGAATTACTTTTATTTCTTGACCCTTCGCTGAAAATTTTATCGCGTTATCAAGAACATTAATCAGTACCTGTTTTAATTTATTGGCATCCGCAAGCAGTAAAACCTGAGTACTTTCAAAGTGTATGAGGATTTCCTTCTCCTCAGCCTTTTTCCGAAATTGAGTTACCACCTCTCGGATTAAATGATCCATACGTACTTTGTTAAATGTCAATTTCACCCGGTCAGATTGGTACTTAGAAAAATCAAGTAAATTCTCCACCAAGCTTATTAATCGTTCTGATTCCGTATCTAATATTGACAACCCGAACTGATACTCATCTTTGGTTATTTCCTCCGGGCTCTTCAAAATCTCAATCCAACCCTTCATACCCGTTAATGGTGTTCTCAGTTCATGGGAAATGGATGATATAAAGTCATTCTTCATACGATCTGTTTTTAAAATCTCATCCCCCATATAGTTCAAACGATTAGCCAGTTCTCCCAGTTCATGAGGATATGTCTTTTCAATTCTGTCCTTATATTTTCCTTCCGCCATCTTTTGAGTAAAATGAACAATGTCCTCAAGTGGTCTTACGATGGAATTACCCAAACGAATACTTATGAAAAAAACAATTGCCGCAACCACCACACAAATAATGAGTCCATAACCAATCAGATTTCTTATGAGATTATTTACATTGTTTAATGAGGAACTATATCTTAAAACTCCGATTATTTGGTCGTTGTAGATTAATGGAGTATAAAATGCCAGTATTTTTTCTTTGGTAAAAGCATTCTTTTCAATTTTATAAATGGATTTGAACCGATATACGAGAGGATCAACATAATAGGTGGTCTCCTCAAAAAAGCCAGAAGAGGATTGTATCAGTTTCCCTTGTTTGTCTAGTAGTTCTAGTTCCGCATCCTTATATTGAAATTCTTGAATTATTTGATCACTATAAGTGCTTAATTCTAATCCTGTATAATCAACCTTAATATTCCAAGAAGGAGAAACCACTTCTGAATGAGACTGAAAGGTATTAGCTATTCCATGGTAATAATACTGTTTTAACCCCATCCAAAAACATATCATAACAAGGCTTAAGGTCAATAGTATTATCATCATGAAATATAGTGTAATTTTTTTCTTCATGCCTCAATCCTTCCACTGATATCCATATCCCCAAATTGTTATGAGATGTTCCGGATTGGAGGGATCGTATTCTATCTTAGTACGCAGTCGTCTAATATTTACATCAACCACTTTAATATCTCCAACATAATTCACACCCCAAATCTCATCCAGTAATTCATCCCTTGAAAACACCCGTTGTCCTCCGCTCATCAATAAATACAGCAAAGAATATTCGGTAGGAGTTAATTTTATCTCCTTACCATTGACTAAAAGCTTTCTATTTGTCACATCAAGTTGATAATTTTCTGTGTTAATAACCTGACTATTCACGTTCTTTTGAATGAACTCCATTCTTCGAATCAGGGATATCATTCTTGCTTCAAGTTCCACCATACTAAAGGGTTTTACCACATAATCATCTGCCCCTTGTATAAGTCCCTTCACCTTATCTTCATCCTGTGACCGAGCTGTCAACATAATGATTCCCACTGCTGCGCTGATTTTCCTTATTTCTTCGCAAACCTTAAATCCATCCATACCCGGGAGCATCAAATCCAACAACACGATATCAATATGATTTTCTTGAAATAAAGATAGTGCGCATTCTCCCGTTTCTGCTTCATAGGTCTTATAATTTTTCTTTCTTAGATTAAGACATACAAAGCTGCGTATTGATAATTCATCTTCTACTACTAGAACTGATTTCATGATTTGCTCCACTCCGGTTATAATGTTCCTTGCTTTTTCTATTTCAAATCTTCCCCTGTTAGGTGAAAATTATTTATGGATATTGGCATATCCTTCTTACTCATAATATAGAATACCGTACTTTTACTTTCTCCCAATTTGGTACCCTCTCCATTATATTGCTCTTTTTTGTCCCAGTTCACTTGAAATAAACTCTCCTGCTTATCTGCTGATAACAGTTCAATACCATTTTTGAGATTTTTAATGGTTACATTATCAAACCATTCTTTCGGTATATTAATAAAGAAATGGTACATTCCATTGCTATAACGCTGGGCTATAGTCTGCTTAGTTCCATCAAGTTTATAATCATTGTACGTATCGATAAATGGAATTTCTGCCATTGCGGCATCTTCGTACCCTTTCGGAATATACATTCCTCCGACCTCAATCACACCATCCTTATTAATATCTTTACTATAAAGAGGATACTCCTTTAACAGTACACCATCAAATTCGTCACCAACCAAAACAAGTTTCCCTTTGTCAAAGGCTACAATTTCAGTTAGCATGGAATGTGCACCAACCCCGCTATCAATAAAAACAGCATTATTACCATCTGCCAGTTTTCCATTAACAATATTCTCATGATGTGCATCGGGATTTAACTTTACTTCAGATAGTTTTTTAAGCTTCCCGCTATCATATTGATAAAGAGTTGCCTTCTGGGAACTACCCACCTCACCGCTTAATAACAATATTTCAGGTTTTTTGTCTCCATTATAATCATTCACATCAATCCATTGGTAGCTGTCATCTACTTTGGTAAATAGCTGGTTATTATTGAATTCATAAACTTGGAATTGTCTTTTTTCATCCAAAACGGTTATGCCGGTACCAATTATTAACTCTTTTCTTCCGTTCTGATCTAAATCATTTATTTTAAAATAATCCAGATAAGATAAATTAGTAGAAATATCACTAACTTTACTCCATACCCCATTCTTTTCGTGTAATACCATAATGTGAACCGGTTTATTCTCAATCGTATCACGATATAACACAATCCCTTCCATAACTCCATCGCCGTTCATATCCTCTGTAAAGATTGATTGCTTTGGCTCCGAGTATTTGGGGGTAGCATATTCAAAACCATTTGGTAAAAGCTGCTCCAGAGTCTCCTTTAAATTTTGATGTTTCTCATTGGATAGCTTGGGTACGTTTACCAGTGCAACGCTATCTACAATATTTCCACAGCCGTTTAGTGCAATAACCACTGCTACAAGTAAAATCATTCCTATTTTTCTTCTCATCCTCATTTTAAAATTCCTTTCTTACTATTATTGTGTTTCTTAAATAGAGTATATACAAAATTCTAAAAAAGAGGGTTACAAAAAGGTTACAGTATGTCCTATTCCAATAATCAATTAAAATTCCACTAGAAAAGCGGAAAGATTTACTCTTTCCGCCTAATAATATCATATATCTCAAGCTTCTCTCCAAAATCCACATAAATCTTCTGCTGTGGATGTGGACAGCTATCCATCCAATTACCTTCTTTATCTTTGATACTTTGAACCATAACCTTAAGGGTAGAGCCATTCGGTTTAATGATTTCAACCGCTTCTCCCACACTGAATTTATTCTTTTGTTCCAGCTCGTAGAAACCGTCTTTTTCACCGGCAATCGTACCAAGATAACTATATGCTTTTTCATAAGTATTATGATCGTAGATCTGATCCTCATGCGTTGGAGTTCCAAAGAAAAACCCGGTTGTAAACTGACGGTTCACACCTTTTCTAATCTCCTCCATGTAGGAAGCTTTATTTTCCTCATAGAGCTTCGGAGCCTGAAAGAATTCATCAATAGCTTTTCTATAAGTTCTTGCAACCGTTGCAACATATAGAGCTGTCTTCATTCTACCTTCAATCTTAAAGCTGTCAATACCCGCCTTCACAAGCTCAGGAATGTATTCTATCATACATAAGTCCTTGGAATTAAAGATATAGGTTCCTCGCTCATTTTCCTCAACCGGAAGATATTCCCCTGGTCTGGTTTCCTCCACTATATGGTATTTCCAACGGCAAGAATGGGTGCAAGCTCCCATATTCGCATCCCTACCCGTGAAATAATTGCTTAGCAGACATCTTCCAGAATAGGCGATGCACATGGCGCCATGTATAAAAGTTTCAATCTCCATCTCTGGAGGAATATTGGCTCTTAACTGCGACAGTTCCTTCATGGATAATTCCCTGGCTGACACAACTCTTGTGGCACCCAGTCTATGCCAAAAACGATAGGTCTCAAAATTCGTATTATTTGCCTGAGTGCTGATATGAAGTTCCACTCCAGGAATTTCTTCCATGGCAATATTAAATACACCGGGGTCTGATATAATTAAAGCATCCGGACGCATTTCGCCAAATTCATTCAATTCTCGAAAATAGCGGTGTATTCCATCCATATCCTGATTATGGGCGGTGATATTCGCTGTAACATATACCTTTTTTCCGTAGCTGTGGGCAAACGCAATCCCTGCTTTCATATCATCCATGGAGAAATTCTTAGCCTTTGCTCTTAGCCCATACATGTCGCCCCCGATATAGATTGCATCTGCGCCATATATTACCGCTGTTTTTAGTGTCTCAAGATTACCCGCCGGGATTAATAACTCCGGCTTCTTTCTTTCCTCAAGCATGTCTTACCTCATTTCTATTCCTTCAAGCAAATTACTGTCTTCTATCTCTTATCAAACTTTTCGGTTAACCAATAGCTTTGTCCAAATAACTGGGCAAAAAGTGCCGTATAGATTATTTACATTAGTCGATGACTCACCGCGATACCATCTCCCACTGGCAATATCACACTTTCCAGCTCTTCCATATGGGTAATGGTATAAAGATATTCCCTCATTCTAGTGTGAATGGTTCGATCTCTTCTTGTGATACTGTACCTGGAATTGATTACCGTCCCATCTTGCAACACATTATCGGTCAGAAGCATTCCTCCGACTTCAAGAAGCTTCATTAACTCCGGTAAAAAGCTCATATACTGAGCCTTCGCTGCATCCAGAAAGATAAAATCATATTTCTGTTGTTCTCTTGAGAGAGTTTGCAGTACTTCAAGCGCTTCCCCTTTTAAAAGGGTGATTTTTTCCCTATTTGGAAAAACCGGATCAATTAAATTCTTTTCAGCTTCTACCAACCGCATTGCTACTTTTTCAATGGTAGTAATTTTGCAATCCTTTGAAGAATACTCACTCATAAAGAGGGCGGAAAAGCCAATGGCTGTTCCGACCTCTAGAATACGCTTTGGTTGTTTCATTTGAAGTAAAAACTTTAATACTCCCTGTGTTTCCTTTTTTATGATGGGAACATAGTGATCCAATGCAACCTTTTCTAATTCTAAAAGCTCCGGTTTGATTTCCACGGCTAAGGAATTAATATAGGCTGCTATTCTTTCGTCAACAATCATGGTTTACCATGCCCTTCTGTTTTCCTGGTTGTTTACTGGCTATTCTTAGAATTTTTCTCACCATCCGAGGATTTTTTCGGTGTGCCATCCTCTTTTGTTGTAGAATTTGCAAAGTCAGTAATTTTCTTCAAAATTTCATCATAAGTCATTGAGTTATTGATTTCGTAAGTTCCGGGCATAATAACCGCGTCTTGAAGTTTCGCTTTTACATAAAATGCATACTTATTAACTATCGCAACATTATTCTCAAGCTTATTTGCAACATCCATTGTAGCATCACCCTTGTCAATCTTTAAGGTAATGTCCGTACCCGGCTTAGCATCCACGGTTACAGGACCATAAAGCTGATAAGTAAAATCATACACTAACTTGCTCACATTAATAATCATAAATGCTATAAATACATAAAATGCAACATTTAAGATTATTTTGAACACAAAGTTTAATACTTTAAAGGTTAACTTTCCCGATGTGGTTTTCATTGCCATAAACGACGACCTCTCTTACTTATGATAACTGCATTATTCAATTTCCATAATAATAGGCAGAATCATAGGATTTCTCTTTGTCTTCTTCCAGATAAAATCACTCAATGAATCTTTTATTTCATTCTTCATCTTATTCCAATCGGCATTGTTACGGTTTAAGCACTTATTCAACGCTCTCTCCACAATATCACGTGCCTCTTCCATAAGGTTCTCTGATTCCCTCACATAGACAAAGCCTCTGGAAACAATGTCCGGTCCGGAAAGAATCTGATTTGTATACTTTTCTAATGAGATTACAACAATTATTAATCCGTTCTCTGAAAGCAGCTGTCTGTCACGAAGAACGATATTGCCTACATCTCCTACGCCAAGTCCGTCTACCAGGATACCCTGTGCCGGAACTTCACCGGTGATTGCTGCCTGCTCACTGGATAAGGTGAGTACATCGCCGGAGGATAGTATAAATACATTGTCCTTGGGAATACCAAGGGTCTGTGCTAATTCCTTATGTCGAATCAAATGCTTATATTCACCGTGTACCGGTACTGCATACTTCGGTTTGGTTAAGGTATAAATTAATTTTATCTCTTCCTGACACGCATGACCGGATACATGGGTATCCTGATAAATCACTTTCGCGCCTTTCATGGATAAATCATTAATTACTTTTGATACTGCCTTTTCATTACCAGGTATGGGTGTTGAGCTTAAAATAACCACATCTCCCGGCTTAATTGTCACTTTCTTGTGAATGGATGCTGCCATACGGGGCAATGCTGCCATTGATTCCCCTTGGCTTCCGGTTGTGATTAGAACTAGCTGTTCATCGGAATAATTCTTCATCTGCTCTACATCAATCAGCATACCTTCTGCCATGGTGATATAGCCGTGTTCTACCGCGGTATTCATGATATTGACCATACTTCGACCTTCTACAACGAGCTTACGATTATACTTGGATGCAGAATTAATAATCTGCTGAATACGATCTACATTGGATGCGAAGGTCGCAACAATGATACGCTGTTTCGCGTTATCTGCAAATATCGTATCAAAAGTTTTGCCAACTGTGCTTTCTGACATGGTATACCCGGCACGTTCTACATTCGTGCTATCACAGAGTAAGGCAAGTACTCCTTTTTTACCAATTTCACCGATTCTCTGAAGATCGATGGGTTGACCATAAACCGGTGTAAAATCAACTTTAAAATCACCTGTATGGAACAGAATACCTGCCGGGGTAAATATGGCTAACATAGCTGCATCTGCAATACTGTGGTTTGTACGAATGAATTCGATACGGAAGCATCCAAGGTTAATGGATTGCCCATATTTGATCACCTTACGCTTCGTATTCTTTAAAAGATTATGTTCTTTCAGTTTTGACTCGATAATTGCCGTAGTTAATCTTGTGGCATAAATCGGAACATTGACATCCTTTAATACGTAAGGAAGTGATCCAATATGATCCTCATGACCATGTGTTATGATAAAGCCTTTCACTTTATTGATATTTTCCTTAAGATAAGTCACATCCGGTATTACTAAATCGATACCTAACATCTCATCTTCCGGAAAAGATAAACCGCAATCAATAACAATTATGGAATCCTCGTACTCAATAGCAGTGATATTCATACCAATCTGCTCTAATCCGCCTAGCGGAATAATTTTTACACCGTTAAAATTCGGTGTTTTAACAATCTTGTCCTGTTCTTTTTCTTTCTCTTTGTCTTTCAAATAATTGCACCTCCAATGGTTTAATATGTAATAAATCTATCCATTAACTAAGTGCATACAATATGATGAAACCCAACAAGCAGAAAGATTATATCAAGTTATATAATCCCCGTATCTCATTGTGTTACATGAAAACTAAACCGTTGATCGGTTCTATGTTTCATTATTAGATTAAATCGGTTTTTCGCTCAAACATTTTTTGCAATGACCATATAATTTTACCTGATGATCAACCACATCAAACCCTAGGGCCTCTTTTATCCGAGTCTCCAAATTTTCCAACAAATCATCTTGAAAAGCGTAAATGCCACCGCAGTCCAGGCATATCAAATGATGGTGATGATGACCAGTGTTCTCCGTATTCATCTTACCGATTTCATATCGAACATAACCATCATCCAGAATTAATTTATCAATTAAATTCAAATCTGACAGCATTTGAATTGTTCTGTATACAGTTGCCATTCCAATATCGGGATACTTTTCTTTGACAAAATCATAGATCTCTTCTGCCGTTAAATGTATTCCCGGTCTGCTATTCAAAACCTCCAATATTGCAACTCGTTGAATTGTTACCTTGAGTCCGTTCTGCTTTAATAAAGCTTTGAACTTTTCTTGAGTATCTGACATAATATCACCTATTTTCATCTAATCATATCTATGCAATTATGATAATTCAATATCATCCAATAACTCTTTAAATATTCCTGCGACCAATTCCAGTTCATGGTCATCCTCAACTATATCATAAATCGCCTCTGCATCCGAAATGTCCGAAACATCCTTCAGAATCAGAGCCTCCGCATCTTCTTCCTCTTCACTGTCTGTACTAACCAAAAGATAATCCGTACCACTAAGCCGAGTTTGCTCAATAACCTGAAAGGTAACCTCTTCTCCATCCTCTGTGGTAAAAATAATCTCATTCGGTTTATTACTCATAATCTCCTCCTTGATCACTGTCTGTATCATGTTCTTTCTTTTCAAAACTAAGTTTGTCAAGGTATCCCTGCAAAATCAAAACTGCAGCTAATTTATCCACTACCTTTGCTTTCTCTTCATGGTTCATACCTGATTGTGACAGAACCTGATGTGCGGCAACTGTTGTAAGCCGCTCATCCCATAGCACAACCTCAAGACCGGTTCTTTGTCTGAGCTTCTGCGCGAATTCTTCTGATTTTATGGCTCTCTCTCCGATGGAATTGTTTAAATGCTTCGGATATCCTAATACAATTGTGCCTACCTCATACTGATTAATTAATTCTTCAATTCTTGCCAAGGTCTGCCTAAGCTTATTCTCCTGCTTACGGCGAATTACCTCAACACCCTGTGCGGTCAAAAACAGCGCATCGCTAACAGCTACGCCAACTGTAACCGAACCGTAGTCAAGTCCCAATATTCTCTTCAAGTGTTTCTCCCATCTTGCAACCGATTATTCAAGTTGCAAGCATAACGATGAAACTTCTTTCATCGTTATGCATTAATAACTAATTTACAGAGTTGATGTCCTTATCAATATAAAAACGTAATAACTCCTCGATAATCTCATCGCGCTCTACCTTCATAATAAGGCTTCTTGCACCTTTATGGCTTGTTATGTAGGTCGGGTCTCCGGACATAACATATCCCACGATTTGATTAAGCGGATTATAACCTTTTTCTGTTAAAGCGGAATATACGGTCCGAATCACATCACTTACAACGATTTCTTTATCCTTATGAACTCTAAAATACTGAGTATTGTTCAACTTCTGCATCGAATCACTTCCTCTTTCACCGATAGTCTGCTAATATGGTTTCTACAATTTACCGTTTCTCTATTACTATTATATTAATATATTTAATCAAAAAATTCAATGTATTATTTCACAAAGCAGTAATTCATCTGCTAATTTATTACATATCATTACCTGTTTGATCTGATTTGACAAATCCTGATCACTTTTTACAGCCAATTTCAAATACCGCTGCGTATGACCTACCTGATATTTTTCTCCGTCTATTACAATCTCTTCTTCAAAAAGCACTCGTTCCATTTTGCCCATAAAATTGAGTTTATATTCGTCAGAGAGCTGTTCTGCTAAAGAAATTAATTCATTGCTTCTACGGTTTTTGGTTTCTTCCGCTATTTGATCCTTCATCTCAGCTGCTTTGGTTCCTTCTCGTTTGGAATATTTGAACACATGAATCTGATAAAAGCCTACGTTACGAACGAAGTTCTTAGTTTCTTCAAATTCCTGTTCAGTTTCGCCCGGGAAGCCTACAATCACATCTGTTGTAAACGAAGGAATCTCAAAATAGCGTTTAATCAAGATTACTCGGTCATAGTATTCCTGTGAAGTATATTTACGATTCATTCTTGCAAGAACACTATCACTTCCGCTTTGTAAGGATAAATGAAAATGAGGACAGAATTGTCTTACCTTACTGATTTTACCCAAAAACTCATCTGTAATAATTCTTGGCTCCAAAGATCCAAGACGAATACGTTCAATTCCTTCCATCTCACCAATTTTAACTATTAAATCAGCAAGCGGATTGATCTCAGAAGCTAATACACCCTCTTCTTCGCTGCGATCAAAGTCCGTGCCATAGGAGGATATATGGATTCCAGTAAGTACGATTTCCTGATAACCGTTTTTCACCAGCTCGCTTACTTCGGATAGGATTTCTTCTTCCTTACGACTACGCACTCTTCCTCTTACGTAAGGTATGATGCAGTAGGAGCAAAAACGATTACAACCATCCTGAATCTTAATAAAGGCACGGGTTTTCTCCATAGTAGTACTTACATTGAGCTCTTCATATTCTCTCTGCTCACTGATATCTACTACCAATTCTTCCTTTTCATTGGAATTCCTACAGCGTTCCACCATGGATACAATATCACCCTTTTTATTATTACCTACTACCAAATCCACTGCATGATCAGCCAAAAGTGCTTCTTCTGAAGCTTGTACATAACAACCCACCGCCGCAATCACAGCCTCCGGATTGCGCTTTTTCGCCTGATGCAACATCTGGCGGGATTTACGATCCGCAATATTCGTTACCGTACAGGTGTTTACCACATAAACATCTGCTATCTCTTTAAAGTCTACTATCGTATAGCCCTGTGCCTCAAACATTCCCCTCATGGCTTCCGTTTCATAGGAATTCACTTTACAGCCAAGACTTAAAAATGCTGCCGTTTTATTCATCGATCTATTATTTCCTTTCGTATCATTCATTGTAATTCGTATTATTCATATTGAATCGGCTATTGCGAATCCCGGTAATCATTCTCATTGTATGTGCAGTGACATGGTTTCATATAGCTACATTTTATTGTTAATCTTGCTAATCCAGGAAGCTAGGCAAATGTATTAAAAAAGTGTATATTACAAACCTCTGGCGTATGTAAAACCCACCATATCCCGTTATTCTTTTTCCGACCTATACAACTTTTCCCCTTTTTTTTATGAACTTTGTATATTGACTTTTAATTTGCTAAATTATAGTATATACATATATTTAATTAAGGAGGGTTTTTATATGAAGACAGTTAAAATATCATTAAATTCAATTGATAAGGTTAAAGCTTTCGTAAATGACGTAACAAAATTTGATACTGATTTCGATTTAGTATCCGGAAGATACGTAATAGATGCAAAGTCCATTATGGGTATTTTCTCTCTTGATTTATCTAAACATATTGATTTAAACATCCATAGTGAAGAGAATCTTGATGGCGTTCTTGCAATCTTAAAGCCTTATATCGTTGACTAATACCACTAAAAAGGTCGCCTGATGGCGGCTTTTTTTTATGTCTATGGATAATTCATTAATATATGTTTTTCTGATTATTGTTAAATCATTTTGTATACCTGATTCTGTCTATCTACTTAAATTATCTTCTTCGGAATTCTCGTTTAATTAACTAATGATTTTATCTGATTCCGTTTATCTAATGAGCCATTTAACAATTAATTATGTTCCATCTCATTTCGGTTATTTAAGGGCTGCTGCCAAGACGAGCATCAGCCCTTTATTTATAATATTAACTATATCTTATAATCTTATCTATATCTTATTTTCTTAAATAATCTAAATCACTTCATAAATCCTAATAAATCGTTATGGAACAGGCTACTATTTATTAACCAACCTCAACAATCTCTACTGTACTTAAAGCTGTTTCCACCATTTCGTTAATCTTTTCATCCAGTTTCTTTTCGGAATTTTTAATCACTTTGACACTCGGTCTGGTCACCGGATGCTTTGCTACAAATATGGTACAGCAATCCTCAAAAGGCTGAATCGAAGTTTCAAAAGTATCAATTTTTTGTGCGATCTCAACGATATCCTTTTTATCAAAGGCAATTAACGGACGATAAACCGGCATATTGCAAACTTCATTGGTTGCCGCAAGGCTATACATGGTCTGGCTAGCCACCTGACCAATGCTCTCGCCGGTAATCATACCAAGGCAATTCTCCTGCTCCGCCAAACGCTCCGCAATTTTCATCATGTATCTTCTCATGATGATGGTCAATTCCTCATGGGGGCACTGGTCATAGATATATAATTGAATGTCTGTAAAGTTCACAACAAAAAGCTTGATTTTACCGGTATACTTGGATATCTTCGATGCCAAATCCACAACCTTTTGCTTTGCTCTATCACTGGTATACGGGGGAGCGTGAAAGTAAGTCGCTGCCAGGGATACACCACGTTTTGAAATCATATATCCTGCTACCGGGCTGTCGATTCCACCGGATAATAGTAGCATTGCCTTACCGTTACAGCCCACCGGCATTCCGCCAAGACCAGGGATAATAATGGAATATACATAGCATTTTGTTCGTACTTCCACCGTAAATCGAACGGATGGATTGTGTACATCCACTTTCATCTCGGGAAATCTCTTTAATAAATAGGATCCCATCTCAATGCAAATCTCAGGTGAAGTCAGTTTATATTTCTTATCCGCACGTTTCGCTTCTACTTTAAAGGTAATGTTACGATCCGGGTGCATCGCTTCAATATAATCGCCCACACCTTGTGTCAAGTTCTCCCACTGGGAGCTTTCGATTACTGCAACCGGACAAATAGAAGAAATACCAAATACCTTGGTTAATGCGGATACTGTCTCCTCATAATCATACTCCTCGGGGCATTCTACAAAAATTCTGCCCTGCTCCTTTGAAACCGTAAATTCCCCAAGCGATTCCAATGCTTCTTTAATACGATCTCTTAAGGCATTTTCAAAAAGATAACGATTATTACCCTTTAAGCCTATCTCAGCGTATTTAATTAAAAATGCTTTAAACATAATATCCTCCAGTAGTTAGGTCGGCCATTTGCTGGCCGTTTGTTTTCGATAGTAACATAATTTATTTTATTGAAATTTATTTTATAGTTTGATCATCCATAATTTCAGATTTAAATAAATCATCATTTGTAGTCTCTGTTTAATCTTACCTTTTTCTAGTATATCTTCTTAACACCGGTACCAGATATCTAAGCTGATCCAACGTATAATCAATCTCTTCTTCCGTTGTTAACTCAGACATTGAAAACCTTATGGTGGAATCCATTAATTCTTTGGTTAAACCGATTGCAGTCAAAGTCACACTGGGGGTAGGATGATGTGAGCTGCAAGCAGAGCCTGAAGACACATAGACCCCTTTATCCTCCAGAGAATGCAAAAGCACTTCACTCCTTACTCCTTGAAAGCAAACATTCATAATGTGAGGTGCTGTATGTTTGATTAAATCCATTTCAAATGCGCCGGTGCATTCTGCCGGTAGTCCATTGATCGTTACTCCTTCAATAAGAGCTACTTCCAGTAAGAATTTTCGCTTAAGTTGATACATTTGTTCCATTTTATTGTCAAAATCCTGATATAATTCTGTTACAGCTTGTCCCAGTCCAGCAATTCCTGATACATTCTCTGTACCGGACCGCAGGTTCTTTTGGTGCCCTCCTCCGAATATGGTGGGCTTTATTTTAACTTTCTCATTCACATAGAGCGCACCTACCCCTTTGGGACCATGAATTTTATGCCCGCTAAAGGACAGTAAATCAATTCCCATTCTCTTAGGATAGATTCTATATTTGCCAAAGGCTTGCACAGCATCCACATGAAGTAGGATATCTTTCTTTCGTTCTTTTATCTGAGCCGAAATCTCAGCAATATCTTGAACAGAACCGATTTCATTATTTACATACATGATTGAGACCAATAATGTATTGTCTTGAATTAGCTCGTATAATTTTTCTTTTATTAATTTACCGCTGCCATCCACAGGCGCAAAACTTATTTCAAAGCCATTCTCCTCCAGATATAACAAGGTTTGATGTACCGATGGATGTTCTATTCTGGTTGTAATGATATGATTCGCACGGCGTTTATTGGCCATAGCAGTTCCGATTAACGCCAGATTGTTGGATTCCGTTCCTCCTGAGGTATATATTATCTCCTTGGGCTCAACCTTAAGAGCACTAGCGATAATGCCCGAAGCATCCTTCATGTATTGTTCGGCCTTCACACCCATTCGGTGCATGGAAGACGGATTACCATAGTCTTCACAGAGAACCTTCATCATGATATCCTTCACGCCCTCTGTTGCCTTTGTTGTTGCTGAATTATCTAAGTAAATCTCCATTTGTAACTCCATTCTGCCAACTGGTTCGATCTTTCTCCATATAACGTAAAACCGAATAAGGATTTATGCTCATTTCGCCATCCTCCGTATTCACATAAATGCCAAGATGAAGATGAACGTCAAATTGACCCTTCGTACCTTCCGGACCATATCCTGTATCACCCATAAAACCAAGCATCTGCCCTGCCATTACCTTATCCCCTTCTTTCAGTTCCGGGGCATAGGAATCTAGATGTGCATAATAAAAATATCCTTTACTTGGTGATCGAATTCCAATCCGGTATCCTCCTTGCTCCAACCAACCCATCTTTTCAATAACACCGTCTGTCATGCTTACAACAGGAAAAAAACCTCGCTTGTTATTGGATGCCATCAAATCTGTACCCTCGTGCTTTCGATTTCCACCGTAGGTTCTTGGTTGACTCCAAGAATCCACATAGTATATATCTGCACTTTCGTTTGTGATCTTCGGCACCGGAAAATAAACCAGATCAGATAAAATTGACTGATTAAATTGATAAAGCTTTCGAAAATTCGGATTTTGTCCGACTCTGCCGATTCCTCGATAAAATGTGTACTCATCAATTAATGGAGCATCCTTCATCTTATAGGAATTCGTCATCATACTAAAAGTCAGGTATCCTACTTCATTTGCATAGATATCTTTTTTCAAGATCGGATAGCTCTTTTTTGCAGCTTCAGCTTTTTGCTTGGCTTCTTCTATTATATTGTCCTTTAAATTATAATTACGATAATTATCATAGTCAATATTCTTTGAAGTTATTCTTTTAATTGTGTATTCCGAATTCAGTAAATTTAGCTCAAATCCAACAATTCCAAGAACAATACCCAAAATTACTAATATAAAGATTACATCGTTACGAAAAGACCTTTTATCATACTTCATGCGTTTTGCTAACACGAACTCACACTCCCTTTATAAAGCTTGCCCCAGTTCATAACGGTTACATTCATGTAAGAATGGGACACCTAATTATATGGTAATACGAGTCGCAATATAACAAAACGCACGAAACTATATTTTTATTTTTAATTTTATTTAGTTGTTGCAGTTGTGTTTTCTTTTGTTGTGGAACCTGCTGCACCTGTTGGTGTAGGTGTAGCGTCATCAAATATAAAGCTGTGAAGAGCTTCAATATTCTTTTGAAGATCAGGAACTACTACGGACATACCACGAATTTTGATATTATCCTGGAACGCACCGTCAACCGGAATACGCAGCTGTTCAATCTTCTGTGTATTTATTCCCATATCAATAAAGGAATTTAATAATGCCTGGAAATTCTGTTTATTAATATCCGTAGTAATCATCGGAAGGAAGTCCACCATCATTCCTGCCAATTCTGTTTTACTCTTTGATTTACATTTTTCAAATATCTGGTTTAATAAAATTCTGTGTCTATCCGTACGTCCATAATCGTTATTGTTGCCGGTTATAGTTGAAATTTTACGGATACGTGCGTAACCGAGAGCCTGATTACCATTAAAATGATTAAAACCTTCGGTTACTGTTCTGTACTTCTTGTTTGAAATATAATTGGTGGAATTCAGATAATCTGCTTCCACTTTCTTTAGGGTTACATCAACACCGCCGATTCGATCAACAATTTTCTCGAAATTTTTGAAGTCAACTTTAACACAGCCATCAAGCTTAATATCAAAGTTTAAGGCAATTGTCTCATAGAGCAGGTCAAGTCCGCCTTTTGCATAAGCAGAATTCAGCTTATTATCATTATATCCCGGAATTTGAACATAATTATCTCTCATTAGGGAGGTAAGCTTAACTGTCTTGTTATTTGTATTCATGGTAGCAATTACGATAACGTCCGTATGACCTCTGGAACCTTCCATACCAATGGACTCTTCACCAAGCAGTAAGATGTTGTAAACTCCATCTTCGTGCCTTCCTTCCCCTGGATGACTCGGCCAGCTTATGGTAGCGGGATCAATTTCAGGAAGATCAGTTGTTTTGTCATCTTCATCAATGTAATCTTCATCAGTGGATACATCTGTATTATCTTTAAATTTATGGGTAAAATGGCTCCATATGGTACCACTGGCATTCACACCGAAGGTTAATAAGAGCTTATTGCCAGGCGGGGTAAAAAGAAGAAAAACTCCTACTAATATAACTGTAAAAAGAGAAACTCCTAAACCTACAAATACCTTTTTCCATTTCTTTTTCTTTTTTTGATTCTCTGTACTAAAATTGATTTCATCACTGATTTGCTTAGCCAAAGCTGCATTGATATCTGTTAATTCATCCTCAACTTTGTCCTCGGACTCAGAAGATGCTGTAAGAGTAGCCACGGTTTCCTTATCATTTACTTGTTTTTCTAACCGTCCCTTTATCTCTTCGCTATCTTGTGAGTAATTATCTGCATCCCCCAATGCCTTATCAATGTTTTTATAAAAATTTTCACTGAATTGTTGGTCATTGACATCGAATGCAGAATTTTCATTATCCTTGCTCATGTTTTCATCTCCTAATATAATACTTATTCTCTTGACCCTATTATATCGACCCCGGATGTAATGTTATGCTTCTATCTTTTCCTTCAAAATTCGTTCAAGGAACTGATATACCCTTATTGTTGATGGAATATTCGCATTTTCCTCAATGGTATGAACCTTTGTGATATCCGGTCCGATGGAAACGATATCAATTCCCGGCATCTTTTCAAAAATCAATCCACATTCGAGACCTGCATGAATCGCTTCAACCTTCATTTCCTTTCCATACATTTCTTTGGAAAGTTTTTGGAAATGATTACGCAGAGGGGAATCTTTTTGAAATTCCCATGCAGGATATTCTGCACGAACCACATAATCTCCTCCCAGAAAACTAGTCATATAGTTCAGTTTGCTGCTGATAAAATGTTTGTAGCTGCTCTTTGAGCTTCGTACCGAAGTACAGAATTCAACTTGATCTTCCAAGGTCTTAAATATGCCAAGATTTAAGGAGCTTTCCACTAATCCTTCTATATCAGCGCTCATGGTTTGTACCCCATAAGGCATATTAACGAGGAAAAAGAGCATTTTTTCATAGGAAACCGGATGTAACACCTCCACGGTGTCGTCACCCAAATCTTCTATTGTATAATTTAATTCTGGTTCGCTGGTGGCTAATTCCTTTTGATATACCGTCATCAACTCTGTGATAGCCTGATTGATCTCTTGATATTCCTTATTTAGATCAATCCCCTCTGCCTCGTCCTTCACAGGAATCAAGATGTCAGCATTTGCTTCTCTTGGGATAACATTATCTTTAAAGCCACCCTGCATATCAATCAATGCATAGCTATGTTTTTCTCTTAGGTCATATAATAATCTTCCCAATAACTTCGTAGCATTCGTACGATTACAACCTATCTCAATGCCTGAATGACCACCAAGTAATCCTCCAATGCTTATCTTTACTTTTCGGCCATAACTTGAAACTCGCTTAATTGGCAAGGTACTGGTTCCGGTAAGTCCGCCCGCACAACTGCAAAGCAGATAGCCTTCCTCCTCAGAATCCAGATTAATCATATATTTACCTTGAAGCTTTGATAAATCCAAGGCCTTTGCTCCATGCATTCCTACTTCTTCATCCGTAGTAAGAATTGCTTCAATTCTTGGATGCTCTAACCCTTCATCTGCCATAACAGCCATAATATAAGCAACTGCAATGCCATTATCCGCACCTAATGTGGTACCGTCCGCATGAAGATAATCTCCTTCAACAATTAGCTTAATCTCATCCTTTAAGAAATCGTGGGTATGTTCTTTTTTCTTCTCACAAACCATATCCATATGTCCTTGAAGTATGATTGCGGGTTCTTTCTCATATCCCCGGGTAGCATCCTTAATTATAATTACATTATTTGCTTCGTCCCGCGTATATTCAAGATTATGTTTTTTGGCAAATTCCACCATATAATCACTAACTGCTTTTTCATTCCCTGAACCTCTGGGTATTCTAGAAATCTCACTAAAATATTGAAAAACATTTTTATAATCTAATTGAGTTAAGCGTTCATCCATATAGCACATACCTTCCTTGTTAACTTTTTTGTTCTTTTCCAAAAATCAAGGTTTTCAATGAATTGTTTTACATTCATTTCCTTGTAGTATTGCATACCTGTCTATTATATCTATCACTTGTATCATAATCGTAAACAAAAGCACGCAAATACAAATAATTCAATCTGTTAGACGACAATCTTTTCAATGCGGTTCATAACTTTCACAAATTCATATTTTATTAGTTCTTAAAACTATGAATCGGTGCAGGGATTCTGCCACCCCGATTAACAAAAGCATCACAGCCAAAGGTATTTACCTTCATAACCGGCGCATAACCTAATAGCCCACCAAATTCTACACGGTCACCGATGCTCTTACCGATTACCGGAATGATACGAACTGCAGTAGTCTTTTGATTAATCATTCCGATTGCCATTTCATCCGCTATAATACCGGAGATTGTTGTAGCTTTAGTATCCCCCGGAATAGCGATCATATCCAAGCCTACAGAGCATACACAAGTCATCGCTTCCAGCTTCTCAATTGTTAAAGCTCCGACCTCAACGGAATCAATCATTCCCTGATCTTCACTAACAGGAATAAATGCACCGCTTAAACCACCTACATAGGAAGATGCCATAACACCGCCTTTTTTTACTTGATCGTTTAATAATGCTAATGCGGCGGTTGTTCCAGGAGCTCCAACATATTCCAGTCCTATTTCTTGTAGTATTTCAGCAACACTGTCACCAATTGCGGGCGTAGGAGCCAAGGATAAATCGATAATACCAAAAGGGATGTTGAGTAATCTTGATGCTTCCTGCGCTACCAGCTGTCCAACACGTGTTATCTTAAATGCAGTCTTTTTAATTGTTTCACATAATGTCTCAAAATCAGCACCACGAACACCCTCTAAAGCCACTTTCACAACACCGGGACCACTGACACCTACATTGATAACCGCGTCTCCCTCTGTTACTCCATGGAATGCACCCGCCATAAATGGATTATCATCCGGCGCATTGCAAAATACCACTAGTTTGGCACATCCGATAGAATCATTCTCTTTTGTATATTCAGCGGTCTCTTTAATAATTTCACCCAGAAGCTTGACCGCATTCATATCAATACCTGTCTTTGTAGATCCAACATTTACAGAACTGCATACACGTTCAGTCTGACTGAGAGCCATGGGAATGGATTTGATTAAAAGCTCGTCACTCACACTCATTGCCTTACTTACAAGTGCAGAATATCCACCAATAAAATTAACGCCAACCGTTTTAGCGGCACGATCTAAGGTTTTCGCTATAGTGACATAATCCTCTGATGTTTTACATGCAGAAGCTCCCACTAATGAAATGGGAGTAATGGAAATTCGTTTATTAACAATCGGAATACCGTATTCTCTTTGAATTTTGTTGCCTGTGGACACTAAATTCTTTGCAACGGTAGTAATTTTTTCATATATTTTACGATTCAGCTCGTTTAAATCAGGGTCGGCGCAATCAAGAAGACTGATTCCGAGTGTGATCGTCCTAACGTCCAAATTCTCTTGTTCAATCATCTTATTGGTTTCGATGACTTCATTTATATTAATCATACTCTTCCTTTCTGCGTAGCATTACCACGCATTGTGAAAGCGAATTTCTTTCACATTATCCTCTGTTTTAGCAATCCATTCTTATAATCTGTGCATCTTATCAAAGATATCCTCACGCTGAGTTTTGATAATAACACCAATTTCTTCCCCTATCTCACCAAGCTCATCGGAAATCACATCAAATTCCTTGTCTATCTCTGTCATATCCACGATCATCATCATATTAAAAAAACCTTGAACGATTGTCTGGGAGATATCCAGAATATTAATTCGATTATCTGCAAGATAAGAACACACCTTTGCAATAATCCCAACGGTATCCTTACCTACTACGGTTATTACCACTCTCTTCATACGAGAAATCCTCCTTTATATTAGGAACTGGATCATTTTGAAACAGCCCGAATTATTATCTTATTTGTTCCATTGGAACGGAATCATATTATAACACCGTATATAAATACGAATAAAATTTAGAATCATCACAAACTTTGAATCACTTTCTTCTATGTAAATATTATTGAATAAAGTAAATTATTTTTATTCGAAATACAGTTGTTACAAAATTCCTATTATTTAAATCAATACCATTTCTGAAGGTTGCTCTCTATGAGCTACCGTAACTTTTTGCGCAGAAAAATCGGTTCCCCGATTCATTAATTCGCAGCAAACCGTTTCATAAGCCAACTCTTCATAATTATTTTCTTTACTGAGATGTGCCAGTAAAATATGTTTTAAATTAGGGTGAATTAATTTGCTAATTAAATCCGCACAGGTTTCATTGGATAAATGTCCCCTATCCCCTAGTATTCTCTGCTTTAAGTAATATGGATATTTGCCGACCATAAGCATATTGACATCATGATTTGCTTCAATAAATAGTATTTCAGATAACTCTAATTTGGATAGTATGTAGTCATCGAACTTACCTAAATCCGTTGCCAGACCAACCTTCTTTCCCTCAGCTTTCATGGTATAACATACCGGATTAGAAGCATCGTGGGAGGTCGAAAAGGGCTCCACTTCAATATCATTAATTAAAAATGGTTCGTTCGCTTTGATCGGATGAAACAATTCCTCCGGTATAGCGCCTAAACTTTTAATTGACTGAATTGATTTCGCTGTTTCATAGGTAGAATAAATCGGTATATGATAACGACGTGCCAAGATGCCAAGTCCCTGCACGTGATCTGAATGCTCGTGGGTAATTAAAATTCCCTGTATTGTACCCGGCATGATATCAATACCGCTTAGCCCATTCTCAATTCGTTTTGCACTTACTCCTGCATCCACCAAAAGATTGGTGTGATTACTTCCTACATAGATACAGTTTCCGCTGCTGCCACTTGCAATACTGCATAATTTCATATCTGTTTCCTACTCTCATCTATATGGGCTAACATATGCTGCCTTTTACTAAATATTATCTAAATGAGTATCCCTCATTTCATGGTTTTTGTCAAGAAAATTTGAAGAAGTTGTGAATTGTAGAGAGGGACTAATATACTATTCTTATATCTACCTGCAAATAGCTAATTAGGGGATACCGAATTAACTTTTCAAGTTGACATATTAACCGGATGCTATAAATGGGATATTCGCCTATGATAACTCACCCATGATAGCTCGCCCATAGAAGGTAAACTACGAAAAGGGCTTGCTGTTGGCAAGCCCCTTTTGTATATATTTGTATGCATATATCTATACTATGTTTTACGAGAAAATTATTCTGTCTTTCCGCCTTCAACAACAATCTGGTCTGCGGTAAGCTCTGCCGGGAAGCTATCCTTTAAAGTAGTCTCATAAATCTTGTGGAAGTACTGCTCATCATTCAACTTGCCTTTAATTAAATCATTGACATAGTCTAATAATTCCTTGTTGCCCTTTTTAACTGCACCCGCAATATAATCCTTGTTACCTAATTCCTTAATACCTACAGTGTAGCCAGGGTTTTTCTTAGCCCAGGAAAGAAGTAAAGTATTATCCTGTGCAAAAGCATCTGCTCTACCGGTTGTAAGTGCTTGATATCCGTCTGTGATTGCATCGATCTTGATTAATTTCACATCCGGTGCATTCTCTGTAAAGTAAGCATCCGCGGTGGTACCGGTATTAACAGCAAGTGTTTTACCCTTTAACTGATCTACAGAAGTAATCGGAGTTTTATCACTGGATACTACACCAATGGATACCTTCTCATAAGCTAGTGTAAAGTCTACACTCTTAGCTCTTTCATCGGTTACAGTAAAGTCTGCGAGCTGTAAGTCAACCTTATCAGTCTGTAAGTAAGGAATACGATCTGCAGGATTCATAGTTACCCAGGTAATCTTCTTCTCATCTCCAAGAAGTTCTTTGGCAATTCTCTTGCCTAATTCCACGTCATAACCTTTGAAGGTACCATCTGCATCCTGATAGCAAAATGGTGCATCATCTGAAAAAATACCAATCTTAATTGTGTCTGCCTTCTTAATAGCAGCAATGGAACCGGGTTCGCTCTTGTCAGCACCTTTACCGCAAGCAACAAGACCTACCACTAATACTAAACTCATTAGTAAAACTAAAAATTTCTTCATTCCTATCTCTCCTTTAAAAATTAATTATATAAAATATTTACATATTTAATATCTACAGTATGAAATCCTGATTGATATTTAAGAAACGCTTCGCCTCTTCCGTATCCGGCGTGCTAAAGAATTTATCCGGTGAATTCACCTCTATGATTTTCCCGTTTTCCATAAAAACAACTTTATCAGCAACCTTTTCTGCAAATTCCATCTCATGGGTTACGATAATTAATGTTAATCCCTGATTTTTTAATCCCTTGATTACGTCCAAAACCTCTCTTACCATCTCTGGGTCAAGTGCTGCGGTAACCTCATCGAACAAAATGATCTCCGGGTTCATGCAAAGTGCTCTACAGATTGCAACTCTTTGCTTTTGACCTCCCGAAAGTTCTCTTGGGTAGGCGTTCTTCTTCTCGCTTAAGCCCACTCGGTCTAATAGCTTTAAGGCTTCTTCCGTTGCCTCTTTCTTGCTTCTCTTTTCCACGCGCATGGGTCCGAGGATAATATTATCCAGAACTGTCATATGCGGGAATAGGTCATAGCTTTGGAATACCATACCGATTTTCTTTCTTACATTAATCCAGTCAGTATAGGTGGAACCTGGTTTGGTAATTAACTCATCGTTAAGATAAATCTCTCCGGAATCAATTTTCTCTAAACCGTTGATACATCGCAGCATGGTGGACTTTCCACAGCCGGAGCGACCCAATACGGCTATAATTTCACCCTTCTCTATCTCGTAGTTGATATCATTCAACACCAGATTTTGATCAAATGATTTTTTTAGGTTTTTTATTTTCAAATGCATAGTTATTCTCCTTGATTATTCAATTATGAAATCGCCGAAACTCTCTTCTCTAAAAATTTTGCAAATAATGATAAAGGGTAGCAGAGACAGAAGTATAAAACCAATAAAAACAAGTACATCGAAAAAGAAATGATGCTATTTGGATTATTGTAATATGCCACCTGAATGATACTCTGTGATACCTTCAACAGTTCCGGTACACCAATCAAGAAGACCAAGCTGGTTGTCTTTATCAATCTTGTTGCTAAATTGACAATAGAAGGTGTAACCCGAATGACAATTTGGGGGATTAATACAAATACATACATTTGAACTTTGGATAATCCGATTGCCATACTGGATTCAAACTGACTTATGGGAAGACTCTTTATGTAGCTTCGAACCAAATCACCGATTTCAAAGGATCCCCACAAGGTAAACACTACAATGGATACAGAAATATTATCCGTTTGAAAGTTTGGAATAAAGGAAAAACCAAAGAAGAAAATAAATAGCCAAACTAGTGGATGGATCAAACGAAATGCCTCCAAAAATATCCTCAATATAAAATTGACTATTTTATTCTTGGTAGTCATAAATATTCCAATAATAAATCCGAACAGGATTGAAAAAATCAATGAAATTCCCGCTATCTTAATGGTAATCCACATGCCTCCCAACAATCTTGGAAAGCCCTCAATTATATACTCAAGACCCAAATTCTGCAAAGCGAACCTTCCTTTCTAATGCGGAAAATAAAAATGACATCGGTATCAGTATCACCAGATAGCTGATAATGGTTATTGCTGCTACCGGCAGAATCAAATCCGCCCGTAAACTGATAATTGCAAATGCCTGATACACGATTTCCGGCAATAAGATTATTTTCATAGCCGATACTTCCTTCGTCAAGAAAATCGCATTGTTGTTCAGTGCCGCAATGGATATGGAAATAGCCTGAGGAACAATTAAATATACGATAGTATCGAATTTGGAAAGCCCGATGGAGGTAGCAAGTTCCGTCTGATTTTTCGGAATTGCTTTTATACCGGAGTAGATTGCTTCGCACATATATGCACCACCCAAAAGGGATAATACAATGATGGAGCAGGTGTAACTATCTAACTGAACGAATACCTTTGGTAATCCATAGAAGATAAAATATGCTTGTATTAACGATGGTGTATTTCGAAAAAACTCAACATATACATGAATTATGGTTTTCAGAACAGGTATTTTGTAAAATAATGCAATACTGAACAATAGGCCTATAGCAAAAGCCAAAATGATGGATATCAACGCAATAATAACGGTCACTAAGGAAGCCTTTGCGAATATTCCGATCAAATCAAAAACACTGTGAATTTGCATACATATTACCTCAATTTTAAATTTTGATGGAACAATGAATTATTCAAAACCAGAAACAAAGTTACTCGCAGCTGCTTACCTTTTATTCATATAATTCATATAAATCATATATGTTTTATGTTATTTATTATAACGAGATTTTAGAATTTGTCAACTCTTTTTTTATCTTAATTTTATATATGTTAACTATGTATTACTACTTAAAAGGGAATACTCTTCCCCTGCCCTGCTTAAGAATTTTCACAATCCGTGATTTTATTCCAAATTAGTTCGAAGCATGAAACCAGTCCCTCCAGAGCAAGTATGCAAAATCGCTCAAAACAGAGCTACATTGGAGCTTGTTGAATATTAAATCAGTCAGATAAATAATTGGTAGGATTCATTTAAAAACAGAGATAACAGACTTAATAAAATAAGTAATAATGCATTCTAAAATTAATAAAAGAATGTCTTAAGAAAGAAATTGTATTTATCTTGCATATCACAACTTGTTTTTATATACTTGAACAGGTAAGTTTATCGGAGTAAATTTGTCATTCATAATAAAAACAAGGAGTTTTGCCATGAAGGTTGTTGTATTTGAAGTAGAATTATTAGGCTCGAAGGAAGAGGATTGGGAAAGCTTAAAGAATCATCCACAGGTGACTTCATTTCATAAATATGTAAACGTAAATGAAGCACAAATCATTGAAATTGCTAAGGACGCAGATCTCGTTATTACCAATAGCGGAACTTATCGTGCTAACACACTGTCCGCCCTACCTAATTTAAGATATTTAGGAATTATGACCACAGGCTATAACCATGTGGATCTTCCTATGGCACATGAACGTAATATTATTGTAACCAATATCCCTGCATACGGAACCATGTCTGTTGCACAGCATGTAATGGGCTTATTGCTTGAAATCTGTTGCAAGGTAGGCTTTTATAATGAAGCGGTAAAAAGAACCTATTGGCAGGAAGAAGACAATTTTATGTTTCGCATTGGTCGTCAATTTGAATTAGCAGGAAAGACCATGGGTATCTTTGGACTTGGTAACATCGGTTATGCAGTTGCTAAAATGGCACAGGGCTTTGGAATGAATATCATTGCTCATTCCCGTTATAATAACCCAGCTTTTGAAAGTTCCTTTATTGAATATGTGTCAAAGGAAGAACTCTTCACTCGTTCCGATGTCATCTCCCTAAATGCATCTCTTTCCGAGGAAACTTATCGGGTTATCAATGAGGAAAGCATTGAGAAGATGAAACCCGGTGTGATTATACTCAACGCCGCCAGAGGAGAAATGATTGATGAAGAAGCTCTGGCACACGGCATCTATAGCGGTAAGGTATATGCCGCAGGGCTTGATACCTTGTCCGAGGAGCCTCCAAAGCCGAACAACCCTCTGCTTGGTTTGCCACAGTGCATCATCACCCCACATATGGCATGGTCAACCCAGGAAGCAATGAAGAGGATTGTTGAGACGGCAATCAATAATGCCATTGCGTATTTGGACGGAAACCCGGTTAATGTCAGATAATTAAAAATATGGTTCGCCTAATAAATAGTTTTCTTGTGGGTCAAGAATTTTATATTAGGCGAACCATATTTTATTTATTGGATGCTAAACGTTTTGTTTTGCGTATTATGCTATGCTCTCTCTTACTTCTTTGATTTTGGTTCTGTAAGATAATAAAGAAATGCCAGGACAGGCAACAGCATTCCTAGTCCTGAGGAGAAATTCCAGCTTCCCTTTGAGAAGACCCAGCCGCCTAGAGAAGAACCTACTGCTCCCCCAACAAAAAACACCGCCATAAAAACTCCGTTCACTCTTCCTCTGATTTCATCTCCCAGCGCATAAATCGCTTGTTGCCCCAGAACCAGATTACCGGATACAGCCATATCAAGTATCACTGCTGCGACGCAAAAGAATAACAAAGAAATCATTTGATTATTCTGTGCCACATGTGTCAATCCAAAGGCAAACGCTGCTAGTACAAATGCCAAACCAGTCAGTTTATGGCTCATCCCCCTGTCCGCTAATTTCCCGGCAATGGGAGCTGCAATCGCTCCTGCTACTCCGACAAATCCAAAGACAGCGATCTCCTTTTGTGAAAGCCCGAAATGAGAGGATAACCATAAAGGCACCACTGTCCAAAAAAGACTAAAGCTTCCAAATAGTGCAGCTTGATAAAATGCTCTCCGACGCAACACCGGCTTTGTACGAAACAACTTCCATAAGGAGTTTACAATTGTAGGATAGCTCTCCTTAGAAGACGGGATACGCTGTGGCAGTAGCCTGATCAAGAATATAATTAGCATTCCCATAATTCCTGCGGAGAGAAAGAATACAACTCTCCAATTGAACAAATCAGTGATTAGACTAGCTATCGGTCTTGCCAGCATTATCCCAAGCAACAAACCACTCATTACATTTCCTACAATGGCGCCGCGCTGGTGAGGAGGGGCCATATGAGCCGCAAGCGGCACCAAGATCTGTGCTGCCACCGATCCCAGTCCAATGAAGACAGCTGCCAAAAAGAACATCGCTGAATTCGCTGAGAACCCTCCTATTAGTAATCCGACTATTACAATAAATAGGATTGCTACTATCAACCTCTTATTCTCTAATAAATCACTTAAGGGTACTAATAATAATAACCCTAAAGCGTAACCCAGTTGTGTCATGGTCACGATAAATCCCGCCATTGCCGGAGCAACTCCGGTTGAATGGCTGATTGGTCCAACAAGAGGTTGCGCGTAATAGAGGTTCGCTACAATAAGCCCGCAAGCTCCTGCCATAAAGAAAACCAACCATCGTGGTATACCCAGTTCCTTATTTCTAATCATATCCATCATTTATCCTTCCTTTCATGTAGATATACAAATCAAACGTTGTCTTCCATTTCAATTTATGGAAATATTATTGAACGTACCGTTTATTAATTATATAATATACGCTACGTTCATTAATGTCAATCCTTTTATTTTGGAAAATTATATTGTATAATAAAAAATATCATTTTAATTGTCCCAATAGAAAAACATTGCAGAGAGTAGTTAATCAATGTCTTTTCTATAACTTAGCAATTGGTGATTTGCGCAAAATTAAAGAACTAGGCTTCAGCTAAACGTTGATGAAGTCTATTAGTCAAGAGTTTTAAAACGCGATTTACTACTCTCATCCTATAAAAGAATCAAAACAAGTAAGTTTTAGGAGGTATTCGATGAACAAGAAATTAGGACGTCCCCGTAGTGAGGAAACAAAAAAAGCCATCCTCAATGCAGCTTATGAGCTGTTATCGGAACATGGCTTTAACGCTGTTACCATAGAAGGGATTGCCGCTCGTGCGGGTGTAAGCAAAGCGACTATTTATAAATGGTGGCCAGGGAAAGCGGCCGTTGTTCTTGATGGCTATTTTGAGGCTACTCAATTAGTGATGCAGGTTCCGGATACCGGCTTTGTTCGAGAGGATTTAGTGATTCAAGTGTACAACCTAGCTTCTTTTATAACCGGGGATCAGGGTAAAATGATTACCGAGTTAATTGGTGCCGGTCAGTTTGATTCCAATATAGCCGAGGAATACCGCACGCGCTTTTTTCTACCCAGAAGGGCACTCTCAAAGAAAATACTGGAACGCGGTATCAATCGCGGGGAATTAAAAGATGATTTCGATCTTGAACTTGGTATCGATATCCTCTTTGCTCCGTTATTCTACCGATTAATGATTACAAAGGAACCGCTTGATTCAGAATATATCAAAGACCTAGTTGATAAAGTGTTAAAGGGACTGGGAAAATAAACTCTACTAATTATTCTATTCCGAGGTTCAATTCCATTATGCCTAGGTTGCTTTGTAACTCCATGGCACAAGTATTGATATGACTTAACACCTCCATTTCATCATTGCCATGACGAATTATAGGAGGTGTTATATCCGCAGTAATCATTCTTGTAGATAACCCGATGATAGCCTGCCCGCATATCATATTGGTCAGTTCTCCCAATGCGCTGAATGCCATATCATCCAATTCTTGAATCTCCATACCCATCATCATGGTTGAGGCGATCTTTTTTGCGGTATCAGTTGGCATACTAAAAGCGATCTGTCCTTTAATATCACCGGATATTCCTATGACCGTAGTAAGGCTATGACCACATACCAGTTCTTCCTTCATGTATGGTTCCTTACAGGACACTTCTCCAAATCCAAAATTGCTAAATATAGTTGAAATCGCATCATGAAATATTACTGAATATTCTTCCTTCATTATCATACTCCTTGCATACTTATATAAGATTTTATTACACCCACTAATAAAAACGTTCTGCTCATAACGAAGCCAAACGAAGTACGTAGGATAAACTTTACAGGTGACATCCATAAATAAAGATGGCACAGGGTTACACAATTCCTACTTTATTAATAATATTTAAAGTTATAAATCAAACTAATTGCACCGTTTACCTATAACATGGAACATTACTACCATAATTTGCATCTCTTTAATTCGACACTATTTGCTTCAATTTGACAATAGTCCTTATTTCCTATTTTTATAATATACTTATGATTTTTTGCAAAAGCAAAGCCCGCCAAGTTACCGGCAGGCTCATTACGATACTATATTTCATGTGAGTATATTCCATCAATATTCCATTAATATTCTATCAATTTTCCATCAATATTCCAGGGATATTCCAGGGATTAGATTGCAAATACTTTCCAATATCTTTTTACCGCCTTCATTGGTATAAACAGATCTTCTGACATCTAAATACAGTTTTTCTAAACCCCCTGTACCTCACCACGCTTCAGCATATATTTCATATCATCAAAGCTCTGCTCCAGGTGTTTTGCATAGAACACGCTCTCCTTCACAAAATAAAAACCACATTTCTCAATGACCCGACGAGACCGATGATTCGTGGAAATATGACCGATTGTCAATGCATCCAGCCCAAATTGTTCAAAGCAGAGTTTAATCACCTTCATAACTGCCTCCGGCATCAGCCCCTTACCCCAATATTCCTTGGAGAGAACATAACCAATGTCCTTTATTTTCCATCCCTCATATTCCGGCTCACCTTCCGCCCAGGATTTATGAATCCCTAAGGAGCCAATTACCTTTCCCGATGCTTTATCTACCAGTGCAAACACATTCCTACCTTCGATAAATCTGTTTAAAACCTGCTTACTCTCCTTTATGGATTCATGATGCTTCCAGCCTGCCATCTCGCCTACTCCATCCACTGATGCATATTCAAAGAAATCATTCAGGTCTGATTTCTTCCATGCACGCAAAGTCAATCTGTCCGTTTGCAGCACAATGTTCATAACATCAATTTGTACTTCCATATTAAAACTCCTCCTAATATAAAATAATGGTTAGCTAAATACGAAACAATATTATTGCTGGTATTGTATGAACTGCCGTATTTAGTTAAATAACTGAAAAGACTGTTGCCATACATTGTGAACGTGTTATTTGAGTCATCCTGGTGTATTTAATTCAGCAGCACCGAAGATCCATTCTGTGTTCCATGTGCTATTGGAATATTATATGGACAGCGCATGCTCCCTGGAGACAATTCGATATGTGGTTGGGGACATGCCTCTCTTGGCGGTAAACTGCTTAATAAAGTAGCTATCATATTCAAAGCCCGTGGAGCACGCGATATCATTGAGTGTCATATCTGTATGAATTAGTAAATCACCTGCCACTTGCAAACGATAATGAATCAGATAATTCATTGCCGTGCAGCCACACCGTTCTTTAAATAATTGATTTAACGTCACACGGTTTACATGTACCTGCTCGGTCAAATCCTCTAAGGTAATTTTATTCGCATAGTTGGTAAAGATATAATCCAAAGCTAGATCCACAGCGGATTGCTCGCTTTGACGGCTCAAATTCTCCAGCATACCAAGAAGCTGTATCAGATATTTTTTTATTCTGCATACCCACAGAGAATCACTTTGTGCAGTCACCTCCGTACCCATGATAAAAAACCATTCAAATAATTTGGGATATGCTTTCTCCGTTACATTGGTTATTCCCATAGAGAACTGATCTCTGTTAAATAATGAAAGACCTGTTCGAATCCTGAAATTGGTTCTCATACTTCCCTGTTCATCCGAGAAGCGGATACTATTTAAAAAATCTTCATGAAAGCAGAAGGATTGGGCACAAACATTTTCCTTCTCCGTAATGTGAAGGCAATCCTCTCTGGAGATACACAATACCTCTGGAGCATTTAATTTGATAGGACGATCATTATAGATTCCTTTTATGGTTCCGCTGGTTAAAAAAACAATACTAAAGCGTTCCTCATAAGGAAGTTTTGTAAAATCTTCAGTGGGAATAAACTCTATATTGACAACCCTTTTCTTATGACGGTCAAATTGCGGCATGGCATTTTTCCTCCTGAGTATGGTACTAAAGCAAACACCTTACAAATAGTATAATTCGATATTTCATTTATGTCATTGTATCATATTTTCGAAATGATACACTACTAATATAAGATTTGTTTCAATATTTGGAATCTACTATAATTCTAGCGTCGAGATCTTAAAAAACCAATGCATTGACCGACAAAGAAAGGAAGTATCATATGGCAATACAACGCTTTCAAATTAACGTTTCAGAGGATCTGCTTCAGGATCTTAATTACAGGCTAAGCCATGCTCGTTTTTCGAAGCAACTATTTGATACGGGCTGGGAACGAGGAACGGACCCCCTCTTTTTGGAATCCCTGATAAGTTATTGGAGGGAACAATATGATTGGAGGAAGCAGGAATCCCAACTAAATCAGTTTCATCAATATATCTGCCATTTGGAGGATATGGATATACATTTTGTTCACGAAAAGGGCAAGGGTCCAAATCCTATTCCAATTATTCTTACCCATGGATGGCCGGATAGCTATCTGCGTTTCAAGAAAATCATTCCGCTTCTTACAGACCCTGCAAGTTATGGTGGAAATCCCGAAGATGCTTTCGATGTAATTGTGCCATCCTTACCAGGCTTTGGTTTCTCCGGCTCACCAAAGGAGCCAGGTATCAATAACGATAAAGTATCAAGCCTTTGGAAAAAGTTAATGACCGATGAGCTAGGGTATCGCCAATTTGGTGCAGCTGGAGGGGATATGGGTTCCGGTGTAACCAGATATTTGGCCTATAACCATCCAGAGTCTCTGGTTGGAATTCATTTGACCGATGTAGGAATCATCAGAGAACTTTTGACCTCCGCAGATCTTGATTTATCCGAAGAAGAATTAAACTACAAGCAGGCTGCCCAGAACTGGATTGCCAAAGAAGGTGCATATATGTCAATTCAATCCACCAAACCCAACACTCTTGCCTACGGCTTAAGTGATTCGCCAATTGGGCTTGCGGGATGGCTGACCGAAAAATTCCACTCCTGGAGTGACTGCAACGGAGACCTTAATGGGTATTATAGTATGGATGAACTAATTACTCACATTATGATATATTGGATTACGAATACCATTGGTTCCACTGCTCATATGTATTATGAAAATTCCCACTCTCTTCCTGCCCTTGGGAACATTGAAGTACCAACGGGAATTGCCCTCTTTCCGGAGGACATCCTTCCTCCTCCGATGGAATGGGTTAAGAAGCATTATAATATCACCCGCCTCACTACTCTGCCTCGAGGTGGACATTTTACCGCAATGGAGGAACCGGAACTTCTTGCTGAGGAAATCCGTGCTTTCTTTCGCCCGTTGAGATGAGGTATTCGAAGTGAGGTGTAGAGAAATCCAACCATGAATATTTCAAGATGAACAAGATATGCTTAGTGAAAATATGAACTAAAAGTCGAGCCATAGATTATACGTCTGTGCTCGACTTCTTAATTTCATCAAATATCTTCCGGCATCAATACTTAGATAAGTTTCAGACAAGTATCTTTTAGGTATCAGCATACTTTGAAATAATAGATACGAAGAGCTTCTACAATCAACGTTTTGGTAAGTTGTAGATAAATATCTGAGGTATCAATACTCTGAAACGTTATATACGAAATATATTGGTATCTTACTTTGACACTCAATCAAAAAGAATATCTTCCGGCTGCTCTTTACTCTTATCTACCGAATAATCCCTTTTTCACATACGGTTCCTTATGTAATCCGGTTACCTGATATCCGGTTTCCTTGATCGCATCAGAAACCTTCTCTTCATTCAACTCATCTTCTGAGATTACAATCGTCTTTCCTTCCTTATGAGATGAAGTAACCTTCTTAATAGAAAATGATCTTCGAATGGCATCATTAATATGTGACTCACACATACCACATGCCATACCTTCCACATCTATAACAGTCTTTATCATAGGATGAATCCTCCTTACAATTAGGTTAGTTGTCACTAACCTAATTGTATAACGAATCCGTTATTTGTCAAGTTAAAATTCACTGATTATATATAAGCTATGATTCGCTGATTATATATAATCATTATTTATTGTTATCCATAGAAGGGTCTCTATACATATCCCCAGACGGATAACTTTAATTCCAAGGGAAGGAGCATCGACATCCGTACCACCTGAGGTTGAAATGAGTGCCTGATTACCATCCTCCTCCCTATGTAAATATTCCTTCCGAATCTCCTAGCTGCTTGCTCCCGCACTTGCAGCTGCACTGCTGGATGCGGCTGTGGCGGCGATAATTGCACACATAGCTGCCTGCTGTGCAATTATAATAGAAATCGCACTGTTCGTCGTTGCTGTTTGCAAAGTAATATTACTAAAACAACTGCTTTGTGCAATCATTCCAGCATACATTAATCTTTGCTTCGTTGTGATCGAACTAAAGAAACCAAACCCTTTCTGACCGGATAGCCATTGATTGATTTCCACAACTTCCTGCACGATATCGTTGATTGGTTCTTCAGTCATCGCCAGAACTCCTAAAGTTGGTAATTCATAGGAGGTTCCATATTTATATCCGTCACGTTTCAATCCATAAAATAATTCCATTGTTTTTCCGCATTTTTTCTGCAAATCATCCCCTGGTAATATTGCAAGTACATGGCTGAGGGATTGTACCGCGTTGGAGGAAAAAAAATTCGATTTCAAAAAGTGATAGTTAAATTCAATCTCATGAATCAACTCATCATCAGATTTTTCCGACAAGGCAAGTAGCGCACAATTGGCACTATCCTCGGAAGAGGTTAGAAACGGGTGTTCTTTCTTTATTCGTTCGTAAATCCTTCTGGTTCGAGAGGCTACTGCTTCAAATTGATTGGGGTCTACGGTCTGCGCAATAATCATAGCAGTTACCGGCAAATAATAGGAAGACCAAAAGTCCTTCTTTAATAAGTGGTAAATATAAAGGCCATGTTCCAAGGTTTGTTCCGGATTCTCGCTGGTTGCAAGAATGGATGCAATCATGGGTTGTGCTGTACTTCTAAAATTTGAGAATAAACCTACTTTTTGCTTAATGAGCTGTTTGCACCTAGATAAGACCGTGAAATCTACTAACATTTGCTTAGATGTATAAATTCCTGCACAAGCCAAATGGATTAGTCCGCTTTCCCATCCATAGACCTCTTTGACCCTTCTTTTATTCTCTACCAATAATGAACTATTTTCAAGTGATTGCTCCTTCATTGAACTCCTCCCTCTTATCCCTTTATCAATTCTATCTCTTTTCCGATTACAATTGCTTTGGAGTTTGATCCATGACCTATCTCATAAGTTTTTACTATGGGTATCGTTTGACCAACGTATTGCTTGATTAACTCTTCCATGGTTGGAGTGATCTGCTCCTTCTCCATCTGGGTAAAGGTTCCAAGAATTATTCCATTAATCTTATCAAATACTCCCAGTTGTTTGAGTTGACATAAATAAGTGGTCATCTGGGGAAGCAAGCCGCTATATCCCTCCAACAGCAATACCTTTTCCTTCATATCCGGCCAGTATTCGGTCCCCGCCAGCTTTAAAAGACACCTGATATTACCACCGACTACAATTCCTCTTATCCGACTCCCCTGAATAAAGTTATATTGGAAGTCAAATAATTGGTTTCCTCCCTCTAATACGGTACTGAGAAAATTACCAGTTTGAAGCTCAGCGTTGCGATAAATCAAATTCTTTATTTGATATAACACGGAACTCACTCCGGTTTTTGCATAAATTCCATTGATAATCGTAGTAAGGTCACTATATCCCCAAAAGGCTTTCCCTGATTCACCAATCACTTGATAGTCCAGATAAAGCAAAAGCTCATTGGCAATGTCCCCACCGGAAAGATCAAAGATAGCCTTAATCTCACTATCCCTATAGCATCTCATTAACGCTCCCGCTCTTTCCTCGGGGCTACCACTGAAAACAGAGCCCTTCTCATAAAGATATTCCGATAAAACCGGAACGAAACCAATCTCTAATAATGTGCGTTCCAGCCTATCAACCTTCTCTTTGTCGGCTTGTGTTTGACCATTGGAACAACACACAATACCCGCTTTATCACCTAGCTTCATCCCATCTACCTTCCTCATTACGAAACTATGTTTCCAAGCTCGGATAAATCCCTTATGATGTGATCCGCTTCAATGTCCATTTTCCCTTCGGGATCAAGTAATACCGAACGGATTCCGGTATTCTTTGCACACTCCACATCAAGCACCCTATCCCCTACATAATAAGTGATTTCCTTATCCATGGAGTATTTATTAATCAGATAATGTAGGGCTTCCGGGTGCGGCTTTCTCGCAAAACCATTTTCTCTGGTAACAACCTCCGTAAAGTAATGCTCCATCCCATTGTAGTGAAGTACGTCATGGGTGGTTATTCCCTTATGAGTATAAATAAAATTCCCTACGCCCTTCTGTGTTAATACATCAAGAACCTCTTTCGCGTTCTTGATCGGTTTTAGTTCTTCCTCATGTAAGCTGCTATACTCAAAGTAATCACTTCGAAGCGCTTCCTGATTCAAATTATGTTTTAAGGATATCATCTCAAGAAAATCAAATACTGACTTGCTCTTAACGAACTCATAAATGCTATTCCTGCTATAATCCAATTGGTTTTTCTTCAATAAATTATCAATACTTGATACAATCAAATCATAAGAATCAATTAATGTACCATCCAAGTCCCAAATTACTGCTGTATTCATTATTGCCCTATCCCTTTGCCTTTCTGTAATGTGACAAATACCTATATCACATTCCCCGAAATATCTTTGGTATTATTTCACCACTTATTTTTAACTTTTTCTGCAAATCCCATGAAATTTTTTATATCTATTACCTTTCCCCCATCCAATATAGCTTTGCCTGTAAATTCTCCAAAAACCTGATGTTGTTGGGTTGATACAATCAAGGCGGAAAGATCAACATTACGGTCTAAAATCGGAATGAAATCCATTTCTATCCGATTATCACTTGACGTGATAACCCATGGTTTCATATATTCATATACATTATCATTTTTTTGAATAATAAAGTTTACCTCCTGAAGTTTACTAGCTATACCATCATAGAATAGCATATTCTCTGTCGCAGATGAAGTATCACCAAAGCCATATCCGAGATTGAAACCGAATACTTTACCATCCATCATTCCCTGCGCCGCGCTCCAATACCATGTGACTTTATGAGGCCATGAACCTCTCCCCCAGTCAAGAAGTCCAAAGGAACTATCCGGTGTGAAAATATATTCTTTATCTTCAAAACTTACAACACCCGCAGCTCTCATGCCAATAACTTTCTGATTATAATAAAATTCTTTCTTACTTTGTTTAAATGGTGTTGCAATTACCATGGTATCCTCAGGTTGGTCAAACAACTCAATAGAAACATTTATTTTTGATACAACATCAAAATTTTTCATTGACAAACACAGTTTGCGTTTATTATCGTCATGAATAATTGATAGATTTGTTTTTGTATCCCCATAATTTATATTTCCCATCTCTGAAGATTGGGGCATATTAATGCCCCCTATACAGATTGAAATGCCTGATTTCTCTTTTGGATTTTTAAAATCAATAAATGAAACACCAATTAACCCTATAGCCGGAGTCGTACCTACCGTTAATGCAAGACCATAATCATTATTGTAAATCAAGTAATAGTCCCATTCTTTTAATCTTAGAAGTTTATTCTTTACATCTTTTCTTATATAATCCAGAATTAATGATGTAGCATATCCCTTTTGTATCAATTCTCCCTGCTGATTTAACAACCTTGACGGTTGTGTAATTTGATGTTGCATATTCGATCCCCTTAAGAAAATACTTACAATATAAAATAATCATATTTTGTTATTTGGTTCACCGATATACCACACTAATCAAAACTCTCCACTTCAAAATGTAGTTCCGACCAAGAAGAAACATATCGGTACATTAATAAAAAGGAAGGTTCTGATTAAAAATATTTTACATAATCCCCTTGTGGAATGGGGTGCTCCAAGCCGAGTACTCTAGGCCACATTCCAGTATCGTCAATAATAAAACCCATTAACATCCCCATGTGAGTATGCAGATGACGAAACTGAGCTAAAATCAATGTAAAACGGTCATATTCACAATTCGGAGGAGTGTCTCCCAGCTCTTCTTCCTTTAACTGAAAGAGATATGTTTTAATCTTGGTATCAATATCGGAAAAGTATTGGTTTATCTCCTCCCTTGATAGTGATTTCTTCGAAATTATGTCCAAATTATTCAAATCCTGTTCGTGGATGTCCGGCTCTACAAACTCTGGGTCCCTTGGATTGATAAACCAACAATCCAGTGAATGAAGCATATGATAGATGTGTTTCCAGCAAGGCATATGACAGTATTCCTTATTCCACAGCTCATTCGGCACACAATCAATCACATTATGAACTTCCCAAAGGACACGATTCATTTGGTCTTTTATAGTTTTAACGAAATTGTTATTATCCGTATACTCCACCTCCGATCCTGTAGCTCTCAAATTCTATATGTCTTTCTATAAACAAACTTGCTATTTATAATTAAGATACAATAAACATCCCATATTCCTTGGGGACATAAATTCTGCCATCTACTTTTTGCTTCTCCAAAATAGTTATCAAATCATTTCTGCTTACATTACTTAAATCAATCATGGAGGATAAGGATAATGCATAATCAGCTAAATCCTCTGTATTTGTCACTTCCAGATGATCGTTATATTCCAATTTCTCCACAGTTTCAAAATGCTTCCTTAAGATTTGCTCGCCACTTTGCAACGTAAATACTTTATCCTTACTTCTCTGAATGCCAAAATCCCCTAGTAAATCCTGTATGTATTCAATGATTCCGTTTTCCCCATAGGTAGCACAATAGAATAAGCCGTTCTCTTTCAGAACACGTCGAACCTCCGACAAACCCTTATGGATATCCGGCACATGGTATAACATCATATTCGCGATTATTATATCAAAGTTCTTATCCTGATAGGGTATCTGCTGTATATCGATTTGCTCTAAGGAAATCTGATCATATTCTCCTATATTGTTCCTGGCGTTGGATAACATCCCTTGCGAAAAATCGGATAAAATCAGGTTCATATTCGTGGGAAGCTTTTTTGCATTCTCCTTCCACATATCAGCATTCCCACAGCCAAGCTCCAGAACATTCAGATGTTCAGCCAAGCGATATTGCTCGAAAATCCAGTTTCCGAAGCCCTGCTTATTGACGCTGTATTTTTCATGGATTGAAATTCTGGTCTGTAGGTTTGCTTCATTTTTGTATTGTTCTTTAACAACGTGATCGTTTTGAATTGATTCCATGGTAGGTCCTTTCTTGGGACATATTTTTATATCATTATCATCCCAAACTTCATTTTTCGCAACCTTCACTCTAAACCTTCATTCTCAACCTTCAAATATTTATTCTCTTTCAACCACTTTACGGATTGTTTTAATGCTTCAATCGTTTTTGTTTCTATTACGCACCTGCAATTATGTAACTTAGCCAAATTCAATCGTTGAATCAGGTTAATCTCACCTGTTCCAAGTGTCATATGGTCTGCTTTATTGGCGCCATCATGAATATGAAAATGTCGCAGGCGTTCCTCATTCTTCATAATAAAAGCCTCATCCACATTGCCACTGGAATTTGAATGACCTATATCCCAGGTTAATGCAAAAACCTTACTTTGCAATAGAAATTCAATAGCCTCTTTTTCATATGTAGTAAATCCATCTGTGTTTTCAATGCAAATACTAATGTCATCATCGCCAACCGCCTTCTCACACCTGTCCCGAAATCGAATTATGCTTTCTAAATAATTATCCTTGTATTGCTCAAATAGTTTTACTTTCTTATCCGGTAATGTAAAATGCACTCCGTGATTCATATGCATGTTAAGAATTTTGATATCTAATTTCTTTGATGCTCCAATGGCTCGTTCCACTGTTTCCATATAAGCCTGTGCTACTAATGGGTTGAAATCACTAACATTTAAATTTTCATCCAAATGGAGGGTATAGAACAATTGATAAACATCCTTCAGCTCTTTCAGATAATCTGTTTTCTCCAGATTATCTAACTGATACTGTGGCAAATTCATATTTATCTCCACAAAGTGCAAACCCAATTCCTTGCATAACTTCATTGTATCTTCCAGTGAATAAAGTTCAATCAATGTTGGCATTCCAAATTTCATAGCATCACTCCAATCTAATTCTAGCACTATAGCTAGTTTTCCTCCTTGGAAACAAACTTCTTCGGTAGCTCCTTCTGGTGAAGCAACCACTCTTCCTTCAATAAGCTATATTTCAATTCATCATCCCAACGACCGTCTTTATATCTTACTCTTCTGGATACGCCTTCTTTTGTCATGCCTAATTTTATCATTATGCTTTCTGATTGACTGTTTGAAGAATTGCAACTGGCAGTTACTTTATGTATGCTATAGTTGGTAAATAGATAATTGATTAATGCCTTTCCCATCTCAGTGCCAAACCCCTGCCCCCAATACCCGGGTTTGATAAAGTATCCTATTTCAAATATTCCGCCCTGGGGATGCTTTAAAGCAACCTCGTAATCCACTATCCCGATTGGAACATTCTCTTCTTTTATACAAGCAACATATTGGATACCTATATCATGAGCACTTTGGTCCAGTAGTATATTCTTAAAGGCGTCTTTTGCATCTTCCTGTGAAGTAAGTTTATCTAAATAGGCATATTTCATTACTTCTTCATCAGAATACAGCTCATAAAACAAGTCGAAATCGGTTTCGTTTAATGCTCTGTAGATTAATCTTGGGCTTTCAAACATAAATATCCTCCAATTAAATAGGGTTAATAATTGCTCTTTGGTTATACTTGATTTATAGTAAATAAACGTATTCATGGGATTTTAAATAAAGCGTTGAATTTAGCCATAAAAATTAATTAAGGTTCCCCTTTGGTAATACGATTCTAGAATCTATCAACGACATATAACTACTATTTCAACTTGTTTGGTACTTGTACGGTTACTTGTTCGAAATTACATACCTCACACCCAAACAGCATTTATAACCTTTCCAATAAAAATTTTACGGTTTCTTTCAGTTCATCGCTAAACTCATCAAGACTTTCCAAACTAATCGTACCATCACTAACAAGAGAAACAATGTCATATATCATATTCGACTTCTTAAATTCTATACAAACACCTGGTTTTTTCTTATCAATCTTAAGTCTTTTCTCCAGCTCCCAGAACTTGGTTGATGCAGGTGAATCCCCACTTAAAAGTACAATGTATTCCTTATCAAGTTTCTCTATATAAGCTTCCTGCCAAACACCAATCTTATCTCTAAAAAGCTTCCAGTCTTTTTTCGTAGGCTCTATCATTATTACCTTCCCTCGCGTTCAACTTATTAATCTTCCACACATCTGGCAACAGAACTTCCACACTTTGCACATCTCCCTTGAAGAACAATTCCGTATTTATCATTAATAACTGCATAATCATAGATGGATGTTAATTCGCAATTACTGCAAAATACATTATTTTTAAGTGCCTCTTTCCAATCTTCTGGCATCTTGCTCCACTTTTTAAGCTTTCATATCCGAAACTGCTGTCATCTGATTCGCTTCGTCATCTTCCACATATTCTAAGAACAACCTTTTCTCAAAACCTCCTCGATTTTTATTCTTCTCCTGACGTTTCGCTTCCAACTCATCGGTTGTATATCCACGAGCACTGCAAATAGCATATAGTACTTCCAGCACATCTGCCATTTCTTCGATACTTTTATCTGCCTGATACTCTTTTACTTCTTCCAAAAGTTTTTTATCCAATGCTATAATATAGTCTTTTTCTGATAATATTTTGAATTTTGCCTTGTGACCATCCTTCTCAATCACTTCAGGTATTTTATCTCTTACTAATTTATTGTATCTTTTCAAAAGTATGTACCTTCCTTCCCAGGTATCCATTTTCATGATATCTGTTGCATTTTGCGCAATAATGTTTTGTAGTCTTGGGTTATTGCTCATACTATCATTTATCGAGATTTTGGTTGTTATTTCTGTAATAGCAGAAATTAGATTTACTGTCTTGTCTGTTATTGTATACAGTGCAACATTGCCTGTTTGTTCATTTTTTCCTTACTTTGAGTTAAAATCTGCGCTTACATGATTAACTTTATTGTTTTTTACATATTTTTCACTTGTGCATTATTATACCGTACAAGCTTCTATAATACCACTAAATTTTACATTTATTTTACAGTACTCTAGATTACATATAAATTCCAATTCCATTACAAATTAGAGATTTTTTAAAACGACATCCATCACGTTTAAGGCATATCCCTCTCGAAGTCATAGTCCTTATCTTCATAGGTTAGTTCTCGCTGCCGTTCAGGCTGGTTCCTACTTCAATCAAATTATTTACTACATCTTCAAAACTAATATCCGATGCATATTGATTATCATTCCGATAATTATTCCAAAGTCTTTCTAAAGCTATTTCTTGTTTAATATCGTCACAAATTTCCTTCCATTCTGACATCTCTTCTAAAGAACCACGTTTTTTTGCCGTATTATCTACTGCCAATTTAAATACTGGCATTCTAATTTTTTCAAATCTACTCTTATACAGTATGTATAGATCATAAAAATCCCTTGCTCTTGTCGTTCCAATATTTCTACGAATAATGGTCTCATATTTTTCAGCTAGAATTGTTTCAATGCTATATGCCATTACAGAAACAGACTGATCTTCAAACAATAACTGGTAAGAATAAGTTATAGCCGCAGGTGTAATACTGTCTCCCGTGGTAATATCAATTTTCATTGGTGCATTTATTTTTCCATAAGAGGCCTTAATATGTACACAAAAATTATTATAAGTGCCTTCCTCTCGGATTGGTTCCATTTTTTCAAATGTAAATTTAATTCCATCTCCTACATCAATCTGCAATAATTCCAATATTACTAAGTAAATATGCTCCTCCTCCATAGGAATTCCCTTTACAGTTACATCCATATCTAATGTGCTTCTTCCTTCCACTCCAATCATAGATGAAATCAAAAGACCTCCCTTTAGAATAAAATTATCTTTATACTTAGATAATGAAAGTCTTTCTAAAATACGCTCAAACAGAAATATTTGTAACACTTCCTGAGGCTTTAATTTCTTTTGAACGGCAATGTTACGAATTGCTCCTTTTAATTGTTCCGGTGTTTTCATACCCACTCCTCCTTAGCTTAATACTTCCATATAGGTTCGAAGTTTTTCTTCAACTCCAAATTGTTTGCCGTACTTTAATAGCTTTCTCGTGTTACTTCCAGTCTTAAAATATTCTTTCATCGCCTGAGTATATAGCTGCATATCAATATTCTTCTTGTCACGTATCAGATCACAAATACAACGCTCTTTATCATATCCTTTGACATTTGCTCCCATGGGCGACTGAATTTCTATGATCCCTAAATCCCATAATTCCTTTTTGACATAATGAAAATGAATGGATGGATAATCTTTTTTGATTCTTGATACATTATAACCTTGTGGAACTGTTACATCTATATTATGTGGCACCCGATCAGACATCCCCAATAAATATAATGCTGTTCCATATGAAAAAACGACATTTTGACTTCTTATCTGTATCAGTTTATACTCATCTGCGATTGCTTCTGATATTGAATAAATCCCTTGTGATTCTTTCAGTAAAAGACCTTCCTCAACGAACGGCTTAAGGATGGTTCTGCTTAAACCTGCAGCTTCTACCTGCTTTGTTGTTATTATTCCATCTGAATTATTTGCAATCTCTTTAATAATTTGAAATGATGTATCCATTTGTTTCACCTCACTCTCACTGTTCACTTCGTAACTTCCATTCTTTAATTATAAAACTTAAAAGAACGTTTGTAAATAATCAATCTAATATAACACATATTTTTATTCTGACCGTTTCAATTAGCTTTATTCTTGGTATGAAAATAAGCCTTGAAATTCAAGGCTTTGATAGATTTGCACTAATTAGCGGCATTCATTTGACTTTCTTGCATAATACTTAATCAGTATTGTACATCTACGTCAAATATTACTCTTTGAAAAATATCCATTAATCTATCTTTTCAAAAGTACGTACCTTCCCTCCCGGTATCCAAATTTCATGATATCCGTTACATTTTGCCCAATAATATATAATCCTTAGCTTCTGGTCTTGATAAGACTTCGAAATCTGGGCTGCATCTTTTTCTATAATCATATGATTCCTTTGGATTAGATTGTCCACAAATACATTCGGAGTTAACTTGTCCGACTTCTTCAAATTGCATTGTGGGCAGGAAAGTACCAGATTCCAAAGGTTATCATCTTTAATAAATGACCAAGGTATAAAATGATCCACATGAATTTCGCCATATCTTAATTCTTTACCACAATAGAAGCAGGTACGCTCTTCAAATTCTTCAAATAATATTCTGCGATAAATGGACAAATTATTTCGTAGTGTAATGGTATCCAAATTATTGAGAAGATTTCTGGTAGAGGACTCTTCATTGATTTTCTCAAGGTATTTTGCCCATTCGAAATAGTTCATTTTCTCGAGAATTTTCTTATGCTTCGTCATAAACTGGTAGACAAGAGGATTTAACTGTATGTATTCACCCTTCTTGGAAAAGGAATATAAGGTGTCCTTTGAATCTCTGAACAATGCACCAACTACATTTTCCTTACACTTCATCTTTACTTTGTGGCAAATTTTGATTTTCAAGTCATCGGAGATAGCCTCAAAGCTGACATCAGAAATAATCTCTTGCTGGTTCAATGCTTCTTTTAACACTCGTTCCAGTGAGGTTTCTCTACCATCCTTTGTTTTTGCCTTCTGTCTGAGATTGTATTTTAGAACCAGGTTCCAGTAGATTTCAGTGAATTTGTAGAACAGCTGGTCAAAGGAAAGGACAAGGTTTTCGTCGGCGTTGTAGAGACTGTCTAAAATGGATTTGAAGAAGCCAAACTTATAACTGGTATCATGAGAAACCTTATTGGAAAACAGACCGCTGAAAATAGACCAAAGGTCATCTTCGGTAAGGGGAGTTGGGGAATAGGATGCTTCTTTTAAATCATAACCAGCCATGGGGGGCTCCTTTTATTAGAAATAATGGTATCTATGCATTCTATGTATTATTAATTTTTCAATAACTTTAATAAGTTTAGACTATATTACTTTTTTATCAGTGTTTCTATATCATTAATGAAAAAGGATAGCATATCTCCTTTTTTTAATCTCTTACCTAATCCTATATCCCTGCGAATCTCATAGATAATGTCTTCCATAAGTAATAAAGTTTTTGTACCACCACTATTTATTGATTGCTTTCTATATTTTAGCCATTTCTTCACGACACGATTTGATCCCCAAAGAGTCAATCCTTTTGAAAACTCTGAAACCATACTTATCATATCTTCTTCAGATAGTCTATCTTTATCAGGCTTTTTGGAATCTTCCATAATTTTATAAACCATGGAAATAAATTGCTCATACGGTTGTGCTCTTTTATCAAATAGATATTTTTTTACATTAAACCTATATTCTACAATTCTTGCAACAATCGAACTTATAACAACACCAGTAATTGATACTGCACCTGTAATCATAGCAACAACAATTAATTTATCAGTATTACTAACAAAATTTTTCAAATAAAAATTTACTTCTTCTACGCCCTTTCCAGTAACTCTTACTATTTTAATTATGAGCCATAGAGCAAATAATAAAAATAATACAACTACAATAAGAGCAATTATCATATTGATTCGTGGGTGTCTCTCTGCAAAAGTACCTTTAATCTCATTATCCATTTTTCTCCCTCTTATATCATCTATAAATTAATTTTCCCTTCCTTTTATCTATATATATATATTTCTCTTCCTCCATTTAATAATCACCTTGCTTGGTCTCTTTCCAATACCAAAATAGGCACTAATTAAGAAGGGCTATGTTGGTATTATGTTGATGAATATGCATATCTTGACATAAATACGTTTTAAATTTCTCTTAATTTTTTAAAGCACTGATCTAGTATTTTAGATTCTTCCCATTTAACACTTCTAATTTGTCGATCTATAAATGTAAAAACTTTCTCAGGATATTGTATCGCCCATGTTACTCCCAAACATGCCTTGAGTTTTAAACGTCTTTTATGCAGATATTTATCTGCAACAGGCAATATACTGTCTACAAACGAAATACTACGTTGAACTATCTCTTTATCGTATTCTTGCTCTGATATTGCGTCTAATAAAAGTGTTTCTAGAGCCCCTTCTTTGTCTGCGGGTATAATAACCAGTAAAAAATTAATTTTTACACTTTGCTTAAAACTATTCTCATATATGTTTTCAACCCAATTATCATTACTAATATTGTGGATAATTGGTCTTAAAAAAGAATTCAATGAATTAATAATTGAAATTTCTTTTCTATCATCACGATCCATTATTATCGCTATTTTTGAGAATGCACTAGTGTCAATCAAAACTGGATATATTTTATTTTTAAAAAAATTATCAAAATTATCCTTACCACCAACGCCACATATTAATAGGCTCTCTGTTTTATTATAATACCAATAAGCAGATTCTCCCTTTTCTTCATCTACCATAATATTCAAATCTTTAGGTGCCTTTTTATGCAACCATCCACAAGTTTTTTCTAAATAATAACTCAATAAGATCGCATCTGTTTTTCCTTCACATAATATCAGTTTATTCATAACCGTACCTCAAAACCAAATTGTTCTCGATTTTTGAATACATGTCTACCTGCTAATACTCTTGAGAATGTATCCTTTCCCATTAAATCTTTTTTAAATGTTATTACACTGATATTATCTTCCTTTTGTTGCTGTAAATAATCTTGCGTTGAAAGTAATCCGTCAATCGCTTCTATACTGTGAGTTGATACGAACACTTGAACATCAAATTGCAATGCTGCTTTCACTAAAAACTGAAATATATCTTCATAATACTTTGAATGAATCGCAGTTTCAATTTCATCAATTAATAAAACTCCGCCTGTTGCTTGTGCAATACCATTCGCAATAGATAATACTTTCTTTATTCCGTCGCCATAAGTAGATATTGGCATATTCCCAAGTATCCTATGCTTAATATATTCTATAGGTCGATTATTTTCTTCATTTCTAAGCATGAATAAATCTACTATATCTACATCAAATAATTGCAAAATGTGCAAACAAATTTCTTTGTAAGAATCATTGCGCAAAATGCTATTTATGACGTACCCTCTAACATGCTCTGTAGGAGACAAATATATTATATCAAGAAAATTTTTTTGATTAATTTCTCTCCCGGAAGTGGTTTCATATGAAGCAATTTGAACTTCTGCTCTATCAGATATTCCATTTATTCTACTAGACAATACTCCATTATAACTTTCAATCTCTACAAAATCCGAATTCATATTGCGAATGAAGTTATTACGTCTAGAAACACTCATCTTTTTTAATATGTCTTCTGGATCAACCATTATTTTCTTTTGATCACCTTCTAAACGGCATATAACATTTTTACCTTTACACATTGCTTCAATACTTATAGTTTTTGTCGTAATATCTTTCGGAAATATATTTATAAAACTATCATATAAAGTAGAACTCGAAAAAAATGAATTTAAATCTCTCATTCTTGAAATACGTAATATATTGTTAAAATCACTTGGATTACGTAAAAATAATAAAGCTTCTAAAACACTAGTTTTACCAGTATTATTATCTCCAGCAATAATGTTTATATGATTTAATTCATCAATCTTAAGATTATTAATTCCTTTAAAATGATCAATCATTAGTTTTTCAATATATATAGCCATTATAATACCTCCTCATTATCTGAAAACTCAATAATCAACCGTTTCCCTAGTCCATCCGCAATTCTTTTCAAAACTGAAATACTGGGATGATAACTTCCATTTTCAATTCTACTAATATTGGCTTGTGAAACACCTGACCTCGTTGATAATTCTTTTTGTGTAATTGCAAGTTTATTACGAGTTATTATTATAAGGTCACTAATTTCCTGATAAATATCATATTCCTCTATTTCAGACTTATATTCAGGTGGATTCAGTTGTACTTCTTTTAACATTTTATCAAGGTACGCTTGTAAATCGCTCATACTTAAGCCTCCTTTCTATATAATATATATACTATGTTGTTTCCAACATATTGTCAACACGGGAAATATTATATATAACATATTTTATCCCAATATATTAATCTTATACTTACCTCAAATTCAGCTCAAATTCTGGAGCATTTACAACCAATACAATAAACTCAATTGCTTTTCTTATAGGTATGGGATTTTAAGGTATTGATTTCCAGATTGCCCCCTACGCAATTCTATCCCCACAACTACCCTTCCATCAACCTCTCCCCTACCTGCTTCTCCAACTCCTCAACTCCCCCAACATTCTCAACTACCTTCCCAAACCTAGCCCGAAAATCCCCTTCCTTACTCTGATTCATAAAGATCACATCAATCTTCTCATCCGAGTAATTTCGGCTATTCCTTAACCGTTCCCTTCTCTCCTCCTCGGGTGCATGAACATACCACACTTCATCACAGATATAATCATAACCAGCTTCAATCATTAACGCCGTCTCAACCACCAGATAAGGATGAGTTCCCTGCTGCCTGATTCTCTCAATCTCCTTCATTACTTCATCAAGCACCTTGGGATGGGTAATTTCATTTATTTTAAGTCGCTTTTCACTATTATCAAATATAATAGACGCCAGCTTCCCTCTATCAATCGTTCCATCCTCTGCCAGAATATCCGCTCCGAAATATTCCACTACTTCCAGATAGCTTTCCCCTCCGGGCTCCATTTGACGCTTCGCAATCGCATCTGTATTTAGCAAATATGCTCCATATTTTTGTTCCAGAATATCAGCTACTAAGGATTTACCACTGCCAATTCCACCTGTTAATCCAATTACCTTCATCTTATTCCACCTTTATCTATCAATTGTTTTTCTTAAGAAATATGCTGATTTCATTACCCATTCCACATAGGTATAAAATCAGCATTTTTACTTAAAAACATAACTTCTTACTTCTCGTCAAACAGTATAAAACTCACATCATTTCAAGTCAGTTCATACCTTTCAACTGTTTAACCAATCCACGCAATACTACCTCTTTAAATCTTCTTAAATCTTACATCTTGCATGAATCAAGTTACGAAATTCATCTCTTCATACCTTCAAACTGTTTAACCATTCAAACTTTACTTTCTCTTTAAATCATCTTAAATCTGAAATCTACGTCATGTATCAATCAGTTACTCAATTCTTCTATTCAAAACTTACATCTTTCAACCAATTCACCCTATGTTTCTCGACAAACCTATTCTTACCTAATTCTCTCAAACCGCTTCCCATCATAGTTTCGCTAAAAACCAGTTACCCTACTTCGCCTCAAACCAATTCTTGCCTTCCTTTACTTCCGCCTCCAGCACCACAGAAAGCTCTGCTGCCCCCTGCATTTCCTCAACGATAATTCCTGATACGACCTCAACCTCATCCTTATACGTTTCCACTAACAATTCATCGTGTACCTGAAGAATCAGCTTTGATTTATAATTTTCTTCCTTCAATCTCTGATTTACCCTAATCATAGCAATCTTTATAATATCCGCAGCTGTTCCCTGTATCGGAGAGTTCATTGCCACACGTTCTCCAAAGGAGCGTTGCATAAAGTTACTGGAACTTAACTCCGGAATAGGTCTTCTTCTGCCAAACAATGTAGTCACAAAGCCATTTTCCTTCGCATCCGCTACCAATTGATCCAGATATGCTTTTACCTTCGGATAGGTTTCAAAATACTTCTCAATATAACGTTCTGCTTCCTTACGAGTGATGTTCAAGTCCTGTCCCAGTCCAAAGGAACTGATACCGTACACAATACCAAAGTTAACCGCCTTTGCACTGCTTCTCTGCGCGGAAGTTACCTCCTCAAAGGGGATATGGAACACTTCGGACGCAGTAATTCTATGGATATCCTTGGCTTCCTTATATGCATTGATTAATCTCTCATCCCCGGACATATGCGCCAATACACGAAGCTCAATCTGGGAATAATCCGCATCCAGGAACACGTAATCCTTCTCCGGAATGAATACCTTACGAATCTGTCTTCCCAGCTCCATACGAATAGGGATATTTTGAAGATTTGGTTCCGTACTGCTGATTCTTCCTGTGGCTGCGATAGTCTGTTGGAACTTACCATGGATTCGTCCATCCTCACCAATATAAACGGCAAGACCGTCCGCATAGGTGGATTTCAGCTTGGTTAGCTGACGATACTCCAATATCATTTTCACCACCGGATGCTCTGCTTGCAGCTTCTCTAAGATATCGGCTGAGGTAGAATAACCTGTCTTTGTCTTCTTTCCAAAGGGCAATCTCATCTTCTCAAAGAGAATGACGCCCAGCTGCTTGGGTGAATTGATATTAAATACCTCTCCCACCTGTTCATAGATATCCTTTTCCAGCCTCTCAATGCCAACTGCAAGATTATCGCCGTATTCCTTCAAAGCCTCTTTATTTACGTGAATGCCTCTGACTTCCATATCATAGAGGGAATAAATCAACGGCATTTCAATCTCATAAAATAATTTTGCCATTCCTGCTTGCTCTAATCGGTTGCCAAGTTCTTTTGCCGCCCTGTGAGCAATATATGCGCTATAGCAGGCATATTGAAGGAAGGCATCCTTCTTCTCTTCCATTGCAATATCCAAAGAAGTCTTTCCTAACAAATCCTCTCTGGAGGGAACGGTCATATTCAGATAATCCCTGGCGATATCATCATAGTGATAGGTGTCCGTTAAAGGATTGAGCAAATATCCCGCAATCGCGCTGTCAAACACCTTATCTTCCTCCGTTACCTTGAAATATGGTAACTGCTCCTTTAACCCAATAACACTGATAAGCTGACCCAAATGAGCCAGAGAAGCCGCCTTCTCACTTAGAAACTCCGGCAACAAAAAGCCCCCGCTTTTGATAAAGTAAACCTTATTCTCCTCTTTACATACGGAGATACCCAGTAATTTACCCTGCTCTATAATCATCTGTAAGCCAATTGCTTCCTCGCTTTGAACCGAGAGCTGTCCAAATATCTGATCTGCCTCTCCAAAGTCTTCTACCAAGCAGAAGGCTTCCTCAACACCGGTGGTATGGCTTACTTCCTCCTGCTTTAATTGGAAGCGGGAGATTAAGTTCTTAAACTCCAAACGCTTAAACAACAAATAAACCTGTTCATTATAGATATTATTTAAATCCGCATTTTCAATATCAAAGTCTATCTCACAATCTGTGCAGATGGTAGCCAGCTTCTTTGATAAGAAGGCAAGCTCCTTATTGTCTCTTAATTTTTCGGTGACCTTATTGGCAGGTAATTCATCAATTCGTTCATATATTTCTTCGATGGAGTGATACGCTTCGATTAACTTAGCGGCAGTCTTTTCACCGACTCCCGGTACACCGGGGATATTATCAGAGGGATCGCCCATCAAGCCCTTCAGGTCGATAAACTGCGTTGGAGTTACATGATATCGTTCAAGTACATCTGCCGCAAGATAATCCTCGATCTCCGTTCCTGTCTTCTTGGTCTTTGGAATACGGATTTTAATCTTTTCACTGGCTAGCTGTAATAAATCTCTGTCACCGGATACTAGGGCAACATCATTACCCGCCTTCTCCGCTTGAACCGCCAAGGTTCCAAGAACATCATCCGCCTCAAATCCTGGCTTCTCAATTACTGTAATGTTCATTGCCTTTAAGACTTCCTTCATAATCGGCACCTGGGCTCTGAGTTCCTCTGGCATGCCTTTTCTGGTTCCCTTATATGCCTCAAACATCTCATGGCGGAAGGTGGGGTGACTGGTGTCAAAGGCAACTGTCAGATAATCCGGCTTCTCCTCCTCCAGAATTTTAAATACAATATTGATAAAACCCAGCACCGCATTGGTATGCTCTCCCTGAGAGGTGGTCAAATCCGGCATCCCATAAAATGCCCTGTTTAATATGCTATGCCCATCAATTAATACAATCTTCTTATTCATATTCCCGTCGTTGGATCTAATGCCTGTCCAACGCCTCCTTCCTATTTTCTATCTATATTAGTCAACGCGATTGTCCTATTAACAAATTGGTAGATATTTATGGGTTCACAAATCATTCAGATAACTACGGCACACATTCAGAAATCTAATCATAAACCTAGATGTATTGACTACACCAACGCTTTAGAAGTATTTTTCTTAAAATTCAGGCAGCTAAGTGACCCTAATAATTCGATAACCACGTACTAAATATAATGGTAATATTTATCTTACTTACCACTTTACTTACACCTATCAGCATAACGGAAAGACGTAAAAAAATCCAGCAAAATCTTAAAATAGAACAATTGCAATAATCTTCTCTACATAAATACCAAATTATTTTCTTCTTAAATCAGCTTTTTCATACTTCATAAGATTTACTTAACATTCCAAGTTATCAGAATTTAAGGTATATAACAGAAACACCCCACCAATCCTAGTAAATAAGGATGGTGGGGGTGTTGAGTCCTATTGGTCTTTTATAAAACTACTCCTGAAACTTCCTTGGATGATATGCGAATAATAATATCATTCCCAGTACGGATGAGATTACCACCGTTAAATAAACCTGTTGGAAGCCTTCATTCAGAGTGTCCTGAAATACTTTTTCAATGGATGCGCTTAGCTTATCTATTTCAGAAAGATAATTTGTTTTCCCTTCCTCGAATGTACCCGGAATCTTATCCTTTAACTCCGTCATTTTACTAAGGGTATCTTCCATGGAGGCTTTTTGCTCCTTCATGGCTGCTAATTGCGCTTGGGTTTTACCATCCGGAGGGTTTTGAGCAGCTGACATTTTTTCCACTGCTGCGATTCCTGTGTCCAATCCGCTGATACCAGACTGAATTCCGGTTATACCGCTTTGAATCCCACCCTGAATTTTGGAAAGGATGCCCGGCTTAATTTGATCAAATATCCCACCGGAGAAGGTTTTGATATTCCCGGTTATGGTGGTTACATCCGAAGTCTGTAACAGCTCTAAGGTTTCCTTCGGAATAACAAGCTCTTTAGAATTACTATTCATATCAAATCGAATGGTCTGCATAGAGGTAAGATCCGGAAGCTCTATCCCAGCTAATTGATCTTTTAGGTAGGGGTCAGCCTTTAGCTGATCAAAGCGTTCTGTAAGTTCTGATGCATAGGGAAGCTGTGGAAGCTTGACTTCCTCCGGTAATACTGACATGATGTTCCACTGTATCTGTGTGCCTGCATGGGACAGAAATCCTACCATAATAGCAGGTGCAATGGCAGTGCCTATGGAACGAATTAATGAAACCGTTGCCAGTGCGGAGGTCGCTTCTTCTTTTTTAGTATTTTCTAACATCATATAGTTGATTGGAGTACCAATGGTAAATCCGATTCCGGTTCCGACAAGAATCAAACTTAATATTACATTAAACAGATTGGGATATTGCGCTGTAACCAAGATCAAATAAACTGCACCTGCTCCTGAGAATACAAATCCTAGACCAAGCACCAGCTTTACACTGTATTTATCAATGATCCTACCAGAAATAGGTGCACCGATACCCGCAAAGAGCCCCAATATGAATACAAAATAACCTCCCTTACCGGACGCAATCTTCAAAGCATTTTCCGAAAATTGAGGAACAAATATCATTCCCATTAATATAAAACCGGTTATGAAAGAAAGGATTAGCGTTATAATGATGGATAATTTTTTAAAGTAAGTAAGATTCATAACCGGATCTTGTGCCTTTGATTCCACTAAGACAAACAATGGCAGAAGCACAATAAACCCAATCAAGAATGGATAGACATTCGTACCGCTTAAGGTATCTATGAACCGGAAGAAATCAATATTCTTCAGTCCATACAGCAAGCACAAAATCATAACAACTAAAATGCCAATTCCCAGGAAATCGATCTTCTTAACATTGCTTTCCTTGGTATTGGATAACGCGTACGCACCCGCAATCAGAATAAATATGGTGATAGGAACATTAACATAAAAGATAAACTGCCAGTTATTTGTACCGAACAAATCAAGTATTGCGCTTCCCGCTGATGCGCCAAGGATATTGGCAATTCCATACACCCCGCCGATTAGCCCTAACGCCATTCCTCTCTTTTCCTTTGGAAATGCTGTTCCGAATTCTGCGTTGGCAATGGGTACGATACCACCGCCGCCAATCGCCTGAACCGCTCTGGCAGCAAGTAATAGCTCAAAACTGCCAAAGTCCTGAGATAAACCACAGAAGAGAGAGCCAATTCCAAACAAAGAGATACTAATTAAATAAATGGTTTTCCTACCAAATAAGTCTGCTAGTTTTCCCATAACAGGTATGCTGGCTGCATAAGCCAACGTATACATTGTTATCATCCAAATTCCCGTGCTGCTGTCTACATTCAGATAATTCTGGATGATGGTACGAGCCGGTGTTACGATTCCGGTATCAATGGCTCCCATAAAGATTCCCAAAAGATATACTGCAATTACCAAACCAAGTCCTTTATTACTGTTCTCAGATTTCATGATCATTGCTCCTCCCATTAATAATTTAAATTAGATAATTGCGAAACGCGATAATTACAATTATTGTATGCATAACAGGTACAATTCCGGAGCGGAAGCTAAGCCCGAAGGAGCGTTGGAGCGATGGAATTCGTATTTGTTATGCATACAATACTAGCAATAATATTGTTTCGCAATTAGCTAATAATTTTTATTGCATTTCCAGCCATTTTTTCAAGAATACGATTGAACTCCTTTAGTTCCTCTGTGGTAATTCCTTCAAATAGATATTGATGCCATATCAACAGTTCTTCATTTACTTGCTCCATAATTTCTTTTGCATTTGGGGCAATTGAAATAATCTTCTCTCTTTTATTGCTCGGGTTCTCCGTTCTGCTAATCAGCTCCTTTTTCTCCAGTTTGTTAAGGGTCTTTGCTACGGAACCTTTATCCAACATAAAATGCTTTGCTATGGTGTCCTGATTGACACCCTCACTTTGATACAAATATCGTAATATTAACTGCTCCGTAAAACCTATATTGATTTCACGCAGTCTTCGCTCAAAAAAGGTTCTGCTGTACCTTGTTAGAATTGATAGGTCAGTGATAAACATAATTGCCTCCAAAATATATGTATTTCAAGTTGTACATGACTGTTGCATATACAACTGTTGCACTTACAACAATAATACTAGAAAATACTTCCTTTTGTCAAGAGTGCATACATAAAAACAGTAAGATAAAATACATCAATCTTTGTTAGCCTATTAATATATGTTGTTTTTAAATAATCGTATTAAAACTCAAGTTTTGAATTGCTTAACTCCCCTTGGATGGATAATATAAATTATTTACATCTGGCCAAAGGAAACTGCTCCTTAAAAGCATTTAACCATCCAATTTATAGGATATTTCCCCATATATTATTTTCTTCAAAAAATTCAATTTCACACTTGAATTATAAAATAGATTGTGTTAGAATAGTCTTCGTCACTGATGCGGATGTGTCGGAATGGCAGACGAAGCAGACTCAAAATCTGCCGGGTAAACACCCGTGGGGGTTCGAGTCCCTTCATCCGCACTATTGTAAAACCCCTCAAATTTTTAACTTATAAGAATTTGAGGGGTTTTTGTATTATATGCATATGAATTTATTCAGCCTTGACAACATGAGCTTGTTTTGTGCTGACTTGGTATTATTAAAATATCACTATCTTACAAAATACTGCACACTTAATAATTTTAACTCCTCATGCCATCATTTTAATACTTAATCAGAATAGAACTACTCCAGGAACGTTCATCGGATACGGAAGAGATTGTCCCCCATTTGAATTCATTATGTGCATTTAACTTAAAGTTATTTCTTAGCCAATTGTCACATACTGTTTTAATCTCTAGGAATCTTGCTTTTGACCAATCCGAATCTCTCAGTGCTGCACCTGGAAATACATGGGGATATAGCACAATTCTCTCAAGTGCTTTGGACGGGTTAAAACACAAGGAAATCAACATCATATCCTCCTTACTCAATATGCTTCCCCAGATGTTATACCATATGTATCCCGTATGTACATCATTGATATCACGAATCAGCTCTTTCGGAAATGTCTCATCAAATAAATCTTTTTGCGTGTTGGAGCTTAATGAATACGATATGTTCTCCAGTTGTAATTCTCCGCTTTTGATATTTAACATTCTTAATCCCTCCCGAATACATTATATTATTTGTTCAATAAATAACCGGTTCAAACAATCCCAATCCTTTCTGTTATCCTCCTCCAATGCATTAATATACTCCTTATACATCACAAGCTCTGACTCAATAAACTCATTCAAACGGTCAATTCTAGGACCCTTGCCTATCTCCGGCATGGTTGCTTTGACGTCAAGAAGTGTGTATATCTCCTCACGGATCTTCTCTGGTATTTCTTGTTCTAGGAGCTCTGAGAACAAGACTGGGGGCGGCGATTGATGCTCCTTGATATACCGGCAAGCAAGTACTGGACGAATGACATAAAAGTATTTCTTATACTTGACCTCGTCTTCCAGCAGATACTCTTTAAAGTTCCCGTTGGCGGTACCATAATAATGGTACAAAGAAGCTTTGATAGAGAAATATTCTTTTGCCACCTGATATATTCTCTGCCATGCTTCTGTCGTGCGATAAACAATGGGCGAATTGCTCCATTCAAACAAGGTTGCATTTGATTTATAAAAATGCTTCAAGGCTTTCTTTAGATCCCAGCCGTTAATATCAAGCACTTCATCAAGCTGCCATTCTATCACATCCCTTTTCTCATTCAGAGCAAGATAATCCTCCTCCTTTCTTACATAAATGAACCGTACATCGTAATCGCTGTCGGGAGATGCAAAGCCCCATGCTCTGCTGCCTGACTCTATTGCATGTAATATGATTACATTCTCCTGCTTCTCAATTTCGTTTAACTTTTCGTCTATTATCTTTTCTATTTCAGTCATCCTATCCTCCCCATTACTACTTTCTCATTCATTCTCTCAACAAATTCTTCTACCTTTTCCATATCCGGATTATCCGGTAACCTGGTATGTGCTGTGGCATATTCCAGCTTCTGCTCATATTCTGCCAAAAGTTCATAGAATTCCTCACAAAAGCCTCCATCCTGTTTTTGAAATTGTCCATTGCGAATAGATAACAGCAATTCTCTCTCCTTTTCGCGGTAGGTTATAATTTCTTCCTTTTCTAATATATCGATTGCCATCATAAATAACCGGATCAAATGCATCGCATGTTTATTCAGATGGTTATCATCCTTTTTATTATTTCGCTTCCCGATCTTATCATAATCCCTGACCACATTATGCATTACGGACCACATATTCTCATAATCTCTTAATGGATAATGGGTATATTGTGCATCAATGAATATTTCACTATCAAAGGCAGGATTTTGAGCTTGATCGATATACAGTCGGATTGTCCCATTCGGAAAGTTTTTCTGTCTTCTCTGAAAATCCTCCAGGGCATTTTTCACCGAGTTAAAGATATGCTGCTCCCTTTCCTGTTGAGGAAAGGAATTCCTTGCAAGGGCATTTTGCAATCTCCTAAGTTGAGCGTCCGCATATCCGCCAAAGGAGCGTGCAGCACGTTTAGAAAGAAACAGCCCGCTATGATCTAATAATTCCTGACCAAGCTCCGTCTTAATCAAATAATTCTCCGGTCGAAAGCCCAACAACTCGCAGGTATTGGGATTACACTCCAATAACAGTCTTATCATTTTATTAAAAGAATAGATAACCGTATCCGTCTTATCATCCACATACTGTTCAAATTCCGTTAATCCTATCAAATCCGATTTTAGATTCATCGTGATTCCTCTGATGTCCAGATCACTATTTTCATTATTCGTACCATAGGAATAACTTCCACCCAACCCCAATAGAATAATATTTTTACCTAGCCTTGTATTCGTTTGAAGAAATTCGAACTCATCTCTATTTAATATTTCTCTGCCCTTCATTGCTTGTCCCCTTATTGTTCTCTTTATTATCATGCACTTCTTGCTCTGTTCTCTTATCGTTCTGTTTTATTATCATGTATTTCTTGCCCTGTCCCCTTATCGTTCTGTTTTATTATCATGTATATCCTGCTCTATTCCCTTGTTGGTCTCTTGCTTTACATTATAAATAATTTGGTACATTTTAACAAGCTTTTCCATCCTTAATTATCAAATATATAAAAAGTGACTGTCCTTCCACTTCTTTAGAAATGGAAAAACAGTCACTTGATTTGTTTGTTCTAAAAATACTTTTTATTACCCCACAGGTTACTTTTTTTTAAATCCAAATATTCATTATAGGCACGTTCTAATATCTGCTTTTCATTTGCGAATTTTAACATGTGGTATGCTTCATGAAACTTGTAATACCCGGAGTCCATAAAGAACTCTTCCCGTTGTGGTTTGCTGTAATAGCTATCAGACATCATTAAATACCAATGAACATCCTTTAATACTGTATTTTGAGGTGTGCTAAAAGAATATTGACTTTTCCCGATATATTTAATGATAGAAGCATTGGTTCCCGCTTCTTCTAACACTTCACGTATCGCAGTTTCTTTATATTCTTCTCCTTCTTCAACGGTTCCTTTCGGTAAAACCCACCCTTCGTATTTATTCTTATAGTTTTTATACAGTAATAAAATCTTTCCTCTGAATATAACTACACCACCACAGCTCGTTGCTTCAACCATCGCAATTCCTCCTGCTTTTTGGTGTACCATCAATACTAAATAGCAGTATACATCAATTTGCATAAGTTTTCAAGCTATTATTATTGAAAATCCACAAATTTCACAAACGGTACATCAGCAGTCTCACTTATTAAAATATGCTTCAAGTATCTTTTTTGCGATTGGAACGGCATACTCACTTCCTGTACCAACATTTTCAACGATCACGCTAACCACGATTTGAGGATTATCATAGGGTGCATATCCCACGAACCAAGCATGAGCACTTCCTCCGCTATTGTCAGCGGAACCTGTTTTTCCGGCAACCTTCTTGCTCATATTCTTTAATTTGGTTCCTGTTCCATCCGTTACTACGCTTCTCATCATCTTTCCCAGGAAACCGGCTTCCTCCGGTTTCATCGTTTTTGCGATCATCTGAGGACTATAATGCTTTACAACATTCCCATTGGCGTTCTGAATACGATCCACTACATAGGGTTTCATCATAACACCTCCGTTGGCAATGGAAGCAGTAATCATGGCATTCTGTAAGGGTGAAATCAAGGTGTTTCCCTGACCAATTGCTGTCTGCATTCCCTCTTTTACACCGGATACTCCCTTTTTCAAGGTAAATGTACTCACACTACTCTGCATCTCCACCGGAAGCTTCTGATTAAACAGAAAGCTTTGGCAAAGGTCGAAGAAGGAATTATAATTCAATCCCTTTCCTATATTGGAAAACGAGGTATTACAGGATTTTGCAAAGGACTTTATCAAATCCTCCTTGCCATGTACTTTATTATTATAGCAATGAATTACCATACTCTCATAATCGATACTTCCGTCACAAGTATAGGAATACTTTGTATAATCCTCAGGATTCTCCCTCATATATTCCAGTGAGGTCAAAATCTTAAAGGTTGAGCCGGGAGGGTATAGCCCCTGCGCCGCCCTATTAAGGAGAGCAGCCTCCGACCCTTTATTATCCGTTAGTTTCTCCCAGTCCTCATCCACTTTATTGGGATCATAGGCGGGTTTGGATACCATGGCAAGAACCTTTCCGGTAGAGGGCTCTATAGCAACTACAGCCCCACGGTAATTACCCAGAGCGTCATATGCAACCTGCTGCAAATTGGCATTCAAGGTGGTAACCACATCATCACCCGGACTTTTTTCGCCAACCAAATCATTATACATTAGCTCGAAGGCATTTATATTTGAGGTGAGAAGTCTGATATCTTCCGTTTCTTCAATCCCTGTTTTTCCCTTTGAGGTTCTGCCAATAACATGTGCAAACACATTGCCATAAGGGTATTGTCTGACCTCTTTCCCATCATTATTTTTAACCGTTTTCGCAAGAACTTCTCCTCCTGAAGCAAGAATTTGTCCTCGATCCACTCGCTCTGCAAGAATGGTTTGACGTCTGTTATAGGCATTATTTATTACCTCAGAGCTTCGAAATGATATATAGTATGCGAAATATCCTGTCATAAGTACAAAGAGCCCCAGAAAGATATATATAATTCGATATATTGATTTCTTCGGATCCTTATCTGCATTTATTCTCACTCTATCTCCTCACTTTCTATCATCTCATCCTCATCTTCATCGTACTCTTCTTCCTCCGTACGGCGTTGCCTGCTCTTCATATAGATTCCTTGAACTATCATGAACATGATTACAGTCACAAATACGGAGCTTCCTCCCTGACTGATTAAAGGCAGTGTAACACCGGTGGATGGGATGAATTTTATAACACCTCCGACCGATAGAAATACCTGAAATGCAAACATTACTGAAAATCCAATTGCCAGGAGACGATAAAATGCATCTTCTAATTTTAATGCAATATTGATCATCATCATAAAACTACTTACATAAATCAATATCACACAGATCGCAAAGATTCCTCCCAGCTCCTCCGATATGGCAGAGAAGATAAAATCACTTTCCACAACGGGAATCGAGGTAGGTAAACCTCTATTAATGCCCATTCCGAGCCATCCTCCTGTTCCGATGGCAAAGAGTGACTGTGCAATCTGATAGCCCTCTTTATCGATATAACGGAACGGATCTTGCCAAGCCATAACACGTACCTTAACATGATTAAATAATTCATAGGCAACAAACGCAGCCCCGCTTCCTCCAATGAGTCCTGCGATTAATAAAAGCGTTCTGGATGTAGCGGCATACAGCATAAATAAGTACGTAATAAAGAAAATCAGTGCTCCTCCCAAATCTCTTTGGAGCACCAGTATTAAAACATTTGCACCGGCCATAGCTGAAATTAGACAAAGCTTTCGTAAACCAATATCTCTTCTTAACAAGGATGCGATTGCAAATACGAAGAGAAGTTTAACCACCTCAGATGGCTGTATTGTAACATTAAAAACCTTCAACCAATTGGTAGCGCCATAGCTAGTGGTTCCTGCCACTAATACCACCAAAAGTATGGCAATTCCAAGTATTCCAAATATCCATCCACATTTTTTAATCCAGCTCATCTTAAATACCAATACGGGAATAAAAATTCCAATAATCAGTGATGCTGCTACAATCATAACCTGCTTTATGGCATCCTCATAGGATAGGCGCATTAACATAATAAAACTGATTACCAACAGCATTAACATATTTCGGATTAAAAGCCTGGATATCCTCGGATACAGAATGCGATAAACCAAAAGCACCAAAAAAATCATTACAAGTTCCATAACATACAAACGTATCAGCTTCATGGATTGAACCTGCACAATTAATGTTGCAGAGCCAATCAAATGTATCAAAACTATCATAAATGACATCAAATGATACACTCTCCCCTGTTCCTCCGAGCTTCTATATGCAATCACCCGAAAGCAATAAAAGGTATATATCCCCATCATTAATAGCATCATGTATTTAATTAATTCAACAATTAGACTCACCGCATCACCTTCCCTTCTTCTTTCCCTTCGGACGCTCTTTTCCTATATATTGTAAAATCATCCCATTTATCATAACAAATTTTCGTCATCTTAGTCTACTATTTTTGAAAAGCTCCTTATTCTTTATAGGAGTGGTGCTCCTACTTATAAGCCAACCCTACTATTCCACTCCACGTTTAAAATGTCCGGTTGTATAATCCCCAATTTCCACAGGGTCATTCTTTCCATAATGATAGGTATTTACAAAACAATCTAGTACCACTGTCATTTGTGAAATATCCTCTAACGTGAAATCCAATCGGATGGATTTTGGATTTAGGCTCATTACCTCCGCAAAACATTTGTGGAGTGCCAAGGGCTGTCCGTTATAAATCGTATTATAACAACCGATGCAATTAGTCTGAACAAAAAAATTCTTACCTAGTCGGTCTACTAAGTACCCGCTATTATGGGCTTGATTCTTCTTGCATCCCTCTGTTGTTTCATGCAGACATTGAGCCGATATCATTAACGGAGTATATCCGTATACTGCTATTTCACAATCGGTTATATTTAGCTGTTTCAACTCCTGGAGATTCAGTTCTGTGGGTGCACTCAGGTCATCCACCCCTTTCTTCCTCCAAAATTCCTTGGCTTCCCGGTTAAAGATATACAGATTGGAATGAGCGACTATCTCCTTAGAAATGCCATACTCTATGAATAACGACTGAAGCAGTGCTATTTCTTCAAGATTTTTTACAACAAATCCAGTCAGATTCCTGTTAGTAATTATGCCACTTATTTCCTTTTTTAATCTGTGATAGGTGGACAATCTACAGATCTGGGGAAGTAGAATGTAGAAGCTTTTATTATTTTGTGGGATGTTTTCTAACAATTCCTTCAATAATTCAATCCCTACAAACTCATAATCGACGTATACTCTGTTAACCTCTTTCGCATCACTTGCCACCTTAAACTGCTCTTTCGTCTGAACGGATACGGTGAGTTCAGGAACAACCTTCTTCTCAAAATCGCTCCGACTACTGCCCAATAAGCTTTTAACTTCCTTACTAGAAACCTGGTCAGGCTTATCTCTGCGGTAAGCTTTTGCTACTTCCTGCTCCAGCTTTGTAATTCCCTCTCTTCGAAGTTCGTTCAACCAGCCAACCGGAACGAAGATATTATCATCACAATCAATTTGTAAATCCTCAAAATAATAAAGGGTATCCCCGGTCTTCATAAGAGATGCTTGCAGTTTATCCTTTGTAACAGGTTGCTTTAGGGCAAGCTGAACTTCTTGCTGCTCCACGGTAGCTATGTGTTTATCATAGGATAATTCAAACTTCAACTTTTGACCTGCCTTTGCCGTAAGCCTGCCTTGAATCGCCAACTTTTTATCCTGTTCCAAATAGTCCTTTGATATGCTTGTTAATAATTCATTATTCTTAGTTCGATACACAAGCTGTCCAACTTTAATACCAAGGTCCGGTGAAGTATATTCTTTCTTATTCTTCCTTCCAGCCATAGTCTTATCCGGACGTATTCCAACATTGGTAAGCAGTACCTTTCCCGCCTGGTGGGAATCCTTCACTGTGAAGTCATACCCTTCCTCTTCACTTTTATGAATCTCCAGTATATCTTGTGCATTGACTTTCTCACTAAGCAAAATGCTAACCTGAGACCCTTTTATCTGACTTACCTTACCCACATATACTCCGCTATGATTAGGGCGATAAAGAGAAATCATCTTCTTGCCATGATAACTCTGACCATATCCTTTCGAAAATCCTCCCCGGTTATAGACATCCTGCAACATAATCATATCTTGATCAAATTCCTGGCTGGTGAGGCGCTTTTGATAATCCTCCCTGCCATACTCCAGATATAAGTCCGTGTATTTTCGATAGAGATGAGACACGGCTGCCGCGTATTCCGGACGTTTCATTCTTCCTTCTATTTTAAAGGAATAAATCCCTGCCTCAACCAGTTCCGGAATTAATTCAATGGTATTAATATCCTTAGGACTTAGCAAATATTTTTCCTTTGAAGAGGATAGCTTCTTATTGTTAGAATAGTACTGATAGGGCATTCTGCAAGGCTGGGCACATCTTCCCCTGTTCCCGCTTCTTCCTCCAATTACACTGCTCATCAGGCATTGACCTGAATAACAGTAACAGAGTGCGCCATGAACAAAGGTCTCTATCTCCAAATCCGTATTCTCACTGATGGTTTTGATTTCATAAAGACTTAATTCCCTGGAAGTGACCAATCTTGTAACTCCCTTATCCTTTAACAGATTGGCTCCCTCTGCCATAGTCAGGGTCATCTGTGTGCTTGCATGGATTGGTAGCTTAGGAAAGTTCTTGTGTATGAAATTCATCACTCCCACATCCTGTACAATAACCGCATCCAACCCCTGAAGGTAATATTGTTCCAAATAGGAATAAAGCTTCTCCTCCAGTTCCTTCTGCTTCAATAAGGTATTCACGGTTAGATATATGGATTTATCCCGAATATGTGCTTCATCGATTGCACGAAGCAAACTTTCCTCATCCAGATTATTGGCGTATGCCCTTGCTCCAAAGTTCGCTCCGCCAATATAAACCGCATCACACCCCCCATTCATAGCCGCCCTCATTCCTTCATAGGAACCGGCAGGTGCTAATATTTCTATCTTGTTTTTCATATCAATCTTGCCTCTCTCTTAGTGTTTCATTTAGCACAACACGCTACTTTTTATAAATAATGTTTCTAATCTTCTCCTGAGTGGAGTTATTATTATTGAAATGTATTAAATATTCTACTAGCTTTCATATGTCCATAAAAACAGAATCGTCATAGGGTCGCAAGTTACTATTCCATGTTATTTAGAACTCAAATTCTAATATAAATTAGCCTCTTATGCATCGAGCATACGTCATATCACTTTATAAATCACAACCACAATATAAACAGGGATTTTGTCACCTAATTAGTTTTACAAAATGTTATTCCACTCTCGTGTATTAAGTACTTCTTATGAATAAAGGACTGCCCCCCTCCTAGTAAGTAGAATAAATCCTGCTTACTAAAACTCTATGGACAGCCCCTTTAAAATTTATCTCTTCTTATCTGAATCTCCAAGCTCCGTTTCCAAACGAATCACCTTTTTCTGTGTTTCATAAAGCTCTTTCCTTATGTCCTCCAGCTCTCGTTCGGTAGATAGTAGTTTGGATTGTATAGCAATCGCTTCATGCTTTAAATCAAAGATCTCATTGCTCTTCATATTGGATTGTGATTGTATCTCTTTCACCTTGTCCACAATTTTAAAATAATCGTCTGCAATATTAATCTGCATCAATATATTCTTAAGCTCCGCATCCATAAACCGATAAGCATCTTTACTCCGAAATTCCATGTGCTTACTATTTATGTAGGAAGCGATTTTCTGAAGATACTCTTCTTCCTCGTATCCGCTTAAGGTATATCTCTTGTTATTAATAATAACTTCAATATCGTGATACTTATCCATAAACTTGCCCCCTGAAATTATTGGAATTACCAATCGTATGCAATAATCAAGACAATTATAACTGATGTTAATCTCATTGACAAGCTTGTTATGGAAATTACCTAACAAACGTTCTGTATAATACTAAAGACCTATATGTCGATAAGCTAGTTCCGACGCCACTCTTCCTCTTGGAGTTCTCAAAATCAGACCGTTTTGCACCAAAAATGGTTCATAAACTTCCTCGATTGTGCCAACATCCTCCCCGATGGTAGTCGCAACTGCTTCTATTCCCACCGGCCCGCCACCGAATTTTTCAATCATGGTAACAAGTATCTCTCTGTCGATATGATCCAGTCCCAGTTTGTCCACCTCCAGAAGATCAAGTGCAAAGCCTGCAACTTCCTTCGTTATTCTACCGTCATACTTCACCTGCGCAAAATCTCTTACTCTTTTTAACAGGCGATTGGCAAGACGGGGGGTTCCTCTTGATCGACGAGCCAGTTCCACGGCTCCCTCCATATCAATCTTTACCTGAAGCACCTTTGCCGACCGGATTATAATTTGTGTCAATTCTTCAATCGTATAAAAATCCATACGATTTACCACACCAAAACGATCTCTTAAAGGAGGGGTTAGCATACCTGCTCTGGTGGTTGCCCCCACAAGAGTGAACTTTGGTAAATCTATACGAATTGATTTTGCAGCCGAACCCTTACCGATAATAATATCGATCACAAAATCCTCCATCGCCGGATAGAGAAGCTCTTCCACCTGACGATTAAGACGATGAATTTCATCCACGAAGAGCAAATCCCCTTCTTGAAGATTATTTAATATAGCAGCCATTTCTCCGGGTTTTTCAATGGCAGGACCTGAGGTGATTTTAATATTCACACCCATCTCATTGGCTATAATTCCAGCCAGGGTAGTCTTTCCAAGCCCGGGAGGTCCAAAGAGCAATACATGATCCAAACTCTCCTTACGCTGCTTCGCTGCTTCTATATATACTTTTAGATTATTCTTTACTTTTGCCTGACCGATATAGTCATCCAAAAGCTGTGGTCTTAGAGAACCTTCAATACGATTATCCTCTTCGGTAAATTCTGTTGATATCAAACGTTTTGCCATAATCTCTCCAATGTATCCATTGCTATTAATACAAATAGCAATCGTTTCTTTCCTTATTTATGTATGTCCTACATCTTCTTTAAACAACGTTTTAGTATCTCCTCAGAAGTCATATCCTCTGTGATTTCTACCAGGTTTACAATCTTTAAGGCATCTGAAGCAGAATACCCTAATACTGTAAGAGCCTGTACCGCTTCATCCCTTAAGTTTATAATTGCTGATCCGCCATGACTTTCTGCCTGATTCATCAGTCGTTGTTCAAAAGCATTCTCTAGCTTAAATTTATCCTTTAGCTCCAAAATCAATTTACTTGCAGTCTTATTACCAATGCCCGGAGCCTTTGCAATCGTCTTAGCATCCTCCGCAAGGACTGCAAAACGAATATCATCTGCAGATATAAAGGACAGAATTCCTAATGCCCCTTTGGGTCCTATTCCATTCACCGTAATTAAGAGTTTGAACATCTCAAGATCATCCTTCGTCAGAAACCCGAACAAACCGATTACATCCTCTCTAACATGAAGATAAGTATACACCTTCACTGTACTTCCCATGGAAGGAAGCTTCATGATTGCTGATGAGGGCAGCGATACTTCATAGCCAATATTACCAACCTCAAGTACCACATAATTTTCCTTCACTTCCGCGATTTCACCTTTAAGATAACCTATCATAACACACCTCAACTATGTATCTTTTTGTTTATTCTTTTATCATATTTAATAATAATCTTTGACATTATCTTTGACTACTTTATTTACTTTTATATTATTTGTCTTAGTTATTATATTTGTCATTGTCTTTAACATTATTTATCTTTTCTATTATTTGCCTTTGTCCCTACAACCGTTCAAAATGTCCTCTCGATATATTCAATCTGCCCTCTTTCAAAAAATTCAGCACTTCAAAGGCAGAGATCCCAAGTGCTTCTGATATCTGGAGCGCGTTGCTATTGGGGTATTCCAAAAGATAGGCCTCAATATCATCAAAATGATCTTCATCAATCTGTTTGCATGCTTCACAGCGATATGCTTTGAGCCTGGATTTAAAAACCTTATGACAATGCTTACATACATTTGTATACATTAAGAACTCCTTTCGAATCAAACGAGTTTCGCATTTCATCAATGCGGACGTTCAACACTATGTAATGCAGTCCCATAAGCTGCATTCATTACATCAACGTTGAAAACACATTTAGTATTTTTTGATAGAATTTAATATGAAGCGGTCGGTTCAACCATTCCTCGTAGGTAACTTCATGACACTCTTCCATCGTCTTTACCAAATCCTTACGGATTGTCTCAATTGTATCCTTATCACACATCCAAACACCACATTCATAATGTAGATGGAAGCTTCGGTAATCCATATTGATGGTTCCGACAATTCCGCAATCCTCATTAATGATAGTTTTTGCATGAATAAAGCCTGGCGTATACTCAAAAATCCTTACACCTGCCGCCAACAATCTTCCGTAATTATAATTCGTAAGTATCTTAACATTTTTCTTGTCCGGTATAAAAGGGGTAATAATCCTCACATCAATTCCGCTGTTGGCGGAAGTAATAAGCGCATCGCGCATGTCATCTTCAATTATAAGATAAGGCGTAGTAATGTACAATATCTTCTTTGCATAATAAATCGTTTGTTTGTAAGCATTTTCAACAGGGTTCTTTGGATTATTGGCAGGTCCGTCTGCAATCACCTGACAGAATACATCATTTTGTACATACTGTTTCGTCGGTCGATATGGATTATAATCCATGGGGGGGAGATCTGCGCATACCTCCCACATCTGCAAAAAGGTTACGGTTAATCCCCACACTGCATCTCCTTCTACCCTTACCGCATTGTCCTTCCAAGTTCCGAAGCGATGCACCAGATTTACATATTCATCCGCTAAATTCATCCCTCCGGTGAAGCCCACATTTCCATCAATGACAATAATCTTCTGGTGGGATCTATAATTCATGTAAAGCTGATCCGTATACTTCGTAATTGGGTTAAACACTCTTACCTGAAATCCCTCGTTCTCCAAATCCTTCTTAAAATGTCTTGGGGTTCGGAGCATTGCTCCAAAATCATCATACATAAAGAGAACTTCCACCCCATCCTTAATCTTTCGAAGCAGCTTCTCATGTAAGCGACTCCATAATACTCCTTCCCCAATGATGAAGAAATTCATTAGTATAAATTTTTCTGCATGTTCAATTTCGTATTCTATTGCCTCAAAAACATCCTCTCCCATTGGATAGTAATCAACCTTATTATTCTTATAAAGGGGATATCCGTGAGTTTCCATATATCTTGTAATTCTACTCTTTGTGGGGTACTTTTCTTTGAATTCTTCCATCACATCAGCATTAAATTCAATAAATTTATTACCTCGTTGGAGCTTATTTAAAATTGTCTGATCAATCTTCTTCCTTCTCATATTACCCCAAAGCACAAACATGATGTGCCCGGTAATAGGAAATGCAGCAATAATACAGATCCAACTTATTTTATAGGAAGTATTTCGATTGTCATTAACCAAACCTATGACAATTACAATACTTAATATTTGAATCGCGGTATACATATAGAGGGTATATTCTCTCAGCACAAGTGTCAGATATATAATAAGTGCAAATTGAGCCAATACAAGTAGCCCAACTAAGGCACCGCGCAAAAATCCGCTCAAATAACTTCTGATACGACCTGTTACTTCGTCCTTTATCCCCATCACTTCTCCTCGTATGTCCTTTACTTCTTCTCTTATGTCTTTTCCCAACTCCAGTACACCCTTTCTGGTCACTTTTTCACGTAAATCGTCCAAAGCCTCTTCCTTTTTCCTGATTTTCATAGTCGGAAACGCTTTTAAGAGACGGATATGAGCTTTATTTATGGTTATGTTCTGATATGTTTTCAGAAACTCTTTCATTCTTTTATCAATCTCCGGTTTAGGAATATGAAGCTCCGCAATCGAAATACGCTTACCGGCTCTTACATTACTAATTCTTGTCTCTAGTGATTCCTTTATTTCGGTGAATACACCAAGCAGTCTTAAATTAGATAGCCTACCCTTTAAATCCTCTCCCGTTTCATATATTCTCGTAATTCCTGCAAATTCTGTAACATCCTGTCTCAGTGTTTGCAGCCGGACAAGTATCTTATCAAATTTCACTGTTACTGCTACTGCAAAGCCAAGATCAATGAAAAGAATTAAAATTACCAGATATCCAATAATTTGACCGATTTCCCTTGGAATTATTCCGATTACTTTATCAATACCAGGTTGCAATACATGAATCATTACTAGCGCAAGCATTCCCCAAAAAATCGAAACCGGCAAACAGATTCTTCCCTTGATATTCAAGGGTATCTTGCTATAATCCCACCATCTGGTATGAAAAGCCAATTCCATAATCAGTGAGGTCACATATTCTAACAATGTGGCAAGTATCATACCTCCCATAAATACGAATATCCAATTGTTTTTTATTTCCCAAAAGGTAAGATATACAAATAAAGCTCCAAAACCGTATATGGGTATAATCGGTCCCGTCAAAAAACCTCTATTAATCAGTGATTTCTTTTGGATGGACATAAGGCAGCTTTCATAAATCCATCCCAGCACACCATACAAAATAAATAAATAAAACACATAATACAATTCCTGACCGAACAGCTTGTCATTCCACATTCAGTTCATCCCCTCCATTATAAGCCGGTGCATCGTTTTGATATTTACTCAACAATTTCCCCCTCTTATAAATAAACATGTTTATAATTACCAAGATAAGCTTGTTTCACCTTTCCAGTGCATCGCTCTTGTGTTACAATTGGATAATCAGCTAGCTGATGCTATGATATGACTTAGTTTTCCGTTTGATAGATATTCTAACACAAAATGGAAGGGAGGAAAACCCTTGATAACGAGACAATTTTCGATAAACCAAATGCCGCTCTATCCATTCGAGCAAATGTATAACTTAAAACAACTAGCTTTCTTTGATATAGAGACTACCGGTTTTGCAGCTGAAACCTCTTATCTTTATCTGATCGGATGTGCTTACTACAAGGATTCTGACTTTTGCATGACCCAATGGTTCTCTGAAGGTATCCAGGAGGAAGCCCTATTAATTACCTCTTTTTTTGAATTTTTAAGCACTCATCATATATTGATTCATTATAATGGGAATGGTTTTGATCTACCTTTTCTGGAACGTAAATGTAAGATGCTTGGACTGGACTATTCCTTCAAACAATTCGAGAGTATTGACTTGTACAAATGCCTCCTCCCCTATAAGAAGGTGCTCAATCTCCAGAGCCTAAAACTGAAAGCCATAGAAAAATTTCTTGGAATTTCACGTAAAGATACCTTTGATGGCGGTGATCTAATTGGGGTCTACCAATCCTATCTGGGCAAAAAGAACTTTGAAACTCTGCGCCAGAGAAGAAATCCCTCCCTGCAACTGACTGTCCCCACTGAGTCAGATCAATTATTGGAACAATTATTGCTCCATAATGAGGACGATATTAGGGGATTGCTTCGTGTCAGTCAAATTTTGCACTATGCGGACTTATTCGTAAAACCGGTTCGTATCTTACAAGCGAATATAATCGATGAGCATTTAAGTATAGAATTTGAACTGTCTATGAAGCTGCCTTCCCCTGTCCGTTTTGGCAATGATCTTGCCCATCTGTCGGCTTATGAACATAGCGCTACTTTAATGGTACGTACCTATGAGGGAACATTAAAACATTTTTATGATAACTATAAGGACTATTATTATCTCCCTTTGGAAGATTATGCGCTTCACAAAACCCTTGCCACCTATGTGGATAAGAACCACCGCGTAAAAGCTAAGCCATCCACTTGTTATATAAAAAAGGAGGGACTCTTTGTTCCTCAATATGAACCCCTGCTTACACCTTTTTTCAAACTCAATCATACCGACAAGCTATCTTTTTTGGAGGTTCATACTGATTATCTTCTTCGAGAGGAGAGTTTGGAGCAATATGTCCATTCTATGATGGGATGGATGGTAAAACATTGATCTCTTAATATACCAATTTTCACTCTGATTTAGGTTAGTTCGACCATAAATGACACATCCTCCCGACTTTTGAATATATTATACTATAAAGTTGCAAAGGAGGGTTATATATGTGTTGTGGATGCCGTCGTAGACGTAGACGTAGAAGATGTTGTTGTTAGATAACATTCCATTATGTATTATAATGTAATTATTGTACGTATAGATTGCTTACAAATGCGCTCTTCTTTCACTTTTATACTTAAGAAGCTGTTGAATATATAAGGTCATATCTTATGACATAGTATATTCAACAGCTTCTTTTTTGGATGCCACGTAATCATTGAGCAATTTCATTTCAATATCGTCATATAAAGATGTTGACTAAAACCCATAACATTACCATCCATAATACAATAATGGGTAATGCAAAAAACCATCTTTTCGGCTTCCCATCCCTCCACTGATTTTCTGCTTCTAACTTACAATCAGCCAATACTTCCTTCGGTATTAATTTTATAGTTAGTGCAATTACCATTGGTAGTAAAATCAGATCATCCAGCATTCCTATTATGGGTATGAAATCGGGAATAATATCGATTGGTGATAATGCATAGACAATCACCAATGTCGCCAGAATCTTTGCCAAGATAGGTGTTTCTCTTTTTTTTAATGCGACAAATATAGCCGGTAGGTCAGACTTTAACTTCTTTGCATTCTCCTTTAAACCCATATTTTCACCTCATAATTTCTACTAATTGCACATGTAAAAAGGCTTCCCGAAATTCATCGGGAAGCCTTGATTTTTAATTATTCTGCTGTGTTAGCGATGATTTCCTTCTTGTTGTATGAACCACAAGCTTTACATACTCTATGAGGAACCATAAGTTCTCCACACTTGCTGCATTTAACTAAGTTAGGAGCAGTCATCTTCCAGTTAGCTCTACGGCTATCTCTTCTACCTTTAGAATGTTTACCCTTAGGACAAATAGACATTGTCACACCTCCTTAAAATTCTTGAAAATATCTCGGATTACTGACATTCTGGGATCATAATTATAAGTATCACACTCACAAGACTTTTCATTCAAATTGGTTCCGCAATTCTTGCAAAGTCCTTTGCAATCCTCACTGCATAACAGTTTCATAGGAAAACCAATTAAGATTTCATCATAAATTAATGTGTCTACATCCAGATTGTATCCAATAATATAATTTGTTTCATCCAAACCCTCTGCTCTTTGTTCCTCTGTGAGATTAAAATCAACCTCTCTCAGAACTTCGATACTCATAGGAAATAAAATTTCTTTTAAGCATCTACTGCAAAATAGGGTCAGAGAAATATTCGTACCACCCTCAATTAAAATCTTCTTGTCACCAAGATTCGTAATGGTCAGGCTTATAGGTTCCTTATGAGATATCTCATAATTTGTCCCCATATAATTGAACTCATTCATCTCAATCGGGGCATTGATCTGTACTACCTTATCATTCGTAGTCATTATTTCTGACAAAGATACTAGCATTTAATCTCTCCGAATATTCACTGCATGATTAAGAACTCAGTGGGTGAATTCTTTACGCACTTCTTGTATTATACCTACTGTGTTATTATTTGTCAACGTCAAAATGAGAATTATACACTATTTGACCAATATTTACGTTACAGTTCAACCGATGCTTTTATCAAAAGCCGGTTGAACTATAACGATTTTATTCCTTGGATTATAATAATGTAACAGTCTCTCTAGCAATTGCTAACTCTTCATTGGTAGGGATGATGCAAACCTTAACCTTTGAAGAAGGTGTAGTAAGCATTACTTCCTTGCTCTTTGTGCAGTTAGTTGCTAAGTCAATTGTAATTCCTAGGTAACCAAGGTACTGGCATACCCATTCTCTAACTCTCCAGTCATTCTCACCAACACCTGCTGTAAATGCAATTGCATCTACACCATTCATAGCAGCTACATAGCTACCGATGTATTTTGCTACGCGGTAAGTAAATACGTCAAATGCAACGATTGCACTCTGATTACCGATATCCATAGCATCATTGATATCACGGAAATCGCTGGATACAGAAGACATACCTTGAATACCGGATTCTTTATTTAATACGTTCATGATCTGATCGATTGTTTTATTTTCTTTCTTTGCAATGAAATCGATGATGGAAGGATCGATATCACCACTTCTGGTTCCCATTACTAGACCTGCAAGAGGAGTGAAGCCCATGCTAGTATCAACGGACTTGCCGTTTAATACTGCAGAGATACTTGCACCGTTACCAAGGTGGCAAACAATGATTTTAGAATTGTTAATATCAAGTCCACAGAACTCTGCTGCTCTTTTGGAAACAAAGCTATGGCTTGTTCCGTGGAAGCCATATTTACGGATCTTGTAGTTATCATAATATGCCTGAGGAAGTCCATATAAGTAAGCCTTAGGAGGCATTGTCTGATGGAAGGAGGTATCAAATACTGCTACCATAGGAACTCCGGGCATTAAGTTCTTGCATGCACGGATACCGATTAAGTTTGCAGGATTGTGAAGAGGAGCCAAATCGTTACAAGCCTCGATACCTGCAATTACTTCATCATCAATAATTGTGGAAGTTGCGAATTTCTCACCACCGTGAACAACTCTGTGTCCTACTGCGCCGATTTCATTCAAAGAAGCGATAACACCATGTTTTTCATTGGTTAACGCATCAAGCACCAACTTAATTGCATCCTGATGATTTTCCATATGCTTCTCGATAACAACCTTATCTCCGCCATTAGGAGTATGCTTTAAGTAGGCTGCTTCCTGTCCGATTCTCTCACAGATACCTACAGCCAAAGCCTTCTCAGTTGTGGAATCGATTAACTGATACTTCAATGAAGAACTACCACAATTAATAACTAAAACTTTCATGAATACTTACCTCTTTTCTTATTATTAAACATGTATATTTATTGTGCCACGTATGAAACGATGATAATCAGCCGATTATTATAGAGCGGCTGCCTGAACTGCTGTGATAGCAATAACGCCTACGATATCATCTGCAGAGCATCCTCTGGACAAATCATTAACCGGTTTTGCAATACCCTGTGTTACCGGTCCGTAAGCTTCTGCTTTCGCAAGTCTTTGAGTTAATTTATAACCGATATTACCTGCATCAAGATCAGGGAAGATAAGAACGTTTGCTTTACCTGCAATTTCACTTCCGGGAGCCTTAGAAGCACCTACACTTGGAACAATTGCAGCATCTAACTGGAATTCGCCGTCAATCTTTACAGTTGGATATAATTCTTTGGCAATCTTAGTTGCCTCAACAACCTTATCAACATCAGGATGAGCAGCACTGCCCTTTGTGGAGTGAGAAAGCATCGCTACGATGGGCTCTGTTCCAACTAAAGTTTCAAAGCTTTTTGCACTGCTGCCAGCAATTGCTGCTAACTCTTCTGCATTAGGATTCTGCACCAAGCCGCAATCGGAATAAATGAAGGTTCCACCTTCACCAAACTCACAATCAGGAACTACCATTACAAAGAAGGAAGATACTAATTTTGTATTCGGAGCTGTTTTTAATATCTGTAAGGAAGGACGAAGTGTATCAGCTGTGGAATGAACTGCGCCGGATACCATACCATCTGCATCTCCTGCCTTTACCATAGTTACACCAAAATACGGATAATCTTTTGTCAATAACTCCTTTGCTTTCTCCGGTGTCATTCCTTTGCTCTTTCTAAGATCAACAAGCAGATCTACATAGCCTTGAAGCTTTTCTGTAATCTCAGGATCGATGATAGTTGCTCCTGAGAGATCAAGTCCCTCTCCAACCTTCTCAATCGCTTCTTTATTACCTACTAAGATGATTTTTGCAACTCCTTCAGCTAAAATTCTGCTAGCTGCTTCCAATGTTCTTCTGTCATCAGTCTCAGGCAATACAATAGTCTTAATGTCTTGTTTCGCTCTTTGTTTAATCGTGTCAATAAAACCCATGATGAAACTCCTTCCTTAGCATCTATATTTTTTCTGATATAATATTGATTCAAGTGCAAAATACACTGTGACCAAAACAGATTAAGCACATGGAAATAGACCATAATGCATAAATATAGTTATCTGTTTTTGCCACAAAATACTTTACGCCATGAAACCAATAATCAAACCCAATCGTTCTAATTATATGACAAAATAATAACAGATACAAGAACTTATTGATGAAAAATGTAGAACTTTTTTCTTATATTTTTGTTCATTTTGACAATAGCCAAATGGTATTTTACAATTTAAATTATTTCACCAAAGCCATACATTTAATCATCGAACCGGTATATTAGTAAAAATGAATAGAATTCATTGAATTGACTGCATTTCTCATAAATGATAATATAACTATAAGATTTATCCTTTGCAATCCTATATAATAGGAAAACTTAAATTGTCGCAAAATTGATAAAGATATTTCATCATAAAGGAGTTTTAATACATGAAGGTTGTAGGCTTGATTACGGAATACAATCCGTTCCATAACGGACATAAATACCACATAGAGGAAGCAAAGCGAATTACCGGGGCAGACTATTGCGTTGCCGTAATGAGTGGCAATTTCGTCCAACGTGGGATTCCTGCTATGATTGATAAATATGAACGTACTGAGATGGCTCTTCGAAACGGGGTTGATCTAATCATTGAGCTTCCGGTATGCTATGCCACCTCCAGTGCAGAATTGTTTGCTCATGGAGCAATCTCTATCCTGGATAAGCTGGGAATTATTGATGCCATCTGCTTTGGCAGCGAATGCGGGGACATTGGGCTATTGAGGGAAGGGGCACAATTTTTATTAAATCCTCCAACAACTTATGAGAAATATCTTCAATCCTATCTGAAACAAGGCCTCACCTATCCTGCTGCCAGGTCAAAGGCACTCCGTTATTATTTAAAGGAGCAGCATTCCCCTTATGCCGATACTCTTTCCCAGGTACTTGCAGAACCAAATAATATCCTTGGTATCGAATACATGAAGGCGTTACTGCGACTAAACTCCAATATTACTCCCATGACTATCCAAAGGATATCTGCTCATTACCATGAGGAACAACTTGGTGTAATAAGCGAAAGTCTTCCGGCTGATAGCCGTATTCCCCACGTAATCAGTTCTGCAACTGCAATTCGCAAGGCAGTTCAAGGAGTGTCGGAATTAAACAATCATCTAAACAATATGCAGTTCAGCGTACCTGAGGATGTATTTAACAAACTTAAAACTGCTTATCAGAAGCTCTACCCGACTTGTGAGGATGATTTCTTATCACACATCCAGTACAAATTATTGTCGGAAACTAACCAATCCCTTGTTATCTATTCTGATATTACAAAGGATTTGGCTGACCGCTTGAATAATCGCTCAAACTATTATTCCAGCTTTAGTGAACTTGCAAATGATATCAAAACCAAGAATATGACGCTAACAAGAATCAACCGGGCACTGATTCATATCTTGCTGAATCTTAAAAATGAGGCTCTTAATGAATACAACGCCAATGGCTATGCACAGTATGCCAGAGTTCTTGGTATGAAAAAGAGTGGTTCCCATCTTCTTCGTAAGATTGAAAAACAAAATCACATACCGATTATCACCAAAGTCTCCAAAGCACAATCAATCCTTTCCCCTCTTGCGTTTCAAATGCTGCAAGAAGATTTGTTTGCTGCTCATCTTTATAATCAAATTGTATATGCCAAATATTCAGAAGAAATTTTAAACGAGTACCGCCATGGAATTGTTATTATTTAAGAACAGGCACCCATATTTCCTTCCGCATTACAACCGGCACAGCTCGCACAGTTTGCACACGGGCTGAAGCCGGTTTTATGATAGGGCTGCATCTTAAATTCATGCTGGCTGATATCAAAACGCTTCTCATCTTGAAAGCTCACATAATCATCTTCAAATGCCATCTTAAGAGGGCGGAACCAGATTTCTTCTCCATCCTCATCCAGTTCCTGAGATGGTGAGAATACCGTTCTTGACCCAGTTTCCTTATTGATCGCAATTACCATTTGGTTGGAGGCTACCAGCGATATTAATTTTCCTTCCTTTGAAAAAACTACCGAATTATTATCTCCAATGATTCCAATTGCATTTTCATCATATGCTTGGAGCATTCCTATTGGTGTCTTAATAAACACGGGTAATGCTGGTTCCAGCGAGTTGATAGTTCCATCCATATAAAAGGATATTCCGTTTCTAACAGGTATCACGCCATACTTAGTTTCAACCCGAAGCGTCTCACCCGGCCACAGAGTAATACTCTTAATCTTGCCGCTCTTATAAAAATATACGGATATGACCCTCCCTGTAATTCTCCCAAATGATAACTCAAAGCTTTCTTCCTTGGTCAGTTGATACTCATCTTCTTCCTCCCAATAGGCAGTCAGTTGACCGTTTAACGGAAACAAACGCTTTAACGAACCACATTCATAAAAGGTCAACAACTCCGCACGCCTTATACCAATAGGCGTATTAACTTCCATCGGCTCGTTCAATGCAATTCTACGTAATCTACCATTCTCATAAAAAGTAATGGAAGATGTCCTCTTCTTTCTATACGTTGCAAAATCATACTGCGGAATCAACTCCCCAAACTCCGTCCTCAACACAATCCTTTCATCAGTGGTTATCTCCTTCGGAGTTCCATTCTCATAACACGTATACTCCCCCAGACAATCAATCTCTCCGTACCTGGTAACAAACTTCATACCTTCAACTCCTCTCCGTATTCCTATAAAGAAAATTCACTACTTTCATCTGGTTTCACATTCATTCACTACCTATATCTGCGAAACCTCACAACCCATGGCTTATTATTCTGTCTGACTACAATTTTATCGCTGACTCTTGACCGCTAGGGCAACGGAAGCGAGAAAATTCGTATTCCGATAGAATAATTCCACTATCTACATTGGTTTCGCTTTCATTCCCGACCTTCATTGGGTTTCACATTTATTCACTACCTGTATCTGCGAAACCTCACAACCCATGGCTTATTATTCTGTCTGACTACAATTTTATCGCTGACTCTTGACCGCCAGGGCAACGGAAGCGAGAAAATTCGTATTCAGATAGAATAATTTCACTACCTGCATTGGTTTCGCTTTCATTCACTCCTTGAATATGAATACCCTACTCTCCTTTTCGTTGGCCTTCACCACCGTCATTTTTAGCTTCATCGGAGCCAGCTCACTCTCAAACCATCTTGGAAGATGATCGCATAATACCTCCAAACGTTTGAACTCACCCTTTTTAAGAAAGGGCATCAATAATTTCTTAGAGGTTAAGGAGCAATCCATATTCAGTGCACTTTTCAAATCCACAAAATAAGCCCCTTCTTCCTCCTGTTTGATAAAATAGGATTTCGGTGCAGAAGAAGGCTCTTCTACACTCTTATCTTGCTTCACTGTTTCGTGAATGGAATCCAAAAATTCTTCCGGTTCCCCCTCTGCTTCAAAGCTTTCAAAGCCATGCGCCTCAAGAACATAGTAAAGCTGTCCTGCAACTTGATTTGCCACAAATACTTTGCAACCCTCTAATTTTTGCACCATTTCCTGAAGATTATGCCTTATTCCAGCAATTGTACTGTTGGCTTCCGGTTCGAAAGGGACTTCCATGCTTATGCTCCATTTTGATTTTAACTGTTCATATATCCTGACAAAGCCTTTTTCACCAGGTCTTGCTGTTACTCCGGATTCATTTACATATACTGCTATCACGTCGCTTACCAACCTTTCCTAAATAAAAACAAACCACGATAAAAGTCTTTTCTCCATCGAAAGATAAGAAAGCCATTAACCATGGTTTACTATAAAATATTATGTGTTTTTCCTTATTCGGTTCATCATTCTAACATAATCATACCTAATGTATATTGTTTTTTCAATGCATGAATATGATAAAAACTTCTCTTCAGATAATAAATTGTTTATACAATTTTACTTGCCATACTCATTATATCAGTTCCATCCTCATCTCTGTGCATTTACTCTTATAATCACGAAAGCCCTGTTTCAAATATAATGGATATCCATCTTCCGTTGCTAATAACTCCAAATAGGAAAGTTTATGTCCTTTGGCATCTTCTTTTAACATCTCCAACAATCCACCTGCAAGCCCCCTTCTTCGATATGCCGGTCTGGTATATACATTTAATATGGTGCCAATCCTTCCGGTAGGAAAGCTAGGATTTGCGGGTCTTTCCACAATTAGTAGGAATGCACTAGCTACTATCTCCCCATCCTCAACAGCTATGTACGCATAGAAGTCCTTATTAATATGGTTCTCATAATATTCAAATAGCTGTTTTCTGATAGAATCTCCCTGTTCCTGTGACATTTTATTATAATCTTCCCTCAAGAACTCTAGGCGAACCCCGACTAAAGCAGTAATATCTTCTTGACCTGCCAATCATAACTCCATACAAAATCCTCCATCCACTCATTTATCATCAAAGTACATACATTATTACACTCGTAATCAACCTAACATCATCACAGGGCAGGATTTTGGTCATTGAAAAATTCAAGCTCCATCATCCTACCCCATAAAGTTTATTGACTTAATACTCAGTGCATTTTACGAATATTTCTTCAAAAGATTTTCAAATTATTTTAACAGCTCCTCCATCTGATCCAGCAACTCACCAAACAGCTGTAATGCTTGATTTACAGGCTCCTTAGTGCTCATATCAACACCGGCACCCTTTAAGAGTTCGATGGGGTAGTTGGAACTGCCACCGCTAAGGAAACGGATATAATCTTGAACAGCAGTTTCGCCTTCATTTAAGATTCTTCTGGATAAGGCGATTGCGGCGGAGTATCCGGTTGCATATTGATATACGTAGAAGGCATTATAAAAATGTGGAATACGAGCCCATTCCATATCAATGTCGGAATCAATCACAATATCCTCTCCAAAGTATGCAACATTTAAGTCATGATATACCTTGCAGAGAGTATCCGCGGTAAGACTTTGACCATCTTCCACCATCTTATGGGTTATCATTTCAAATTCAGCAAACATGGTTTGACGGAATAAAGTACCTTTAAACTTTTCAAGGAAATGATTGATTAAATACGCTTTTTCCTTCTTGTCCTCTGTTTTCTTTAACAGATAATCGATTAACAGAGCTTCATTGCAAGTGGAAGCCACCTCAGCCACAAATATTTTATAGCCGGCATATACAAAAGGCTGTGTTTTATCCGAGTGATAGCTATGAATTGCATGTCCCATTTCATGGGCCAGAGTAAATACATTATCAAGTGTATTGTTATAGTTTAAAAGTACGTAAGGATGTGTGCCGTAAGCTCCCCAGGAATATGCCCCGCTTCGCTTGTTCTCATTCTCATAGATATCTATCCAACGATTATTATATCCTTCTGATAATACCCTGCGATAATCTGCTCCCAGTGGCTGAAGACCCTTTTCTACGATATCTTTTGCTTCATCAAAGGGTATCTCCATCTTTACATCACCAACCAAAGGTGCATAAAGATCATACATATGAAGTTCCTCTACTCCCAGCAGCTTTTTACGAAGGGATACATAACGATGCATTAAGCCCATATTTTCATGAACCGCTGCAACCAGATTTTTATATACCTCAGTAGGGATATTTGCCGAGTCCAATGCTCTTTCCAAAGTACTGCTATATTTTCTAGCTTTTGCAAAGAATACCTCTTGTTTTACATTGGAGCTAAAGGAAGCGGCTAACGTATTTCGAAAGCTCTGATAACTGGAATACACTCCTTGAAAAGCATCCTTACGTACTCTTCGGTCCTGGCTTTCCAGCAACTGACCATATCTTCCGTGGGTGATTCTTACCTTTTCCCCATTCTCATCTTCAATCTCAGGAAATTTTATGTCTGCATTATTAAACATAGAAAATATATTACCAGGTGCTTCCCCAACTTCACCGGCATCCGCCAGCAACTCTTCCATTTCCTTAGAAAGAATATGAGGCTTTTGACGCAGAACATCCTTTATATGGAACTCGTAGAGCTTTAACTCTTCTGTTTCTCGAAAGAATTGAACCAAGCTCTCTTCCGGAATATCCAGTATCTCAGGTGTGGCAAAGGATAATGCACTGCTGACCTGTACGGATAAGGCATTGGCCTTATTCGCCAAATCCTGATAGGTTCCATTGGCAGTGTCCTCATGACTCTTTTGATTTGCATATACATAGACCCGTTCTAATAATTGACCGATTTCATCGGAGAGTTTAAGAAAATTCAATAACAATTCTCCGGATTTGGACAATCTGCCATGGTATTCCACCGCATTTTTAATCAACTCTTTTATTCTATCAAATTCCTGTTGCCATGACTCATCGGAAGCATATAAATCCTCTATTGCCCAGGTATGCTTTTTATCCACTTCATTTCTCTTCGGTAAACTCATCTTCGTGCTCATCTTTGTATCTCCTTTTCCTTTTCTATCATAAATTGGATATCCTTTCAATAAATTATAATAAACTCGGTTCCGCTCTTCAAGTAAAATATTATTAGAATTATCCTCAACGCATGAATCGTTTGACTTTGTTCAAGTTACCATTGTTACAGCATAAAAGAGCTTATATCACCCGAATTCTACTTACTACTTATAGAAAGGCTTGGTCATTATTATGAACTTACTTAATATAAATAGGAACAAACTGATTAAAGGAGCAATTATGCTCTTTCTAATCTCGATGTTATTATTTCCTGGCGCTTCCTTTCAGGGTGCAAGCACTGGGTTATTATTATGGTTTCATAATGTATTGCCCAATTTGCTTCCCTTTATTATTCTTTCTAATTTAATGGTGCGTTTAAATATTTCCAAAAAACTAAGCAAATTATTTTACCCTGTTCTAGGTAGAATATTTCGAATCAGCTGCGAAGGCTGCTACCCAATTATCATCGGTTTTCTCTCAGGGATTCCTATGGGAGCAAAAACCACTTCCGATTTGGTAAGTGAACACAAAATCTCCAGCAGAGAAGGGCAGTTTTTAATTGGAATGTGTAATAATGCCAGTCCTATGTTCATCATCGGATACATTGCAATCACTCAACTGAAACTACCTCACTTTAATTATATTCTTTTTGGTATTATATACGGTTCTGCAATTATCAGTGCATTATTGTATCGCTTCCTCGTTGATCTCCTCTCAAAGAAATCTAATATAACAGAAAAAACCATAATTGCCACTTCATCAGATAATCGGAATGGCCGTTTTTCTTTTGCCCTTCTAGACAGCTCTATTATGAATGGCTTTGAAATCGTTACCAAAATTGGGGGCTATATCATATTATTCTCCATAGTTGCACAAATTATCAAAGGAATCGGTCCGGATACAAGCTTTATCAAAGCTTTCATTATGGGTCTGTTTGAAATCACCACCGGAATCAGCCAAATATGTAACACTCCAATGGACGTGAATACAAAAATAGTCCTGGTTACCGCAATCACATCCTTTGGAGGTCTATCTGGATTAGCTCAAACCAAAAGTGTGATGGGTGACACAAGACTATCAATTTATTCCTATGTAATTGTTAAATTGCTCAGTGCTTTATTATCCATGCTTTTTGCTTGGATTTACCTGACTTTATTTCCGATAATGAATTAATTCATCAGTATTGATGTTTCTTTTTCAAATCGAATGAACAGATTACACGATTATGATGCTACTCCTCTACCTCATTTAGAAAGGTGTCCTCGTCAAATTCGAAATCCTCTCCATCTGTCTCATCCTGCTTGTCCATATTTACTTGTGAATGATTCATTTGATATAGCTGATCGTTAATTTCTTTCTTGTTACCGCTTACAATCTCTAAGCTATTCTTAAGTGCCAGAATATATTTATCATACTGGGAAGCAGTTGATTCGTAGGCGCTTGCTAATATCCGTTCCACCTCTGATAATACATCGTTAGAATAAGTTAGCGTTCCGGTTCTGATTTGCTCTGATTCTTCAATTGCTTCTCTACGCAGGCGCTCTGCTTCTGTGGACGCTTGCATTATCATTTCATTTGCCTGATAATAGGCTTGTTGCAGTATTTCATGTTCATTTAGAAGTTCCTTAGCATGCTCCCTGGATTGATAGAGAATCGTTGCTGCTTTTTCTTCTGCATCCGCAATGATTGCATCTCTATTTGAAATAATTTTCTGGTAACGCTTAATCTCATCAGGTGTTCTTAATCTTAACTCATCCAGCAAATCATAGAGTTCATCTTTTGGTACAATCACCTTTGTGCTTGATAACGGCTGCATCCTGCAGCTTTCCACAAATTCATAAATATCTTCGATTAATTGCTCAATCCTACTTGCTCCCATTACAAACACTCCTTATTTTTTATATTTATCATATATGGTCTGAACAATGCAGCTTGGCACGAATTGACTAATATCCCCCCCAAAGGACGCAATTTCCCTCACTGCGCTGGAGCTGACATAAGAATATTCCACGCTGGTCGTAAAAAATACCGTATCAACATTTGTATTTAGCTTGTGATTCGTCTGTGCAATCTGCAGTTCATATTCAAAATCCGTTATCGCCCTAAGTCCTCTCACGATAATAGACGCATTTTTCATTGCAACAAAATCAATCAATAAGCCATCGAAGGCTTCCACCTGAATGTTTTTAGCAGTGGATTGTTCCTTCACAACCTTTTGTATAATCTCCACTCTTTCTTCAGCAGTGAATAACGGTCGTTTCGTGTTGTTTTTTAATACTCCGATAATCAATATATCAAATAAACCGGCTGCTCTATTAATAATATCCAAATGTCCTAATGTAATTGGGTCAAAGCTACCCGGGTAAATACCTATTTTCATATAATACCTCCATCATGCCATAAAACTGTAAAGAAATAAATAGACCATTCCCTCTATTTTTTAGATGATCCTACTTCATTTCTATAAAGACATGCTGGCTTGTCTTATATTCTTTCTTCTTATAAATTCGAAATTTTGTATCTTCCAAGTAGTCAAATTCCGTCTTTAGAGATGCTTCCACAACAATGATTGTATCACAATATAAAATGGATGAATCCTGCAAAGCCAGCAAAATATCTTTTTCATGCAAATTATTATAAGGTGGATCCATAAATATGATATCAAACACCTTTCCCTTAAGTTCCAACATTCGAATAGCATCCAATGCTTTATTGGGATAAACTTCTGCATTCTCCGTCAAACCGGTAGTTTTTAAATTAGACTTAATACAGGAGAGTGCGGTCTTATTATCCTCAACAAAAGCAGCATACTTCGCTCCTCTTGATAAGGCTTCAATACCGATTGCTCCGCTTCCTGAAAACAAGTCCAAAAAATCAACATCAGCAAGATACGGATTTAATATATTAAATAAGGTTTCCTTCGTCTTATCTGTGGTTGGTCTGGTATCATAACCCTCCGGCGTAATAAGCTGTAACCTTCTCGCCTTACCTGCAATTACTCTCATACTTATCTCCAAAAATTAAATAATTTAAAAATCAGTCAACAAGCTAAGTTTAGCCCATCTGATAAAATATTTCAATGTTTTTTTGGTTTTTTCGCAAAAATAACGGTTGCCACTTTTCAGCAGCAACCGTCATTTTAATTCTTATATTTATTTGCCTGCAATTCTGTTTTCATAATCCTGAATCATCTTTTTAACCATGTAGCCACCAACTGAACCATTCTGTTTTGATGTCAAGTCGCCATTATAACCTTGCTTTAAAGGGACACCAATTTCGTTAGCAACTTCATACTTAAAACGATTTAATGCTTCCTGTGCTTCGGGTACTGTACTACTTCTTCTTGACATAGAAACTCCTCCATTTCGTATTTTGAAATTCTTCAAAATAAGTTGTGTTGTTGTTTTTTGTTATTGTAACTTTCTTGAACTTGTTTTTTAAACCTTTGTAACTTTTGTTTGAAAAACAATGTATCAAGTTGTTACGATAGTAGTATGTGCAAAAAGAAATAAAATACACAGAATTTTTAAATTATTTAAATGTAATTATTGGATATCTGTCGAAAAAAAGTTCCGAACAACATTAATTTTAAGGATGCTTTTTTGCTAGACGCAGGCTTAGTCGGTTCCGGTGACGGGGTAGGCGTTGCAGCATGTAGTATGCATTGTACCGAACTGGAATTTCCGAATTTATCAGTAGCCTCATAAATTACTATATAATTACCGTCCTGATCCTTATTGATCTGTACTTTCAACTTTATCTCATTTAACTTTGAAAAATTATCCTTTACGGTTACTGCCTTTAAAAGAGCTGCTTCTACCGGTACTTCGCCTGGTTCCAACGTTCGGTCTTTCACTCCGCTAATTACCGGCGGCAAATTATCAAGTTCAATTTTGATTTTTTTCTCTCCGGTTGGACCGCCACCCACACTGGAACGATAGGTGATGTAATATAACGTAGCACTCTTCTTATCTATGGTAATTTTAATTAAATCCTTTGCCAATTTATACTTACCACAATTTGCCCCCACACCATTTAGTGCAAAATCATTATTAATTACTGTGGAACCACCCACAACTTTATCCAATACTCCCGTATAGGTAGGTGCCAATTTATTTTTTGCTACGGTTATGGTTATGGTTTTGGAAACCGTCCTAGATAATTCATCCACAACAGAATATGTAACTTTATAAACTCCCGGAACACTCACATTTACCTTCTGACTTACTTTTATCTTTGACGTTATATTGGAGCCGACAGAAGATTTTGCTTTGACATTCTTATGTAAATCAATGTTTTGATTCCACTCTATTTTTTGATTTTTAACTCCTGAAATAACAGGCTTTTTCTTTGCAAAAGGGTTCCTTTTATCCGGATCGGTTGGATCCCACCTTGTACCTGATGGAATTTTTATGGCTTCCGGCTTTCCTAACGGACCAGGACTTTTCTTATCGTCATAGATAACCACCGTAGTTTTTAAAGCACAATTATCATAAATCCATTTTGCATCCTTCACCATTAATCGGACGCAACCATGGGATGCTGCTGAACCAAGTTTATTATATTCTTTTGTAGCAAGCGAAGCGGGATTATCATCGTAATAATATACGGAATGAAATAACATTCCACCATCAATTCGAGTAGAATATTGCCCCCATACATCATTCATCAATAACTTCCAACGATACTTCGCTTTCGTTTTAAACGTTCCTGTTCTTGTCTTACCAGACTTTCCAACCGAGCAAATCATTGCTTTGATTGGAACGGTATACTTCCCTTTACTATCCTTTTTATAAATCGTTATTGTATTATACGACCGATTAATTTTAATCAAATACGTATCTTTCTTTTGTGCGCTTGCATATGCTTGCTGTGTACCCCCAAATAATACACTAATGGTTAACAGGATTAGAAGTAACAGCAGATGAAACTTGTGAAATCTCTTAATAAACATAACTTCCAGCACTCCTTAAGTCTTAAGATCTTAACTTATGTTCAGGTGTCTTAATCCCTCAGTCATTTGCACAAGGTAAAAGAATGAATGCGTATGAAACATCTTTTTCTTTTTATCAAAGAGTAAATCTTTTGACTTTGTGAAACAGCTAATATTAATTGGGCTTTTGGCACCTGAAACAACTTAATCATATATTGGTATTACTTTACCTCTACAATATAAGTCTCATAAGCTTTATTGTCCTTGGAAGGACTAGTGTATTTTATCTCTCCAAGACTCTTGAGTAATTCATTATTCACTTCGGGGTACTTCTCATTTTCCATTCTACCAACATAAATATAGGAAACATTATATTTCTTCAATAGTTCTTTCACCGCATCAATATCTGTGGAGGTGTAAATTGTTTTAATATCTGCATCTCTCTCGTCCAACAAATCGGTATCGGACTTCCATAACCATTCATGAGTTTTCCAACCAAGAACAGTCGGAAGACCGGTCATAACCGAAACTCTTTCGTAGTCGGTATAACTGTCTCCATTCACTTCAAGAACAACTGGCATTCCTTTCACATTTTCATTCAGCCAATTAATCGCACCTACATCGTCTTTATAGGTTGTCTCCAAAAATGCCGTGCAATCCAGTCCGCGATATTCTTTCACTTTAAAAATATTACCATACCAGGAATCCACTGCTTTTTGAACATAGCAAACGGACATAGCAAACAGTACAAAACATATTACGGCAGTCCTTCTTTGCTTCCAGTTTTCTCCGAACACAACCAATCTTGTGAAAATATATCCAAAACACAAACCAAACATGATAAAAGCTTGGTAAGTCAGTTTAAACATGGTATTTGCTCTCTTGTAATCTCCACTATAAATATCTTGGATATAGATAATCTCCGGAAGTAAGATCAGCCCAATTGCACATAAGCCTATTGTGACAGTGAATAAGTCTGGTGCTGTTAATGTCTGCATGTAGCGAACGATCCATGCTTCTTTCTTTGGCATCTTACTATCTTCTTGTACCTCATCTTGGTTAACTTGTAGCTTAATGACTTTCTCTTCTTCAAGTTTTTTTCTTTTTACGTTGCCAATCGTAAAACAAATAAATGCTATCACCGTAAATATTGGCAGTCCCCATAATATAATCAGCTGATTCAACGGAGTATGGTTAACGCATAATACCGGAACCGTGGAGATTTGATCGAAGTTTAAGGTAAAGGGAAGACTAACAATTTCAGATACAATAATTACAAGTGCCCCTTGTAATGCTGTAATGATATAAGCTTCCTTTTTAAAATTATATACAACTAAGTTTGTAAATAGAATAATTGCACCCGAAACAATAAAATAAATCGGAAAGTCCCAAAAATTCGTTGTATGAAATAACCCTATAAAGAAGGCCACCATCAGAATAGAAGGATTAGCTACTTCTTTAAGTCTCGATATTTTTTGATGTTGTTTTGCCTTCCTCATACACATCCATGCAAATAAAATACCAACAACCGTTAAAACAAACATGATATTGACTACATGAGCATGTAAATCACCAAGCACAAAAGAATAGGATGGAAATTCGTGAATCGTTTTATCATTCGTCTCCGGGTGATAGCCAATGAATCTGGTTGCATCCGGAAACCAATATTTGTCCTCGCTTACTTTTAATCCGAAAAATTTCTGAAACCATCCCTGAAACCATTGATAGGTAGGATAATGCATATTGCCTGCCAGACATACCGCGGTACCACCAATCAATCCACTGACAACAGAAAGTGCAGAATATACCTTGCCACGGGTTTTACTAAACTGTCTTGTAACATTAAAAATAATGGAATATGGTAATACAAATGCAAAAGCTCCTACCATCATTAGCATCAGGTTATAACCAAGTGACACCTTAACAGCGGACAACTTGGTTAGAAAGGTTGCATAAAACTGACCCACATAATAATAATTCAATTTCGTTCCCGAGAACCAAAAATCCTGAGGAGGCATATATTCCGAGCGCATCATGCTGGTCATGAAACCATAGTCCATGAATTTCTCTGTTCCATAGGCTTCCGGCTTAAAGCCTCTTATATAGGTAAAAAGCAGGAATACTCCAAAAAATAATAACTCCTCAAATATGATGTGATCAAAATCCTTGCTTTTCCAACTAAATACCGCATACTGGATTGATTTATCCTTCGCTCGTTTCTTAAATTGAATTACAAGGAGTGCTAGATTGAGCAGTAATCCTATCACAACACTGATCACACAATTTAGCGGTGTAAACTTCAAAATATGAAGGGAGGATAAGAACCAAAGGATATATCCGGTCATCGCTAATCCAATTGCTTTAGAGAACAAGTACCCCTTATCATGAAAGTTAGGGAACACTAGCGTTGTCAAAGGAATATACAAAATACCGATATAGGTCATTGTTACCCACCATTTGATAAACGCCGAGTAATCTCCCTGCAATAAGAACTTACCTGCCAGGAACAATAAAATTGCCGCAATGGCATAAATAATTTTCTTTAGCATCTTTTCACCTCTTTAATCTATTTAATACATTGATTAATCTTTCTGAAATCGCTGATTGCCTTCTTACCAATTCCAATGATTTTCTTCATATTGATAGAATTCACACCACCCTGTCTTGGACGGAAGGTAACCGGAAGATATTTCACCTTCAATTTCTTCTTTGCATAGATAACGGATAACACAACATTGGAAAGATTAAAATCCTTTGGAATCATATTAATATGCTTTTTCAATGTTTCTGACTTCATCAAACGGAATGGTGTGTTAGCATCCTTGATATTTACATGAAAACAAATCTGGAGAACAGCCTTTAGCGTTTTGGTTACAAATACTCTGGAAAATCCGTCCTGTCTGCCCTTACGATGACCAATCACCATGTCATAATCCCAACGCATTTCCCAAAAAGGCCAAAATTCCGATGGTAGTGTTTGTCCATCTGAATCAGTTTGGAATACGTAATCTGCACCATTATCCAGCGCATAATTGTATCCGTATAAAACGGTTGCACCATGACCACCGTTTGGCTTTGTAATTGGTTCAAAGGACTCTAAGTTTTTTGCTTCCTCCTGCATTATTTTATAGGTGGAATCTTTGCTGCCATCATCGATGATAACCAGTTTACTTCCATTCCCTATTTTCTCCACAATCGGGGTCCAATCTTTGATTACTGCCTTAATATTCGCTTCTTCGTTGTATGCCGGAATTACAATGTATAATTTATCCAATTGCCCATCCTCCGTATTATTTTATTTTTCAATATCCTAGTACAACGTTTTCTAAACAACTGGACAGAAAACGCCGGCTGGATTTTCATAGACAGCATTCAATGACTTGATATATTTATTCTACAACAAGACTTTTGAAAGTTGCGTATGGAATTTCAGACTAGTTTCATGACCGGTTAATTTAAAAATTGTACCAGTACTATTTTTGAATTTGTATAACTTCCTATCCATCTGACGGTAAAGTATATGATTTTGTTCCATAATTCTCTGAACTATTTTCGTTTTTGCGTATCATATATGGAAAGCATGGTTTCGCCTAGCCCTTCCTCATATACCTTTTCATAGGTTGCCATGATATTATCCTCATTCACTGCGTAATCCTCTGATTCGCGATTATCCTTATCCACTATGATGAAACGTATCTTATTTTTCTTAACCAGTTCCTCCAAAGCTTTGGGTGTATCGGCTTCATACATCAGTTTCACCTGTGCTAATCTGCTATCCGTATCATAGCCTGCGGACCAAGGGAAGTATTGCCAGCCCTCGTACATCATAGCTCCTCCCAAAACCACCTGATTTAACGCATAATTTGAAGTAAGGAAAATATCTTTTGAATTACTATGATCTTTAATCCATTTTGTGAGTTTCGAGTCTAAGTCAAGCACAATTGCGTTTTGAGGACGATTCTTACTTATAATGGTTGTAAAGTCATAGATACCGGTAGCAGTCAGAGCAATTACTAATAATACACCCACGACTTTCATCACAAAATCTTTTTGCTCTATTAGCCTCGCCACAAAAATCGCTGCAAAGATACCAAGAAGGATACAGCTCATCATGATATATTTATGGTTAACCGTAACATCTACGGTTAAGGATACTGTAAATGCAAATATTAGAGGAAGTGTGAATGCCGCAATCAGATACCTTTTTGCTCCCCGTTCCAAGCAAAAAGCTGCCAAAATCACGAGTGGAAGGATACCTAATAATCGTTCCAGATAAGATGCCACCCCGAATATAGTTTTATTCTCTGCGATAAATCCAAAAAGATAACTGGTTGTAACAGGGGCATCATGAATAAATAGTTTACTTTGTAAAACTGCTAGAAATACTGTAATAATCGCGATGATTGCATACTCTATTCGCCGCTTTGATACAATTGCCATTACAAAAAGAACCAGTAAACAGCAAATTTGTGCAGCGCCATGAAAGAAAGCGATACTTCCTAATAATACACCTAGAATAACTGAAGTTTTAATATCCTTAGGCAACCAGCCTTCTTTTGTAAAGAACAAATATTTAAATTTATCAAAAAAGGTTCGTTTACCTTGTGCTTCTTCATGATACCTTTCCCTATCCTTAAACATATCAAACATAAGCGGCAGTACCAATATAATCACAAAAAACATCACGGATAAACCAAAAGCAAGATGCCTTTGATTACAATACACATTTAAATTCCACAACCCCCAATTTTCATTGGGCGTATCTGAAATAAAATCCGTATTCTCTGTTAAACTCTGAAGCACACTGGTGCCTTTCGGGATATTAGCAAGAAAGGTAAACAACGTCTTTGCACTTCGGAATGCAAAAAACAAACAGGATAATACTCCGACTAAAACTTTGCCGCTTATTTTTACAGCCATTACATAAAGGAGCAGAAAAGCAGTAACAAAGCTGATGATACTGGGAAGATTAAATGCATAATCAATCCGAAGCCCTAAATACTCCAAATTGCCGGTCAGAAACTGAAACATAAAGTGATATCTGATGTCCTGTCCTGCATAGTGTGCATATTGAGTTGGAAAGTTATTCCCATAAGAAAAAGAACGAATCATTCCAATATGGGGTGAAAAATCACTGAACACCGAAACCCCTACATAAAGCTCATGTCCCCTCACAAAGAAGGTCATCCACATTAATATGCTTGCCAGCAAGGTAATTGCAAGCAACACCACAAGTTCGATCTGTCTAACTTTCCTGTCTTCACAGATCAGATCAGTCGCCCCTATTAACTTCTTACGATAACGAAAATAAATAGCTGCTAAGGTAATCAAGAAACCAATTGGTATCATCACTGCATTTGCATAGAGCAGAGGATGTTCCTGGTTACCAAAAAAATAGGCAATCATATAGGTCGGCCATGTCATAACCAAAGTGCCAACAATAAACCACGCAGGAATCAACAGAAAATATGCACTTAGATTAATCGTTCTTCCATAATAATCCTCTTTTGTGAAAGTAGACAAATTGGGGAATGCATAGCAGCATACTGCCCATCCTACCCCAAAACACAAAAAAATATAAATAATCCCGAGCATTCTTAAGCCTCCTCGCTGTCACAGAGTAATCCCTCACCTACCTGGAGGTTGTCCGCGTTATTATTACGGCAAACATCGCCTCTGACACATTTTGAAACCAGATATCTCGGTCTGCCTTTTACTTCTTTATATATTTTGGTCAAATAAATTCCAATCATACCCAAACTAACCATAATTGAACTTCCTATGATCAGTTGAAGCAGAATTACCGTAGTAAAACCACTGGTGGCTCTCCCTGTAAATTTCATATATAAGGTTTCAACACCAAGCAGAAGTGCTCCAAAGAACATGATGAGACCAAGCACAGTAATACAATGAAGGGGAACGGAGGTATAGGAGGTTATTGCATCCACCGCAAGTCGAATCAACCTTATAAAGGACCATTTCGTCTTGCCATTCACACGGTCTGCTACATCAAAATCAATTTGCTTTCGGTCAAATCCAAGCCAAGCTGTCATTCCGCGAAAGAAAACTGCACGCTCCGGCATTTCCTTCCAGGCCTCAATCACCTTACGATCCATCAGTTTAAAATCGGAAGCCTTGCCTAGATTGATATCCGAGGTACGGTAGATGATATAATAAAACGCCTTGGCACAGGCTTTATATAGCTTATTTTCTTTTCCTCTGGAATTTTTGATTCCCTCGACTACATCGTAACCTTCTTCTCTCCAAGCCTTTACCATCTCCGGTATAATCTCAGGCGGATGCTGTAAATCCGCATCCATTACAACAACCATATCTCCGTCCGCATATTCCATACCTGCGCATAGAGCGGATTCCTTGCCAAAATTCCTGCTAAGTCGAAGGGCTATCACATTATCAAGCTCCGTTGTCAGTTTCTTCATCTCTTCCCATGAATTGTCCCTTGATCCATCGTCAATCAATACAAATTCATGTTTAATACTATTATCATTCAAAATATTGGTAATCACTTTTATTGAACTTCTGATGTGACTGCCTTCCTGATAGACCGGAATGACCAGCGACAATTTGGAATCTTTCGTTCTTTTTAGTTCGGTACAATAAATTTTGGTTGCCATACTTTACCTTCTTTATCAACTTTTATCTTAAAACTGCACTACCTATTATACATGAATATCATTAATATTACCATGATTTTGTAATAATTAAAGAAATTTACACAAAATATACACAAAGGTTGAAGAATAAAATTACAGATACTGCCTCAAAATGCAAATCCATTTATTCTTCAACCTGATGTCCTATCTCATCCTTCTTCTATATATAATCTCAGTATTGTATTCATTTTTAACAGAACATAATATACATCAAGATTTTATCATGATTTTAATCTCATGGAACACTGTATCCTGAACCATTTACAAGGTATTATTATTACGATGTAATAATTTTTCCTCCAAATGCGGATTCTCATTAAAAATCTGATTAACCTCTTGTTCTGAAAGAGTTTTTACAGCTTCTGCGGCAGCCTTCAGCGTAACAGCATCCGTAAAGATATCTCCGAGCTTAAACTCCATCTCCCCGCTTTGTCGTATTCCAAAGACATCTCCCGGTCCTCTCAGCTTAAGATCTTCCCCGGCTATAAAAAAACCATCGTTAGATTTGTTTAATATCTCCAGCCTATCCCAAGCCTCCTTGCTGCTCGTCCCGCAAATGAAAATGCAATAAGACTGAAAACCTCCACGACCTACTCGTCCACGAAGCTGATGGAGCTGTGCCAATCCAAAGCGTTCCGCATTTTCAACCATCATTACCGTGGCATTTGGAACATTTACTCCGACCTCAACAACCGTTGTAGAAACAAGAACCTGTATTTCCCCGCCAGAGAACCGTTCCATAACCTCATTCTTTGCTTTAGCCTTTAACTTTCCGTGTAGGAATTCCACATTTACAGAAGGAGATAGTTCTCCCCTAAGATGCTCTGTATATTCGATTACATTCTCGGCTTCAATTTCCTCACTCTCCTCTACCATGGGGCAGATTACATACACCTGCCTCCCTTCTGAGACCTGCTTATTGATAAAACGATAGGCATTGGGTCGATAATTCGTATCGACTACACAATTTTTTATCGGTAAACGCTTTGCAGGTAATTCGTCCACTACCGAGATATCTAGATCTCCATATAATATAATCGCTAAGGTTCTTGGTATCGGAGTAGCACTCATAACAAGTACATGAGGATTTTGCCCTTTGTTCATTAGTGTCTCTCTTTGCTTCACCCCAAAACGATGTTGTTCATCGGTAATTACTAAGCCAAGATTTTTATATTCCACCTTTTCCTGAATTAATGCATGGGTTCCCACTATGATATCCGCTTCCTGGTTACGAATTTGCTCATACGCCATCCGCTTTTCCCTTACTCCTTGTGAACCCACCAGTAGGCAAATGCGTATTCCAAAAGGAGAAAGCAATTCTTTTAAAGATTTATCATGTTGCTTAGCAAGAACTTCGGTGGGAACCATAAGACATCCCTGATAGCCATTCTTTACCGCCATCAAAAGGGCAAGCACCGCTAATATTGTCTTCCCACAACCTACATCTCCCTGCACCAAACGATTCATTACATATTCTCCAGCCAAATCTCGCTTTATTTCCTCCCATACCCGCACTTGGGCATTAGTTAGAGGATAGGGCAGGTTGTTCTTTAGCTGTTCGCATTCGTTGACTTCACTCATAACGATACCCGATTGTTGCAGCTGCTTCTTCTCCTTTAGCTTTCGAAGTGCCAGGGAGTAGAGAAAAAATTCATCAAATACAAGCCTTTGCCTGGCTTTCATCATCCCTTCACGGTCTTTTGGAAGATGAACTTCCTTTAATGCCTTCGTGTGATCCACTAAAGCATATTCTTTTACCACTCTTTTCGGAATATAATCCTTGCTAAATTGCAGCTCCGATAAAGCGTATTTGATGGATTTGGAGATCAAATTATTTGTAATTCCTTCTGTCAAAGGATAAATTGGCTGTAATATTTTAAGAAGACGATAATAATCCTCTTTTGTGTAAATTCCGGGCTGTTCCATCACCAGTACCCCATTCTTTCGAATTACCTTTGAACGGAATATGTAATGTGTACCACTTCGCAGTGTCTTTTGGAGGAACGGCATATTAAACCAGGTGAGTATGATAGAGCCGGAATGATCCTTCACCTGTGCATTCAGAATCTGTAGGTTTTTAATTTTTTTAATTTTGGGCGATGCCACCAACGATGCCTCAATCGCTGCCGTCATGCCTTCTTTTAAGGAAGCCACCTGAGTAGGACGTTCAAACTCTTCATAACCTCTTGGATAGTGTTCAATCAAGTCCTGAACTGTTTCAATCCCAAGCTTCAAAAAAAGCTTCTCACTCTTCTCTCCAATTCCTTTTATGGCTCTTAATTGATCCATTGCCTCCAAGTTTCTACCTCCGTTTTCACATTGCTTTTTTATGTTTGCTGTTATGTATGATTTGCTTGAATTTCATCTTTTTACATTGTTTTATTATAAACGATACCCTTTAATAAAAAAAGTAAATATTTTTAATTTACCTCTTGACTTTCCAAATATTCCATTGTATTATTGTATTAACTTCTTAATACAGTCATACAGAAAGGAGACTTATTGAATGAAATGGGATCTTAACACAGAACGACCTGTATATATTCAATTAATCGAGCAGATACAGGCAGGCATCATATCCGGTACTTATCAACCAGGTGATAAGCTTCCATCCGTCAGGGACTTGGCTGCGGAGGCAATGGTAAATCCGAATACGATGCAAAAGGCATTAACCGAATTGGAACGAACCGGGCTTATTTATACCAATCGGACTAGCGGAAAATTTATCACCTCAGACGATGCAATGATCAAAAAACTCAGAGGATTATCCGCCAATGAACTAATCGAAGAATTTCTCACGAAGATGAGACAGCTGGGATATGAACCGGACGAAACCATAACTCTGGTAACAGAAGTTGTTAACAATTTAAACTAAGCGAATATGCAGATGGGAGTAAGTAACATGAATGCTATTTTGGAATGCAAAGCATTAACCAAACAATTTGGTAATCTAAAAGCGTTAAACGAGGTTAACCTTACCTTGGAACGTGGTAGAATCATCGGACTTTTGGGTCCCAACGGAAGCGGAAAATCCACTTTAATCAAATTAATTAACGGACTTCTGGTTCCCACCTCCGGCTCACTGCTTATCAACGGCAGCCATCCCGGTGTTGAAACAAAAAAAATTGTATCCTATTTGCCGGAAAGAACCTACCTTCCGGATTGGATGAAGATTTCAGAAACGATTGATTTTTTTGAGGAATTCTATCAGGACTTTGATAAGAAGAAAGCCTATGATATGTTAAACAGACTTCAATTAAATCCAACTTTACGATTAAAGACTTTATCAAAAGGAACGAGAGAAAAGGTTCAGTTAATTCTCGTCATGAGCAGAAAGGCCGACTTATACTGTCTTGATGAACCAATTGGCGGTGTTGATCCTGCTGCCAGGGATTATATTCTCAACACGATTATCTCCAACTATAGCGAGAACGCTACCGTATTGATTTCCACTCATCTAATATCTGATGTGGAACAGATTCTTGATGAAGTTGTTTTTATTAAGGGTGGTCAAATAACTCTTCAATCCAGTGTGGATGATATCCGTGTGAAGGAAGGCAAATCCATAGATACATTATTTAGGGAGGTATTCAAATGTTAGGAAAATTATTCAAACATGAAATGAAGGCAACAGCTAGATTATTACTGCCGATCTATATTGTTTTGGCTGCCTTTACCATAATGGACAGAATTGTGATTAGTCTTGATATATTCCATGGGGTTTTTGTTATAATACCTGGCTTCATAACAATTGGTTTTGTATTAAGCATTGCAGCAATCATTATTGTCTCGTTTGTCATTATAATCCATCGCTTCTATAAGAATCTGATTACGGATGAGGGTTATTTGATGTTTACCCTTCCTGTTCGTACCAGGGAATTAATTAACTCAAAATTATTTGCGGGTGTGATTTGGACTATTGCAAGCTCATTGGCTGCAATTGCAGCGATTTTGATTGTAGTTACCGCAAGGATGGATTATCATGATTTTTGGAGCGGATTCCGTATAGCATGTCAGCAATTCAATAATGAACTTGGCGGACTTGGCACTTTAATGATCATAGAATTTATCGTATTAATCATAATCAGCGTATTTAATGGTGTTCTTATGATCTACGTATCCATCGCTATCGGTCAATTGTTCAACGGTCACAAAATAATAGGTTCCTTTGCTGCTTATATTGGCATTAGTTTTGCTATACAGATTATTACTACCGTATTAATGGTAGTAGGCGGATTAGCATTTGAAACATATTTTACGGAGATCGGCTCTCTACCCCATCTGGTTATTCCATTTTATATTGTTTTTATGGTTATTTTAACGGGATTATTCTATTTTGGAACGGATTATATATTCAAAAGAAAGCTCAATTTGGAATAGGATATCATTCATTTGTTATTAATGAAGTTAAACCAACTAATCAGCTTTCTAGGGAAGGATAACTATATGAAAAAAATTCTGATATTGTTAGTACTCCTAAGTATTCTAGCATTCACAGGATGTACTGGATCCGTTCAGATCGGAGCTATTGAAAGTAGTACAAAACATGAATTTTACGGCTCCTATTACCAACTGAATGGAACAAAAGAAAAAAAGCTCACAGTAAATGAAAATGAGCCTCTCGAAATTTCAACAGATATCTCTACAAAAAAAGGTTCTATTGATGTATATATTTATAAAGACAAAGATGATTACAATTATGAAGGGCATGATATTAAGACCTCATCCTTTACTGTAACACTTAGTGATGCCGGGAACTACACGATTAAGGTTGTAGCGAAAGATCACCGTGGAAGCTATAAATTCAAATGGTAAAAACATAGGGTCATCACACAACGTTTAAATGTGTGATGACCCTATGTGTATTACTACCTCAATCTTCTATCCTCAAAGCGACACATCGCCTGCAAGCAATAAATCAACTCTTGGATTCTTTGGTCAAGGGGTCCATCATTTACTGTACAATCCAATGCCACTGACATATCATTCACCAATCGATTGGTCAAATGCTTGGTATTAGAGGTGACAATTTCCAATTTCTTCAAGTAGGAATTTGCATCCAGAAAGTCCATCAGAATGGAATTGATGGTCTCCCGAGTATCGGATGAAGGAGTTTCACTTAAATCAACCCCAACCTCAGCTTTCACATCACCCTTAACCTCAGAAACTGTTTGTTTCTCTACATGGCTCGAATACAATGTATCCTCCTGACGGCTGGGTGTTCTTTCAGAAGCAGAAGTCTCTTCTATCCTACCTTTATTCGTATCACCCTGATGTTTCGTCGTATCTTCCGTTCTGTCCTCTCGAAGTTCAAATCGATACCTTTGCTTTACTTGAGGATACTTCGATCGGTCTACTTCACTAACAAACATATCCAAAGCTCTCACATAGGTTTTAAAATCCCCATAGAGCGCTTGATAAACTACCATCTGCTCTCCCGTCTCACTATCTGTAGCCACCGTAATAATCTGATAAAGATTATTCTTAAAATGCCGATATATTTCCCCCGGTCTTGGAATACGTGCAGTTTCCATCGTCTTCATCCTTCCCAAACTTTGCTTTTCACTCATTATATCATAGTGAATTGGATTAATCGACCATTTATCATTAAAATTGGTTCGTTCTTATAACACTTCAATAAACTTTTCTAATAAAAAATAGTGATCCGCGTTACCCCGAATCACTATCCTTAATGTACTCATTTTATGAAGTACAACTATTCAATTATTCCACGGACAATACATAGTAATAAATAGGCTGTCCGCCGTAATGCAGTTCTACATCTAAGCTAGGATATTTCTTCATAATCTCTTCCGCCAGTGACGCTGCATCCTCTTCTTTTGTCTCTTCTCCATAATAAAGGCTTATCAGCTCTGCTTCCTCATCTGCCAAACAATCAATTAATTCCAAGGTGGTAGTATTAATAGATTCTCCAACGGATAAGATTGTCTTATCACCAATACCCATAATATTGCCCTGTTTGATTTCTTTGCCGTCAAGACTGGTATCTCTAACAGCATAAGTTACCTGACCAGATTTTACTCTTTGCATTTCTTCTGTCATACGAGCTGCATTTTCTTCCGGAGATTTATCATAAACAAAATTAATTACTGCTGTAATACCTTGAGGTACTGTTTTAGAAGGAATTACATGGATTGTTTTATCCTCCGTTAACTGCTTCGCTTGCTCTGCAGTCAAAATAATGTTACCATTGTTGGGAAGTATGAAGATATGATCAGCATTTACTTCACTGATTGCATTCAGCATATCCTCCGTACTGGGGTTCATAGTCTGACCACCCTTTATAATATAATCAACACCAAGGCCGGTAAAAATCTCGTCTAAGCCCTCTCCCATGGATACTGCAATAAAGCCTGCTTTCTTTCTTGGCTTCGCTGGGTTCGGCTTTTCTTCCATCTTCTCAACCTTTGTAGACTTCTCTGCACTTAATGCCAATCGTTCGTTATGCTCTTCTCTCATGTTGTCAATCTTCATTCTGGTTAAAGAACCATACGTTAATGCCCTTTGAATTGCAAGACCCGGGTCATTCGTATGTACATGCACTTTAACTACATCTTCATCCGAAACCACAACGATAGAATCACCAATTGATTCCAAATATGCCTTAAAGGTCTCTTCTATTTTTTGGTTGTATTCTTTTTCTACATTAATAATAAATTCAGTACAATATCCGAATTTGATATCGTCGGTGGATATCTTCTCTCTGCCACCAGTGGAACTTGATGTTCCTTCTGTTGAAAGATTGGAGAGTGAAACTTCTTTACCGATTAAGGCGTCATATGCACCCTTAACAATCTCTAATAATCCTTGACCACCAGAATCCACAACTCCTGCTTCCTTCAGTACTGGAAGTAAATCTGGAGTGCTTTCTAACACTTCTTCCATATGATGAATTACTTCACGGCAAAAATATACCAAATCCTCTGTCTGGGAAACCAATTCTGCTGCCTTCTCGGCGCCGCCTCTGGCTACCGTAAGGATGGTTCCTTCCTTAGGCTTCATAACTGCACGATAAGCAGTCTCTGTTGCTTTTTGTAAAGCATTTGCCATGATTGTTACATTAATTTCCTGATATTCTTTTATTTCTTTAGCGAAACCACGGAATAACTGAGATAAAATAACTCCCGAATTACCTCTTGCTCCACGAAGTGATCCTCCTGAAATTGCTTTCGCAAGCTCCTCCAATGTAGGGTTCTCAAGATTATTAACCTCTTTTACCGCTGACATAATGGTCAGTGTCATATTCGTTCCTGTATCACCATCCGGTACAGGGAATACATTTAATTCATTAATAATCTCTTTCTTCGCTTCCAGACATGCTGCTCCTGCAAGAAACATCTTCTTCAGAGTCTTAGCATCTATCGTTTTCATTACCACTGGTTCTTCCTCCTTAAACGTTGTTCATCTCAAGATCAGTCGATTACTCTGACACCTTCTACAAAAATATTGATCTTTTTAACTTCAAGTCCTGAGAATTCCTCAACATTGTACTTTACATTGCTGATCAAATTATCAGCAACTGCAGAAATGCTTACACCATAGGATACGATAATATGCAGGTCAATCGTTAGTTTATTTTCTTCAATCAATACATTAACACCATGGCTTAAGCTGTCTCGTTTTAATAGCTTAACAATTCCGTCCTTCATGTTTATGGAAGCCATTCCAACAACACCAAAGCATTCGATTGCGGAAGCACCGGCGTATTTTGCTAATACATCATTATCAATTACTATTTCACCAATTTTTGTGTTCATATATCCTTTCATATTAACCCTCCTATCTAATACCTATGTCTCTTAATAGTATAACCACAATTGTACCGAACACCCAATCTGTAGCTTATCTTTTTGTTTGTTATACATCAATTATATTACATATTTCGTGGTAAGCATAGATTCTCTTGCATAAAATATATTACTAATAATTTTGATTGGAAGTGACCATTATGAAAAGAATGTTGGGGTTCATTCTGTTCTGGATAGCCATTGGTATGACAATTATGCTGTTCATCACAAATGGTATTTTAGCAATATGTATTATTATTCTATGCCTGCTTCTTGGTTATAATTTATTCTGCTGCTAGCTTACTCATTCTAGCGATTTTCATTTCAATACAATGACGACGTGCTTTTACCTTATAGGAAACACAAAATTACATAAAAAATCAAGTATCTCCTATAAAGTAAAAACGGGTGTCAAGATCCCCTGACACCCATCGTTTTTCCTTATGCGCGTTCTACTTTACCGGATCTAAGACAGGACGTACAAACATACATTTTTCTTGCTGCACCGTTAACACTTACTTTAACAGATTTTACATTGGATTTCCACATCTTGTTAGATCTTCTATGAGAATGACTCACAGCGATTCCAAAGTGAGCACCTTTATCACATATTGCACATTTAGCCATCAAAAGCACCTCCTTAGGTATAATATAGGCCCAAATGACCCTACAAACATTAATATTCTATCAGAATATGATATATATTGCAAGTATAATTTTGCTTAATTTGTCATTCATAAGGTGGACAAATTACTAGATATTGATATCCGATTGATTTTTAACAACCTCTTCTACCTTCTCGTCCAGGTCATCCTTTTTCTTTCCCATTTTACCGGTAAACTTATTAATCAAGTCAGGAACCATATCAAGAATCTTCGTAACGCTGTCCTGCTCTTTAATATTGACCAGTTTAGAACTTCCGTTTTGAATTACCAGTACGGAACTGGGGGAAATCTTACCGCCCATACCACCACCGGCATTATTCTTCTTTTCTCCTGCAAATGCACCGGCTCCTACGCCAAAGCTTACTTCCACAAGAGGTAAAATCATCGTATTCTCGTCCACCTTCACAGCATCTCCAACCACGGTTTTACTGGTGATGAAGCTATCCATTCCTCGAAATAATGATTCTACGGTTGAATTAAAATTATTATCTGCCATTTACAAAGCCTCCTTTAATATTAGGAAATTATCCTTTAATTTCTGAAATCTTTTATCAAGTAAAAGCTTAATTACGATTACCAGTAAAGTTGCCAATCTTATTCTGCCTCTGGCATCGTGTTTCCCTTTCAGTACTTTATTCTCAAAATCAGGGATGATGCTTACCTTATCTCCATAAAAGCTATAAATAATACTCATAACCGCCAGTGCTTGTCCGGTGCTGCAGGGATCGCCCGTTCCGAATACAATCCTAGATTGAAGTTTTGTTGGCATTATATGCTTCAACAATCTTTTAAACCGAACAAAGATGACTCCAAAACCTTCCCGATTCACTTCATCCTTAATAAAATCATGAATTAAATCGATTTTTTGCTTTATATTGCTAATTGCTTTACCCCACTTTATTATTCTTGCTTTGATTCCACGAAATAATGCAACTATTTTCTGCTTAATACCAATAATTTTACTCCAAATGCTAATTAAACGGCTTCGGATTTTATCTATCTTTTCTTTGATCTTTCCAAAAAATGATGTTACCTGTGAAAAACCGGGCTCATCTTGGAGAACCTTCTCCAACGTCTCTTCCCGAATCATTGGCTCAGGTGGCTTTCCTGAAGGCTTTATCTCCTCCTGCAAAACCTCCTTCTTGGTTTCAATCCTTCGGTTGGCTTCGGCTGTTTCTTCGTTCGTAGACGATTTGACTGATTTCCTTATGGGGTTCTTATTCTCGGTTTTCTTTCGAGATTGTTTGGTAGCCCTTGGGTTTTTCTTTTTACTTCGTTTTACCTTGGGATTTTGATTGTCATAGAGCGTAATCCATAACACCCTTATCCGAATATGAAGAATGCTCTCTGCATAGTTCACTGTAACCCCAACCAAATGAAGCAGCCAACTTACCCTGGCTCCTATATAAAGTTTTTCTTCTCCATGTTCGCCTTGAACACGATATCTAATCGGTACAATCAATACTGTTAATAGAATAGCCAACAGCAATCCTATTAAAATCAATAATGTGATACCGATTATCTTTAATATCAGTAGGATTACAGAAAGCATTCATCATCCCTCGCCTGTCTTATAATAATCGATATAATTAACATTTCTACTTGCAAACTTATGTAAAATAAGCCCTTACATCAAAATTACCCGTCTTATGATACACTTCAAGCACCATTTGTTCCACCAGTGACAACGCTTCTGCTCTGCCTTTTGCAAGACCTACAATCTGCACCTCACTCTTTTTGTAAAAAGGAAACAGCAACTCATTTGCATTCAAGATATCAAAGAGATTGTCCTTATGTGAGGCAATTGCAATACAGTATACATCAAAAGTAACCTCGCTGTTATTAATGGAGGAAATCACCTTATCCTTTTTCTTTTTCATCTTTTTGCCTATATAAAGGCCTGAAATCCATGAAACCATACGATACCCTTACCTTTTAAAATACAATACCCGTATCCTTAGTATACCACATATTACCATGCTTCATACAATACTATTCAGACATTATATCACGAATTATTTCGGTACAGGCTATTTTTTCATAAATATCCGAGCAACGCTCCAAACTATATCTAACATAATCCATTACTTCTTTCTGATCTTGAAAGAATACCGGAAGCTTATTCAGTGTATTCGCCATAATTGCCCGGGTAAGGATTCTGTTCTGCCCGTCAAATAGCTCCTTTAATTCAGCCGTCAGCTTATTGGCTTCCTCAGCTAATCTACTCTCATCCACAGCTCCCTTATTCTCTTCCAAGTCAAAATCCACAAATAAGCTGTTGGAAAGTAAGCTTTGAGAACGTTTTAATACCTGATAATTTGCTTCCAACATTAGGCTTTCTATTAAACTCTGTTTGTTCTGTGCCACTTCAAAGAACGCACTCTCCAACATGTCTATTTCCACGCCCAGTTCTTCTTGGATTCCTTCTAAGTCAGAAAACTGATCCAAGAGTTCATCAAAGATTTCTACCTTGTCTCCACTTAGAAAGGTTTTATTAATGAACGAAACAATACTCTGTGCTGCATTTTGTGCCTGTTCTGCTTTCTCTGACTCAAATGCAACCATACCGCTATAAGGGGAACATAATAGCAATGCATAAACGTCGTTCACAACCTCCTGCAAGCTAAAATATACACTACTCTCTATCTCAATTACAAATACTGCACTGCGAAAGGTGTTCATAGCTTTCTCGTAGACATCATGGGTGATATTTTGATAATCCACTTTGGCTAATTGCTCTTTCTTCTCCCATAATTCAGGATACAGACTCTCTAACTTAGAGCGGTCAGCCAGCACTGCTGCACTGCGCAGCATATATAAATAAGACTCTAACGAGGAAATCTCCCCTCCCAAATAAGGCTTGAAGCTATCTTGTACGAGATCAAAATACCTTTGTTTGGTTATTCGAACAGGCAACTGTCCCACAATATCCTTTATTCGCTCATTTACAATAAAACTATCCGAGGTATCAAAAATATAACGGCTTATCTCATTGCAAATCTCCGCTTCATCTACAAACTCAGCTTCTTGTTTAAAACGATATTCCATACGATTAAGAACATATTCGTAAATTTGGAACATATCTGCATAAGCGGTTAGTACCTCCATATGGTTCATAATATCCTTACGCATGGCATCTAGCTTACTAATTGCTTTCTCAAGCTCCACTCCACTCTTTTCTTTCGTAAAGTGATCATGAATCATTTCATTCAACTGCTTTGTATATTGCAGCGCTTCTTTGCTCCAACTATTCTCATCATCATAATAGCTCTCATAAAAAGTGTAATAATGCATTGCAAGACGAAGTTTGGCCATTCCCTGATAGTGGTTCGCCATATAATTAAATAACTGAGGTATATTTTCTTCCGGGTTCTTTCCTTTTTGAAGATCCATACTGATTTGTCTGATTTTGTTGTTCATTCGTTTACCATCCTGTTCCTAAATAATGTATTATAATATAAGAAAAGGCTGTTTCAAAATAACAATCTTCCTTCAATGAATCTTCCTATTCTAGGTCAAGAACATAATGCGTTCCTTGCAGAATTCCAAAATCATTTCGTTCGAATATTAATTATTTTGAAACAGTCCTGTCAATTATACTTCCAAAGAAGAATAAGCCATATTGGTTTCACTGTCCGATTGTTATTACTTATTCCTCTCTATGAACATGTTCATGGGTAAACAAGTGATCCGTACAGTATTCGTAATTACCGTCACATTTAGAACAGAAACGGAATTCCAAATGGTCTCCGTCCAGTTCCGTTCTTCCACATACGGCACATTTATGTCTGGTTACAACATTACGCCCCTGAAACTGCACCACATTGCCCCCGCTTTTTGCCTGATTCACCTGTCTGCGATAATTGGCTTTTCTTCTCATCTCACCGGGAGACATTCTATGATAATTCCTTGTTGCAAAGAAGAAGATCAAGAAGTTTGCCAATGAAGCTACCAGCGGAATAAGCATGTAATAATCTTTTGCAATAAAGAAACCAAATGCTTGATAGATATATAAGGCACCGAAGAACCATGCCAGATACTTCGCCTTAAGGGGTATTATAAAATACAGAAGAATGGAAGCATTCGGATTAAGGGCTGCATAAGCAAAGAACAAGGTTTCACAAACTGCATTCAAGCAGGAAATCCATGGATCGTTAATCCCTAGCATAAACATAATGAAAGAAGCCAAAATATTAAATAAGATGCCCACTAAAAAGTATAAGTTTAATCGGAAGGAGCCCCAAGCCTGTTCTAAGGAAAGACCGAACATATAATAGATATACACCGAGAGCGCTGTCCAAAAGATACCGCTCATATCAGAAATTGGAATTAAAAATGTAACCAATCTCCACACCTGACCCTGAGCCACCTTATTAAAGTCTAGCCAAAGGTATGGAGCCAAGCCTGGTGCAAGCATACCAATCACCAAACCGATGATAAACAATGCTGCAACATACCTCATGATCCCCGGTATCGCATATCGTCCGAATTTTCTTTCTAATTTATCCAGTAATTTCATTCTAAACACCTGTACCTTTCAAGCATTGCTAAAACACTTTCTTTTTGCGGAAAATCCATATAATAACCGCTGCTACCAATAATGCGGAGCTTACTACAATATAAAAACCTGCCCGGTTATGCATACCCGGAATGACATCAAAATTCATTCCATAGAAGCTTGCGAACATGGTTGGGATGGACAATACGATGGTGACTGCAGCCAAAAACTTCATTACGATATTCTGATTATTGGATATAATTGATGCAAATGCATCCATTGTACCACTTAAAATTCCACTATATATATTAGCCATCTCAATTGCCTGTTTATTCTCAATAATCAAATCCTCCAAAAGATCTTCATCCTCTGGATAATGCTTGATGGTATCAAGCTTTAACATTTTCTCAAATACTACCTCGTTTGAACGAAGGGATGTTGTATAGTAAACCAGACTCTTTTCCAACTCCAAAAGTTCAATCAGCTCACTGTTTTGAGTTGCTATGTGTAGCTTTCTTTCAATTTCTTCGCTCTTACGGTCAATCGATCTCAGATTTTGAAGATAGGTTGATGCATTACGATATAGCATCTGAAGAATAAAACGGGTTTTCTTAAAGGTATAAAAATCTCTTACACGACCATCGATAAAGCATTTTAATACCGGCGTTTCC
>JAEZLH010000025.1 GCA_023435895.1 Bacillota bacterium
TAGTACGAGAGGACCGGGTTGGACGAACCACTGGTGCATCGGTTGTCATACCAATGGCACGGCCGAGTAGCCAAGTTTGGACGGGATAAACGCTGAAGGCATCTAAGCGTGAAGCCCCCCTCAAGATTAGATATCCCATAGCATAAGCTAGTAAGACCCCTGGAAGACTACCAGGTAGATAGGACAAAGGTGGAAGTGCGGTAACGTATGTAGCTGATTGTTACTAATAGGTCGAGGGCTTGACCTTAAAAGGTTTACAGTAAGATAGAATGGAGACATTCTTTGGATGACATTTTCGTGTGTAGGATAAAGTTCAATAAGGCCCGGTGGCTCAGTTGGTTAGAGCGCCGCCCTGTCACGGCGGAGGTCGAGGGTTCGAGTCCCTTCCGGGTCGTAAGTGTTAAAAAAGAGCAATTTTATATGAAAAAAGGGTTGACAATTGACCATAATTTATATAAAATCATTTAGTAACACTTTTCAATAACTGGTTATTATAAGCAATATTCCCAAGGGATCTTAGCTCAGCTGGGAGAGCATCTGCCTTACAAGCAGAGGGTCATAGGTTCGAGCCCTATAGGTCCCATTCAATACTTAAAGTATTGAAACCGGTTTTATTGCCGATGTGGCTCAATTGGCAGAGCAGCTGACTTGTAATCAGCAGGTTATCGGTTCGAGTCCGATCATCGGCTTTCAACTTAATATAGTTGATTTTTTGGATGGGTTCCCGAGCGGCCAAAGGGGGCAGACTGTAAATCTGTTATCGACGATTTCGAAGGTTCGAATCCTTCCCCATCCACTGGCTAATGCCAAATATGTTTAAACTAAAAATTGTCGCGGGGTGGAGCAGTCTGGAAGCTCGTCGGGCTCATAACCCGAAGGTCATAGGTTCAAATCCTGTCCCCGCAATTTGTTTTAAAACAAACTGAATAATTTCGTAGGCCAGAAAGTAAGAGTTCCTACTTTAGGGTACACGAAGTAGATTTTGCCCAGATAGCTCAGTTGGTAGAGCAGAGGACTGAAAATCCTCGTGTCGCTGGTTCAATTCCGGCTCTGGGCATTTTGCTTGGAATAAAGCATGGGATATTAGCTCAGTTGGTAGAGCACATGACTTTTAATCATGGTGTCCCGGGTTCGAACCCCGGATGTCTCATTATAATAACGAATGAAAAAGAAGATTATGCTCTTCTTTTTTTTTGTCTATCTGGAGATATGATAGAAGTTGAGATAGACATATAAAAGTAATTAATCAAATGTAGAAATCACTTTTATATCAATTTGGTTACTATTAGCATTAAACTTGTATGGTATAGTATCTAGTATTTATATTTCAAGTAGAGCTATCTATATGAATAAACAGAACATATTTTTGAGTAAATCACTTGAAAATATAGTGAAATTGCGAATTAGTATATTGAATTGACTAAGTCGATAATTTTTATTATAATTTATTTGAAAGTGTAGTTATTTTGCTCATTGTAATGATATCAATTATATAGTATATTTATAAATATATGAGCAAAAAATAAGCAGGGTAAAGAATATTTGTTAGGGCATCATTTTTCCAAAGCATTTATTGTAAATCCACTTTGACTTGTTTTTTATTTAAATACTTTAAGACAAGCTATACGACCATGTAAGGATTCGAGGAGTAGTTGGTTGCATAGCATCTATCACAGGAGGTAAGTTATGAAACTGTTTATTGACACAGCGAATGTCGAAGAAATCAAAAAGGCAAATGATTTAGGAGTAATCTGTGGTGTAACAACAAACCCGTCCTTAATCGCAAAAGAGGGAAGAAACTTTGCAGAAGTTATTGCAGAGATCGCATCCATCGTTGATGGTCCTATCAGCGGAGAAGTAAAAGCTACAACTGTATTAGCTGAAGGTATGATTGAAGAAGGTAGAGAGATTGCAAAAATTCATCCTAACATGGTTGTTAAAATCCCTATGACATTAGAAGGATTAAAGGCAACTAAGGTTTTAGCTAGTGAAGGTATCAAGACAAATGTAACTTTGATCTTTTCAGCAAACCAGGCTCTTTTAGCAGCAAGAGCTGGCGCAACCTTTGTTTCTCCTTTCGTTGGTCGTCTTGATGACATTTCTCAGCCTGGTACAGAGTTAATTGGTACTATCGCTCAGATTTTCCAGACCTATAACCTTAAGACAGAAATTATTGCTGCAAGTATCCGTAACCCGATCCACTTAACAGAGTGTGCATTGGCTGGTGCAGATATTGCAACCGTACCTTATACTGTAATTGAGCAGAGTGCAAAGCATCCTTTAACTACTTCAGGAATTGAGAAATTCGTTCAGGATTATAAAGCAGTTTTTGGTGAATAATCTTATCTGCATATAGCAGGAATTCGAATATTTATAGTCATTAATAATAAATCATTCTATTTTAGGAGGAACAAAAATGAGTAATATTGATACCTTGTCCGTTAATGCGATAAGAGTATTAGCTGCTGACGGTGTTCAGAAGGCAAATTCCGGACATCCGGGACTTCCCCTTGGTGCAGCTGCTATGGCTTATGAATTATGGGCAAATCAAATGAATCATAACCCAGCAAATCCGAAATGGCCCAACAGAGACAGATTTGTCTTATCCGGTGGACATGGATCCATGCTGTTATATTCGTTATTACATTTATTCGGATATGGTCTTACAAAAGAGGATTTAGCTAATTTCCGTCAGGAGAATTCATTAACTCCCGGACATCCGGAATATGGTCACACAGTTGGTATTGAAGCAACCACAGGTCCTTTGGGAGCTGGTATGGGTATGGCAGTTGGTATGGCAATGGCTGAAGCTCATCTTGCAGCAAAATTCAACAAAGAGAACTTTCCGGTTGTAGATCATTATACTTTTGTACTTGGTGGCGACGGTTGTATGATGGAAGGTATTACATCAGAAGCGATGTCACTTGCAGGTACACTTGGTCTTGGCAAGTTGATTGTATTATATGATAGCAATAAAATCTCCATCGAAGGCAGCACAGAGATTGCTTTTACAGAAGATGTTGCAAAGCGTTTTGAAGCATTTGGCTTCCAGACCTTAACCGTTGAAGATGGAAATAATCTTGAAGAAATTGGTGCAGCAATTGCAGCAGCAAAAGCTGACATCACCAGACCTTCCATGATTACCGTTAAAACGAAGATTGGTCATGGCAGCCCCAGAGAAGGTCTTGCAAGTGCACATGGCGAACCTCTTGGTGCAGATAATATCATCGCATTAAAAGAAAAGCTTGGATGGCCTAGCCAGGATGCATTCCATGTTCCGGATGAAGTATATGCTAATTACAAAGAGTTAACCCAAAAGGGTGCAAAAGCAGAAGAAGCTTGGAATAAACTCTTTGCAGATTATAGCAATGCATATCCTGAACTCAAAACATTATGGGAACAATATCATGATGAGAATGCAGCACAGAGCTTATTAGATAATGAAGAATTCTGGGCATTTGCGGATAAAGCAGATGCAACAAGAAATCTTTCCGGTATTGCATTAAATAAGATCAAAAATGTTCTTCCTAACTTAATTGGTGGTGCAGCTGACTTGGCTCCATCTACAAAGACTTATATGAGCGATATGGGAGACTTCTCAAAAGATAACTATGCAGGCCGCAATCTTCACTTTGGTGTAAGAGAGCTTGCAATGGCTGCAATGGGTAATGGTCTTGCACTTCACGGCGGACTTAGAGCATATGTGTCAACCTTCTTCGTATTTAGTGATTATGTAAAGCCTATGGCTAGATTATCTGCTCTTATGGGATTACCGTTAACCTTCGTTCTTACCCATGATAGTATTGGTGTAGGTGAGGATGGACCGACTCATGAGCCGATTGAACAGCTCGCAATGCTTCGCTCTATGCCGAACTTTACCGTATTCAGACCTGCTGATGCGACAGAATGTAATGTAGCATGGTATTATGCAGTGACTTCAACTAAGACACCTACTGCTTTAGTTCTTACTCGTCAGAATCTTCCTCAGCTTCCCGGCTCTTCAAAGGATGCTTTAAAGGGCGGATATGTAATCTCTCCTTCTAAGAAAGAGGTACCGGATGCAATTATCTTAGCAAGTGGTTCCGAAGTAGAGCTTGGTGTGAATGCACAGGCTGAGCTTGCAAAAGAAGGCGTTGATGTTAGAGTAGTGAGCTTCCCTTCCATAGATTTATTCGAAGCTCAATCTGCAGAGTACAAAGAAAGCGTTCTTCCTAAGAGCGTTAGAGCAAGAGTTGCTGTAGAAGCTGCATCTGATTTCGGATGGGGTAAATATGTTGGTCTTGATGGCACAACAGTTACCATGAAAGGCTTTGGTGCTTCTGCTCCTGCAAATATTCTCTTTAAGAAATTTGGTTTCACAACAGAGAATGTAGTTGCTGCAGTAAAAAGTGTATTATAATAAAGTTTAAATAATATAGAGGATGTTGTAATTCGGATCTTCAGAGAAGAAAGATTATGGTTATAATGATTTGGTATAACTCGTTCCTAGAGGCTATTAATGTTTCATAAAAAGCAGCAGAGGTTTGAGTGAAAATCATTATACAATATTCTTAATGACTGATTGGTTTTGAAATACAACATCCCTTTTTATGCACTTTCCTATGAGCAAAATAATAGGAGAGAAAAATCCTCTCCTATGTTTGCAATAAAAATTGGAATTGAAGTTCAATTAGTTTATGCTCATAAATGCTATTAATTCTCATTACTAAAATATTCTTTTATTAAAATCAAGATACTTATTATTATAAATATGTAAGTCAAATGATATGGTATTACCAAACCATATTCAGACAATGCAGTCATAAACTTACCTTTATCAGTATACCATTCTGTCAAAGTTGATGCTATATATTTGAAAGTACTGAAATAAATAATAAAGCGATACCAATAATCACTCTTCTCATAATGTTCCTCCCTATAATCAAATTTTTAGTATGATAAATTATTCGTCATTTAATTAACTCATAATTAATATAAGAACCTATATTAAGATAAATGGTATATCCATGAACTGCTTTGTGGTAACTTCAGAATCACTAACATGACTGAAAGAGGAAGTTCCCATTATAAATATATTCTATTTTTAATCTGCCCATAACTATATTTTCTAATTAAATTCTAATTTCCTAATATTGAAAAATGTACTCTAAACCGATACAATAAGGTAAGATAAAATATTATAAAAGACTGGGCATATTGATCACATATGGCTGTTACGAGGTAATAAAAAAGGAATGAAACAAAGACAATAACTTGGAGGTTAATAATATGGCAAAGATTTTAATTGTGGAAGATGAAGTTAAGATTGCCAGATTCCTGGAGCTGGAGTTAAAGCATGAAGGGTATGAGGTAGAACTTGCGGGAGATGGAAGGCTTGGTCTTGATAAGGCATTAAACAATAACGTGGATCTGATTGTTTTAGATATAATGCTTCCTGGATTGAGCGGAATCGAGGTTTGTCGAAGAGTCAGACTTGAATCACAGGTTCCGATTATAATGCTTACAGCCAAAGATGATGTTACGGATAAGGTTGCAGGGCTAGATATGGGTGCGGATGACTATATGACAAAACCATTTGCAATAGAAGAATTATTGGCCAGAATACGAGTAGCACTAAATCGAAACACCAAGAAACAGGAGAGTAGGGGTGAACTACTCCAGATAGGTGACTTAAAACTCAATATTAAGAGCCATAGTGCGTTTTATGGGGAAGAGGAACTGGTACTTACTAAGAAGGAGTATGAATTATTGGAATACCTTCTTCGTAATAAGAATGTGGCATTAACAAGAGAGCAGTTGCTTAATAATGTGTGGGATTACGAATACTTTGGGGATACCAATGTAGTAGATGTTTATATTCGTTACCTCAGACAAAAGATTGATGAAAAATACGGTATACATTTAATTTCTACAGTACGTGGTTTGGGATACATTATTAAGGACTAATATTACTTTCATAGGATAATAAGGGAGAACAATTATGGGTAAAAAGCTTTTAGAGCTGCTTCGATCTATTTTGAGAAAAACTGTTCTTCCCATTAGAAAGAAAAAAGAAGAATGGTTGAGCAATTTCAGATTATCAATGGCATTTCGAATTTCTGTCTCCTATCTTAGGTTAATGATTGTATATGGTGTCCTTTTCTTGTTTGGTTTTTTCTTGATTTACATGTTCTCTGAAAAGGAAGACTACGACCGTATGGCGAATAAAATCGTGAAGGCATATGTCGATAAAGGGACAAGTGGAATCGTTAACCCTTACTATATACAAGGGGTTTCAGTAAAAATAACGGATAATTCGACCAAGATGGAATTGTATAACGATATTGATAAGGATTCCGATGCTAATATGGAATTTTTGTATGGAATTCATTTTGATAGAAAAAGTGATAACAAGATACTACTAATTCATGAGGACAAAGCATTTTCATCAAATAATATTGACTATCAGGCAGAATTCATGTATGACCTTACTGAGAGTTATCAAAACTTTTTTCATATTCTTTGGAAAATAGTTTTACTGTATGCATTTATTGTAATGCTTATTATTCGAAATGGCAAAAAGAGTGATGTTCGTCTCTTTGAACCGCTAAGAAACATGTCAGCTACTGCAAATCGTCTAACCGTGAATAATCTGGACAGTGAGAGGTTAAATATTGAAGGAACCAAGAACGAATTAAAGGATTTGGCCAATGTAATTAATGCAATGCTTGATCGATTGGAGACCTCCTATGAAAGCCAAAAGCAATTTGTCTCTGATGCCTCCCATGAACTGAGGACACCAATTGCAGTAATACAAGGGTATGCGAATCTTCTGAATCGATGGGGAAGTACTAATGAAGAGGTACTTCAGGAGTCCATTGAAGCAATTCAAAATGAGGCTCGCTCCATGCAGGACTTAGTAGAGAAGCTACTATTCTTGTCTCGCCACGATATGAAAACCCTTAAGTTGAATAAAAAGAGATTCAATATGCGATTGGTTGTTGAAGATATGGTAAAGGAAACAAAGCTGGTAGCAGTGAATCGTATTATTCATAATCCCATAATGGAGGATGTTATCGTATATGGTGATAAGCAATCCTTGAAACAAGCAATTCGAATTTTTATAGAAAATGCAGTTAAATACACTCATGATGGGGATGAGATTACGATACAATGCCAGAAAGTAAATGAAGACTGCGTAATTACGGTGCAAGATACGGGTATTGGTATGAAAAAGAAGGATATCGACCATATCTTTGACCGTTTTTATCGATCCGATTACGTAAGAAATCAAAATATAAGCGGTCATGGACTGGGATTGTCCCTTGCTAAATTAATTATATTGGCCCACACGGGAAGAATCAAGATCAGAACCCAGTTTAAAACCGGCACCAGTTTTACTATTACAATTCCGAAAAGAAAGTTTTAGTGGTCAATGACTACAACACCCTAATATAAATAAGTTAATATAGGGTGCTTATAACTATCTAATCAGCACAGTTATACCTGATAAAATCAAGGATGGAAATACAAAGAACGATTTTAACCTATAGAGGTTAATCATAGTTACGTATTTCCATCCTTGATTTATGATACGGCTAATTCAGTATTTAGAATTGATATACAAAGAGTAATCTCAACCTCAGACAATTCCTAATTTTATTATTTTATATAGATTTAGATGCTATTTTAGTTAGTACTTGTCGAAAACTGTTATTTTAGAGCCCCAGCATCTTGACTCAGACATCCGTTTCCTTCAAGTATGGAAGAAACATCGAATTTATTTAAAACTGCGGTATCGGAGAACGTAATTACATGTATCAGGTAATTAGGTCCGTTTTGGCGTATATTAACCGTAACATTTTCGGGAATCTGCCCCGATTCAAACTGAATTAATTTAGCAGCATTATTACCGGAATAAACCATATGCCACTCATTTTCTATTTTGCCTCCGTCTTTGAAAGAAAAACGTTTTAATTCGCCTTTGCTTACCCATCCGATGGTAGACATGGTATTTCCATCTGTAAATTCCTGTTTTTCTGTAATACTCCAAATACCTAGCGCATTCTTGGTAAGTATCGCAAGTGCATTAGCATTGTCCTTTGTAGTAGATTTTATCACTTTAAATTCTTTGCCATACTCATCATGACTGGTGTCAATAATCTGTACATTTGATGCATTATATCCTGAAAGCAGCAAGGTAATATAGAAATTCTTTGCCCACGCGGTAGATAACCCGGTAAGTAGTATTGCTGCGATTGCTATAATTATTATGATTGGCTTTTTCATTGATATCCCCTTTTTGATTTCTTTATTAATCATGTATCAGTGGATCAGCAAACATTATGCAGGCTTTTGTAATAAGTCTTCACAATATAATTATATCCAGCATGTAGTAAAATGGTGAATTATGTAGAAGGAGAAAATATTTTTAAACAAAGAGGGCATTCATATTCGTTAGTACTTAGAAACATAAAGTAGAAATTATAATTTTACATGAAGGATTTTACATCTTATCCGCAATAAATGCATCTTACTTACTAGCTATTGCATTACAAAATTAGGGAATATATAATCAATATAAAAGGTTAGTAAAGCCTGATTAAGAGAGTAAAACCATGCTATATAAGCATAGGAAATGGGGTAAGTATGGAAGTAATTATAGAAGTAAAAAATTTAAAGAAAAGTTTCAAAGAGGTAAAAGCAGTGGATGACATTAGCTTTCAAGTCAGAAAAGGGGAGCTGTATGGATTTCTTGGTGTGAATGGTGCGGGGAAATCTACAACCATTAATATTCTATGCACTTTACTGGAAAGTAGTGGGGGAGAAGTAAGGATATGCGGATATCCCCTAGAAAAAGAGGATAAAGCGATCCGACAAAAAATCGGAGTGGTATTTCAGGATAATACCCTGGATGGTCATCTGACAATCAAAGAAAATCTGATTACAAGGGCAGCTCTTTATCATAAGAGTTCCAGAGATATTTATAGAAATTTGGATTATGTATGCGAAGTATTGGAGATTCAGGATTTAATGAAGAGGCAGTTTCGCATGCTCTCCGGAGGGCAAAAAAGAAGGTGTGAGATAGCAAAGGCTCTGATGAACCGGCCGGAGATTTTATTTTTGGATGAACCAACCACTGGATTGGATCCTCATACAAGACAGGTGGTATGGGAGAGCATGGAAAGGCTACAGAGGGAAGAGAATATGACAGTATTTCTCACCACTCATTATATGGAAGAGGCGGCGAAAGCGAACTATATATCAATTATGGAAAGCGGAAAGTTGGTTGCAAGCGGAACACCATCGAAACTGAAAGAGAAATATGCACACGATATGTTGAAACTGGTACCGGAAAATTATGAGATTATTGAAACGGAATTAAACCGTCTGAATATTGAGTTTGAAAAGAAAAGCAACCATATTCATATCATGCTTCCCAATACATTACACGGACTGGACATCTTGAATTGCTTAAAGGATAATCTAAAATCATTTGAAGTGATACAGGGAACTATGGATGATGTATTTTTAAATATAACAGGTAAGAACCTATAGGAGGCAATGATGCTATTAGTAAGATTAGTAAAGAGAAACATTCTTGTATATATCAGAGATAAATCAAATATTTTCTTTTCCCTTCTATCCATGATTATTATCATTGGTTTAATGGTTATATTCCTTGGTAAAATGAATGCGGATGGAGTCGTGGATTTATTAAAACAGTATGGAGGAACACGTGATAGCGCAGCTGATAAAATTAATTCGGAACAACTTGTTATGTTATGGACCCTTGGAGGAATTGTTGTAGTAAATTCAGTTACAATTACACTCTCTATGATCGGGATTATGATTGAGGATGAAGTGCAAAAGAAACTAGGGAGCTTCTATGTCTCACCCGTCAATCGTACAGTATTTGTTCTTGGATATATATTAGCTGCAATCGTTATGGCAATTATAATATGCGTATTAACCGTTGTTGTTGGTGAGGGTTATTTTGCATTTATCGGTGGTGATCTGATATCCTTTGACCAAATGTGTCAGATATTTATTTACATAGTACTGAATGTATTCACATCAGCCTGCTTGGTATTCTTCCTATTGAACTTCGTTCATACCCAAAGTTCACTCTCCGGTCTGGGAACAATTATCGGCACGTTGGTCGGGTTTATGTCGGCTATTTATTTGCCTATGGGAATGCTACCTGAAAAAGTACAACTGGTCATTAAATGTTTCCCGATGGTGCACGGATCTTCCTTCTTAAGGGATATTCTCACCTCAGAGATCATACGAAAGACCTTTTATAACTGCCCCAAACAAGTAATCGACGAATATAAGGAGTATATGGGGATGACTTTAACGTATAAAGGCGACGTCATAACGGATCAGTTCAAGGTAATGTTCCTATTAATTAGTGGTATAATCCTTATAACATTATCGGTATTTTTACAAAGAAGAAGAAATGTTATGAATCGATAGGAGATCTGATGAAAATAATAATAGAAGAGATAAATCAGGGAGAAGAAGATCAAATCATAATCCGTTGTAAGAAAATAGATGATAGCATATTAAAGGTTATATCGGATTTGAAGATGGGCCAAAGTAAGTTGGCAGGAAATAAAGATGGCAATATTACAATGATCGACCCCTCTGATGTGTATTATTTTGAAGGTGTTGACAGTAAAGTATTTATGTACTGCAAACACAATGTCTATGAAACCAAGCTTAAATTATACGAGATAGAGAACGAATATAGGAATACTAATTTCTTTCGTGCATCAAAATCTGTTATTCTGGACGTATCTAAAATTAAAAGCATCAGCCCCGCGTATTCAGGGCGCTTTGAAGCCTCCTTATTCAACGGAGAGAAGGTTCTCATTTCGAGACAATACGTACCTGAATTAAAGAAAAAACTAGGATTGTAGGAGGGAAGTAAGATGGTAATTAAAACGCTAAAGAATATGATACGAACATTCGCTTTTGTAATGGCGGGAATGACTATTTGTGCGGCAATTGTCGTAGAGTTATTTAGTAATAGCCAGATGATTTCTGTGCTTACTCTCTGGCAGATTGCTTTATTATCTACAGTTAGCGCTCTAGGGAATTTATTCTATCTTAATCGTAGAGACTTGAGTAAGGGACAGATGAGGTTCCGGATAGTATGTCATTATCTTTATGCAAATGCCATAGTAATCGGAGGGGCGTATTTATTTCATTGGTTTTCGATGAAAAAAGTTACAGTTGTAATTGTAGTATTTATAATGATTGCAGTAGTTTACAAAGTAATTATGATGTTAGAATTTCAGCATGATGAAAAATTAGCGAAGGATTTAAATCAGCAATTAAGAAAACGCTTCCCAACAGAAGATAACGAGTAAAAATGTAAAAATATAGAAAATATTTTATTCATAGGTACTTGAATTTACTCTTTTGCCATAGTAATATTATTTTGTAAGACATATTTTGGAGTGCGAAAGGCAGGTGGGTAAATGAAAGCAAGGTCATGGTACAAGTATCTATTGTACATAGTCTTAATTAGTGTTGCGGTAATTTTAAAGGGGTTTGTAGAAGACATATTTCAAAAGCAGGTAAAAGAAACCTATCAACCAGAGATTTATATGCCTATATTTTCTGCATTGGTAACGCAGATGATAGGAATAGCGATGGGCTTGGAATTCTTTTATAAGCAGCTAAGAATGGAAGGAAAATGGAGGATCAATCGCTTTCGTTTGATCATATTAGGTTTACCTTCCCTGTATCTTGGTTTGACGTATGTCATTGCATTTCTTCCTGGAACGAAAATTCTATACCAACCGGTATATGAGTTGTTTGGAAATGTATCCTTTATTACCGTTTTTCAGATTTTATTTGGATATGTATTTATAACATCGTTCGAGAAGGGGAAAATTTCAAAGGAGCAGGCTAATCATACTGAAAAGACAAAAGAGTATGAGGAAGTGAAAGCATCCTAAGAAATTTAAAAGAACAGTATTCCTATAAAAAGGTATGAGGGTTCCGCATTATATTACAATAAAACAGAAGTAAGTTTTTCATTAGCAAAGGTACATTATTCGTAGATTGCTTATGATTGCTTACTTCTGTCTTTTCAATGTAAGTATTATGAACGTTATTCAACTCCAAGAACTTATTATTCAATCAAAATAATAAGTTCTTGGAGTTTTCAAAGAAGTATATCTATATTATCTTTTTCATTTCATATTACATTTCAAAAAGTCATCCAAGAACGCTTTCGTAGTTGTTTTAATAATTAAAGATTTTTAAACTGCGCCATATAAAGATCGTAATATAGACCTTTTTGGGCTAACAGTTCCTCCGAGCTTCCCTCTTCTAAAATCTTGCCCTCATCAACCACAAAGATACGATCTGCTCTACTAATAGTGGAAAGTCGATGAGCAATTACAAAGGAGGTTCTTCCCTTTAGCAGGGCTTCAATCCCTTCCTGAACTAATAATTCTGTATGGGTGTCAATACTAGAGGTTGCTTCGTCAAGAATCAGAATCTTAGGCATGGATACCATGGTTCTCGCAAAGGCAAGGAGCTGACGCTGTCCAATGGATAGCCCGGCACCTCGTTCTTTGATCTCAGTTTCATAGCCCTGATCCAGCTTCATGATGAATTCATGAGCATTTACCGCTTTGGCAGCAGCAATGATTTCTTCCTCTGTTGCATCCAGCTTGCCATAGCGGATATTGTCAGAAATGGTACCTGAGAAAAGGAAATTCTCCTGTGTCATAATTCCCATCTGCATCCTTAAACTTTCAATGGTTACATCCTTGATATTCTGCCCGTCAATAAAGATATCACCCTGCTGAACATCATAGAAACGGCTAATCAGATTAACAATGGTGGATTTACCGGCACCGGTTGGACCAACCAGCGCGATTGTTTCTCCGGGATTAACGGTAAAGCTTACATCATTTAGAACCTGTGTTTCTTCATCATAAGAGAAGGATACATGATTAAATTCAATCTTTCCTTCAATGGAAGGCAGTTCTGTAACGGATTCTGAGTCGGTAAGCTCCGGCTCCGTATCAAGAATTTCAAAGATACGCTCTGCACCGGTCATATTTGTAATTAAAGAATTATAAAAGTTACTTAAGTTCATGATTGGCTGCCAGAACATTGTAATATACATACCAAATGCCATTAGTGTTCCTACGCTTCCCGCATCAATTCCAAGTATGGTAACAGCTACGAAATACATGGTTACGGAACCGAGGCTCCAGCTGATATCAACGCTGGGGAAGAAGGCATCACCTAGGCGTACTGCTTTTACAAAGGCATTACGATGATCGGTTAAGAGCTCTTCAAAGGATTCTTGAGTTTCATCTTCTGCGGTAAAGCTTTGAATTATTCTCATACCGGACAAATCCTCGTGAATCATAGCCGTAACGTTGGAACTCTTCTTTCTCCATAGCTGCCAGGAGCGATGTGCTCTAGTCTGAATAAACCACAGAGCGAACATCATAAGTGGAACAGCAACCAAAGATGCCAGTGCAAGCTTCCAATTGATGACCAGCATAATTACTACTACGGAGCAAATTGTAATAAAGTCCGGTATCAAGGTTGTAACGCTGTTGGATAAGACATCTTTAAGGGAATTGACGTCACCAATCAGTCTTGCCAGAATCTTACCGGTTGGTCTGCTGTCAAAGAAGTTAAAGCTTAACTTTTGTATATGAGTATACAGCTCCTGACGGATAGTTAATAAAATTTTGTTTGAGATTTTTGCCATAAGTAACATACGTATCTTTACAAGAATTACAAAGATACTATTTAGTATTAGGGCGAAGATACCCAATCTGACCAATCCGCTGAAATTATCCTTTGCTACATAATTATCGATTGCGGATTGTATAATAAGTGGATTGATGGTTGTAATACCAACGGTAAAGAGCATGATGAGGATAACCAAAGCGATAAGCGCCTTATAGTCCAGCATATATCGAAATAATCTGATGTAGGTAATTCTTTTCTTTACCGTTGTAAGTTTTTCATCCTGCTTGGTTGCATTTACTGCCATGCAGACACCTCCCTTTTCATCGGGGCACTAATTTTAGTACGGTTTGCAAGATAATCTCCGTACTGTGCCATGTAGGTTTTATAGTAATAGCCATTTTGTTGTAATAAAGTCTGATGAGTACCGCGCTCAATAATTTCACCTTCATCAAGGATGATAATTTCATCTGCATTTCTTACAGCTGAAATTCGATGTGCGATAATAATCTTAGTGGCGTCAATTTGATTTAAGGATTTTTGAATCAGATGCTCCGTCTCCATATCAAGTGCTGAGGTAGAATCATCAAAGACCAGAATCGGTGTGTTTTTCGATAATGCTCTTGCAATACTGATTCGTTGCTTTTGACCACCGGAAAGCCCCACACCACGTTCTCCGATTACAGTTTCATATTGATCATCCATTCGTTCAATGAACTCGGTGGCCTGAGCGTTTGCCAGGGCATTCAAAATATCATCCTGATGAACATGCTTCTTATTCCCCATCTTAACATTTTCATTGATGGTGTCGGAGAACAGGAAGACATCCTGCATTACTAGGGAGATGCTCTTTCTTAACTGATTTAAAGAAAGCTCTTTAATATTCACTCCATCTAATTTTACTTCTCCCTCAGTGGTATCATAAAACCGCTGTAAAAGATTGATGATTGAAGTCTTACCGGTTCCTGTAGCACCCATGATACCAATTGTTTTACCTGCTTTTAGATCAAAGGAAATATCGTTAAGAATCTTTTTATCACCCAGTGAAAAGGATACATGGTTAAATTGAATACTTCCACCAACCTGTTCCAGTTGAGTAGGATTTTCCGGTGATACCACAAGAGGCTGTTCTGAAAAGATCTTACGAACACGTCTAGTGGAGGCTAAGGAGGAAGCGAACATATTGGACAACCAGCCAAGCATTTCCATAGGCCATACGATATTCATAGAATATTCGGTGAAAGCACCCAAAGTACCCAGCGTAATCTTATCGTCCATTACCATCTTACCACCAATAATTATAACGAAGATGGGAAGTACCTTTGTAACAAATTGAAAATATGGATATATCTTTATAAATATTCTTGATTGCTTCATATTTAAGTCGTAGTATTTTTTGTTATGGGATAAGAATTTCTTTATCTCATGACGTTCTCTTGCAAAAGCCTTAACGGTACGTACACCAGCCAAATTCTCTTGTGCCACAAGATTCAGCTTGGAGTTCTCTTCACTGATGGCTTCATATACTGCACCGAGTTTTTTCTCCATATAAAAGGCCAGCGATCCCATAATCGGAATTAATACAGCCGGTAAAATGGTCAATGTAGGGCTTAAGTGAAACATACAGAACAGAATAATCACAGTATGTATCGAAATTTCGATCAGCAGCATGCCGACGAAACCTACTCCCTCAAAGATACGATCTACATCGTCCTTCACACGGGACATCAATTCACCGGTGTTGTTACGATCGAAGAAATTCAAGGACAGCCCTTGTATATGCTTAAACAGATCCTTTCTGATGTTCACCGATACCTTGGAGCTGACAAGGTCAAAGATAAGCTCTTTGGCATAGTGGAAGACACTTCTTCCAATGCCGATAATAAATATTAGCAGCAGAAGTTTCGGAAGTAGCTCCCGGTTTCCTCCTACAATTACGTCATCGATAACGCGTTTTGTGATTTGCGGTGACATCATATCGAGCGATACTGCAATCACCATACTGAGAATCGCAAAGAAATATGCGTACCAGTATTTAAATATATATTTGGATATTTTTTTCATTTATTCCTCCATTCCTGCATTCCCTCAAATGCAATTCGTGTCATTGACTAGCGAAACGATTATAATATTTCTCATGGATTTTCGAAGACTGTTCCCGTTTTCCTCGAAATAACGGATACAAAACCGGGCTTAAGGCATAAAAAAAGCACGGTATGATATACCGTGACAAGATAGTCAAAATATGCGATTGTTCTAATACTTCTTTGCAGCGCTAAAAAGAAGTGAAGTCTAACCCTAATTTTTACTATTCCATGAGGTAATATCATATAATTGATTCAGTATTAATTTGTTACGATGTTTCATTCTTGCAATCTGCATATGCTTTACCTCTCTTTCTGTAATAGTCTTCCAACATTATAGACTGAGATGGTTTGTTCTGTCAACCCTTATTTTAGAAAAAATTTATATTTTTCATGAAATTAATGGAATTAATAAACCGTTAGTAAGGGAGGAGGGAAGTTGAAACAGAATTATTTCAGAAATCTTAATTTTTGATTAACATTTTAAAACTTCAAGAATTGTTCATATTTCTATGATATAATGTTAAAAGTGAATAAAATTTGAATACATATTATCAATTGTTTTGGTAAATGATATAAAAGATAAGGTGGTACTTGGGATGGATTTACCTGTGTTTTATAGTGAAGCAGAGGATTGGGGCAATGCTCTTTTATTGTATGATGCTGCACTGAAAGAGATTAATACGAAGCTTGAGATTTTAAATAATGAATTTAAGATGGATCATCAATATAACCCCATTGAACATATAACTTCTAGAATAAAATCTCCTCAGAGCATAGAAAAGAAGTTAAGACACAATAATAGAAAATTAACTATTGAGAATATTGTAAAGTATGTAAACGACGTAGCAGGAATCAGAATAATCTGTTCCTTTACATCGGATATTTACCGTATCGCGGATTTGATTGCAAGACAAAACGATATTAAGGTGCTGAAGGTGAAGGATTATATTATGTGTCCTAAGGATAACGGATATACCAGCTATCACATGATCGTTACTATTCCAGTGTTTTTGTCCGACCGTACCGTTGAAACAAAGGTAGAAATCCAGATTCGAACCATAGCGATGGATTTTTGGGCTAGTTTGGAGCATAAAATTTACTATAAATTTGAAGGTCATGCACCGGAGCACATTCGTAAGGAATTAAAAGAATGCTCCGATATTGTTGCATACTTGGATCAAAAAATGTTAAGCTTAAATGATGAAATAAGAGGCTACAGCAAGGAACAAATCGGTGATTATCATGCTGAAGTAACAGGAGTTTACCGATCTGTAGTTGCAGAATCCTTTGGTACAATTGTGGAAGAGGATGAAGAAACCATTGAGGTAGCATCCACAAAAGAAGAAAAAGAAAAGTCAAACAAGAAAAGGATGTTATTTGGATTTCGTGGATAGCGAAGGATAAGGGGTGGTCAAATGAATTTACCGTTTGGAATTACAGGAGTAAAGGAAAGCGGAAAAAAGAGAGAAGAGGAAGAGCGGTCCATAGCAAAGTATGACCGTAAACTGGCTGATTATCGGGACACCTTAGAAAGTTTTAAAAATTGCGTAATAGAGTATACAGACAGACTAGAGAATTATGATAAAAAAACGTATAGCAACCAAATGAGCAGTATTCAAGCTGCCCTAGATATAACATATATCAAGGAGCAGGGAGATAAGGTAGTAGAGCTTATGGAGGGACTACAAGCTGGATCAATCAATCAAATCGCTCTTGGAGTAGATCATCTTACTACAAATGTTGAGAAGCTGGATGAAAAGGTGAAACGTTATAGTTCCATAATATGGTGTTTGTTGGTTTTTAATGTTGTCGGCTTGGGCGGGTTAATCTTTGTAATACTGTATATTATGAAGATCATTCCGCTTACTTAGGAATGTTTGATTTATAAAGTATAGCATTATGATTATCTTTTATCACAGAGAAGGATGTTATATTTGGCATAATTAATTCGAACTTTTGCAAGATAATGTAATAGCTATAAGGTTGAGGAGCATATGAGGGTGGAGGAAATAAATCTCGTTAAAAGAAATTTATTTCCTCCACCCTTGTGTTCTTATTTTACAGCTTAAAATTCTTTAACAAGGCGCCAAGACCGGTGGTAGCTTCTTCGCCGGAGAAATAAGATGCCGGAGTTTCTTCAACCTCATCAATTACTTCTTCCTTCTCCTCAACCGCTTTCATACTAAGACTGATCTTACCTTCTTTTACATCGATAATCTTAACGGTAACAGTTTCTCCTTCTTTGATCACTTCGTTTGGAGATTTAATTCTTCTTCCACAGATTTGGGAAATGTGAACCAGGCCCGTTAAACCTTCACCAATATTAACAAATGCACCGTAAGGAGCAATCTTTTCAACCACACCGGTAGTTACTATGCCAACCTGAAGAAGGGATATCTTATTGGTTTTTTCACGACTTTCCTTCTGGCGTTCCACCTCTTTACCGGACAATACTAACTTTTTATCCTCAGCAGAGGCAGTGATAATAACAACTTCAAGCTCTTTACCAACCCATGCTGTAAGATCTTCCACATAACTAAGAGATAGTTGGGAAGCTGGGATAAACGCCCTGATGCCGTGAAGATAAGTAACTACTCCACCATTCACAGCTTGAGATACTTTTACAGCATAGATTGTTTTATTCTCCATACCTTCCTTCAAATGATCCCAAGCAAGAATATCATCTGCGCGCTTTCTTGAGAGCAGGATATTACCTTGTCCATCGTCTTGACGAAGAACCGTAGCGGATATTTCTTCTCCTATGGTAACATCGGCCTTAATGGAGAAGGAAGGATCGTTGCTAATCTCTTCTAATTTAATAATTCCTTCTGCATAGTAACCCAAATCCAAGATTACTTCTGCTTCTGATATACCAATTACGGTACCGGTAAGGATGTCTCCCTCTTTGATTTGCTTAAAAGATCTGGCAATCTCATCCTTGAATTCATCCATGGACGGAATTACTTCTACTACACTTTCCTCTACGGAAGGAGTTTCAATCAATTCATTGTTTTCTTCACTCATTTTAATTTCTGAGACATAATAACAGTCCCATACCTCCTTATGTTGATTTTTAACGGACTGTTGCGAGAGTTAATAAGATTAGTAGGTCAAGAGCCTTTCAAATAGAGCTCTTTCTATAATCTTAGGTTACAATTCGCAATAAATCAGGTTAGTGAAATTGGTATTTTTGTATACCTGTTATATTACAGTATACCACAGAAACTTTGAAAAATTAATTAGAATTTATAGCTTTATACCTTGTTGTTGAGAAATCATGTGCTAACACTTTTTGAGATGAAATTTTAATTGTAAAAATAATATGCCAGCGCTTTTTAATGGAATTTTATGTAGTAATTAGGGTGTGTTCTACAGAAGAATAAAACGCCTGCACAATTAGTAAGTAGTATTCTCACATCTGGAATAAAGATATGACCTGCCCTGCTTACCAATACGATTCACAGAACCAAGATAGTGAAGCACCCGGAGTGCTGTTTGCGCTTGACTGATTGTCAATTTGCTATCCTTTTTATACTCCTTTGAAGTAAAGGTTTCAGTTAGGGTATCAGGAATTAGTTTTTTATAATCTTCTAGGCAATGAATATCAACTTCCTTAATTAATTCAAGGGGAATACGATCACATTTTGTGGACCCTTTCTTTTTATCCGCGCTCCATCCGTCAAGATAACGGTATTCCTCCAAATCCATCATAATAATTTTGAGCCTGAGATTTGGATGAGTAAGAAAAGATTTAATTTTATATAATTCCGGGAAAATACTATAGGGTGTACCTGGTTTTGTTGACTTTCTGGGTGGACTAATTTCTCCTGTCTGTGGATTAACCCACCTGATCCATTTAATATTGTGGATAGGATATACTATTGTAACAGGAGCCATGGGAAGAAAAGCCTGAAGTTTCCTTCGAAGCTTGTCAAAATTCCTGGTTTGAATCTCTATAATCTCAGAGCCTGTATGAATATCAGCCACAAAGCCTCCAACCTTGATTTCGTGATTGAAAGGATCTGTGGCAAGATAATTTTTTATAACAGAATGCACTGTTTTTTCAGAAAGAGTACCGATTCCATTCAGTTCATGTGCTTGACCGATTACTTCGTCACATACTTGTTCAAATAATAACTTGTCCATAATGATAGCCACCTTTTCATTTCCATATTGTTAGGATAAGGGATTTGAAAGTAAAGTTCAAGTGGATTACAGGGGGAAAATGAGAGTGGGTAAAGGTTTAGATTATTGTTCAATCCCAGTCAAAGTTCAGGATATGATTACGACAAAAGTTTCCCGAAGCGGAGCCGCTTTCGCTTAGTTGCATTACGTAGCGGTACATAAGGCTCTAAATGACAGAGCCTAAATACCGACGAATGCAAATACTCCTTTTCGGAAATCATTTATCGTAATTATTATGCCATGTTCCGAATTGGGAGTGAACAGTAACTGGTTTAGAAAAGTAGACTTAATAAAAGTTATATCTTATAATGTGGAAAAAATAGTAAAAGTAATATGCAATCCTATTTTTTATGCATTATTACATATTAATCATAAAATACTAGGAACCCTATTGACAAATTCACTAAAATTTGATAATCTAATAGAGGCTAGTACGAGAGAAGGTATTATCCGGAGGAAGAAGCTGGGGAAGCGAGAGGGTAGATTTTAAAATAAGGTTGACTGAAACGTATATCCATGGGGGGTATACCTTTTCGGTCAACCTTATTTGTTATTTAGGGTTTATACCAAGAGCCAAGAACCTGTTTCGCCAGCTTGCATAAATTAGCATAGGTTATCGCACCATCTTTCGCTAAATCCGAAACACCGTGGCGGCTTGCTAAGGTTTGATTATAATCTGAAAGTTTATAGATTGCGTAGCTAAAGTCAGCAGGGCCATTCTCATAATGAGTGACAATTGGGGTAATGGAGGCGTTGGTAATACGGGTTCCACTGGAATCCTTTGTAATAGTGAGCTTTGCCATTCCGCCTAACATTCGGGGAGCTTCCCTCTGATACGATAAGAAATTACCCAGTGAATAATATACCAACATACTATGATTTGGTTTGGTTTTAATCCACTGTACAGGTTCAATTACATGGGGATGTGCGCCGATTACCAAATCCACCCCTTGATTATAGAAAAATTGAGTAAGATCCTTTTGTGATTTGATAGGTTCATAAGTATACTCAACACCCCAATGTGGGAATATAATTACAAAGTCAGCTTGTGCTTTTGCTTTTTTTATGTCTTCAGCCATTTTCTTTTTATCAATAAAATTAATCAGGTAGGACTTATTCTTTGGTAAGGTTTTTCCGCCATTTAACCCGAAGGTGTAATTTAACATTGCGATTTTAATGCCGTTTTTCTCAACGATATCGATTTTATCCCGTTCTTTTTGGGAAGAATTTATCCCAAGCACAGTAATTTGGGGATGCTTACTCCAGTAGTTCAGCGTATTTTCAACTGCCTTAACACCCTTGTCCAGGGTATGGTTGGAGGCTTGAAGTACAACGTCAAAACCGGCATTTATCACTGCATCACCAATTTCAGTTGGTGAGTTAAAGGCAGGATATCCGCTATAAGGGAAAGAGCTACCTCCTAAAATAGTCTCTTGATTGATTACGGCGATATCGGCAGCAGAGATTTCTTTTTTTACATTGGAATACAGATGATCGTAATTGTAGGTTCCATTCTTCTTTTTTCCACTATCGATTACCTGAATATGAATTAAATTATCCCCTACGGCAAGGAGTGTAACAGAGGAAGACTTTGGAGGAGAGGTTACCACATTCCCTGACATGACAGGAATAGAATCCTCGTCCTTGTCATTTTGCTGATTGGATGCAAAACTCAGGGGAGTGTTATCGCTGTTAATTTCGAACTCCTTCCAACGCACCAAGGAACCTTGATCAAAGGTATATTGGGGAGTTTGGAAGGGATAGGTGACTTCCTTTTCATAATACCAGGGGTCATCAGGATGAAGAGGATTCTTAAGGATATGAAAATCCTGAGCAGGGGTAAAACCCTGAGCTAATAAAAAGCATCGATTGCCGTCTTTATCAGTAGCCACGTCCACTACCAGCACACAATGACCTGGGCTTCCACCCTTTAGAAACATATCGCCGGGGCGTAGATCCTTTTCGGAGATGGGGGTGGTTTCTTGTGCGAGGGAAAGTGTACCGGCGTAAATAAACACCTTTTGCAGATAGTTGCGAAATTCCTTATAAGAATCATTGTAGCTCGCACTTTTTTCCCAACTAACGTTATTGCCATTGACCACGATACGATAACCGTCGCGCCATTTGGTATATTCCATAAGAAAACCATTGGTCAGATGAAAGGCGATTTTATCATAAGCACCGATAGACCAGTAATACTCTGCATAAACTCGAATAATGGAATCTGCACACTGTTGCAAATCTTTGTTACCCACATCCAAAGAAAATACCGCTGCTTGTGCTTTCTGATTAGGCTTTTTCACACCGTCATAGTACATTACCTTACTGCCTGCAGGTTTTAGTTTCATTTCTCTAATAAAACCGGTTAGTTCCTTGGGTTTCGAGGGGATACGAAGGTACCCAGAAGGTGGATTAATTCGACTTTCCATGGTGGTACCATTGTTATTATAATAAGTCTTTGAAGTAGGATTAGTTGGGCTATCCTCTCCGGTTGGTTCTTGCGAAGGATTATCCGTAATACCTTTCGTGGGAGTAGGATTGATGGGAGAATTTTTTTTGTGGTCACAGCCGGAAAGTGCCCCAATAAGTAATAATGTTACCATAATAATAGCGGTAAATAATAATTTTGATTTTAATAAAGTTTTATGTTGAATGTTCATAAAATCTCCTAACTTGGATAGAATAACAGTGAATCACAATAATAATCATAAGCGACATATATTAACATTATAACAGTATCGCTTCTACAATTACAAGGGATAGTTAATAATTGGTAAATTCGTGCATAGAAAGCCTTTGACAAAGGAAAAATCGCATGGTATACTTTGCATAAATATTTATAAGGCTATGAAAAGAAGAGTAGTTAGTGGATCAGTCAACAGAGAACCCCGGCAAGCTGAGAAGGGGAGACGGACGATGTCCTGTTTGCTTAAAGCAAATATGAAGAAGCTATTGAAGATGGTCTTGGAGCTGCGCACCGAGGAGGAATCTTAGGCTGCGACGGATGCAACCGTTATATTGCTAAGCTGTAGTTCATTTGCAGCAAATGAGGCTTTTGTCGTGAGGCAAAGGTAAATTAAAGTGGTATCACGGGAGTTTCTCTCGTCTTTAAAGAGATTAAAGACGGGAGTTTTTTTATTTTATCAATCTGTTATAACCTAAGTACACCCAAGATAGTGTTTTGAAGTATTTAAGTTGATTAATATCATGAAATATTCGAGTTAATTAATATTCGCTAAAGATTTGAATACTTCATCAATCAATTTTGCACTGTCCAATCGTCAACTGCTGACAATTAGAAGATACTTAGGATTTCAGATGATAGGAAGACAAATCAAGGAAATACCGTGAATCAACAGATAATATGGATAGTATGGAAATCACAGAGAAAGGAAGATTGGTTATGAGTAAAAAACCGTATTACATTACAACAGCAATTGCATATACCTCTGGTAAACCGCATATCGGTAACACCTATGAAATTGTATTAGCAGACAGCATTGCACGTTATAAAAGATTTGAAGGACACGAGGTATTCTTTCAAACAGGAACGGACGAACATGGTCAGAAGATTGAATTAAAAGCAGGTGAGGCAGGAGTTACACCCAAGGAATTTGTAGATGGGATAGCGGGCACGATTAAGGATATCTGGGATCTGATGAATACCTCCTATGATAAATTCATCCGTACGACCGATGAAAATCATGAAAAACAAATTCAAAAGATATTCAAAAAATTACACGACCAGGGTGATATCTATAAGGGTACTTATGAAGGAATGTATTGTACTCCTTGTGAATCCTTCTTTACTTCCTCCCAATTAGTAGATGGCAAATGTCCTGACTGTGGCAGGGAGGTACAGCCTGCGAAGGAAGAGGCATATTTCTTAAGACTCAGTAAATATGCGGATCGGTTAATTAATCATATTAATACCCATCCGGAATTCATACAGCCGGAATCCAGAAAGAACGAGATGATGAATAACTTCTTACTGCCCGGTCTTCAGGATCTATGTGTATCCAGAACCTCCTTCAAATGGGGTATTCCGGTGGATTTTGATGATAGACATGTGGTTTATGTATGGTTGGATGCGTTAAGTAACTATATCACCGGTATCGGCTATGATGCGGACGGTAACAGCGGTGAACTTTATAAGAAGTTCTGGCCGGCAGACCTGCACTTGATCGGTAAGGATATTCTTCGTTTCCATACCATTTACTGGCCGATTATGTTGATGGCACTGGGAGAAGAACTGCCAACACAGGTGTTCGGTCATCCTTGGCTGATGCAGGGAAGTGCTGCGGATAAGATGAGTAAATCCAGAGGAAATGTAATTTATGCGGATGATCTTGTGAAGTTATTCGGAGTGGATGCAGTTCGTTACTTTGTACTTCATGAAATGCCTTTTGAGAATGATGGAATTATATCCTGGGAGCTTGTGGTGGAACGAATTAATTCCGACCTTGCCAATACACTGGGTAACCTGGTGAACAGAACGATTTCCATGTCAAATAAATATTTTGGCGGAGAGGTTCGAAACGGTAAGGTAGCAGAAGCTGTGGATGAAGAGCTTATCGCCTTGGCATTAGAAACACCTAAGAAAGTGGAAGCCAAGATGGAGAAGCTTCGTGTGGCGGATGCAATCAGTGAAATCTTTACGCTATTTAAGCGTTGCAATAAATATATCGATGAAACAATGCCCTGGGTTCTGGCAAAGGATGAAGAGAAGAAGGCTCGCCTTGAAACCGTTCTTTATAACTTGACCGAGTGTATCTGTATTGGCTCCACCCTGCTCGCCTCCTTTATGCCGGAGAGTGCCAAGAAGATATTAACTCAGCTTGGGGCAAAGGAGCGTACCATAGAAGAACTTTCTACCTATGGCTTATATGAAGACGGCACAAAAGTGACCGAAACACCCGAAATATTATTTGCAAGACTGGATCTTAAGGAGGTACTTGAAAAAGTGGAAGCATCAAAGGAAGTAGAAAATACAGTAGAAGCTGTAGAAGAAGTAAATGAGGCAGCAGAGGTAATTGATATTGAAGCAAAGGCAGAGATTACTTATGAGGATTTTGCAAAATTACAGTTCCAAATCGGTGAAATCATTGCTTGTGAGGAAGTAAAAAAATCTAAGAAGTTACTTTGTTCTCAGGTTAAGATCGGTTCTCAGGTAAAGCAGATTGTATCCGGTATCAAGCAGCATTACTCAGCAGAAGAAATGGTTGGCAAAAAAGTTATGGTTGTTGTTAACTTAAAGCCTGCAACCTTAGCCGGAATTCTCTCAGAAGGGATGTTGCTTTGTGCAGAGGATGCAAATGGTAATCTATCTTTGATGGTACCGGAAAAACCTATGCCTGCAGGAGCTGAGATTGCATAATTTAAATTCCCACAGGGTTTGCCTGTGTTTCGCATAGATACTAAAAAAGCAAAGGAGATGTTCATTATGACAAATAAACTGACTTGGTGCAAATCCCATAGGAGGATATATCCCTAAAGTAGCCTCCTACTATTCTGATTGATAAGGAGAAAATAATGTCTAATATTTTAAAGGATGAAATTCTGCTTTTTTTAACTGATCGCTGGTGCGATTGGGAAGCAAGCTATGCAATTGCAGTTGCAAATTCCTTTTCCGATTATACGGTAAAAACCATCGGGGTTGATTATGCTCCCAAAATATCTATGGGTGGAGTCAGAGCAGCGATTGATTATTCCATAAATGATCATCAGAACTTTGATCAAACTGCAATTATTATTCTTCCTGGAGGACTTTCCTGGGGCGAAAACGATTATGATGAAATTGGGGAATATATTCAAAAGGCTAAACAAAAGAATGTCCCCATAGCTGCTATCTGTGGCGCTACTACATTTTTATGCAGACAGGGCTTTCTTGATTACGTAAAACACACCGGTGATAGCCTGGAGTTATTCCAAGCTCAAAAGGGTTATCAAGGACAGTCTTTGTATATACCTGCTCAGGTTGTATTTGATGGTGGTATCATAACTGCCAATGAAACAGCAGCGGTAGAGTTTGCCTATGAGATTTTTAAGCTTCTTAAAGTGGATAGCGAGGAAGAAATCGAAAGTTGGTTTGATAACTTTCAAAATGGCGCCGTTCGGCCATAATAGGAAAGGCATACGAAGATAGAGAAAGATTAATAAGATAAAAGTAATAAAATAAAAGTAATAAAACAAAGAGTAAGCCCCCATAAAATTCGCTTCTTAGGTCGACCAATGAAATAAATACGGTATACCTTAAAGAGATTTTATGAATTTTGAATGGAGGGCTTACTCTTTTATTATATTGTTATGTTTGATTTGAGTTCCATAAGGTTCATTCAACAGAGTTCATTGGCAATTTGCAAAAGTGAAAGAGTGAATATTCCTATAGTAATGCGTTAATCTGAAAGTCAAAAGTACGTATGACTTTACTGGTTGTTACCGGAAGCGTTACTTCATTTCCTGTTCCCGAAAATCGGAGGGGGAAATCAAAAAATAGTTTTTAAAGGCCTTGCTAAAATAATTACTATTGCTATAGCCAAGCAGTTCAGCTATCTGCTGAATCTGCATATCATCACGAAGCAGAAGCTCCTTGGCGCGGTTCATACGCAACGACAGAAGATATTCATAAATTCCGATTCCGTAGCTCTTCTTAAATAATTTTGAGAGATATTCTTTAGTGAAATAATACTTTTCACTAATATCGTTCAGATTAATCTCAGTGGTATAGTTCTCATCCAGATAGTTCTTGATTATCTCCGGTATTTCAGCCGTATTATAGCTTTCATAGGACTTGATTTCAGGACTCTGCCCTGTATCGTTATTTAGCTCCGATACTGCCTGGGCAATTACATCATTCAATTCTTTGCCGGAAATGGGTTTTAACAAATAGTCAATTGCCTTTGTCTGTAAGGCAGTTTTTACATAAGAAAATTCATCGTGTCCACTGACAACAATATATTTGATAGCCGGATAACTGGTGGAAGCAAGCTTGAGAAATTCATTTCCGTCCATAATCGGCATCTGCATATCTACGAAGACGATATTGGGGTGTAAATCCTTAATCATTGCAATGCCGTCTTCTCCATTTGTGGCAGTGTAAGGGGGTTCAATTCCGTAATCGCTCCATCGACCCAGCTTTGAAATTAAAACCCTAGAGGATTTTTCATCATCGATTATTAATGCTTTATACATCTATCTCACCCTCCAAAATCTTATTTTCCTGTGTGAAAATTTTTATGGCTACGCTGGTGTACTTTCCGTAAGCGCTGTTAATATCCAGTGTAGCGCGCTTATTATATAATATCTGCAGGCGGCTTGCGATATTGTATAAGCCGATGCTGCGGTTCTTGCTTGAAGTATCTATGGTATCGATTTCTTCTAAGGAACTCTTAATGGCGCTTAACTTCTCAGGAGGGATACCCATACCGTTATCCTCCACCTTTAAGAGGATATAATCACTGTATTTTTGAACCGTTATGATAATCTGTATCTTCCGTCCGGAGCCTTCCATACCATAGATAATAGAGTTTTCAATCATGGTGATAAAAGATAGCTTAGGAACCAGTATATCCATGCAATCCTCAGGAGCGTAGATGGAGTATTCCACCAGATCCTCAAAGCGGGATTTTTGTAGGAACAAATAATTCTCAGCATGCTTTAGTTCTTCTCTTACCGGAACCAAATCTCCGCCTTTAATGGAGTAACGGAACATATTGGAGAGGGAAATTATCATCTCGTGGATATGCATTTGGTCATTTTCAACGGCTTTGGCACTAATGGTCTGAAGGGTATTATATAAAAAGTGAGGATTAATCTCTGCTTCCAGTGCTAGAAGCCTTGCTGTCTTTTCTCTTAGCTCAACAACATAGTTTTTCTCAATCAAATCAGAAATTTGAGTAATCATTCTGTTAAAATCTTCTGTTAACGTATTAATCTCACTACAACCGCTGACATTAATCATGGTTTTAAAATTACCTTTACCTACTTGGCGTAATCGATGTGCCAGTTTGGAAAGGGGGCCAGTGAATAACTGAACCAGCAAAATAGCAAGAAAGGCAGTAATGATAATGGCAATTGCTCCAATGATAATACTAATATTACGGGTCATATTAGCCAGTTGATCGGTTACACTTTGATCACTTAAGGAGAAAACCGTCCATTCATTTTCTGATAAATCCACTGAAACATAGAGATATTTCCCTCCGTTTAAGGGGATGATATTGCTATTCTTATTACTCCTTTGCAGGGTTAAACCTGGATTATAATATTTTTTACTGATAATATCAGGATTACTGCTGTAAATAATTTTGCCGTTTTTATCGGAGATGCAGAAAATCTCGTTATTCTTAGTTTGGGTATGAGCCAGTTCATCCGGATAGGCGTTATTAATGGTTAGCTTAACAACTGCCAGAGGTTTTTGAGTTTTGATATCGATAATTGTTCGATAATAAATCAAAAAATCACTATCCTTATCAGCCGGATAGATGGTTCGAAAATAAGGTCTAGCCGTAAAACTTTCATAATCTCTTAAATCACTTAATGATAGAAATGGCTGCATTACAATATTTCGATTAGTTTTTGAAATAGAAAATTCGGTTTTTTGGTTTACAAGGTATAAATCGTAACGGGACAGGTCATTCCTTGAATAAAAATTAACTCGTAGAAGATTCTGGATATATATGATATTGCTCTGGGCAAGATCATCATTAGAAGAAATCAGCTTCATAAAGGATTCGTCACTTCGTAGTAAAAGAGAATATTGGTCAAGCTGCGACACATAGGAATTAAGATTCTTATTCTCCAAAGAAAGCAAAGCCTTCTGACTGGAGGATTCCAAAGTATTAATGGTATTAATATTTCTTATATAAGAATAGCCCACCACCAGGAACAGAATAATGGTCATGGATAAGATAAGCATTACAGTCAACTGTACTGCCATGGAAAGGGAATTAATTTTGCTTTTTAGCAACTTCATCATTGATCACCTCATTATTTTGGTATTATAACACGGAATTAGTGTGGGTACCAAGGTAATTTTTGTTCATTTTTTTACCCATAAGCGTTTTGGATATTGCATTCACCATGTAATATGACAATGATATAATCAAATCACAACAAAAAATTAAACATTTTTTAGGAGGAGATATTTATGAAGAAACTTATTGCTGTATTAACGGCTACGGTTTTACTCGCAGCATCCTTAACAGGCTGTGCAGGTAAAACATCGACGGATGCTACACCTACCCCCGCAGGTGACAAAAGCTCCAGCGAACCGGTTACACTCCATTTTATGTTAAACAGTCCTGAGAATACCGATGCCTATAACGCAATGGCAGCTGAGTATCACAAGGAATTCCCCAATGTAACCATTGAAATGGATATTCTTCAAAATGACTATCAAACAGTACTTACAACAAAGCTTAACTCCGGCAATGTACCGGACTTGTTTATGACTAGTGCATACAGTGACAACACAACCTATAAAGATTACATCTACGATATTACAAATGAATCATTTGTTAAGGCAATTGATCCCGCACTACTTTCCAGTGTATCGGTAGATGGTAAAGTAACAGGATATCCATTCCTTGTTCAAGCTCATTCCTTTATTTACAACAAGGATCTCTTTACAAAAGCAGGAATCACTACGTTACCCACTACACTGGATGATTTAAAGGCAGCTTGCGAAAAGTTAAAAGCAGCTAATATTCAACCGTTCAGCTCAGGCTTTGGAGAATGGTGGGTAATGCCTCAAACAACTTATCCTTCCATGAGTGATGCAAATAACGGTGACTATGTAAAACTCTTTAGTGATGTTCAAAGTGGTACTGTAAAATTCGGCGATCTTCCTCAGGTTGATTATGCTCTTGATCTTCTTGATGTTATTAAAGATAACAGCGGTAAAAAGCCTATGGAATCAACCTTTGACGTACAGGTATCCGATCTTGCATCCGGTAAAGTAGCAATGATTCATCAGGGAACCTGGGCAGAAGGCAGCATTAGAGCAATTACCCCTGATATTAATATCGGCTTCTTGGCTGCTCCTCGTTCAGATGGAAAAGCAGTTACCGCAGTGGAATCCAACCTTACTTTCCGTGTAGCAAAGGATTCTAAGAATCGTGATGAAGTATTAAAATTCCTTAACTGGTTATCCACTTCTGACTATGGTAAGAAATGGGTTCCTGAAGTAGTAAAACAGAATTCTCCTTTAACCGGAGCTCCCGCACCGGATACCCAACTAGCAAAGGATACCGCGGCTGCTCAGCAAAGTGGTGCTGTTTGCCCTTGGTGGATCTTCAATGCTCCTTCAAAAATGGAACAGCCATTTGGTGAAGCATTACAGGCTTATGTAGCTGGCAGCACAGACCGTGCTCAGACAAAGGCAGCCATTACAAAAGTATTTAAGGATGCTTATCAACAATAGAAATGTTTGGGGTAGGGGGCAGGATTGCTCCCTATACCTTTTATATCGAAAGGATTGTTTCAATGAACAATAAAACCTCTAAAAAATTTTCCTCCACCTTACAGTTTTTCGCGTATACAGCCCCCGCAATCATCGCGATTACCATATTTGTGACAATCCCGTTCCTTACCACAGTGAATTATTCCTTCCGCAGTTGGAACGGTATTGACAAAACTACCACATTTATTGGCTTAAAGAATTATATTCGCCTGTTCACCGATGACAGAGCTTTTATTCAATCTCTTATTTTTACCTTTGTATATGCTTTCTTCGTTGTTATTTTTGTCAATGTACTGGCATTATTATTTGCCCAGCTTTTGGAAGCAAAGATATGGGGAAAGGGAGTATTTCGAACTGCATTTTATCTGCCCAATATCATCAGTCTTGTAGTTATCGGCTTCATCTGGAAGTTCATCTTTACACGAGTATTTGATCAACTGGCAACCGTATCAAAGATAGGCTTCTTTGAGCTTAGCTGGCTGGGAGATCCGAAGCTTGCAATTGCAACTGTGATCTTTGTATCCGTATGGCAGAGCTTAGGCTTTTATATGGTAATTTATATAGCCGGCCTTCAGTCCGTGCCGGAGGATATTGGCGAAGCCGCAATGATAGACGGTGCCAATGCATTCACTAAATTCTTTCGTATTACATTACCGATGATTATGCCCTCCATTTCCTTTTGCATGTTCTATTCGGTAGCAAATTCAATGAAAATGTTCGACTTAATCTTCAGCCTTACAGGCGGTGGGCCAGGAGGAGCCACAACACCAATGTCACTGGAGATTTATAATACCGCATTCGGAAAACAAATGATGGGTTATGGTACAGCAAAGAGTGTTATATTATTTATAATCGTAGCTGCCATTTCTATTATTCAGATAAACTTTTTCAAGAGTAAGGAGGTTGAATCATAATGCAGAAAAAAAGAAATATCAATACATTACTCATCACTGTGATTCTTGTAATATTTTTGGTGATTTACCTGTTACCTCTAGTACTTATGATTACCAATTCCTTTAAGACCTATAGTGAAGTAATGCTTAATGCATTATCCACACCAAAGGCCATAATCTTTGATAATTTTAAAAAGGTGTTCCAGACCATGAATTATCCGAAAGCCTTTTTTAACACCTTTATTATTTCATTGATCGGTGTGGCAGGCATCGTTGTGTTCGGTTCCATGGCAGGTTACAAATTGGCAAGAGCGAAAGGCAAGCTTAGTAAATATACCTTCCTTTATTGCATCATGCCAATGATGATACCTTTTCAGTCCTTTATGATTACCCTTGTGCAGGTTTCAAGAGGGATGCATTTGACCAATAGCGTGCTCGGTGTAACAGTAGTATACTGGGGACTCGGTGCACCGATGGCAATCTTTCTGTATCAGGGCTTTGCGAAAGGAATTCCAATGGAACTGGAAGAAGCGGCGATTATTGACGGTTGTAATCAATTCGAGCTGTTCACCAAAATCATATTCCCGCTGTTAAAGTCCGTAACGGCAGCAGTTATCGTAGTGAATGCCATGTGGCTGTGGAATGACTTTTTACTTCCCCTTTTGGTACTGGGAACAGAGAAGAAGGTTCAGACACTTCAGCTGGCGGCTTACTCCTTCATGGGGCAGTATAAGATGGAGTGGCAGAATATTATGGCGGCTGCAATCTTAATTATTATTCCTGCATTAATCATTTACCTTGTATTCCAAAAGCATATTATTAAGGGTATGATAGCAGGTGCAGTTAAGGGTTAAATAATAGGTAATTGCGAAATTCAATAATCTAGTTTTTGTATGTACAAGTGGCATAATTCCAGAGTAGAAGTTACCTATTATGGAGCGATGGAGAGGAGAAATCCAAATTGGTCATACATACGATACCGGAATAGAGTTTCACAATTACCTAAAATAATGTGAGAAAGTGAGAAGTAATATGAAATTTACAGATGGCTTTTGGGTTGTAAAGCCTGAATTTAGCGCAAATTATGTTCAGGAGATCTATACGGCAAAGAAAGAGAAGGATACGCTTTATCTCTATGCTCCCTATAAAAAAATTCAGACAAGAGGAAATACTCTCAATATCGGTCTGATGACCATAGAAGCAGGAGCACCTATGGAAGATGTGCTTCGAGTGAAACTAACTGCACATGGCGGTAAGTACAGGAAAGCACCCGAATTTGAAGTGATGGAGTCTCAGGTTAAACCAGAGATTGTTGTTGATGAGAATGGAGCATTCATCTCTTCGGGAGCCTTGAAGCTCTCTGTGGATTTCAAGAGCCCTAACATTAACTTCTTGGCCAATGATAAAGTACTTACCGGAAGTAAATACAAAGATATCTCCCAAATGACAAAACAGGATGGAACCCGCTTTGTCCTCTCTTCCCTATCACTTGATGTAGGAGAGCTGGTATATGGGTTTGGCGAACGATTTACTCATTTTGTAAAGAATGGTCAATCCATTGATACATGGAATGAAGACGGAGGAACCTCCAGTGAGATATCTTATAAATCCATTCCCTTTTATTTTACCAATAAGGGTTATGGGGTGTTCGTAAATCATCCCGGGAAGGTAAGTTTTGAGGTGGGAAGTGAGAAGGTAGAATCTGTACAGTTCTCGGTACAGGATGAATCCATTGAGTATTATCTCATCTATGGACCCACACCCAAGGAGATTATCAGAAAATACACTGCCCTTACAGGAAGAGTGCCGCTGTTACCAAAATGGAGTTATGGACTTTGGCTGACCACCTCCTTTACCACCAACTATGATGAAGCAACGGTAAACAGCTTTGTTGACGGAATGGAAGAGAGAGGACTACCACTTAGTGTATTCCACTTTGATACCTTTTGGATGGATGCCTTTGAGTGGTGCAGTTTTATATGGGATAAGAATATGTTCCCTGATCCAGAGGGCATGATAGAACGACTTCATGCCAGAGGACTTAAAATATGCGTTTGGATTAACCCTTATATTGGGGAAAAATCACCTCTTTTTAAGGAGGGTATGGAGCTTGGATATCTTTTAAAGAACTTAGAGGGAGATGTGTGGCAATGTGATATGTGGCAGGCAGGTATGGCAATTGTAGACTTTACCAATCCTGAGGCTACTGCATGGTTCCAGAGCAAGTTAAAGGCATTACTTGATATGGGAGTAGATTGTTTTAAAACTGATTTTGGTGAACGTATTCCGGTTAATGTTAAGTATTATAATGGTGCAGACCCCGAAAAGATGCATAATTATTATACTCAGTTATATAATCAGAGTGTATTTGATTTATTAAAACAGGAAAAAGGGGAAGGTCAGGCAATTCTCTTTGCAAGAAGTGCTACCGCCGGCGGGCAGCAGTTCCCCGTGCATTGGGGTGGTGACAGCACAAGCCAATTTGTATCCATGGCGGAGAGTCTGCGTGGTGGATTATCCTTAATGGATAGTGGTTTTGCCCTATGGAGCCATGATATTGGTGGTTTTGAGGATGAAGGCTCTGCCAGTGTTTATAAGAGATGGGTTCAGTTCGGAATGCTTTCCTCCCATAGCAGATTACATGGTTCGGATTCCTATCGTGTGCCATGGAACTATGATGACGAAGCTTGTGATGTACTGCGTTTCTTTACTAAGCTGAAATACAGGTTAATGCCCTATCTCTATAGCAAGTCAGTAGAGGCGCATTTAACCGGAACTCCGGTTATGCGACCGATGCATATGGAATTCCCCGAAGAACTTGCTTGCGAATATCTGGACAGACAATATATGCTTGGAGATTCCTTGTTAGTTGCTCCTGTATTTACGGAAAGCGGTGAGGTATCCTTCTATCTGCCAAAGGGACGTTGGACGGAGCTGCTTACCGGTAAGGTCTGGGAAGGAGAGAAATGGTATCACAAAGAGTATGGATATTTTGAGCTTCCGCTCTTTGTAAGAGAAGGTCACTTCTTGCCCATGGGAGATGTGGAGCACACACCTGAGTATGATTATTGTAATAATACAATTCTTCATCTCTATGAGTCAAAGGGAGAGAGCAGCTGTGCTGTGTATAACGAAGCAATCTCTCCGGAGATTGAGGTTAAGGTAATTTCAAAAGAGGATGGACTGGAAATGGAATGCCATTATGAGAAGAAGATAGAAATACTTCTGCATACGGATAAGAAGTTAAAATCCTACTCGAGTGGTTGTAGTTGTGAACAGGTAGAAGGTGGAATTCGCATTGTTCCAAGTTCAGAGAAATTCAGCGTTGCGTTTTAAGAAGGACGTATATGGGCCAAACACTATTCATAAAGACAAGAGGAAGAACTGAACCCAGCTCTTCCTCTTGTCTTTATGTGAATAAATATTTTTACAATTATGGTTTAGATTACAGTGGATATAGCAATCTATTACTTCTCAAGTTCTGCAACAACTTTAACAAGTGCTTCTAACGCATCTGCAGGAAGCTTATCAAAGCCGCCCTTATCAGTCTCTCTGGATTCTACGAAAGCGATACGATCCTTCATTCTTGCAACTAACTGAGCTTTGTAATCAGCATCATCAAGGTTAGGAACAAAGCCTTCCCATTCAAAAATCTCAATATCGGAGAAAGGACCCCAAGGTTTGAACTCAGTCTTGCCTTCAACGATTGCTTCAATGATTCCTAAAGTATCTGCAGGCTTAACCTTCTTGCCCATGAAATCACCGGTGTTGATAACGTAGCAGTCAACATTTCTTTCTGCAACCAGTTTCTTGAACTTCTCATAGTCATTTACCAAAGGATAGGTACGGAACGGATTCGCATATGGCTCAACAACCAAGGCATTGGGATCAACGCCAGGAGCAAGACGCTCAGCAGTTGTTCTCTTTGTAGCAAGGGTAGCACCCATAACGGAAGCTAAAGAAGCTCCTTTTAATTTGATAACAGGGGGAAGGGTAGGATCCTTCATAATCCAGAAGATTGAATCTACTGGCTCACCAATTTTATCAACACGGTTGGGTGACCATAATTTTGATTTGATGGCACGACCGTTACCATTACGGATATCCTCGGTTACAAGAACCACTTTGCCATCTTCATCCATGGTAGCGGAACAGTTCTGTGCAGTTAATAAGTATTTATTATCCTCACAGTTTGTAGGGTAATCCTGTGTTTTATCAAAGTATGTAGGCTCCATAGCGATGGAAGAACCAGTCTCAGTATTGATAATAAATGCATCATCATGGAGAACGGTTACATCATATTTGCCGCCATGCTTTGCATGGGTAATGGTTGATTTACCGGAACCAGATAAACCAAATACAGCAGCAACATAGGACTTGCCATCTGGAAGGTTATATCTCTTCTCACCACCGTGGCAGGAAGCGTAGCCATTACGGTTGGCAACTGCCCAAGCAATGGTAAGTGTGCCTTTCTTGTGCTCGCCAAAGTATCTCATACCAAGAAGAGCAGCACAGTTGGTAGTTGTATTAAAATAGGTTAATCCCATGGGGTGTTCCGCATGTTTCCACTGAGGATTGGAGAAGATGTAAATATCACATTCCTCACCAACAGGTGCGGAGGATTTGTACATTCTTACATATTCATCGGACATATATTGGAAGTTTAACATCCAGGAATAAAGAATATTTTCTTCACCCTCTGGAATCAACAAATGAGCCTTCACCATAAACTCGGGGTCTAAACCAATGAATACTTCTGCATGATATAAAACAGAATATCTGGTATCGTAGATAGCGTCCATAACTTTACTGTCCAGATTGTTGGTATCTACACCGGGTTCACCCGAAATCTTTCTGGCAGCAGCAGCACGGCCGGTAACAAAACCATCATTAAACAGTAAAACTTTTGCATCTTTCTCAAGACCAAAATCTTCACCACGATATACAGGCATATCCGTAACTACAGTACCGGGTGAATTCTTTGCCAGTTCATATGCTTCCCTTAAGGTATTGACCTTAACCACGTTATTTCCATAAAACGCAGCTTCAATAATGGAGCGGGTTTTGGAGAAGCCCGGTTTACCTGCACCAATTTCATCACGTTTAAAATAAGCTTTTGTTGACATATTAAATCCTCCTATTTTTATATTTTATCGTTTGCCATAATGGGCATACGAGTATTACAGTATACAATCCCATACTTCAAAAGTATAAAGGTCATGCCATTAAATGTCAACGTAAAAATATACAAATCGAGGAAAAATTAGAATTTATTGCTATGGTTTGGCCTGACTACGATTAACCCTTGGTTAACAGTACATTGCTTTGTTTTGGGTGGTTGTATTCGGGTTATTTCTTTGCGGTTTGAATCCATTTATTCATATGCTGCTTGATGATTTCAAACTGTGAGGGTCCCATATCAAGAAGAAATTTATGAAAATCTTTTGCAACAAAAGAATCACCAAGTGCACTTTCTGCATCACTTCTCAAATCTTCTATCTGCAGATAACCTACGGCATATGGAAGATAAATCGCAGGCTCTTCCAGTAAGGTATTGTATATTTCACCTGCCGCATCCTCATCTTCAATGTATTGTTTTATGTATTTTACAACCTGTTCTTTCTTCCAGCCTTGATAATGAATTCCGATATCAGCCCTTGCATACATACACAGTATGATAATGTTATTATCCTCTAAGAAGTCAGCAAGCTTATTATCAATTCCAGATAGATGATAAGAGTAAAACTCTACGTAAGTTGCCCATCCTTCGTCATATCCCGTAAAGTCAAGAACGTTTCGGATTGGCGGTGGATTTTGATTGCGAAAATAAACACACTGGTATAAATGACCGGGATAGCCTTCGTGGGCAACCGTTGTATAAATCATGGACAAGGTTTCTTTGTTGTTACCATTTATGTAAATATTGTTATTCTTAAAGCTGTCAATGGGCGGTACCAAGTACATTGCAGGGCTTAAAAACTCGGACAGTGATGGGGGTACGAATTTAATCTGACAATCGACCGGAACCGCAGCGGGAAAGTCTTTTGTAATATCCTTTTTCAAATCATTTAAGATCTCATTGGGATTTGTCAAAGGGAAGGATGAAAAATCAAGATATTTATTAATTACATCCGGGTCGGACTGAGTTAATGCATTCAGGTTTGCCATGCTGCGATTAATGCCGGAATTAAGTAATTCAATCATTTGGTCCATGGTTTCATTGGTACCTACCTTGGACTGGGCCAAACATTCATAATAATTCTTACCCTTTGGATAGTAATATAAGCCTGCGTTATTCTTACCGGTGCCTAGCAAATCGGTAAGTGCATCAATTAAGCTTTGGTAGGCAGGAACTATATAACATAATACTGCTTCTGTATTGGACTTCTTATAATCCTCTATTTGGGTTGCTGACAATCCCTTAAAGTGAGAAATCTTATCATTAAAATATCCAATTAAGAAATTATTTTGAGGTTCCTCTATAAAGGCCTGGCACTGAGCGATGATTCGTTTTGCTACAGAATCGTTCATAAATAGTCCATTCTCAGATTTTTCCCTTTCATATTCTATAATATCAGAAAAATAGCCCTTTATACAAGGTAAAAGTTTTAAATATTCTTCAATATCTTTCTTATCATTAAAAGCAAATTCCGCCAAAAGAATAGGCAGCTGCGCCTGTATCCCTGTTGTTGGGCCCAGGCATTCAGAATAGTATGGATATTTTTTGAATTTTATTTGTTGTTCCAGATAGCTTTTCACGATTTCATAGGTGAGTTTTTGCTTAGAAGAGAGTTTATCATATTGATAGGATTGTAATTTTTTTAATTCTGCTTCAGAATTAGCCCAATCTTTTTTCATCTGGGATAATCCGTATTTTCCAAAAGTGGGTGATGCATCTTTGATACCATAGTTCTCAGGATGTGCGAGGGAATAGTTTAGGGATAAGGAATCAGATTGAACTTCCTGAACGAAAATATCATTCATGAAGTTATCAAATTGTCGTTGTACCAGTTGGTTTTTTGTATGGTGTGCACAGCCAAAAACGGCGGATGCAATACTTACCATAATAATTAGTATGAGGATTGGTTTCAAGATTTTCTTGTTCATAAGAGCCTCCTTAAGCATTCCGGATATGCATGCGGGTATCATATAGGATCGATTGCTTGACAATGTTTTCCTAATAACCATTGTTTTTGTATCAGGAATAGATTCCGCAAAAGAGTAAAAGCTGTTTATTTCATGTTTATTCGAGGAAATGAATGATAAGAAGTAGTACAATTAACTTTTGGATGAAATGTATGAGTTGGAATTAATTAGCCCTGTATATACCGTAACAATGTCAATTTGCATAAAGCAAAAGATTTATGCTTCAAGGATAATGAATATATTACCTTTGGTAATCCGAAATGCATAAGGTTAAGTTTTGTACAGTGTTTGCCGAAATATAAGCAGAAGGAAAGATGGTGTATCGTACTTAATCTTAATTGACGCAAAGGGGCTAACATGAATTATAAAGCGATATTAAATAACGGGAACGGAATAAGAACCAATAAATTTAATGATAGTCATCTAAAAATAAATCAAGAGAAAAAAGAAAATGTACTTACCCAACTAAAGAAGGGGCAGCAGGTAAGCGGTCTGGTACTTTCGGTGGGTGAGCAGGTCACGCTGAGTATTAACGACCAGGAGATAACCACCAGTGGAGATGTGCTAAATAATGTGAAGCCCGGTGATAGAAAGAATTTTGAAGTAGTGAAGGCGAATGGCAAGGAGATAGAGCTGCGAGTTCTTGATGAGACTTCAATAGCAAACGGAAAACCCTTTAAAGCAACGATTACAAAGAATACGGATTGGGAAAATGTTCTCAAACATAAGCGAAAGAATACGGATCTAAACGAGAAAGCCGCAGAGGATGTTCAAATAAAGAGCAAGCTAGATAAAATTCACGCGATGCTTACAGAACAAGATTGTGAGCTCTTGGAGAGAAAAGGTATTAATATAGAGAGTTATACGGTGGGTGGCCTATATGATGTTTTAAAAAGAGTTAAGCGTAGTGAAACAGAGGAGAAGGTAACTTTAAGTGAAAAAGGAAGAAATCAATCTCTGGAGCAAAGACTGAAAGAGAATGATTTGCCCACGACCTCTGAGAATGTTCAAAAACTGAGCAAAGCCCTGGAATTGAGCAGTTCGGTTAATGCAATGAATGACATTTCAATGCAATACATGATAGCTACAAATGCTTCCCCATCGGTTGAAAACATTTATAAGGCAAATTACAGCCAAGCAAGCGATAGACTGAACATCAAGCAGTTAACAGAAGATACTTGGAAGGAACTAAAAGGACAGGCAGGGGATGTAATTGCATCCGCGGGTTATGCCATCAATGAAGAGAACTTAAACGATGCTAGGTGGTTGTTGGAGAACGATCTTCCTTTGACAAAAGAAACCTTTGGTTATAAGAAGGAGTTAGAGGATATTAAGAAAAATTCCAATGAAGATAGTATCATGAATCATATGATTAAGGGGATGAAAGAAGGAATTGATCCTAAGGATGTCTCTTTATCAGAGAACTCTACAAAAGCAGAAAATCAGCTGGTGGAAGACATTCGTTCCATTAGCGATGAAGCCATATCAAAGGCGGTACAAGATGACGGTAAGATAACAATCAGAAGATTAAAAACCATTCAAGAAGAGCTTAACTTAGTAAAGAAGAAAACCAATTCCATTGGGGCAGATAATCAAAAGGGTGACACGCCTCTAATTAATGAGAAAACAACGGAGCCGATCTCCCCAAATAATGAATTATCTAGGGAATATGAGGACATAAAGGCGAAGAGACAGCTGGAAGAGATTCGCCTTAAGATGACCGTAGAAGCGGCTGGTCAGCTAAAGAAGCAAGGAATTGAAGTAGATACGGAGAGTTTAGAGAAGGTAGTAGAAGAACTTAGAAAGCTGGAGGAAGGTTACCATCAAAGCTTATTAAAAGAGGCAGACCTAGAAACCAGTGCATCCAATGTACAGCTTCTAAGAAATACCATGGAAAGTGTTGAGGCTTTAAGCGGAATGCCTGCAGGTATTCTGGGAAGCACGCTTTCTATTCGCAATGTTCAGACGATACCGTCACTAGCCTCAGAAGGAGCGGTTTTACAGGCAGAGTATGCGAAAGCCGGTGCAGCATATGAGACATTAGCGACTGTTCCCAATGCGGAATATGGTGATTCCATTCGGAAAGCCTTTGAGAATGCAAATTCACTCTTGTCACAGAAGGGATTAGAAGATACAGAGCAAAATAAACGTGCAATTCGAATCCTTGGTTATAACCAAATGGAAATCACTCCTGAGAATGTAAATAAAGTAAAGGCTTATGATGCACAAGTAACTTCCCTTATAAAGAATTTAAATCCTGAGATTACTGTACGGATGATGAAGCAGGGTATTAATCCGTTAAATATTACAATCAATGAGTTAAACAACACGATTGAACAGCTTAAGGAGGAACAGGGAATTACCTCGGAGGATAAATATAGTGTTTATCTGAATAAGCTTGAAAAGCAGAAAGCCATAACGGAAGAAGAAAGAAAGGCTTATATCGGAATTTATCGTTTGCTCTATAATATTGATAAATCAGATGGAGCGGTATTAGGATCAGTGCTTCATTCTAACAGAGAGGTAACCTTAAGTAATCTGCTGACTGCAATACAAACGAACAAAAAAGGAAGCATGAATGAAATCATTGATGACGAGTTTGGAACGCTGCAGGATATTACAAGAAATAAAGAGAGCATCTCTTCCCAGTTAAATCTCTTTCAAGAGGGTGGAAGGGATACACAACATAATCCTTCTGAGGATGCACCGACTCCAGAGGAGCAAGCAAGATATTTGAATCGTATCGTAAAGGAGTTAATGGATGAAATATCCCCTGTAAAGCTTAGAGAAAGTATAAGACAGCTAAATTCCGGCTTATCAAGAAGCAAGGAATCCACAGAATCACGGACCGCCACAGAAAAGAATGTATGGGATAACATAAAAGACCTTACCCCTGAAAAGCTATTGGATTATCTTCGCCAAAGTAAGGAGAGCGGGGATGAGCTGGAGGAATATGCATCAAAAGTCAAAGAACTCAGAGAGATGTGTAAAAATGCAGAACAATCCATCCGTTTTTTAAGAGAATTTAAAATGCCAAGCACAACAGGGAATCTTATCATGGCAAATCAACTTTTGTCAGGGGGAAATTCGGCGGTTAAACGGCTTTTAAATATGGAAAAGGAAAGAAAAGTCGAAAATTCCGAAAATGATATAAAGAATCTTGATGATTTGTCCGATAACTTAATCGATAAGCAAACAATGAGCGAAGCTTATGATCAATTAGAAGAAGAAGCAAAGCGCGCCATTGTAAGAGGTTGCTCCGGTGAACAGATTGATAGTACAAGATTAGCGCAGCTAAAAAGCATTGGAAGGCAGATGACCTTCGAGAAGGCTTTGGCAGAGAAAGAGTTCTATCAAATACCCATTGAAACACAGCAGGGTATAACCAATATGAATCTAACCATTCTTCGAGGAGAAAAGGAAAGTGGTAAGGTGAGTATAACGGTTGCTTCTCCAGCGCTTGGGAATGTAAAAGCGGAATTTTCAATAAAGGGTGATACCATCAAAGGCTTTTTGGGCAGTGACCAAAAGAATGGACTAGAGCAACTACAGAGTAATATGAATGAGGTAGAAGCGGCCATTACAGAATGCCGTCTTAACGTAAAACAAATGGATTTCGGATTAATCCACCAGGATAGTGAGAACAATAGCTTCTTGAGCTCATTTTCAGAGGATAATGAGCCGAAGATTACCATTGATACTGAGAGAAGCTTATATCGGATTGCGAAAGCTGTGGTACAGACAGTACGCATGGTGGAACAAAGCAATACAGAGAATAGAGCTGTCTCTTAACAAAATCGGCCACACGGAGGTTGCTGATGATAGAATAACTTTATGTAGGACCATCATTTCATGGAGGGGGATGGCTTCGGTACAGAAAGGGAACGGGTGATACATAGTGAGAATTAACCATAATATTGTAGCCTTAAAGGCAAATAATCAATTAGGGAAAACAAACAAATTACTTGACAAGAGTTTGGAGAAATTATCTTCAGGATTTCGAATTAATAGTGCAGCTGATGATTCTGCCGGAATGGCGATTTCCCAAAAGATGAAAACACAGATTGCAGGACTTGATCAAGCCAATCGAAATGCATCGGATGGTATCTCGGTTATTCAGACAGCGGAAGGCGCATTAAATGAAGTGGAGAACATGCTTCAAAGAATGAGAGAGCTTGCCGTACAATCTGCCAATGGAACCTATACCACAGAGGATCGTACCGCAATCCAAGCCGAAATTGATCAGCTTAGCCAGGAGATGGATCGTATCTCTAAGACAACAGAATTTAATACGATGCCATTGTTAGATGGTACGATTGATAGAAAGTCATTTTCCAGTGATAACAAAGTGAGTTTAGTGTCCTTATCCGACTCGGTATCGGTTGGAGATTATACGCTTAAAGTATTAGAAGATGCAAGACAGGCAGTATTTGTTGGTGCACCATCCTCTTATACCGGTACAACCATAGGGGTAGATGGTACAATTAATATCAATGGTGAAACCATAGAGATTGCAGCAACGGATACCTACAATGACGTATTCAAGAAAATCATAGATGCCGGCGACACGGTTGGAGTTAGTGTATTTGCAACAAATAACACTGCAGCGGTAGCAGGAGGAACAGGACCTGCAGGCTATAACACAGTTACATGGGCATCCGGTACCCGATTGGCATTCGCATCTCAGGAATATGGCTCTGATCAAAAGATAGAATTGTATTGTGATAATGCAACTTTGGCAACAAAGTTAGGTCTTTCACCGGCAAAAGTAACGGCAAAGGGTGTTGATGCACAGGCAGCAGTTGTAACAGGAGCTGGATCACAATTTTCCAATACCGCAACAGTGTCAGTGAGCGGCAATAAGATTACGGTTTCAGATCGCAGCGGTTTTGAGATGGTTGCAGAACTCCAGCCGTCAACAGTGGGAACAACCTTTTATGATACTGTACTTGGTTCAGCCAATACACCGGGAATCAATGTAGCTGGACCGGATAAGAATGTTGTGATATCCGTATTGGATGCTGGTCCCATGGACTTACAGATTGGTGCTAACGAGGGACAGACCATGTCCGTTCGTATCCCTAAGGTGAATCCACAGACCTTGGGTGTGGATAAAATCAATATTGCAACTTCTGATGGAGCTCAGAAAGCAATTGCACTTCTTGACAATGCAGTAAATCTGGTTTCAGCAATTCGCTCTAAGCTGGGTGCATATCAGAATCGTTTGGAACATTCCATTGCCAATTTGGATACCACTTCAGAGAACCTGACGGAATCCCTTTCCCGTATTGAAGATGTGGATATGGCAGAAGAGATGGCCGAATACACACAAAAGAATGTATTGGCACAGGCAGGCACATCCATGCTTGCTCAGGCAAATCAAAGACCTCAAGCTATCCTGTCATTATTACAGAGGTAAGAAGCTTCAGGTAGAATGGATTAACGGAGGTTATTCATGAAGAAGGAAGTAATTCAGGCTTTTACAGCTAGAGTGACGCAGGCATCAAGGAGCGAATTAACCGTAATTTTATACGAGATGATTCTAACAGAACTTGAAGAGGCGAAGGAAGCCTATGAGATAGAAGACCTCAATACCTTTGACAGGGAGCTAAAAAGAGCTCAAAAATATGTCAATGAACTAATTGTCAGCTTAGACTATCAATATCAGATAGCGTATGATTTGGTCAGTCTTTACCTATATATTAATAAACGAATTATCACCGCCATCATCAAGAGAAATCCGGTTTCTCTGGACAGTGCCAAAGTGGTTCTTGATAAACTACTGATCGGTTTTAAAGGGGTCAGCAGTGAGGACCAAAGCGGACCAATGATGCGCAACACCCAACAGCTCTACGCGGGCTTAACCTACGGAAAAGGCACTTTGAATGAGACTTACATTGATCCCTCCAATGGGAACCGTGGGTTTATTGCATAAATAAGCCACTACCAAAGACAAGCTAGAACGATTAACAAAAGAATTTGAACTACCGAAGAAGTGGTAATTTACCTAAGATTTTCAAATCACAAAAGAGTATGAAATTACAAAGGCTGGAGAAACTACTGAAAGATAAAAAGATTAATAGAGAACGAAAGAAACTAAAGTACATAGGATTTTAACATACAAAAGCATCTAGAGTACATGAATATCAACATACAAAAGCTTGCTAATACCAAAGAATGATAATACGAATGCAATCAGATACGAAAGATATATTGTACCAAAGAATTTTAAAACCACAAAAGCTTACTAACACAAAAGATGGTGTTACAAAAGATAGTGCTACAAAAGAATAATAAGGTACAAAAGATAAGATTGCAAATTGCAGAGCTCATCCAAATAATAATACATAAGATGGTAAGCAAACTACAAAAGAACATGGATTAGTAAAATAAAAAGCTGTCCTCAATTACTGATATCAAAGCTGGTTATAGCAATTGGCTAAGATAAGTAATTGGGACAGCTTTTAAAATTGTTACACGAAGGTTGTATCCGCTTCCTTCGCTTTTCTCAATAAGAACTTGTACCTGTTTTGCACAGCATTCAGCTCATAGATGCAGCTGTCAATCAAATCCGGGTCAACTACATTCTGAAAATTAGAATATGCCGCTTCCATAGCAATCTTTGTCTTGTTTATTTCGTCAATCAAATAAGTATCTTTTGGAATTCTCTTTTTAGCGAACAATATAGCATCACCAACCTTATATATGAGATAGATATGTTACAGTTCAGCCTTTGGGTTGACTACCGCATAAGCTCGGGGAGAAATGATTCTCATAGTGAGTATTTGCATTCGTCGGTACTTGGGTTCTGTCTTTTAGAACCTTAGTACCGCTACGAAATGCAATTAAGTGGGAACGGCTCATCTATGGGAACATTTTCTCCCTGAGCTTATTCGTAACATAGAAGGCTGAACTTTACATATCCATAGTATTATCAAAATATTTACCATTTATTCTATTGAATAACATAAAATGGATGATACTTGTATATAAATGAAATAGGACAGAGCTGTGAGTGGAGGTGGGAACCATGGGAATGGAAAGTAAGATATTTATAGGTGTTATTATAGCATGTGTAGTGTTCATTGCAATTAGTCTAATCAGGAATAAGCCGGAGATGATTTTGAATGCGGTAGTTCGTACGTTTATTGGAACGACCGGTATTTATCTGCTGGATTTTATCTTGAAAAGCAATGGCATCCAGGTGCATGTGGGAATTAATGCAGCTACCGTATTGACCAACTCATTTCTTGGCCTGCCCGGCTTTCTTATGCTGTATGGTCTGGCGGCGTATTATACTTATGGTTGAGTAGGAAGATTTAGATAGATTGTAATGAAATGTAAAAGGAAGAGCAGTGTCAAATCCGGTGAGGATTTGGGGCTGCTCTTGTTTCGTTAATCCATAACATTTCTAAAAGGGTAAGGTTGATTTCAGTTGCCAAAGAGTTTCGAGAGAGGCTTTATAAAGTAATGTCTGGTTATTAAAAACAAGAAAAAGAGCATACCTCAGAGAGGAAGCAGTTGATTAATCAGTGTCAGGCACGGAAGAATTATTACAATTCCAAAATTAGTCCAAGAAATATAAATATGCGCCATTTTTTTATAAAGGAAATTGTATATAATGATATATAGTGCTATAACGGGAAAGCTGTAAGTCCTTATTCATTTACTATATAATTAATATTAGGGGGAATGCCTGCCAAAGAGGAAAGAGATTTGTTACTAGGACATTATTTTTTAGGATGTTTGTCATTATTTGAAACAAAAGAAAGAAGGGTGATTTTTATGCTTAAAAAACACAGAGCGGGGTGGGCTATTTTTATTAGTTTTATTATGATTATAAGTATATTGTTAGACCCAATACCTCCGGCCAGAACCTTAGCAGCAACAGGAACTATAGATATTTCAAATACATCTTCAAATGGTAAAACATTTGGCAAGGCAACAAATGACGAGAGGATGAGATACCAAACTTTTACAGCCACTAACCTAAACAAGATAACAAGTGTTGATTTAAGAGTGAAACGAGATAATGGGGTACCTAGTAATCTAACAGCAAGTTTATATGCGACTAGTGCAAATATGCCTACTGGAACGGCACTTGCTACAGCATCAATTGCGGGATCTGCTGTTTCAACAAGTTTTAGTACGGTAAGTGTTCCTTTGACTTACACAGGACTTGTAAATGGAACGAAATATGCTATTGTTGTTTCACAAGCAACTCTTTCGGATTCAGTATTCTATGAATGGGCGTGTGCAGCTACAAATAGTTCCTGTGAATTTGGTAGATATAATGGAACCTCTTGGATTGATGAAAGCTCTGCAGGGGATGGATCAGTTATAATTAATGTAACAGACGGAGTATCAGGTACCCCAACCCCAGTACCAACAGCAACCCCTACCCCAACCCCAACTACAGGAGTAATAGACATATCAAATACTTCAACCAATGGTAAAACATTCGGCAAAGCAACGAATGACGAGCGAAGAAGATATGAAACCTTTACCGCCACAAGTATGAATAAGATAACAAGTATTGAAGTTAGGGTTAAAAGTGATAATGGTGTGCCAAGTAACTTGACTGCAAGTTTATATGCAACCAGCGCAAATAAACCAACAGGGTCAGCGCTTGCAACTGCATCAATTGCAGGAAGCTCTGTTTCTTCAAGTTTTGGTTCAGTTACCATACCTTTAACATATACAGGACTTGTTAATGGAACAAAATATGCCATTGTTTTAACCCAGGCAACACTATCTGATACTACATTCTATGAGTGGGCTTATGCCGTAACAAATAGTAATTGTGAATTTGGTAGATATGACGGAACAAATTATATTGATGAATCTTCTGTTGGAGATGGTTCTATCAAGATTTATGTCTCTGATGTTGAAACTACACCAACAGCAACAGCAACACCAACAGCAACAGCAACACCAACAAAAACACCAACAGCAACACCAACAGCAACACCAACACCAACAGCAACACCAACACCACCTGTAGGAGTAACACCAACACCGGCGCCTCCAGGAGATGTGGCAAAGAACTATGGTTTTGAAAATGGAACT
>JAEZLH010000011.1 GCA_023435895.1 Bacillota bacterium
CAAAAGATGAGGCTCTTTTTCTATTCAGTTCGTTCACTTTTTAAATGAAAAGCAAAAAAAGTTAAAATCCAGTAATTATGCGGTGCTCCGCACCGTTAGAAATAACTAGGTGAATAATCTAGGTTAATATATCTATAATTCTATAATTTTTTGACAATATATAATTTTTATTACATTCATTGCATCTCACGATGGGATTATTTTTTAGAAACAACTCACTAAATTTTATATAGCAATCATGGTTACATGTTACATTTTTAATTATCATTATTCTACATACCTCCTATTTTAAACTATTACTAACCTAATATCTAGTTTGGATGATATAATATTTATGGCAACTTATATAACGATAGCTCTTTACTATTGTCTGAACCAAAAACATATCTATATTCCGTATCCGTACAATAATCATCTGGGTAACTAAATAATTTAACTTTGTACAATGTATAATTACCCTTTGGTGGATCAGACCTAGTATCTATGTAAGAAATACCACCTGCGAGTAGACCCCCCTATATCTAAGGTGCAGAGTCCTACAACTGCATCTATAGCAAGATGTGCAGCAGATTCTAAATCAACATCTAATCGACTTATTTTATATTCCTCTTTTGACACTTTAATAAAATTATAATCAACATTAGAACTCTGACTAATTCTCATGCTATAAGTTTTGCCTCTACATTTCTTATATACCTGCAGAAATTCATCATCACTTGGTGTAGTCAAACTACTTCTTACTTCCGACCGTTGCACTTGCAAGCTCCCAAAAATTGTTATTTGACAGATTCTGCACATTTGAAATGCTTGTCCTTTCTTTACCATAACCGTTCCAACATCAAGATTTCCAATTTTAGCTCCATTAATCAAAGCATTATTCACCGCATTAAATTCTGCACAATTTGCTACTGACCACTTTTCCAAACTTGGATTAGGCATCCGACTATGCAAAAGCTTACTAATATTATTAGATATTGACCCGCTATCTCCTTAATAAATTTTTCCTTTCACCTTATCTACAGCTGCTGAAGTAGCTCTTGGCCACTTACTTTTAGTAACTGTATCTCTTATTTGCGATGCCCGTTGCACCGCCATTTCTATAGCATCAGCAATTTTACTAGCTGCTGCACCTCCGGCTACATACCTCCAATCGATTGAACCCGTCGAATAATATGAATATGCTGCCCCTGCTACAGCCCCAACTACTGCTCCTACAACTGCTCCAATTATCCGCCAAACTTGTCCGTTTGGATCAATCCTAATAACAGGATTATTACTACAGTATGCAAATACATTGTGAGATTGTAATTCACCAATATTTCCACCTAAAGAATCCGCATTCAAAGTCATGAAGATAATAATTTAAATGTCATTGTATTAACAACTACTCCCAAAATGCAATATAATAATGTTGTCTGTTAAATCAAATACAATTTTTGTTGTGTTTATTTATATATTTTTTCATCTTAAGTCGTTACAATGCTTTGACAGCGACATTATCTGGCTTAGAACTTGTATATGTTGAAGCATAAAGGATATTAGTACCATGATTTATTACCTTAATTGATAGAGTAATCACCAATGTTAAAATTTTCAACGCCTTTAATCTTATTGATATAAATCATCAAATTATTTTAAAACTATTTTTTAACTTTTCCCTTTTTAATGTATATATAGTATTTGAAAGTTTTTTAGCAGATAAATCATTTGAATCTAATAGCAAACATTTATCAATCCACATAGTTGCACTCTCGAAATCCTGAATTTCCAAATATAACTCTGCAATAATTGTCATATTTTCAATATTATTTCTTTCTATTTCATCTAAGTATAAAAGAGTTTCTATAGCCATAGTGTAATTTTTAGTTTCTGAAAGCACCAAAGCCTTATTATATAATGCATCAACAGAAGAGTTGTCAATGGAATAGGATATATCGTATTCCTCAATTGCTTTCTCATGTAAATTCATATCCGCATAACAATTCCCAAGATTTAGATGTGTTTCTGCTTGTTCAAAATCCAATGAAATAGACTTCTCATAACATTTACTAGCTTGTTCAATATTATTTATCTTATAATAATAAACTCCCATATAATAATATGCATCTTGATTTTCTAAATTTAATAAAACTGCTTTTTCAAAACATTGAAAAGCATCCTGAAATCTTTTTTGTTTAAGATATACCCTTCCCAAACTAATAACTGGTACTTCATAATAAGGGTATTCATTAATTAATTCTCGTAAGATTTTAATAGCAGAATTATAATCGCACAAATTTAAATAACAACAACCAATATAATTCTGACTATCAAAAACCCAATCCTCTGAATTACTTATTGCAATACATTTGTTAAAGTTGTAAATAGCTTTTTCATATTCTCCTTTTATATAACATTTTTCACCTAAGTTATAATACTCTTCGCAATCCATTTTCCTTATTTCCCATTCTACATATTTATTATGATGTGAATTTTACATCTGCAGCATATTTCTCAATTATGTCAGCCGATTTAACTAATATTTGATTATCAATTATAGTTTTTTCATATTTTAAAAACACTCAATTATTACTGATCATATTTCTGGCAGATTATCGTTTTATCATCTTTACTTGTAGCTTTCTCAATCTATTTAAACAAGTCTACCGCTAGCCAGAATAATAATAGTTAGCGCATTACTAATGATTTATAACCTTTTACAGTTATCTCATAGTTTTTATCCTCTATAAAACTAACAGATTCTTTTCTCACTTCAATACTTATCGTTAATTTTATTATATTACCATCAACAATTGTATTATTTGTATTATCAAATGTTCCTGCTTTAATATATCCATCAAATATATTGTTGTCTGTTAAGTCAAATACAATTTTTTGTTGTGTTTGGTTTGATAATATATTTTTTTCATTTTCAGTCATTACAACGCTTTTTACAACGACATTATCTGGCTTAGACCTTGTATATGCTGAAACATAAAGGATATAAGTACCATGATTTATTTGCTTAATTGATGGAACTAACAAAATATCTTCTACAAAAGCAAATTCCATATCATCCCATGAAGAAGAATCCCCAGCGTTAAAATTTTCAATGCCTTTAATCTTAAATTCAATGTAACTTTCTTTTATACTACATGAACATAAAGAAAGTATAAGTAATATACATATCACCTTCCGTAAACTTTTTTTTATCATTCTCTATCTCCTATAATAAATATTAGTTGGAAATAACATAAAATTAAATCACTACATTTTTCTATAATAACATGGCATAAGCTGTAACATCGAAAATAAACCTTTGCTTATACTTAATTTACAATTAACCAATCAAGAAATTGTAATTAGGAATTGAATCATGTACTTCAGGCATATTTATTTCAATGACCTTCTGCGTATCCACTTCTACAGGTACTTTAAATAATCTTGAATAAATTTCAGTTCCGGATTTAATTTCATCGTCAAATAGATGTTGACAGTTCAACGAATCAACAAATTTATAACTAACTAATTGGTCATAAGGATTGTAATACTCAATTTCATCTTGTTTTGCCACTTCATCCGCTTTTTTGTATGCGTGTTCAGAGGATTGAGCTTTTACAACAATAATTCGTTCTTCATACACATTAAATTTATCTTCGTAATGCTCATCTATTTTATCTTTATTTGGCTCTCCTGATATAGTACTTAAAAATAATAGTTTAACCGCATACCATCTCCAACTTGATCCTATTCTTTTCTTCATATTCTTCACTCCTATCGTTAATTTTAGATTTTACTAATATGTAATACTTAAACAATCATGTTTATATCAACTATGCTCTCAAAAATAATTACTTAACTGAGTTTAGACTTTTATTGTATTCCTTAATTATATCGCCTTTGAGATTGAATGTAAAATATTAGTTGTCATCGTCATACTGCTTTCCGGTTACTTGTCCATTCACCCATCTCCAAACACAACAAAAAAGAGTAACAGATCTCTTCCAACCCGCTACTCTCTTTCACACTCTTCCTATTCAAATACAACATTCTCATCCCGTCGTTCCAATTTCACCACAACATATGGATAAGTCAGGCTCTGTGTAACCTGGGCATCCTTTGATGGTCCGACTAGGTTTGTGGCGATATATATTGCGTTCTTTGTTAAATAAAGCTGATCTACCGTAATACTATAGCCTCCGGTTCGCTGTTCTCCATATCCCCTTACAATATAGAGACTGTCTTTGTTTGTATAGGTCATCTTAAATGGAACTTCCTTTTTCTCATCAATGAACTCCTTTAGTTCTCCGGGAATATCCGCATCCTCCACCACGGTAAAATCGAGATCTTTGATTTTCTTTACATCCGTATTCATGGATTTGCAGCCGGTCAGTGCGGCAGAAATCAATACTATGGTTAGAAGCAGAACCGCAATTGCTGATCTCTTCATACAAACCTCCATAAGATAATCACTTATTCCATTCTATGAATCTTATGAATAAAAAATTCAATATAGCGTATTTCTTCCTTCTGATTCCCATGATGTTTTAAATAGTTACATCACTGACACCTAATTCTAACCACTAAGTGACAGACGGTTCAACCTATATCACTCCTCATTCCTCTAACCCACTTATCCTATAAGACGGTACCTATTCATAAACATTATTACTTCACACTAGCAACCAGCTGATTATTCCTTACATCAATCATAATAATATCCTGTGGCTTTACCTGATCACTAAGAATCAGTCTTGCGCTTAAGGTCTCCACGTTCTTTTGAAGATAGCGCTTTAAGGGTCTTGCTCCATAGATGGGATCATAAGCACTGTCCGCAATCAGCTGTTTCGCGGCCTCCGTCAATTGAATCGTAATTTCTTTATCTTCCAGTCGTTTATTCAAATCCATAATCAATAGATCCATAATTCCAGAGATGTTCTCCCTGGTAAGGGGCTTGAACAGAATAATTTCATCCAGGCGGTTTAGGAATTCAGGGCGAAAATGTGCCTTTAATTCATTCATAACCAGATTTTCACTAGCTTCACTTATTTCCCCGGAATCCTCGATACCTTCCAACAGATATCTGGAACCGATATTGGAGGTAAGAATAATGATAGTATTCTTAAAGTCCACCGTTCTTCCTTGTGAATCCGTGATGCGACCATCATCCAGCACCTGCAGCAATACATTGAATACATCCGGATGTGCCTTTTCGATCTCATCAAATAATACTACGGTATAGGGTTTGCGTCTAACAGCCTCCGTTAGCTGACCTCCCTCTTCATAACCGATGTATCCGGGAGGCGCTCCGATTAATCTGGCAACCGAGTGTTTCTCCATATACTCGCTCATATCAATACGAACCATATTATGCTCGTTGTCAAATAAATTCTCTGCCAGCGCTTTCGCCAGCTCGGTCTTTCCCACACCAGTGGGACCTAAGAATAGGAAGGAACCAATTGGCTTTGTTGGATCTTTAATGCCTGCCTTGGAACGAAGAATTGCATCGGACACCTTATCCACTCCTTCTTCCTGGCCAAGTACCCTCTTATGAAGTTCATCGGACAGATGGAGCGTCTTGCTGCGTTCCCCTTCTGTAAGCTTAGTAATCGGAATACCCGTCCAGCGGGATACGATTCTTGCAATCTCCTCCTCACTTACATTTTCATGCACCAGCTGTTGCTCTTCTTTTCTAAGACGTTCTTCTTCTGCCTGTAAATGACGCATAAGCTCTGGCAAGCGACCGTATTTTAATTCTGCTGCCTTATTTAGATCATAGCTTCTTTCTGCCAGCTCTATCTCATTATTTAAGCTCTCCAGTTCTTCTCTGAGCTTATGAACCTTCTCCACAGATGCCTTTTCCTTATCCCAGGTTGCCTTGGCAAAGGAGAATTGATCCCTTAACTCCGCGAGCTCCTTTTGCAAATCCATAAGACGATCCGCACTGAGTCTGTCACGCTCTCTTTTAAGCGCGGCCTCCTCAATCTCCATCTGCATGATTCTGCGCTGCATATCATCCAGTTCCGTAGGCATAGAATCTAACTCCGTCTTTATGAGGGCACAAGCCTCGTCCACAAGATCAATAGCTTTATCCGGCAGAAAGCGATCAGAGATATATCTGTTTGATAAGGTTGCTGCACTCACCAATGCACTATCCGTAATCTTTACACCGTGGAACACCTCGTAGCGTTCTTTTAGCCCTCTCAATATGGATATGGTGTCTTCCACGGTAGGCTCTTCCACCAAGACTGGTTGGAAACGACGTTCCAATGCGGCATCCTTCTCAATATTTTGTCGATATTCATTCAGTGTCGTTGCGCCGATACAATGCAATTCTCCTCTGGCGAGCATGGGCTTTAGCATATTCCCCATATCCATGGAGCCCTCTGCCTTTCCAGCACCAACGATGGTATGAAGCTCATCGATAAAGAGAATTATCTGTCCCTCGCTCTTAACGACCTCCTCTAACACTGCCTTAAGTCGTTCTTCAAATTCTCCCCGGTATTTTGCTCCTGCTACCAACGAACCCATATCCAGTGCAAACAGTTTCTTGTCCTTCAGTGATTGAGGAACATCCCCTCTTACGATTCTCTGGGCAAGACCTTCTACCACGGCAGTTTTACCAACACCGGGTTCACCAATTAGAACTGGATTATTCTTTGTCTTTCTGGATAATATTCTAATTACATTACGAATCTCGCTGTCACGTCCGATTACCGGGTCAAGCTTTTGTTCCCTTGCGCGAGCCACCAGATCATAACCGTACTTCTCAAGAGTATCATAGGTTGCTTCCGGATTATCGTTGACCACTCTTTGATTACCTCGCACTGACTGGAGTGCCTTCAAGAACTCTTCTCGGGTAATTCGAAACTCCTGTATTAACTGTTTTACTTCCTTGTTCGGTTGCTTTAACATGCTTAGGAATAAATGTTCCACCGATACATAGGAGTCTCCCATCTGTTTTGCTTCCTCTTCTGCCGTAATCAGAATCTTATTCAGGTCATTGCTAAGATACAACTGGCCACCGCTTACCTTAGCTCTCTTGTTCAGCAATCCTTTTACCTGTGCAAGAAATACCTCTGTTGTAATATCCATCTTCTCCAGTAGCTTCTTGATTAAGCTGTCTTCTATAGTAATCAAGCTGTAGAGCAGATGCTCCACGTCTATCTCCTGATGACCATATTCATAGGCCAAACTTTCACACTTTTGAACTGCCTGTACTGAATTCTGAGTGAATTTATTAATATTCATGTCTGCTCCTCCTTGTATAAGATAACTTTTCTTCTTTAAATTATTCATTTGTAATACTTGTTATACACATAATATAACACGCAATTTTAAGATTGACAATACTAAATTTCTGTAACTTTGAAATGTTCTATTTACCACAAACACCCTATCAATAGATTTCGGATTATCGTTCCTGCCTGACCTCTTAACTTTCCTAAAAGCACTCTATATTCTTCTTTACATAATCCACTATTAACTGCTGCAAATATTCTTTTTCCCCATCAAAATAATCCTGAAGCTCCTGCCTAAACACATAACAATACTCCAACCCCCAACATATGCCACTTTGTTATCTTCATGCTTCCTCCCCTATTTCATTCTTTTATATAAATCCCAATAGTTTTATCCCAAAACTTTACTGCCTTATGCGATTCCTACTCAAAACCATTGTTATCGATCCACAATACACTTTCTCATGAGTGCGACAATCATGTAAAATTACTGTCCATCTAACAGCAGGATAGAATTACTAACAATATTACAGATACTGTGGTTAAAGTCTTGAGCACTGCACTCATTAACACCCATAATTTTACTATAGCAAGCTTTTGCTACTATTATTATAAAAGTTTGTCCAGCTTTGAACATTACTTAAGAATATAATATAATATTTTCAATTGATATGATTCATTTACAAAAATTTTTTTAGTACGTAGTATCTATGCTTTCATTGCATATATTATATTAATTCAATTCATTGAGGAATCCTATGGAGCTCTATATTGTTCAACCCGGTGATACAATAGAGGGAATTGCCAGCAAATTCAATATGACAGTTGAGAGATTGGTTAGCGATAATGGATTAATCAATTCCTATACTTTGGTTCAGGGTCAAGCATTGGTTATCCTTCATCCTCAAACGACTTATATAGTAAAAGATGGTGACACAATATCTTCCATTGCTGAGCTTAACGGGATTCCCCCCATCCAATTAATCAGGATGAACCCTTTTCTATATAATAGAACTTATATATATCCGAGCGAAACCTTAGCAATTCGTTGTAACACCTCACAGCAATTAATTACAAATGGCTTTACTTTCTCACATATAAATAGACAGACTCTAATGAAGTCCCTACCCTATTTAACCTATCTTTCTATATTCAATTATCGCATCTCAAAAGGCGGTAAGATTACCTCATATGATGACGATGCAGATATAATTAGTATATCAAAGTCCTATGATACAGTGCCTCTTTTAATGATTTCTGCATTATCACCCACTGGGGAACTGGATTTGGAGTATATTTATAATTTGTTACTGGATGAGGAAGAGAAGGAGCTCTTAACCGTGAATTTATTAGGAATAATAAAATCAAAGGGCTTTTTAGGAGTGAATGCCTTAATGACAAATATAAACAATGCTAATCAAACGCTGTACATTAATGCATTATCCAAGCTCTCCGATGCAATCAGAGCGGAGGGATATCTTTTTATTCTTACCATTAATCCGAATATACAAGTAAGCAATACAGGGCAAATCACCTACGAAGAACTTGATTTTAACGCACTTTTAAAAATAGTTGATAACTTAATTTTTATGCAAGAGGTTTGGGGGAAAAATTATAATCCTCCCTCACCTGTTATTTCCGTTCCAGCCATTCGCACCTTTATAAATTATGTAACAGGTTTAATTCCGCCCCAAAATTTATTGACTTGGATTCCGCTTATTGGCTATGACTGGCCTTTGCCCTTCGTTCCAAATACATCCTATGCTAATTCGTTGTCTCTAAGCTCCACTATAGTACTGGCATCCTCCCAGGATTCAATAATTAATTTTGATGATGCTTCCTTAACACCATATTTCAATTATGTAGGTTCCTTTGATAATTCACCAGAAGAACATATCGTTTGGTTTATTGATGCAAGAAGTATCGATGCGATCAATAATATCAAGGAGGAATACCAACTGGCGGGTACTGCTATCTGGAATATTATGAACTACAATCAGCAATTATGGTCAATCCTTTCATCTCGATTTGATATCGTCAAACTGCCGATTCAATAGATTCGCATTTTTGTTCGTACAAGCTTGTTCACTTCATTCTCATTTCAAATCCCATGCTCACTCAGTTTTAAAACAATTCTTAGCCCATATCAAAATCATCTTTTTCACATAACCTTGCCCATCTTATCTTTCAAACTCAACAACATCTGCTTATTAAATAGCACAATTGCTATTTTTCCTTCAGGCACGTTTATCTATAATTTGTTACAGGAACAACATAATCATATTAACGCGAATAAAACCGCAGAAAGAAGGCAGCTATGCAATTAGAAAAGTACCATGCCCTGGGTAATGATTATTTGGTTTATGATACTCAATTAAATAAGAAAACACTTAATGAAGAGCAGATCAAGTTACTCTGTGACAGGAATTTTGGCTTTGGCAGCGACGGCATTTTATATGGTCCGATTCTTGAAGGTAATTCCATCCGTGTCAGGATTTTTAATCCAGACGGAGGCGAGGCAGAGAAGAGTGGCAACGGTGTTCGGATTTTCGCCAAGTACTTGAAGGATTTTGGATACATAAAGGAGAGGCGTTTTACACTATTAACGTTAGGTGGTGAGGTAGAGGTTGAATATCTAAATGATGAGGGTAATATGATGCGTGTATTGATGGGTACAACCACCTTCGTCAGCACACAAATTCCTGCCATCGGAGAAGAAAGAGAAATCATTGATGAGGATATGGTATTTCACAATCAGACATACCGAGTGACCTGTGTATCCATCGGCAATCCGCACTGTGTTATACCTATGGAACACATCTCAAAAGAAAAAGCCCTGGAGTTGGGAAGCTATGTGGAACAAGCTCCTTACTTTCCAAAGCGAATTAATATGCAGCTATTAGAAGTTATGGATAGGAGTAATATCAAGATTGAAATCTATGAACGAGGGGCTGGCTATACCCTTGCATCGGGAAGCAGTAGCTGTGCTGCGGCCGCTGCTGCCTACCGATTAGGTCTAATTCATAATCAAGTTACGGTACATATGCCAGGAGGGGAGCTATTTATCGAAATTACTCCCTCCTATCAGGTGTATATGACAGGGGAGGTAAAACGGATTGGAACCTTTGTACTCTCCGAGGCTTTTTATCAAGAACTGGTAAGGTTATAATCGTATTGTTATTTCTATAACCCCAATTCTTTTCGTTTTTTCATAATATGAGCTTCAATATTTTCGGCTACCTGTATGGGATCGTCCCCTAGAGCAACCTTTCCACCTGTTAACCCTTCAATATCCTCCGTTATAAGCTTCGCCAGCTTGGGAGCCCCGGTTAGGAACGGTGTGGGAGACAGGTGGGTATAGGCTCCGTATGCCACCGCAAAAATTCCGTCTATGGTTGCCTTTTGCTCCATCCATTCCGGTGCTGTTACTGCAATGGGGAGTTGGGGGATATCTACGTCCAGATGATCTGCAAGTGCCGTTACTAACATAGAGATTCTTCCGGTATCCGTACAGGTTCCAAAGCTTAATACCGGCGGGATTTTGAGGAAATTACACACCGCCTTTAACCCTTCTCCTGCCATTTGAGCTGCATCAAGGGTACATAATCCTGCTACCTCAAGACCGTGATTTCCACAGCCTCCTGCTACAACTAAGATATCTCTTTTGATTAACTCCTTTGTCAAGTTAACGGTATTCCAGTCATGAGGACCATTTCTTAAGGTTGAGCAGTTCGCCAATGCAACTACTCCTTTTAGTTTTCCGGATACAATGACATCCACCAAAGGATCAAGCTTATTGCCAAGGGCGCCTAACACCGCTTCCGTTGAGAAGCCTGCAATTGCCCGTTGTACCTTCTTAGGAACATGTGCCTTTATCTTCTTATGGCGCTTCTTAAAGTTCTCGATTCCAAGCTCTATCAATCGTTCCGACATTTCATCCGCCTTATCTGGATAATAAGGAAGCTTTTCTTGAATTCTCGGTACCCCGATGATAGTGCTGATGGCCACTAGTGCAACCTGGTATTTTTCAGCGTACTCATCAATTGCCGGAGGAGAACAGTTCTCTTCCATGGCAAGTACATCCACTGCACCTGTGGCTAACATCGGTTCTATGGCAAGCCAGTTCCCCATCAATCCCCCAAACACTTCATCCACCGGATATCTTTGAAGCAGTTCCTGGCCAGTTTCGATGGAACCAATCACACGGATTCCCTTGGCACCGACTGCCCTACCCTTTGCTTGATGCTCAGGATCATGCAACTTCTCTATGGTCAATGCACCAATCCAGGGCTGATGACCATTAAACACGATATTAATATAATCCGGATCAAAGATACCTAAGTCCGTATCCACTTCATGGGGCATTGGTGTACCGAATATAATATCCTGAACCATCTCTAGCCCAATCTGTGAATTGTATATGGTGGCTAGTCCCAGTCGAAGTGCTTTGATTGCCAAAGAAGCGTAATCTCCGTCCACATTGGTGAGGGAACTTGCCACACAGTTTTGTTCTTCGTGAACGGTACCAGCGGGATAGAGATGCAACTTCCTCCATACTTCCTTTCTTTTCTTTGGTGCAAATGCTTCTACCATAATATTTTTGTCTTCTATACCAATATGCTGCTGGGCTTCTAAAAGCTCAGCCAGTTTAATCGCTAATTGATTTTCCTCCTGATTGGTATTGATACCTACCTTTTCACACATCCAAATAAGCTTGTTCTTATCCTTAATCTGAAAAGGAGAAGTTCCTTCCCCAATCGATTTCAAGGTTCGAAAGGCTTCATAAGCATGGTGACTATAGGTTCCTGCTCCAAGGGTATTTTGAATCAGCAGCTTTCTCATAGCATTGGCATCGGGTCCTATTCCGCATACACCCTTATCGAAGCCTTTATCCACATTCCACCTGCAAGGTCCATGGGAGCATAGCTGACAGCTTAATCCCTCCAAGCAGAATTTACAGCGAATCTTCTCTTGCTCCGTCCATCGGTCAAAGACATTGGACATTCCATCTTCACGAATTCTTACCAGCATTTCTTCCACACTGTCGTGATAGCTTACACGGCCTTCCGGCTTTTCTAATAATTTTTCCGCCATTGTTTTAATCCTTCCTAAATCAAATTTACCTGATTATTATTCCAAAATGGTGGAAAATTATTTTTATTCTAATATTTTCATTGACTTATGGTATATTCATCCTCTTTCAAAGCATTCATAATAACGGTGATTGCTCTTCCATCTTTCATATTCTTTCCAGTAAATTTATAAAAGGGAACCATATATTGCTGCTTCATCTGTGCCGGATCACTGTATAAGATTAATTTACAGCTATCCAAACTGATTGTATCAAGCTCCTCCGTACCTTTGAAAATATAATCACCTCGCTCAAATGCCGCTAATATTTCATCCTGATCCTTTGTCATCACCGTACTACTTATCTTACTAGGGACACGGTTTATGGCGAGCATGCTGACCACCTTACCAGAGGAATCAAATTCAATTCTGGCTCCCGGACCGCTTCCCTCAAACTCATATCCATCCACCGATTGCTGAGCAAATATTACTTCATAACGGACTGGCCTATGAAATGTCTGGTTTTTATCACCACCCCCCTCTACAAACATACTCTCACCCGCTGATTTCACCAAAAAATTTTCTCCTATCCCTAGTTCCGTTAGGAAATCTTTCGCTCTTTTGATATACTCTGCCTTAGTAAGTGATTTCTGTATCCATTCCTCTGAATTTGCATTTTGTATCCGCTCGCTGCTATATTCCATCGCTCCTGAACTTAGATTAATGGTCAATCGATTACCCTTCTCATCCGTAAAGCTTCTGATTTCATTCTCATCCTCCTTAACAGGATTCATGAATTTAAGCTTTGATAACATGGAAGTAATCTGTTCTTCTGTTGGTCGAAGCACCCTGACCGAATAAACAGGAACAGTTATTCCAAAGTAGGTGGTGGGACAGTTAAATGTGATTTTTGTGGAATTTAGTCCCATTGATTCTCCCAAAGGGTTCAGTACAATCGTATTTTCTGAAGAATTGCTCGTTGTATTAGGTGGAGGGGGAGACCCTTTTGTACTATCATTATTTATTACATTCTTAAATAGCCCTGAGAAAAAGAGTAGCCACAAGCTTGCAATCGCCGCAAGATAAATCGCTGTTTTCTTATATGAGATTTTCTTCTTCTCTTTTACTTTCACCGGCATAATAAATTGACCAGATTCAGGTGTATTTATCTTTTCACTGATTGCTTTTAATCTATTTTCTATTTCGTTCACTCTCCGCACTCCTTTCTAAGACGATCAAGCGCCCGGTATAATTTTGATTTGGCGGTATTCTCCGAACAGTTTAATTGAACTGCAATTTCTTTGATACTTAATCCTGCAAAATACCGAAGCTTTATAATAAGCTGATCCTTTTGCCCCAGTGTCTTTATGGTATGTAATAGTTCTATTTCAGAAGTCTCAAGATCATCTTTCCACACTGCCAATTGATCTAGATCAATTTTCGAATATGGCGCACATAATGCACGGAATTTTAATAGTTTATAAGCCTGATTTACCAGTATCTTAGTAATCCAGGCTCTAAACAGCTGATTTTCTCTTAATGTATGTAGCTTTCGATAAGCGATTACAAAACTCTCCTGCACCAAATCTTCCGTATCTTCTACGCTGTGAACCATAGTCAGTGCCATTTTATATAAAGGGCGGTAGTGCTCACTATATAAAGTCTGGAAGGATTCCTGGTCACCAAGCTTCGCTTTACGAACAAGCTCTGCTACTTCACTATATTCCATAACCCTCATGCTCACTTTCTTTTCTCTGATTTTGCAATAAGAGCCTTCGCAAAACAGGAATCCGAAGGGGATTACTACCGCAAAGGCTCATTAATAGGTTTAATCATCTTTTAGCATTTCGCAAAAATCTAGAATTCGCTATAATTCTGATTATAACTATCATTGTGATTATCACTTCCACCGATGGCATCAAGATAAAAAGCTGCATAGGATGCACTCGCATAAGGTGTTAGCCATAAGAATCCAATACCGCAGGTCAAAATACATAGTATTGCCCATCCTATAAAACTAAGTTGTAATAAGAAGAGTCTCCACTTTCTTCCCACCATCAGTTCTTTGGAGTATCCGATTGCTTCATTCACTGTCATATCCGGATTATCGTCAAGAATATAAGGAGTCAACGCATAACTATATGCTGCTATAATGCCAGGAATGATAAAGAGCAGTGTCCATAAAAAGGTATATATGCTTATTAGTAATTGCATAACAAACCCTTTCCAAAAGAGATCAAATCTTGAAAAGATATCTCCAAACATGGGATTTTTATTCATAATGAGGTTCTTATTAAATCTACAGTAACCAAGCCTAACCGCTCCACCTATAAAAAATAGTACTACCGCGTAAATAACAGCAAAGCTTATTATTGCCATTATAAATGGACTTAACCAAAATGACATATCAAAATTGTTGTATTCTCGTCTCCAGGTTAAAAAATTAAAATTAAAACCTCCGCTTTCCTGACCTCCTAATAAACTTGCTACAAATGCGGTCCCAACTGCAAGCCCCCATCTACCTGACAATGCATGAATTGCATCTTCTCTGTAATCCTTAGCGCGCATATTATCTTTCCAACCCCCTGTTATTGTATTATTAGCCTTTTAATTCCATCTACTATTTTAACTCAACCTTGACGAATTCACAACCGGTTTAACTGTATTAAAATCATATTCTAATCAAAGCATAATCTTGCACTTTTTTATCAGAAATCCAACTTCTTTCTTTCCTTAAATAATACTTTGATTAGAGTGTCAAAAGGTTCGTTTATACTGTGGCCGTGGATTTAAATATCCCTGTCTATACTATGGCAATAACCTCCGTTAAAAGAGCTATTTGACTCCAATATTATTCTTTATCTTATATTCTTTGTTTTACTATTTTGATTCCACCAAGTTATTTAACGCTTAGTTTACTTTGATTCTAGGGGTTCTCCGTAAAAACTAAGGTATTTTCTCTAAGAATCTTTGTTACAACCCTTGCCTTTCTTCCCTACAACGTACTATAATGTGTTTCAAGAAATCTATTCCATATTGTAAAGGATGAAATTATGGCTCAAAAAAACAAGAAGCAAGCAAAAAAAGAAGTTAAAAATTATTTAGATTTATTCTATATGACTCCGAATACTATTGCAGCAAAAGACTTTGCTGAATCACTATCGGAAATTAGCACCCTCAAGGTGCAATTATGGGAAGAGTTTAATGTACTCGAAATTGAGTTACCGAATGAAAATTCCATCGACTTTGAAAGTATTGATATTCGGTTCAAAGATCCGTCCGATGCTTCCTTTATTAAGAACCGCGGAATACAAACCATTTTTGCAATCACTCTTTGCGAACAAGATCTGGAACTTCTTGTGAGTTGCTTTGATACAGTTATTGTAAAACATGATGGCTTCCTTTGCGCGGACAGCGATGACTTTACCCCTGTATACGCCGGTTCTTCCAAAAGATAAAAAGAATTTATAGGAGATTACCATGAAACTTTCCCATCCAAACACAAATCATATAAAAAATGCTTTTGTGGCAGCCTTCCCGCTTACCATCCCTGTTATGACGGGATATCTGGTTCTGGGAGCCGCCTATGGTATCCTGATGGACAGCAAAGGCTTCCTTTTGGTGTGGTCGTTGGTAGCCAGCATCTTTGTATATGCTGGCTCCATGCAGTTTGTAACGGTATCGTTACTAGCGGCGGGCTTTGATCCGCTAGGCGCCTTCTTAATGACTCTGGCGGTTAATGCCAGGCATATCTTTTATGGTATATCCATGCTAAAACAATACCGTGGTCTTGGATGGGTAAAGCCCTATCTGGTGCTCTCCCTTACTGATGAAACCTTCTCCATCGTATGTTCTGCATCTGTTCCGGAGGGTGTAAAGCCCAACTGGTTTTATCTGTTTCTCTCTCTTTTAAATCAGCTTTATTGGATTAGTGGAACCTTAATTGGAGGGTTATTAGGGAGTATGTTTGCATTTAATACCAAAGGAATTGATTTTGTACTTACCGCCCTGTTTGTGGTGATTCTAATCAATCAATGGCAATCCACCAAAAATCATCTTCCAGCGATGATTGGAATCGCAAGTGCAATCCTTTGCCGTCTGGTATTCGGTGCCTCCAATTTTATTATACCGTCCATGGTGTGTATACTCCTCTTTGTAACCTTCCTAAGAAAACCGATGGAAAGGAGTTCGTTCAATGAATTATAGCAATTTACAACTCATATTCTTCTTTGGCGTAGTATCCCTTGGAACCATTTTGACGCGTGTCCTTCCCTTTCTTCTATTTCCTGAACACCGGGAAATACCCAAGTACATAAAATATCTGGCAGATATTTTGCCCTTTACTATTATCGGGATGCTGGTAGTTTATTGTTTAAAGAACATTAATCTTACCAAAGCACCCTTTGCCCTTCCCGAAATAATAAGCATTTTCCTGATTGCAGTGCTGCATATATGGAAAAAGAACACCCTCCTCAGCATTGGAGGCGGTGCTCTTTTATATATGTTATTGGTTCAGTATGTATTTGCTAGCTAATAGGATAATATTTAACTAATATCTAGTGAGAATATGTACGAACCTTATGGCATATGTAGTTTAGATAATTGCTTCAATGGATAGTTTATGATTTTTGGAAAGGTCAATGTATTCAGAACCAACTTTAACGATTGGTCTGGATAGTGATAATTTATTGATCATCACTACTTCTCCCTCTCTGCCGTCATTCAGACGAACAATATTATGCAGATAGGATTCTACAATTCGTTCCATAAAAATCATCAAAAAACCGGGATCAAACTTTAAGAAACCATCCTTCTCAAAGCTTTCCACCACATCAAAGGGACAGATTGCCGTACGGTATTCACGGTTGGAGGTCATCGCATCGTACACATCCGCAATGGCAACAATTTTTGCAAAATCATCAATCTGTTCCGCTACAAATCCATTGGGATATCCACTGCCATCACTTCTCTCGTGATGCATCAAGGCTGCAAACTTAACTCTTATATCCACTGACTGATCCTTAAGAGCCTGAAAGCCTCGAAAGCTATGGGTCTTTATCATTTCAAACTCGGCAGTAGTCAGTTTATCCTTCTTCTTAATAATCGATTCCGGCATTAAAATTTTACCCATATCATGGAGCAAGCCGCATAAAGCAAGGGTCTTACTGTCTTCCGGAGAAAGCTTTAACCAGCCCGCAAAGATAGAACAAATCAAGGATACATTGAGACTGTGTACATAGGTTATATCGTCATAATTTCTGATACCATGAAGCATCTCCAGCAAGTGAGCACTGTTACGACTTTCCTGTAACACCTTGTTCGTCTCCGCCAGCATGGTGTCCATATCGATTTCTTGCTCACCGCTGATAATCTTATTAAAATTATTCTGCATATTCTTAACAGAATCCACATAGGTTCGATTAAACTTTTTGAATTCAGGAGTACCTCGGAGCATATCCATGTAGGACTCTCCTGCTTCCTCATTGGCGTTTTGGTAAATTAAAACTGTTGGAATATTATAATATCTTATTCTGGTAAGAATTTTATCGTTCAGTTCCATTCCTTTTGCGATTAACAACTGATCCATCGAGTTGTAAATATCAGTTGCTGCAATCATACCAGGAACTGCTTGATCCGTACTTATTTTTAATGCTTCCACAAACTTGTACCTCCATATTCTCTTAAGTCCATCCTATTAGAGTATAACGATTTGATTCTACAAATACAAGAAGAAATTGGTGTTTTTAGTTGTTAAAGTCAAGCAAAACAGCTCTGCAGGGAGCGCCATCACTTCCGCCTAATTTTAACGGAGCAGCATTTAAGAAATAGTCACCCGGCGTAATATCTTCCAGTACAAGTCCCTCTAATAATACCACTTCCTGACCCAAAAGTTCCAAATGAACAGCAACTGGACTTTCCTCTGGACCCACACTCTGACCCTCAATACCGACCAGCATTAATCCATATTGATTAAATAACTTGGCGCGCTCTAAAGTCACAACAGCCTTACCTTTAATTAATACTCTTTTTTCACTATGATCAAGAAGTTTCGCCAGCTCCTCTAAAGAACAATCTTCAGAAAACTCTATTACTGTACAAGGTCCGATACAACGAGCCAGGTCCAGCTGCTCTACTGTTTTTCCATTATCATAAAAATGAAAGGGTGCATCCAGATGTGTGGCATTATGAGCTCCCATCACTACATTCGTCAGATTTACCACATCACCTTTGGCAATCTTTAATACTCTATCATAGGTTGGAGCCGGATCACCCGGAAATACGCGTCCCGTAAAAAGCTCCTGTGAAATATCATAAATCTTCATTATTAATTCTCCTTCTCTTATCATAATATTAGGATTCGATTACCAATCTCCCATCTACCAGAATTCCCTAGTGATTTGCACTTAGTAGGATTCGATTACTAATTTCCATCTGAAAGAATCTCCTGGCCACCTGCACATAGTAGGATTCGCCTATAAAAATATAGACTATTACCAAATAACCTTGCTTGGCTTTTGTGGACTATTTTAAGATCAATTCAACAGGACAATGATCACTTCCCATAATATCTTTATGGATTACACTGTCCTCAATCCTATCTTTCAGTACTTCTGAAGTCAGAAAATAATCAATCCGCCATCCAGCATTCTTCTCCCTTGCTTTAAACATGTATGACCACCAGGTATACATATCCTTCGCATCCGGATATTTATAACGGAAGGTATCCACAAAACCACTTTCAAGGAGTGTGGTCATCTTCTCACGCTCTTCTTTTGTGAACCCTGCATTTTTTGTATTACTCTTAGGATTCTTCAAATCAATTTCCTGATGAGCTACGTTCAAATCACCGCAGATTACTACCGGTTTCTTCTTATCTAGTCCCATCACGTAATCACGAAAATCATCTTCCCATTCCATACGATAATCCAGTCTTGCAAGCTCTCTCTGAGAGTTTGGCGTATACACTGTAACCAGATAAAAATCATCAAACTCCAGTGTAATCACTCTGCCTTCATCATTATGCTTGTCCATACAAAGGTCGTAGCATACACTGATTGGCTCTACTCTGGTAAATACAGCTGTGCCAGAGTAACCTTTTTTTACTGCAGAATTAAAATACTGCTGATAACCGTCAAAGGATACTTCCACCTGTTCTGGCTGAAGCTTTGTTTCCTGTAGGCAAAATACGTCGGCATTCACACTATAAAAGAAGTCGGTAAAACCTTTATTCAGACAAGCTCTGAGTCCATTTACATTCCATGATACCAGTTTCATATGATATTTCCTCCTATTCGTAGTTTCATTCTATTTGCTTTCCCATATCAAATGTTATCATAACTATTATTAACAATAACTATTATCACCAACAACTTCGCGATGTTGTCTAAACATAATGCTACAGTTCCATTATAATCCTATAAACATCCTCCACTGTTTCAGCTATTCTGTCGGCTCCATGTTCCTCTAACTCTTCCCGACTTCCATATCCGAACAAAACTCCCACTGAGGAGATGCCAACTTCCTTCGCCCCTTCTATATCATGCAGACGATCACCCACCATAACCACCGAATTAAGCTCCGTAATACGATTCTTCTCCAAAGCATAACGGATTACATCTCCCTTTGTGCTTCTGGAACCATCCAGCGTCGATCCGCATATATCAGTAAAGTACTCCGCTAATTCAAAATGCTCTATAATCTGACGTGCGAAAACCTCCGGCTTTGAAGTTGCGACAATTAAAATCTTGCCTGCATTTTTAAGTCCTGACAGACATTCTTTTATCCCGTCAAATACTTCATTCTCATAAATGCCCTTTACCGAAAAATATTCTCTATACTTTTCGATAATATCATCCAGCTGATCATCCGGAATTCCATGATATTCTTTAAAGGAAAACCATAATGGGGGACCTATGTATCTGCATAAGCTATCTAAATCTTCCTCCACAATATTAAATGCCTTTAAGGCGTATTGTATCGACTTTGTTATACCGAGCTTAGGATTGGTCAATGTGCCATCCAAATCCAATAATACGTACTTCATCCTTAAGCCTCCTCTTTCCGACACCAAGTTTATTGAGGCTTTCTAACCTGCTTGATGTTCTTCTCTACTTGTTTTCTGGGAATCATGATTTGATGACCGCATCCCAGGCACTTAAGACGAAAATCCATACCCACACGAAGTATCTCCCATTCAGTGCTTCCGCAAGGATGCTGCTTTTTTAGTTTTACGATATCCCCAATACTTAATTCCATCTCATCACCTCCGAGTCATGTATCAATCAGTGTACCAACTATTCTCTTTTTTATTTGTATTATTATATCATAAAATAATTTCATTTAAAATGAAAATTCATCTTGCATATTCAAACAATGTGTTGTAGTATTAAATTACATTATACGTAGTATTGATTACTACATGTCATATTATTATTTCTACATCATGTATAACCATGTGAGAAATGTACATAATTAATTTATCATAAAACTTAAAAGGAGCTGATTTTATGACAGTGAAAAACGTTACCGTAAAAGATCCCGGAAGTGCAATTACTCACTTCATCGGAACACTAATGGCCTTATTTGCAGCTACTCCTCTCTTAATCAAAGCTGCCAGACAACCAGGAGTCGTCCATCTTATCGCACTGGGCGTATTCATCCTCAGCATGATACTACTTTATACTGCAAGTACGGTATACCATACCTTCGGAAGAACCAAAACAATACACCAACGTTTGAAAAAATTTGACCATATGGCGATTTACGTATTGATTGCCGGCACTTATACCCCTATTTGTTTAATTGCTCTGCCAAATGTAACCGGTTTATGGATGCTTGCATTAATATGGTTCTTAGCTATTGTCGGAATTATCGTTACCGGCTTTTGGGTACACTGCCCCAAATGGTTTTCCTCTGCAGTTTATATCGCAATGGGATGGACTTGTGTATTAGCTTTTACTCCATTAATTAGTTCTCTTCCCAATGGTGCCTTTGAATGGCTTTTGGCGGGAGGTATTATTTACACGATTGGCGGTGTCATCTATGCCTTGAAGCTGCCCATATTTAACAATCGTCACAAGAATTTTGGAACCCATGAGATATTTCATCTATTCGTGATGGGCGGAAGCTTCTGTCACTTCATGCTAATGTACTCTTATATTGCGGTGATGCCTTAAGCTAGTATTAACATTCAGATTTATCTTATTAATCATGGATGGAATTTTAAAGATAGGTTCAAACCACAGGAAAGAAGCGAAGAAAATTCACAGGGAAGTTTCTTCGCTTCTAGTGTATCAACGAATAATTACGATATAATTAAAACAATTCGAAATTGTTTCCTATGAACTGACAGAATAACCGGGGCTTTTGTAAAACCAACATCTAATTATTTTTGTGTATTTTGTTTTCACAAAATTAGATCCATGTAGATTTTACAAAAGCCCCGGTTTATCATATCTATGTCAAGCAGCCGAATAAACAGGTAAGTTGTCAAGGCAGTAAGCTGTTACACTCTTTATGAGGTAAAAGGGATTCGGTTGCGAACGATTAAGATATGTATCTAACCCGACATCTCTGTCTTACTACCTTTAATGGGATTAATATATTATACTCAGATTTTTCACTATTGTTACCTTAGTTCTTGCCCTTTTTAATGTTTTAATCTGTCTTATCATGAGAGAATGAGTCGGCTCCTTTATATCTCAGAATAACATACTCCAACCGTCCCAGGCCCGCTGTACACACCAACCACTGTGCTGATTTGCCCGATCAGGAACACGTTCTTAATATGGGAATTCTGCTTTAACCGCTCACATAGCTTTAATGCTTCCTCCTCCACATTACCATGTATCACATATGCATCGCAGGGCTTTTGGAGCGTAACCTTCTCTCCTAATTGTATCAGACGGCTTAGTGACTTATTCCTTCCTCTGATTTTTTCATAGGTAAAGCACTCCCCATTCTCCTCATCAAAACCTACAATAGGCTTAATATCTAGAATATCACCGATAGTTCCCGATATTCGTCCTATTCGGCCTCCTTTAATTGCGTATTCCAGGGTTCCAAATACAAAATAAAAGTGGAGCCTTTTTTTCATTTCTGGTATTGCTTTGGTTATTTCCTGAAAACTCTTTCCTGACTGAATCAGCTCACCACATTTCTTTATCAGTATTCCTTCAATGACAGAGGTTGATTTTGTATCATAAATATAGGTGTCTATATTAGGGTATTGCTCACTGACCAGTCTTATTGCATTGACTGTTCCCGAAATACCACTAGAGATATTAATTGAAATCACATGAGTATATTTCTCTTCATCCAGCTTTTGATACACCCTTTCGATATCCTCCATGGAGGGAAGGGAGGACTTTGGTATCTCCGTCTTCATATTGTGGTAGACTTCCTGCGGCGTAATATCTACCTTATCTGTATATTCCCTGTTCTTATAAATAATTTTGAACGGTAGGACATTTATTTGATATTTGTGAATCGTCCCTTCGTCAATATCGCAGGCCGAATCTGTAACAAGTGCAATCTTCTCCATATTCTTATCTCCCTGGCTATAAATCTCTCACTTTACGCCTCACTAACTTAATGTTCATCACGTCATGTCGCATCGTTATTATATCATGTGGTTATTATAACCAGATTATCACTTTTCTTACATCAAATCAATAGTGGTTTATTTTATAAATCCTGAAATCAGCCTAATGAGTTCCTTTAAATTTCATCCTCCTGCAATATAATGTTTCATATATAAAATTTTACCCTGGCTCTTTTATCAAAGAGCTTAAAATTTTTATTAGATGCTACATTTTCTAAACCAGAAGGCGGGCTGCCACTTGGACAACCCGCCTTCTAATTACTTTTATATTAATATTTTCAAATTTACAGTCTCTTTAATAATTCCTCGCGCTGTGCCTCAAAACCAGGCTTGCCAAGAAGAGCAAACATATTCTTCTTATAGCTCTCAACGCCAGGTTGATCAAAAGGATTTACCCCTAACATATATCCGCTTACACCGCATGCAAACTCAAAGAAATAGAAGAGTTCACCAAGATAAAATTCGTTCTGCTCCGGTAATACCACCTGAAGGTTTGGTACGTTACCATCTGTGTGAGCAAGAAGTGTTCCCTTCATTGCGCTCTTGTTGATGAAGTCTACGCTCTTGCCTGCAAGATAGTTCAATCCGTCAAGATCGATTTCTTCCTCTTCAAGAATGATCTCTGTAGCGGACTGCTCAATTGTTACAACGGTTTCAAACATGGTACGCTGTCCATCCTGAATGAACTGACCCATGGAATGAAGGTCTGTTGTAAAATCAACTGCTGCCGGGAAGATTCCCTTCTGATCCTTGCCTTCGCTCTCACCATAGAGCTGCTTCCACCACTCGGAAACAAAATGCAGGGAGGGTTCATAGTTTACTAAAATCTCAATGGATTTACCCTTGCGTAACAGTATATTACGAACTGCTGCATACTTTAAGGCATCATTCTCTTCAAAGCTCTTGGTAAGGCAATAATTTCTCATGCTTGCCGCACCTTCCATCAGCTTTGTAATATCCGCTCCGCTTACTGCGATTGGTAACAGACCTACTGCTGTAAGAACAGAGAAGCGTCCGCCAACATCATCCGGAACAACAAAGCTCTCATAGCCTTCCTCTGTAGCAAGATTCTTTAAAGCTCCTCTTGCCTTATCAGTGGTTGCATAGATTCTCTTTGCTGCCTCGGCTTTACCATATTTTTCGTTCAAAAGCTTCTTAAATACACGGAATGCAAGTGCCGGCTCAGTAGTAGTACCTGACTTACTAATAATATTAATAGAGAAATCTCTCTCTCCGATTACTTCGATTAAATGGTTCATGTAGTTACTGCTGATGTTATTGCCACAGAAATAAATCTCCGGAGTCTTTCTGATTTCTTTGGATACAGAATTGTAAAAGCTGTGTCTTAAGAACTCGATTGCCGCTCTTGCTCCAAGATAAGAGCCGCCAATTCCAATTACTAAAAGAACCTCGGAATCACTCTGAATCTTTGATGCTGCCTTCTGAATTCGAGAAAACTCCTCCTTATCATACTCTACAGGAAGGTCAATCCATCCTAAGAAGTCATTTCCTGCACCGCTTTTATTCACAAGCTGATCCTTTGCTACCTGAACGGAAGCTTGAATCATCTTCATCTCTTCATCGGATATAACATTTCTTGCCGCTGAGAAATCAAAAGTTACTTTGTTAGCCATTATTAATTCATCCTTTCTTGATTTTTTATTATATTCTAACAAAGCAGTTCTTAATATTCAACGGTTTTCTTAGGAATAAGGGAGAAAATACTCATTACCGCCTTTTCTCAATGTTACAATCCTAAAAAAGAGAATTATATGATCCTTAAAGCTAACTATTCAAAATGCCTAGGAGAAGAACTCCTTTAGCACATCTTCTAATAATTTATCATCCTGAGAGGTTGATTGATATGATTTTTGTTTTGCTGGTTGACGAGGAGGTTGCACTTCCTTTACCGGTTTTTCTATCTCTGCTGCAACTTCCTCCAAGCTTGGCTGTAATAGTTCCATTTCCTTCTCAGTCTTTTGTTGCTTATACTCATTCTTTTGTTCCACTGGCTCTGGTGGAGTACTTTCTGTTATCTCTTTTTCTTCCTTTATGGTTTCCAGCTTCACTCTCACTCTTTCAGGCTTTGATATTATTTCTGCTTTTGATTTTTCTTCTTCTATCTGCCGCTTTACTTCATTGGCATATTGAAGCTCCTGAGCCTTGCGTTTTAGCTCTGCTCTTCTTTCTTCTAGGGCTTTTCTTTCTTCTTCCAGTTTCATGCGCTCCTCTTCCCTGCGCTTTGCTGCCAATTGCTTTTTCTCTTCCTGTCTTCGCAGTTCTTCCGCTTTTCTAGCTTCTTCTGCTTTTCTGACTTCTTCTTCTCTCAGGGCAGCCTGTCGTTTTTTCTCCTCTTCCTTCTGTCGTTTCGCTTCCCTTCTACGATTTAATTCGTCTTTACTGTCATCCTTTTGCGATACACTGGTAACGGTTGCACTGACCTGCTTCTTTACATCCATCACCTGTTCATATTCACGACGATGCTGCTCCACCAATTCAGGGGATGCAGCTTCCTGCTCCAACCTTACTTTGCAGAAGTTCTCCAAATAATCCAACATATTAATGCGGAACATATTCTTCTTTATCGACAAATTAATACTTTTATCCACAATTATCAGAATAGAACCGGAAGCAACACCAACAACACCATTGAATAAAATATCAGTTTGTCCACACTTGTAAATAACCCCGAAAACCGCCAAAATAGGGCATGCCAGAAGATTCAGGAAGAGAATCTGTCCACAGAAATTCTCCCATGTGGATAATAGCAGTCCACAAAATCGATAACGAAGTACATTTTTATCCACAAATCTATCCACATTATTCACACCTATCTTTAATCGATAGCAAGCCTCAAATTTCAGCTTAATATACTTGAGCATTTTATTCTTTGCTTTGCCCAAATCCTTCGATTGTTTTACCAAATGCTTGTACACCATGTTAACGATAAACCGGAGAAATAACCCCAATCCACATAGGCCTGCGTAACCATAGAGTATAATGTCATTGTTATATAAGTACTGAATCATAAAATGCTCCTCTCTCTTTTCCATAATTTAACAGTTATTATAACGTACAATAATAACTTTGAAAAGAGAAAGGAGCAATAAATCGATAGACGCATTTCTAGTCGATGATACAATTTCGGCTCAATTCTTATGAAAATCATTGTGTGATGACAAGTTTTGATAATACTTTCTGTTGAAAAACCTCTATTTGCCTTTTCAATTTCTAAGATTACCGTTCCTTCTCATCTGATTTTGTCAGTTCCGGATAATTAAAATAAGAATCCTCCTTATCATCCTGAACATTAATATTATAGCTCTGTGTTTCATACCCCTCTTTGATGAAGGTCAAAACATGGGAGCCCAACACTTTTTTATAATTGCAGGGAGTTACCCCAATAAAACTTCCATCAAAATACACGGATGCCCCAACCGGTGTTTGAACATAAATTTTATGGTTACTATCCACATTCTCGCTATCCTGAGGTGCTTCGGAAGGACTGATTGTAGGAGTCGGTGTGTCACCCTCTGTAGCGGAAGCATCTTCATCGCTGGTTTCTTCCGGCAACTTAATTTTGACTGTCTTACGATCTCCACTTACCACTATCATACCCTCATAGGTATTATAGCCACCCAAGGAAGCTTTTATGGTATGATTTCCATACTCCAATTCCAGTGCATCTGCATAGGTTGTTAACTTTCCATCCACAAACAAATCTGCACCGTACGGAGTAACCTGAAATAATACCAATCCTGTCTCTGGTCCGATTCGTCCCAAATCGCTTAGGGAAACATCGGTCACCTGATTTCTATTAACAATGATATTCTTCGTTCCGCTGTAGGAACCATTCTCAACCGTCAGCGGCCATTCGCCTTCCTTCACCGTTATCTCCATATCATCGACTATCTTTTGAAGGGGTTCATATCCAATCTTAATACTCTTTCCAATATAATCTTGATAATTTTCTAATCTGACTGTACCATGCCCTTTTGTGATAATTACAGAATATATCATCTTATCCACCACATATATGGTAAGTTCATCTTGTTTTGCCAAACTGCTGGCGGTAACAAAGGCTTCCCCGTCCAGTATGGATAAATTATTGTTGAATCGATACTTTTCCGATGCAATCTCCATTACTTGTTCATTCAGACTAATGTTCCACTTTTTCACATCTTTGAACTCTTTGGCACGAGTTGTTATACTCATATTAATCAGCTTATTATTATCCTTTTGATAATTTACATCAACCATAATTCCCAGTGTGATTTGATTAATTGATATCACTTTTTTATATTTGTCGGTGATACCGGTTCCGCCATTATAGGATAGCGTGAGTTCTTCTCCAGAACTAATATCAGTTAAGGTAATCCTTTGGTTCAGAAGGTCAATACCCTTTACCACACAAAGCAATGTTCCTCCTTCAATGGCATCCAAATCGCCATTCTCACTTCCGGTTACATTATTCGGATTATAATTCTTCGTATTCTGCGATGCCGCAATCAAAGTAGCCAGAAGGATAACGGATAAGAATCCCAATCCAATTAGCAGACTTGTAATCGGCCTTTTATTTACTTTGTTCTTAGGCTTCATTCTGTGTCCTCAATAATACTGTGTCCTCTATGGTAACTCCATACTTTTGTACCTAAAATTATTATAGCCTATTGATTTCCTTTATTCAATCCAATAATCTATAGTATACTTTCCAGTTTCTTTAGAAATACCTGCTTTTTCGCATTCTGCTCACCAATGGTATTTAGCTTTTGCGTATTTCTACCAGATATCCAAGATTTCTTTCCATTATAATAAAAATTTGTAATCTTCCAAAACTTTTCGGGATATAGCAGCAATAGATACAAGATACTCATTTCATCTTTTGTAATCGGTTTTACCCTATCATAAGCCTCAATTATGTTGCTGCCGTACAGAACATCCCAATCATTCTTTTCCATCACTTTACGAATAAACTGATACAAATCAGATATTTGAAGTCCAATGTAACTCTTTTCAAAGTTCGTGGTTGCAATCGGACTTGCAACTCCTCCAAGCTCTGCTACGCTCAATGGATGCTTATTGACCCAGCCGGGTGGAATATAGGTCTTACTAATTGCATCAGTTTTGGATTTCATCATAATAATATTATGATAAGTATAATTCCCATGACATACCGTCCCATTTATCACCGCATCCTTAAAGAGCTGCTTATAGGCGGTATGGGATAGACCTCTTGCTGCACCTAGCCCCTGTTCATAGAATTCATCATAATAATTTAAATAAAGCAGTTCAAATTCATTCTTCTGTTTTTTGTCTCTTATGTAACCTTTGACCCGCTTTAATTCCCGATTTCGCTTATCAAAGGTCTCTGTCAAATCCGAAGAAATGTTATGTTCCAACTGTTCCTGGCTGAATTCAATTCCTTTTAGAAGTGTATGTATTCTGGCCAGATTAGCGGAAGCAGCTTCAATTTGAGATAGTTCCTTAAGATTACATTCTTCGCCCCAAAACCAATTTTTCATAATATATTGACAGCCTGCACTATCTTCGCTGATAATATCATCTTCTATTGTTCGGACGAATAAATCCGTATTCGGATAGCCACATAACGACAGATGCTCTTTTACCTTGTCTTCAAACAAAGCCCTGTTTCTTGAGCCCTCAAAGCATTTATACAGCTTTAGGCCACAATCACTCTCTAATAAAAAAGCTCCTCTTGCTCGATATATGTTGTATATCTTAAGTCGATATCTTTTTAATGCTTCCTGGCTTCTATCCTCCACAGCTTACCCTCCCAACTAATGTGAAACCCGTCTACTAATACTATGATATTACTTGGCGATTCATGAATATAAAAAAAGCCTAAGATGAAAATTATACATTTTCTTCTTAGGCTAGTCCAATCTCTCTTTCTTGCAGGTCATTCCAACTGACCACTATTCCTTTTTGGTCATTCTTTATGTTCTTTCGTCTGTATCATAACACGTGCAAGTTCCAACAATTGATCCTTATGATTAAGCTTCGGATTCTCCAGTACAAGGTTTAAAAGCTGATTGAGTATTATTCCAATCTCTTTGCCAGGTTTTAATCCTTCCCTAATCAAATCATTCCCATTGATATCCATCTCCTTTAAGGAAACGCACTCTTCATGCTCAAGAATTTCCCGGTATAACCGCATAGCCTCGGTTAAACCTGCAAATTTCTCTTCCGTGAACAAGGGATTTTTCCCTGAGGTATCCGCTCTATTCACTTCAAACAGCAAATCCATATACTCTTTTCCAATCTTTGAAGCAGCCCTTCTCATTCCCGATGGATTTAAGGTAAAACGATAATCATGCCACCTTATCAAATGGACTACTGCATCCAATGTATCATTATCAAACTTTAATCTTTTCAAAATCTGCTTTGCGGTAATCGCACCCTTTTCAGGATGTCCATAAAAATGATGCTGATTATCCTTGCCGATTGTAATCGTTCCCGGCTTCTCCACATCATGAAGCAGCATTGTCCATCTTAGTACAGTTCTATCGGCTATATCAAAGCGTCCTTCTTCCAATCTTCCAGCCACTTCCTCCACCGTTTTAATGGTGTGCTCCCCCACCGAGAAGATGTGATGTTTATTGTGCTGGGGTGTCTTCATCATCTCATCAAATTCCGGTAGAATTACTTTTGATATTCCGGATTTATAGAGCATTCTCAACCGGTCAGGATGGTCTGAAATCAAAAGCTTTGAGAGTTCAACCCGGATGCGTTCCGCACTAATATTCCTTAAGTGCTCCACTTTATCACAAACTGCTTTCATTGTCTCCTCTTCAATTACAAACCCAAGCTGGGCCGAAAATCGAACCGCCCTTAATATTCGGAGTGCATCTTCATCAAAACGCTCTGACGGATCACCCACACAGCGGATTAATCCTTTGTTCAAATCCTCCATGCCTCCAAACAGATCAATAAATCCCTCTTTTTCATTGTATGCCATTGCATTAATGGTGAAGTCCCTTCTCTTTAAATCCTCGCTTAGACTTGAGGTAAAAGAAACCTCTTTGGGATGACGGTTGTCCTCATAAACACCATCAAGACGATAAGTGGTTACCTCATAATGATCCTTATCAAGAAGTACCGTGACCGTACCATGTTGGATTCCGGTATCCACAGTTCTTCGAAAGATCTGCTTCACTTCCTGAGGGGTTGCAGAGGTCGTAATATCCCAGTCCTCCGGTTGCCTCCCCAAAATCATATCTCTTACACAGCCCCCTACTGCGTATGCTTCAAAACCATGGTTCATCAGTTCATCTATTATAATATTCACTTTTTCAGGAACACAAAACTCCATTGAAAGCCTCCTGTTAACAATTGGTATAACGATTATAGCAAAGCCTTGTGGGAATTGCAATGATGCGTGGTGGTAGGTTGTAAATTATGATGTGCTTTAGGTTGTGAATTATGATGTGCTTTAGACTGTGAATAAGGTCAGGGGGAACTACTTCCCATGGATGAGACGTTCCCACTTATTGCATTACGTAGCGGTACTAAGGTTCTAAAGTACAGAACCTAAGAACCGACGAATGCAAAATACTCACCATGGGAAGTAGTTCCCCCTGACCTTATGCGTTAGTTTTTTATTTGTTCTATTATATTCATTCGCTCTGCCCAGAGTTTTAAATGGAGTATATCTTCATCCTTTGGTATAAGATTAGATATTGTTTTACTATAATACTTAAATGGTATCGCACTTATAAATTCGTAATATATTCCTGAAGGTTTCATCCTTATTATTTTGTTCAATTAACCTTGATTAAGGTGATAAAGGGGGGCAACAGAGTGCAATTTGCCATTGAACAGTATAAACAGACCTTATGACACCTTAGTCAACCTTCAAATATTAAAAGTAAAACAACCGGAGGGGAACACACCTTTAGTTGCAAAACAATTTTCCCTCAAGCCTTGGCAAAGGACTTAAAATGATGCTCTAGATAGTATAAAAGGATGGATTATTTCACCTTTATGGTTGATAATCCATCCTAAACGCTTTTTATTTATTGCTTTATAACTTTATCGGTTAATGGCTTAGTATGCTTTGCCCCAATATGTCATGGCTTTGGCGGGTTTTCCGCAACATACACAGGTATCTGTAATTTGTTCCTGTTCAAAAGGCATACAACGGGAGGTAGCTCCTGTTTTATCCTTTATCTCAAGTTCGCAGGCTTCATCCTGACACCACATAGCCTTAATAAAGCCGGGCTTCTCAGCAACCAGTTTCTCGAATTCCTCCATATTGGTTGCGGTGTAGGTATGGGAATCGCGATGTGCTCTTGCTCTTTCTAACATTTCATTTTGCATTGTTTCAAGGATTTCTCCCGCTTTAGTAACGATATCATCCAAGGATACTACAACCTTTTCTCTGGTATCTCGACGTACAATAACTGCCTGGTTTGCTTCAATATCCTTAGGACCTATCTCGATACGAACCGGAATACCTCTCATCTCTTGCTCGCTGAATTTCCAGCCGGGACTCTTATCAGAATTATCCACTTTAACCTTAAAGGAGCTTAACTTTTCCTTTAATTCAAAGGCTTTATCAAGAACGCCCTCTTTATTTTGGTTGATTGGAATAATCATAATCTGTGTAGGTGCAATTCTTGGAGGTAAAACTAAGCCGCTGTCATCACCGTGAACCATGATAATAGCACCAATAATTCTTGTAGACATCCCCCAGGAGGTTTGATGAACATGCTGTAACGTATTATTCTTATCTGTATATTTGATATCAAATGCTTTTGCAAAACCATCACCAAAGTTATGGCTGGTACCGGACTGCAACGCTTTTCCGTCATGCATTAACGCTTCAATGGTATAGGTTGCGTGTGCGCCTGCAAATTTCTCCTTCTCGGATTTCTTACCTTTAATCATAGGAATAGCAAGCACTCTCTCACAGAAGTCCGCGTATACATTCAGCATCTGAATGGTTCTCTCCTCTGCTTCCTCAGCTGTTGCGTGTGCGGTATGACCTTCCTGCCATAAGAATTCCATGGAACGAAGGAACGGTCTTGTTGTCTTCTCCCAACGAACAACAGAACACCACTGATTATAAAGCTTTGGTAAATCTCTGTGAGACTGAATAATCTTAGAATAGAAGTCACAGAACAAGGTTTCAGAGGTCGGTCTAACGCACATTCTCTCCTGAAGTGCTTCTCCGCCACCGTGAGTAACCCAGGCAACTTCCGGTGCGAAGCCTTCCACATGATCCTTCTCCTTCTGCAATAAACTTTCAGGAATGAACATCGGCATATAAACATTCTCTACACCGGTTGCCTTAAAATCAGCATCCAGCTGTCTTTGGATATTTTCCCAGATTGCATAACCCTGAGGACGAAGAATCATACATCCTCTAATTGTAGAGTATTCAATTAACTCCGCTTTTTTCACTACGTCGGTGTACCATTGCGCAAAATCTACCTCCATGGAGGTAATCGCTTCCACCAGTTTCTTATCCTGTGCCATAAAATCTCTCCTTATAATAATTTAACATTTTTGTTTCGTTGCAATAAAAAAGCCCTTCAATCCCGAAAGGGACCGAACGACTCGGCGGTGCCACCCTAATTAGCCATTCTCTATAAAACAGCTCTCTCAACACCGATAACGCCGGTTCTACGTTGTATTTCCCGGAAGGACTACTTCCATCATACAAAGCTCCAAGGCAGGTTCAATAATCTCATCATAAGAAGCTTTCACCAACGCTTCTCTCTCTGGAATGGGATAATTATTTACTAATCCTTTTCAATGCCTGTCAAATATTTAATTAACTTCTAACTATGGTCTATTAAGTAATATTCCCTTAAGAATTCTTATTAACCCGTTGATAATGATACTAATTTTATTCTACAAAACCGTCTTTGTCAAGCGGAATCGGGCGAGTCTGCTCACACACTGCTTACCGCATTCAATTGAAATAACTTTAATAAAAATATTTGACCCATATAGATATACTTCTATTTTAATTTCAGAATTATTCAGTTATTATAAAAGTAATGATTCTGTATTCTCCAATGGGTTTCATATTATCATATCAACCTTCATGGTGATGATTGATTATACATTTGAAAGGAAAGGGTACCAATGAATGAGCTATAGCGAAAAGAAACTAAAGCAGTTATTAATTCAAGTAACCAACGGTAATGTAGATGCATTTAATGAGCTCTACTATGAATTTTCATCCTTTGTTTATAACACTGCAATATCTGTAAGCTGTAATGCGGATAAAGCAAATGATATCGTCCAAGAGGTATACATAAAACTATACCAATTAAGCCACTCCCATATTCCACACACAAATGCAATTTCATGGTTATACAAAGTAACAAAGAACGAAGCCTATTCCCATTTAAGAAAAGAGAAGCCTACTCAAACAATTGAAGATATGGATAATCAACTGACTGCCCCAAGTTTTGAAGATAACCTTTTATCGGATCTCTTGTTTCAGGAATGTCTGTCAGCCCTACAAGAATCTGAAAGAGAAATTTTAATATTGAAGCTTATGGGTGGACTAAAACATAAAACGATTGCGAATATACTTGATGCACCGGAAGGTACAATAAGATGGAGATACCGAGAAGCCTTAAAACATTTAAAAAATATATACAAAGAGAAAGGATATCATCATGAATAAAAAAGTAGAAAAGCTTTTTGCTAATAAAATAGCTGACGGAAAACAGAATAACCTTTCTATGATTCAACTACGATTGGGTATAACGAATCACAAAAATCCAATCATGATAGTTAAGAAAATTTGTCTTCCTATCTTCTTAGTCCTTGCTTTTAGCACTTCCTGTATCTTTTTAAACATTAGTTTAATCGGGATTCGTTATAAAAACAAGCCAGTTGACCCTATTGCTGCTTCATCAAGTCCCTTTCCTTTTCTTGCAAATCAATATGTATTAATCGCCTTTGGAGTCATTTCAGTGGTAACGTTATTTCTTTCAATACTATCGATTTACCGGTTTTATAAGTTTATTAAGAATATGTAAATGTTTTTGATAAAAGTTTTTAGGGTCGTACGACTTTAAAAACTTTTATTTTTTTCCCAACAAAACACCTTGTATAAATCGTCTTTAAATCAAAGGAGGAACATTTTAAATATACTAGGAGGATTAAATATGAGAAATTGGTTTAAATTTGCGTGTGTAATATTGTTGACAGTAGTCTTGACTTCAAGATCGAGTATTCATGCTAATGCACATGAAATGTTTGTGAATGGCTCCACACCTATTCAACTTAAGTGGAGTATTAAAAGTGCTGCTGATACATTTTATCACACAAAAGTAAATTACGATTTATTATCTAGCAAAACTGTTTATCGAGACAATGCACCAGATGCTATAAAATCTTGGTTATCAAACCCCACTAAATCATATTGCACTTATGAAAGCTTTAATAACTCTAATGTTGATTTAGTGACTATGACTAAATCGAATTGGTCACAAAATGGATACTCTTACTATACTTTAGCAGTGACTTGGTTAACCGATACCAATGGATTAACCATTAAAACAAATGCTCATGCAAAATCATCAAGCAAGAAGATCAGATATGCCGCCATATATTTCAATCCCGACCATGACAAAAATCTTCTTGGTATAGCACCCACTATTGTCGGCAATCAAAATCAACAACTAGGAACGATTGTTCATGAAATTGGACACGCATACACCCTTGGTCATTGTGACACCCTTTATAATATTGTTCCTGACTCAACAAAGTCCATCATGCGAGCTGAAGCATCCTATAACATGCCTACAACTTTACAGCAACACGATATCGATGATATGAATGCAAAATACAAATAAATTTTATGTAAAGGAGTGATACTTGTGAATAGTTCAAGAAAGAAAGCCGCGATTATATTAATTCCCATTCTTATTGTTAGTCTTTTCGTTATTACCTTATTGATAACTCCCAGTACCCCACCAAAAAATCCTTACCCAATTCTTAAAACGCCTCCACTAATGACATTAGCGTCACCTGAAAGTGTCGATGAGATTGCGGATATTGCGGATACCATATTTGTTGGTGAAATTATAAGGGTTATGGATCCTGTAAATCAAGAAATAAAAACGGGAAATGACAGCCCCGAGGAGCTGATCAACCAAAAAACCAACAACTCCGATAACTCCGTGGAGATATATCCTGTCGAAGTATTAATAACAGATACCATGAAAGGAGCCATCGAAAAAGGAAAGAAAGTAACTGTATACCGATCCTCAATGACAGTAAATTATGAGCCGGAGATGAAAGAAGGAACAAAAATGGTATTCGTTACAAATTATAATGACTTTTGGAAGGGTTATGTTGCTGTACACCCCCATGCCGGTTACTTTTATGTAACAGACAAAAATATTGTTTACCCGGCCTTTCGAAGTAAGGCTTTTGATAAAACAACAGGTATCCAATTAGAGAAATTGGTAAGCAAGCTCCGTTAATTTAATAAAGCTAAAATTATTAGAGGAGGCAATGCCTCCTCTAATCTTCATAAAAGGTATCCCGTTCTACCTTCGCAATTTCAGTTTTATCATAGATTACCTTATAAACTGTAATGATTATTAGAAGTCCAATGGGGCCTAGGAAGAATCCTGCTATAGAGAATAGTTTCAACCCCACATACATGGACATCAAGGTATAGAGTGGTTTAATTCCAATTCGGTTACCGATTAATTTTGGCTCTAAAATCTCGCGAATTACCTGACATACCAAAAACGTGGTAAATAGTATTGCCGCAGATAAGATATCACCGTTTACAAGAGATATAATTGCCCACGGAATATATACCATGGCACTTCCGAGTATGGGTAACGCGTCAAGTATGGCGATTCCCATACCTAACAATACCGCATAATGGCTCCCCAGTATAGTAAGTCCCAGCACACTAATTACTGCCACTACCGACATGATAATCAACTGACTGCGTAAAAATGCAGTTCCTGCATCAGCCAGTTTTGTAGTCACCTTATGGATATCTTTGTATAGCGTATTATTATTATATTTCGTATGAAATGCAGGCAATTCCTTCACCATTAGAACTGCTGCCACCAATACAATCAGCGAAATTCCGATAAATGTTATTAATTGTACTGTGATTGATATGGATTGCTGCGTAATCTTTGGCATAATATTTGTTTTTACCATTCCAACCGTTGCAGTGATATTTTCATCTACAATCCCTCTCATTGTACCCAAACTCAGTCCTGCCAGACCATCACAATGATTACAGAGCGCATCCAACTTTCCGGCAATGATATCCAAATAAATGGGTAGATTTTTTATTAACTCGAAGGATTGTCGTATTAATATCTTAATCAGCAAAAAAAACAATGTGCCAAAGACAGCTAAAAGAAGAATCAAAGACAAGGAGCCTCCCAAGATTCTTGGTATTTTAAATCTTCTGTGAAGCATCTCCGCTACAGGTTTAATCATCCATGCCAAAAAGTAGGACACCAAAAAAGGGAATACCAAAGGCAATAGATAGCGAAACCCCAAATACACACCAGCTGTAATCAACGCCACAGATATAAACCATCTTGCAATATTCGATCGTTCCATCCAGGATTTCATGCATTTACCCCCTCTTACATTATTTTGAAGCTATTATGACATAAACGCTCTTAACAGGAAGTTAATCCCTACCTCTCGGGCTTTTCACAAAAATGTCAATAATATGCTTCTTTTACTTTCAACAAAAAAGAGAATTCATCGTTAAGTGAATTCTCTTTTCTATATTGTTTGTAAAAGCTTCTTTAATATGCTCGGGGATAATTTCTAATTTTTTTGCTAATATTATCATGTTTAGAATAATTTATGAATTCCAATTCTGTTTAAGCATAACAAATCTGGATTAATTTATATGTTTCACTTCTACCGGAGCATAACAGACCTTTGCAAGAAATGCTGCTTTCGCCTGATCAAGCCCTTCTAAAACCTCATAATCATCCTCTTTCTTACGAACAGTGATAACATGATCAATTTCATACGGAAGCCTTCTGTATTCTTCAATTAATGCAGATAGTCGTTCTTCATCTTCCTTTTGAAGTTCGTCTTCCTTCAATAATCTTTTTGGAGAGACAAACATCTTATTTGTTTCTTTCCTGTCATTAGCATAATATGCTTTTGCTTCACGGATAATTATTTCAGCAATTTTTTCTGGATTACAATAAGTACTATCAATTACCAGGTTATAATTTGAGAAGTCCATATAATTCAAATCATAGATATCCTTATAACGTCTGCATTCGGTTGCGGCACGTTCTCCTAGAAGATTCTTTGCTTCCTCAAGAGTTGAGTATTTCTCCTCCGCACCTCTTTGATCATTCATAACACGTTCGGCAGCCACTTCAAGACTTACGGATACAAATACTTTGAAAGACCTTTCTACAAAGTGCCACGCAAGGCGGGAGTCAAAGATAATATTCTTGTCCCTATTTTCCCTAGAAATTTTGGCAGTTTCATCGTCTATCATTTTATCGTATTTTTTATCGCTGCACATCAACTGATTCAATTCTAGTGTTGTCAAATTCATTTGTCTTGCCAACTCTCTTTGAACTTTTCCCGTTGAATATACCTCAAACTGATAATTTTCATTTAGCAACTTACAGATAGTAGATTTACCACTACCCAAATTGCCTGTAATCGTAATATGCATGATTGACCTCTCTCTTCGGATTGCTCTATAAATAGTTTTAAGAAGTATTATAGCCCAACAAAATAAAAAACACAACCATAAATCACATACATTTTACATTAAAATAGTTTTAATTAATACTTATATATCTCCAAGCATTGAAGTATCATTTTGCATAATCCAGAGTTACCAGATTTCCTTCTAGCTGCATCACATCTTCTATCTCATGGGTTACAACAATTACTGTCTTCCCTTTTGTTTTCTCTTTAATATAATCTATAACTCTTCCTTTTAATTTTGAATCCAACCCTCGAAAAGGTTCATCTAGCAGTACAATATCACTGGATGCAATCAACGCCCTTACTATTGCTACCCTTCTTCGCATTCCTTCACTAAAATTTTTTACAGGCTTCCCTTTATAATCATCAATACCGATTTTCATTAGCTCCCTAATGATTTGCTCCTCTTCAGGCTTTCTCCCACATACCAGCTTCACATTTTTAAGGGCATCCCATTGCTCAATTAACCGATCGTCTTGAAACACTGCAGCGATACGGTCCTCCTGATCAAACAGAATTTCTCCTCTATCCGGTTTCACAAAGCCCATAATTAAGTTAAGAATCGTGGTTTTCCCTTTACCGGATTGTCCCATTAAGCAATTAATGCATCCTTCCTCAAAGGTCACATTCAAGTTAGAGAAGATTGTTTTTTTGTTAAATTGTATTGATATCTGCTTTAGTCGAATATCCATCCCATCTCCTCCTCGACTTCTATATATGTAATTACTAATGGTTATTGTTTTTATCTAGCTGCAAACTACTCTATAATAGATATCTTTTGATTGGAGATAGGATCCTTATGTATTAATCTTAAAAGTAGCATAACGGCTCTTTCAAAAATTACGCTTATCACAATGATTACAATCGTCCATGCAAACAATTCTTCCATCATTAGATTCACTTCTGACTCATAGAGTCTTTTTCCAATGGAACCGCTTGGCTTTCCAATTACTTCTGCTGCAATACCAGCTTTCCAACAAAAGCCCATTCCTACGGAGATTGCAGATATAAAATATGATATTGTTGAGGGGATATAGACTGCCATGATTTGTTTTCTGCGATTTAACCGAAACACGCTCGCCATTTGAAGAAGCTTTCGATCTGCCGATAAGAGGCCTTGAAATATATTAGAATAGATTAGTGGCATCACCAATAAAAAAGAAGTCAGTACAGATAAATTCGTAGAGTCAATCCATACCAATGCAATAATGATAAAAGATGCCACCGGCATTGCCTGGATTGCTTTCATCATAGGCATAAAAAGCTCTTTTATAAGCTTATTAAGGTATGATAACACTGCAAGCAATGAACCCACGAGTAACGCCAGCAAAAATCCAGTTACAATACGAAAAGAGGAGAACAGTATTGTCTCCCAGAAGTCAAAAGTAAGCATAAGCTTACATAAGGTTTTAATTACCGCATAGGGCGAGGGGAGCAGAATATCACTTGCAAGCAATCTGCTTACCCCTTCCCATGCTAGAAGCCAAAAGCAAACAACAAGCAATTTAAACGCAATATTTTTGTATCGCAACTTAGATTGTGTGCTCCTTGCCATTTGTTTTCGCTCCTTGTCTATATTATTATTGGGGAATAATAACCATAATCAGCTAGTGCCCTATATCGGCACCCTATGTTAAGGAATATAGTAAAAATCTTTAGAAGGAAATTTGCCCCCTATGGATTTTTGATCTTGTTTAAATAAAATATTTAGGTAGGAATTTGTTTTATTGATCATTTCCTCACCCTGAATCAAGGTAATATTACACATTGGTAGCGCTTTTCTTATAGGAGCAGCCTTAAATATATCAAACTTTTCAACAAGCTCTGACGCCTCACCAGGATTTGAAGCTATAAAGTTGACTGACGTCTCGTATTCTTTCATAAATGCATCAAATGCTTCCTTGTGTTCCTTTATAAAATTCTGTTGAACAACTACCACACCTGTCACCACAGAACTGTCATCCTTGGTTACCATCTTCCATTCCTTCTCCATATCTAAAGCGATACGCAGCCTATTATTCTTCATCATGGCGGTCGTTACAAAGGGTTGAGGAAGCATCGCGATAGCATTGTCCGCTTTCTCAAGTATAGATGCAACTTCTGTAGCTTCTGCTTTATATTCAATCTTGAGGTCTTTCTTTGGATCAAGTCCGTGAGAAGTTAAAATATAGTTTAAAATATATTGTGGGGTTGCACCAAGACCAGTAGAATAAATGGTCTTTCCTTTCAAATCCTCCACACTATGAATTGCATTGCCTGTTTCTACAATATATAGCACCCCTAGGGTATTGATGCCTGCCATCTTTACTGTTCCACCTGTTTTATTAAATAAAATAGCGGCCAGATTACAGGGTATTGCTGCTATATCAAATTTTCCTTTTACCAAACCCACCGTTATTTCTTCGGGTGCTCCTGCAATAGTAAAATCATAATCATTGGTGGTAGATGCAGTTTGACTATCTTCCATCACTTTTACCATACCAATTGCTGTGGGTCCTTTCAGAGCGGCAATTTTTACCTTAATCTTATCTTTTAAAGGTTGTGTGACGGACGGCTTGGGTAAAGAGGTGGGTGTTAATAACTCCTGCTCAGAACCAGCTTCTTTGGTATCACCCTCTTTGCTGCAAGCAGTTAACAATGAAAGTGCAATCAGCATTAGTAATATCATTACAACCTTCTTCATAGCATACTCCATTCTAGGTGTAGCTTTCCAACCTAAACAACCAGACCTTCCTTCTCAAACCTATCCATACCAAACCGCTTTACTTGCACCTTAATCAATACATTATTTCTTTGAATAAATCGTCTTAACACTTACACCATTCAACATGCCTAGCTTACCTGCTAATGTACTTATAACATCTGCTTCTGCATTGAGAACAACACTGATGATATTAATGTTTTTTTCTCTGTAGGGAATTCCCATTCTCCCTATAATATACTGCCCATATTCATGCAGCAGATTATTTAATCGCTCAACCGATTCTGTATTCTCAATTATGATGCCAATTAAGGCTACTCTGGTGTCCAAATCTATTTCCTCCTAAGAAAAAAACCCCATGCCAACCATCGCATAGGGAAAATATACTTATGTAACAATCATCTTTTAACCGGATATCCCAATTATCAGATTGTATGAAATACTTTAATCCTATGCCTTTTCCGCAGGAACTCCTTAAGAATCGGCTAGGATAATTTTAACATCTCCCCTAATCTTTGTCAATACCCCTACCACATCAGTAGGCATTCTCTCAAATCATGATGTACCTGCATAATTCCTCCATAATAGCGCATTAAACAATTCGAAAAAAGGAGTATCTGCATTGGACTTTACTCGTTTTCTCTCATTTTTACTCATAAACGACTTGGGTATCAATACCTACAAACATTAAACCAAGAAAAATTTGACGCAACAAAGGGCCCACCCACATATTATGGATGAGCCCTATGTTTTCGCCCAAAATCAAATATCCTAACTATAATTTTACGTATTTAATGTTCATACCACCCTACAATTCCAGGTGTCAGATTAATATTAATCTGTTTTATCTCTTGGTATTCCAAAAGACCGTGGACCCCAAGATCACGTCCGATACCACTCATCTTATAACCTCCCCAGGGTGCTTCGTTATAGGTGGGATTATAACAGTTAACCCAGGTAATTCCGGCTCTTATTTCTTTTACCACACGATATGCACGGGTCAAATCTGAGGTAAACACTGCGCCCGCCAAACCATATATTGTATCATTGGCCATATCAATTGCTTCCTGTTCACTCTCAAAAGTCTGAATGGTTACTACAGGGCCAAATATTTCTTCTCTTACGATCCTCATATCCGGAGAACAATGATCAAAAATCGTAGGCCTTACGAAATACCCTTTTGCACATTCTCCCTCTATATATCGTTCTCCACCATAAACAAGGGTTGCTCCCTCTTCTATTCCGCTCTGTATGTAATTAAGTACCTTCTCCATGTCCTGCTTTGTAATTAACGGACCCAAATCAGGGTTCCCCCTGCCATCACCAATGGTCATGGCACTTGCTTTCTTTACCAATCTCTTTAAGAATTCATCCTTAATTGATTTCTCGATAATTATTCTTGAACCGGCGGAGCATACCTCGCCTTGATTAAAGAAAATTCCTATCATTGCCCATTCTACTGCACCATCCAGGTCGGCATCCCCAAAGATCACATTCGGTGATTTTCCTCCTAGCTCTAAGCCAATTTTCTTCACATTACCGGCAGCTGCAGCCATAAGACTTTGACCCACCTTTGTACTTCCGGTAAAGGTAATCATATCCACATCGGTGTTTCTTCCCATTTCAGAACCAACCTCAGCATCTCCTTGCAAAAGATTTACGCAACCCTTAGGTAACCCCACCTCTTCAAAGATTTCAAATAACTTAATTGTAGATAGCGGAGCTTTGGGACTGGGTTTAAATACAATACTGTTGCCAGCCGCCAAAGCAGGTGCCAACTTCCATACCGACATCAAAAAAGGATAGTTCCAAGGTGTGATCTGCGCCACAACACCCACCGGTTCATGCACGGTATAGGAATGCATCTTCCCGAAGTTATTGTTCACATCATATACCCCGCCGTAGGGTGCTTTAATTAACCCCGCATAATAACGGAAGGTATGTACTCCGTCATCAATGTCCCCTTGTGCTTCACGCAAAGGCTTCCCGTTATCTAGGGTATCCAGTAATGTAAGTTCCTCTATTCTGGCTTCGATTGCATCCGCAATTTTTAGTAAGATATCACTTCTACCCTGGGCATCCATATCTCTCCATTCACGAGTTACATAAAAGGACTCCTTGGCTGCCGTAATGGCTCTCTTGGTATCCTCAACGCTGCTTTCGGATACTAAGGCAATCACCTCTTCATTTGCAGGGTTAATTACCTCAATCACCTTACCTGACGTTCCTTCCACCCATTCTCCGTTTATATAGTTCTTTAATAATTCCATGAATAAGCTCCCCTTTCGCACTTCAATCATCTCTTTTTTGCCACTTTATGTATTTATTGAAAACCTTATCACAATATTAAAGTCAATACAAAAAAGTAGATAAATTCCTATTATCTTTAACAAGATTTTATAGATAAAATAAACGGACCATATCAATTTTGTAGTTTCATCATAAATCGAAACTTTGCCAAAAGGGGTTGTCAACCGCTATTTCTGCTGATAAAGAATATTATTATTTGCAATTTATAATAATTGTTCAAACAATCAATAACTTTATACTTAGTACAAAGTTATTGATTGAAATTCCTAATTTCACTTGATATGCAATTTATTAATTCCATCAATGATTATTACTTCGTATATTAACTTTATTTTTGCTAATCAGCTATTCCTTAATGCCGATCCTTCTGTATTTAATTAATTAGTTTCTCTTCTTGGCAAGCAACTGAATAATGAGTCTCGTTCGTATCATTTTAGTTACTATATTGGGTTTTGTTATTCCTTTGATTCCTTTTATAAATGGATAATTTGCTATGAATCAGATATAATCGTCCGTTTGACAACCAAGATATTACTTGACATTTTGGCTTTAGATTTTATACTTAACATAAAGTACCTGATTGTTTATTAAAAGAACGGAACAATGATATCAATCCGGTCAATGGTATTTGTGAGGGGGTCGACCTATGGAACTAGATCAGATTTCGATTGGGAAAATGGCTGAGCTCAATCAAGTATCAGAGCAAACCTTACGCCTATATGATAAAATTGGTTTATTAAAACCACAGGTGATCAACCAAAAGACAGGTTATCGATATTACACCATCGGACAGTCTGCAACCCTTGATATGATACAGTACTACAAACATATGGGGTTTTCCTTAAAACAGATTCAAGAGGAGCTTGCTAATATCGATTCTATGCAACAAAATCTTAAAAAACGTTATAACGAAATTGAAGCTGAGATAAAAAGATTAGAACTTTGTAAAAGATCCATTCAACGCTCCATGGATAATTACAACCGTTACCTGACTATGCCTCGGGTGGGTGAAGTGTTTTTGGAATACTTTCCATCCAGAAAAATAATCGTTTACAATACAGGCTATAATATTCTGGATTATGACTATAAGCACTATGAATATAATCTTCGCCTACTGAAAAACCATTTACTTAATATTAATTTCCCTATGGTATACTTTTGTAATGCCGGAACGATTATACGAAAACAGCACTTAAGTTCCTCCCATCTTCATAGCGATGAAATCTTTCTATTGACCGATGAAGCTTCCTCTGATTATGCATCGGTTGAAGTAATTCCTCAGGGTTCCTATCTATCCATGTGCTGTTCTGGGTTTACCAATGAGAAGGATTATGCGACTGCGCTTTTGGCGGAAGTCTCACGAAGAAATTATCGTATTGACGGAGATTATTTTTGTGAGGTAATCTCTGAGTATTCTACGAACAACGAACAGGAGCGTCAGTTCTTCTATAAGATACAGGTTAAAGTCGTATAAGAACTATAAATATATCATCAACAAAGGAGAATTCTATGAAATATGTATGTCCCCATTGCCATCAAACAGTTAGCTGCAAATGGTATGAATCAAAAGTAAAATTACAATGCAAACACTGCAGCAAATTTGTTTTTGATGCCGTGAAGCAAAAACTAAGTGTGGTTTCATTTATTTCTGCACTCATTGGTATTTTATCCCTTTTCTTCTATATGGAAATTATGCAAGGCTCCCTTCTGATCAGGTTACCACTACTTGTAATAACCTTAGTTGTTTTGGCTCTTGTTATTTCTTATATTGAAAAAATAATATGTAATACGGTTACTACATCGTCAAAATAATAATACAAGTATGATTAGGCTCCGTTTGTATTGTAGCATAGCACTTTGCATAAATTCAGAAGATTCATGCTACGCTGGTAATGTATAAGATGTTCAAATCATCTAATAACCCCAGTTATACCTATCGTAAAACAGTTTGTGATTTAAAATCCATAGCATATTAAAATCCAGATAGAAAAAGGACTTTTGCAAATAATAATCTTTTTAAGATTGATTTGCAAAAGCCCTTATATTTATATCTTAAAGCGGTATCCAACTCCCCATATGGTCTCAATATATTGAGGCTTTGAGGTGTTAAGTTCTATCTTTTCACGGATTTTCTTAATATGAACGGTAACGGTTGCAATATCTCCCACTGATTCCATATCCCAAATCTCGCGAAACAGTTCTTCTTTGGTATATACCCTGTTCGGATTCTCTGCTAAGAAGGTCATTAAATCAAATTCCTTTGTGGTAAAAATCTTCTCTTCCCCGTTTAGGAATACTCTTCTTGCTGTTTTATCTATCTTTAGTCCTCGAATCTCCAGCATTTCATTCTCTTTTGTACCGGTACCAATCAGTCGCTCATACCTTGCCAAATGTGCCTTCACTCTCGCCACTAATTCGCTTGGGCTGAAGGGTTTGGTCATATAATCATCTGCACCCAGTCCCAGTCCACGTATTTTATCAATATCGTCCTTCTTTGCAGATACCATGATAACCGGAATATTTTTCACTTCACGAATCTTTTTACAGATTTCGAAGCCATCCATATTCGGTAACATCAAATCCAAAATGACAAGTTCAAACTCCTCTGTCAGAGCTCTTTGCGCTCCCACATCTCCGGTTGTTTCCACTTCAACCTCAAAACCACTGAGTTCCAAATAATCCTTTTCCAGTTCCGCAATTGCAAGTTCGTCCTCTACAATTAATATCCTACTCATTCTATCACTCCTTATCGTTATTTTTCTCATCATCATTCTTCAGGCTTTTTTTTAAGGTAAATATAATCTTGGTTCCGATACCAAGCTCGCTTGTGGCCCATATTTTTCCCGAATGATCTTCAATAATTTTCTTAGAGATGGCAAGTCCCAAGCCGCTACCACCCTTTTTTGAATTTCTGGAGGCATCTGCCCGATAAAACCGATCAAATATATATGGAATATCTGACTTTGGAATACCAATTCCATTGTCTTCAATCTCAACCTGAGCATAATTGCCCTCTTCCTGAATCCGAATCCTGATAATTCCCTTGGGCTTATCAATATATTTTACAGCATTGCCAATAATGTTGTTTATAACCCTCTTTAACTGCTCTGCATCTGCTATTACAAAGGTATCCTGGCTAATCGCACTTTCATATAAAATTTCAATATTCTTCACTTCCAAATCAAGTGATAAATCTTCGATACAATCATCAAAATACTCTTGAAGATTAATCTCCTTAAATGAATAGGGAACCGTATTGCAATCAATCTTGGTATAGAAGGCTAATTCATCCACCAAAATGGACATGTCATTTGCTTTTGTAAAGATCGTTTTTAAATACTTTTCCTGCTTCTCCGGTGTTACGGCAACTCCATCAATCAGTCCCTCTGAATATCCCTTAATGGCGGTAAGTGGGGTTTTCAAATCATGGGAGATATTACTGATCAATTCTTTAATATCCTCTTCATATTGAAGCCGACTTTCAATCTGCTCTTTTAATCGAATACGCATTTCTTCAAAGTCTTCGCAAATCTGTCCAATCTCGTCCTTGGTTTCAGTCTGAACGGAATAATCCAAATCGCCTTCCTTAATTTGATTCATTCCCACTCGAAGCCGGTTTAGCGGCCGCAGGATACTGCGATAAATCCAAAACATCAACAAAACACCGGTAAACGTGATTATTAACAAAAATGATATAATACTTTGTGAGACAACTGCCTTAATTTGAGGAAACAACATATTCAAATCCGTTATTACAAATATCGTTCCTTCTCCACCATCTGAAAAGTAAAAGTCCTGAGATTTCACCAAAAATGGATGGGTGCTTCCGATATACATCCCACCGTCCACGTCGGTATTGTATACTCCGAATCTTTGCAGCTCTCCGGCTATCATATCCAGCTTTGCCTGTTCGCCTACATATACAAATTCTTTATTCTTTCGAACTACAACAAAGGAATATTTCTCTTCCAACTTTGTATTTAATCGCTCAATGTATTCTTTATCTTCCAGCTTCTCCGGAAACTTAAGTGCTGCAAGCTTGATATCATTATAGGTTCCCCGTGTCAGCAAATTAAGTATCTGAATTGGACGGGTAAGTATTTGCAGCGTATCTGCTTCTACATCATAAGACTGCTGAACGGAATTGGTCTGTAGCCTTACAATCGTTCCCGCAGCTGCGGACAGTAATATAATTGGCAAGGCAATCATGATAAAAAATGCGGTTAACAACCTGTCCTTAAGTTTCAATGCTTCCACTCCTTATTTAACTTCATATCATTATATAATCATGTAATTGAAAAGTCTAATTATTAAGTTAAGCAGCAATAAAATTATATATTGTTATAAGTAAATTTTAAACCTAATGTAATACACAACCTATTCTTTATACTGTTAACAATAAATACTATTTCATTCAACCTTAACTACTATAAGTAAGTATAGCATGATGTTTCTTTAAATGCACAGAAAAAAACAATGACTTTTCTAAAGTTTTCATTAAATACTATCTATGATTCGGCTGACAAAATCCCTGTTTAAACTGTACTTGTGGCGATTTTTATTAATCAAAAGACTATTCTTTCTGCTAATTACCGAACGAGTCTATTTGGATTTGCTTGTAATACCCGACCATCTATTGTTATTTTTATTTTCCACTCAACAAGAAAGGCTGCTCTCCTCTCCTTTATAGGAGAATGAAAACAGCCTTCTTTATGTTTATTTTATTACAGAATTTATTCTTGTCTATGCTGCAAGCTTATTACCCTTTGCCATTCCTGTTTTAGTGTATGGCCGCCGGATAAGAATATTCATTAGCCTATTACTTTAAATAGCCCTTTAACACTTCCACTTTGTCAGTTTTCTCCCAAGGAAGATCCAGATCATTTCTGCCAAAGTGACCATAAGCTGCGGTCTGCTTGTAGATTGGTCTTCTTAAATCCAGCATCTTAATAATTCCTGCTGGACGAAGATCAAAATACTTACGAATTACGGCTACTAATTCAAGGTCGGAAAGCTTTCCGGTACCGAAGGTATCCACCATGATGGAAGTAGGCTCTGCCACACCGATAGCGTAGGATAATTGGATTTCAAGACGATCTGCTAATCCAGCTGCTACTAAGTTTTTTGCCACATAACGTGCTGCATATGCTGCGGAACGATCTACCTTTGTACAATCTTTGCCGGAGAAAGCACCACCGCCATGTCTTGCATATCCGCCATAGGTATCTACAATAATCTTACGTCCTGTCAAACCACTATCGCCATTGGGACCACCGATTACAAATCGGCCAGTGGGGTTGATGAAGAACTTTGTATTCTCATCCACTAATTCCTGAGGAAGTACCGGGTCTAATACATATTTTTTGATGTCCTTACGAAGTTGCTCGGTTGTAACCTCTTCTCCATGTTGGGTTGAGAGAACAACTGCATTAAGATGAATCGGCTTGCCATTTTCATCATATTCCACAGTAACCTGGGATTTGCCATCAGGACGAAGGTAATTTAAAACACCCTCTTTTCTGATTTTGGTCAACTGTCTGGTCAGCTTATGAGCTAAAGAAATCGGATAAGGCATATATTCTTCTGTCTCATTGGTGGCATAACCAAACATCATACCCTGATCTCCAGCACCAATCTTTGATAACTCTTCATCCTCTGTCTGTTTTTCTTTTACTTCAAATGCTGTATCAACACCAAGTGCAATATCCTTGGATTGCTCATCAAGTGCAACAATAACGCCACAGGTATTGGCATCAAATCCATATTCAGAATGATCATAACCAATCTCACGAATGGTATCTCTTACTATTCTTTGAATATCTACATATCCCTGTGTTGTTACTTCACCCATTACTAATACTAATCCGGTTGTAATTGCTGTTTCACAAGCAACACGGCTCATGGGATCCTGTGCTAATAAAGCATCCAAAACTGCGTCTGAAATCTGATCACAAATCTTATCCGGATGTCCTTCTGTTACTGATTCTGAAGTAAATAATCTTTTCTGTACCATAATATAATCCTCCTTTAGGAAAATGTCGTTGACAAACATAAAAATAAGCCCGCTGAAAGCGGACCTGACATATACAAATCAAATCCCCTTATTGTTCGATTACTCGCTCAGGTTGGCACCTTCCTGTACAGGGGTTGCCGTGACTTCATAGAGCCTTACTCTCCGTCACTCTGAATAAGAGAAAAAATTAACGTATTCAATTATTGTATCAATATAAGAATATAACGGAATTCCACAGAAGTCAAGTGGATTTTTTAACCGAATTTTTCTTTAGGTAAATAAAGAACAGCTGCATTATACAACTGTCTCTTTTCATTATTCTCTCGTTCTGTATGTATGGATAATAATAAAATAGTATAGTTTCTTACTAACCGGGTGCTAAAAGCCCTATTTAACAGTGGCAGTGACAATTTTCATATACCAAAAATCTTATGCTTCCACGAACACGGTATAAAAGGACTTTTGACTCCCATTATTAGTTAATTTCTAAACAATGTTATGCCGAAAAATATAGGCTAGCTTACTTTCAATTTAAATTTATTAATTGCTTTCATATCCTCGGAATCAACCTTAATCATGTCTGCGCCGAGCATCTGCATCTTATCCTCTAACTTTTCATAGCCACGTTCAATGTATTCAACGTCTTCCACAATTGTAAAGCCCTCTGCCATCAATCCGGCAATAACAAGAGCTGCACCACCGCGCAAGTCCGGAGCTGAAACCACAGCACCGCTAAGTTTCTCTACCCCTTCAATAATAGCAGTATTGCTCTCCACCTTAATGTTAGCTCCCATTCTGCTAAGTTCGTCCACATATTTAAAACGATTCTCAAAGATACTCTCAGTAACAATACTTGTACCCTTGGATAAGGCAAGCAATGTAGTCATCTGGGGCTGCATATCCGTTAAAAACCCAGGATATACTAAGGTTTTAACATGAGTGCTTCCAAGTGTCTTGGTAACACGAACCCTCACTGCATCGTCAAATTCCTCAACCTCTGCTCCGATATCTAGAAGCTTCGCTGTAAATGCTTCCAAATGCTTAGGAATTACATTCTTAATTAGCACGTCCCCTTTTGTTGCTGCAGCAGCAAACATAAAGGTTCCTGCCTCTATTTGATCCGGTATAATAGAATATTCACATCCATGTAATTTGGAAACACCTTTGATACGAATTATGTCAGTACCCGCACCTTTTATGTTCGCTCCCATACTGTTTAAAAAGTTAGCAACATCAACAACATGAGGTTCTTTTGCTGCATTCTCCAGTGTGGTAAGCCCGTCTGCTAAGCAAGCCGCCATCATAACATTGATGGTCGATCCAACACTGCAAACATCAAAATAAACGTGTGCTCCAATTAAAGCTTCCGCATCCGCACAAATAGCACCATATTCAATTTTAACTTTAGCGCCTAACGCTTCAAAGCCCTTGATATGTTGATCAAAGGGTCTGCTTCCAATATTGCATCCACCAGGAAGAACTACGGAAGAACTCTTGTACTTACCCAGCAACGCCCCTATCAAATAATAAGAGCCGCGGATTTTTCTTACATAATCAAAATCCACTTTCACAGTACGAATATTATTTCCTGTAATATATACCGTGTTCGAATTAACTCTTTCTACCTTTGCTCCGATATCCTCTACTGCTCTTAATAAAATATCGATATCTCTTACATCAGGAATATTTTCAATCTTAACTGTTTCATCCGTCATTACCGCTGCTGCTATAATTCCAAGGGCCGCATTTTTATAGCCACTTATAGAAACTTCCCCGCAAAGTGGTTTTCCACCTTTTATGATATATTGCTCCATTATGCACCTCAATTTTTGAACTTAAGTTTGTCATTTTGTATATTAAATACTTCCACATTTTTACTAATTCAAATAACACCAATTTGATTATACCATAAAGTAATGTTTTGTAAATTAGTTTTTGCGTTTTTTACAGGCTAAATAGCCTATTTCTTTGATATTTAACGTTTTTTTAATCATCTGTTAACAAAATTAGTTCCATTTTACCTTAAATTCCAAATAAAATACATATGTATCTCGAGGTAATTTTATATCTTTTTACCAGTTGGGTTACTATCCACTCCCAATTCAAACCTTAGCATAATGATTAGGATAAATGATTTCCGAAAAGGAGTATTTGCATTCGTCGGTATTTAGGCTCTGTCTTTTAGAGCCTTATGTACCGCTACGTAATGCAACTACGAAAGCGTCTCCGTTTCGGGAAACATTTGTCATAATCATATCTCAAGCTTTGACTGGGAGTAAAAAGTAATCATTGGCTATAAGCTAATTCCCCAAACCTCTGAATCACCAAAAAGTGTATTGCTTTGTGAAAACGTCTCCGAATCCATCTCATTACCTATCAGTATAACTGCGAAATCCTCTTCAAGCTGTTGTGCCAGCTGCGTCACAGCTTGCACACTTTCCTGATAGAGTGCTTCCGCCCCATTAATCAAAAGGCAACACCCTCTTAATGTCTCCTTCTTCCCCATGATATTGATTGCATTCAATTTCTGTGCTGAAATTTTTGCTACTTTAGGTGAAGACAGTAGACCCGCTTTATTCATGAATAACGCCAACTTCTTAGATAGTTCTACACTCATCTCTTCATTATTCCCTGCTATGTATATCATAGGAGGATAGATATTCTTCTGGATTAGATTGACCAAAATATCCACAAGCTGCAGCTTTAACACCTCATCTTCTAAAAAACCCTGAAAAACTTCTTCAAGATCTACTCCTGTTGTGCTCGCTATGTAATCAAGTATGTTATCTTCCTGAGCTACCTCTTCCTCCACCTCATCTTCCAGATCAAATACGAAGACTTGTTCCTCTTCCTCTGTTAGTTCTGTTATACTGGTGGACTCCTTTTCTTTATCTGCTATAGCATCAATATTATTATAATCCACTTCCTCTTTAACCGAATCGCTTTCAGAAGTTTCTTCCTTCATTAGCTCTGCATCCAACGTAATCGCTACTTCCTCTAGCAAATCATTTTGTGAGGTTTTTTCTTCCTTCTTCTCATTTGCTTCTTTTATTATCTGTGCCAGATCCAACGTATCGTCCTTAAGAGCGGCCATCTGCTCCATATACCTCTCCTTGGCAACCTGAAAGTCTATGGTATTTCCACTAATTCCAAGTGATCTTCTCCTTATTTCTTCCATCAACTTTTCTTTATTGGTGTCACCCATAAAATAGGAGCGAAGCAATTTTGCTTTTTCCACATAGGGGCCTTCTCCAAACCACAGAATAATATCGGAACACTCTTTAATGCATTCCTTCTCCATTCCTGCTTTATAATAAAGCTTTGCCAGTTCATAAGCCCACTTTTCTGTATATTGGAGCATTTTTAATTTTTCAAGGTTTCGAATCATTTTCTCATAGGAAGCCCCTTGCATTTTATCAAGTTTATAGCGAAAAATATGATTTTCATAATCCTCTTCCGCGTATTTCTCATATATTTTATAATACTTCTCTGCTTCTTCTGTTTCATCCCTCCTAATCGAGATATCAATCAACTGAGAAATGGTTTTACGGGTTTGTGATTTTTCATAAATCCGGAGATAAAGCTCCGCCGCTTCATCATAGTAACCATTTTCCTTAAGAACTCCCGCCATGAGGTTGAGATCCGATAAGTTTTTTACTTTTCTCAGATTGATTGTTTCCAGAATTTCTTGTGCGGATAGCAAATCGCCTTCGATTACTTTTTCTCTAATCGCTTCTGTTTTTTCTATTATTTCATAGCTACCCATCACTTGACCTCCTTTGTAGAATATTGATACCTGAGGACAAATATCCTCACATATTATACTATCATTAGATTCCGGTTAATTCAAGAGGAATGCTCCCATTTTAGTAAATTATTGGTTCTTATAAAAATCCAAATTCGTAACTAGCTCTGGTGTCAATTCGATATTTTCTCTTTGCAACAGACGATATCTACCTTCTATTTCTCGGATTTTTTTAAGCTTCTCTCTATAAAACTTTGCCATAGCTTCCTCAAATACCATTTGATTCTTTACTTGCTCCCTGATATTTTTCTCAAAAGGACAGTAGGTTGCCATAATCTCTCGAACAACCTTATTAAGCTTTACTACCCCTTTTGCTTCAAGCAAGACCCACTGCTCATAATCCAGTGCAAATACTTCACGGCTATTATTTCGACCTTTTTGAATCTGCATTTTAATTTTTTGCTTTTTCTCTTCGGATAGATCTTTATTTTTACGATAAAATTGTAGATACTCTGAATACTCAGAAGTCAGTGACTTCTGAGCTATGTTGTTCCATGCGGAACCCTCAATGGTACGACATAGTTCCCAACGAAAACGACCAATGATCCTAACTAAAAGTGTCTTAAGAGGCATCTCTGATAATATTGGAAGCATGAAACGTCCGGCACTTTCTCTTTTCTTGCCGGATATCTCTTGCCACATTACTCCATTAGAGCCAACGTTCGGCATTAAGATAATATCTGGGAATATATTTTTCATAACAAATTCTCGGGTAATATTTTTTTCTTGATTTGAATAAACGATCTCACGGAAGAATGCTGAATAATCTACTTTCAGAATCTCATTAATCGCATCATTTACTCTGGCTGGAGTAACATAAATGCGTTCAAAATTGCCGGGCCATTGATCCTTATGAAGCACGGGCACAAAGCTTGAAAGCGTTCCGCTGGTAGTACGATTATTATAACGGAACATATTTTGAATTTCGTATGCAAGCTTTTTCTCTTTATCATGCGCCAAGATCTCATAATCTCGCTCACTCATCTGCCCTTTTCGCTTCATTTCATTGATTGTATCCGCATATTCCAGATCAAATTCATTCTTTGATGGTTCTCTTTCCCCTTCATAAATCATAGTTAACCAAGTCTTTATATCAAATACATAGCGAGGCCCCTCGGATTCGCCCTCTTCCTCCAGAAAATAAAGCGATAGAAGTTGATCGTCTGTTAATAACCTTTCATCCGCAAAACCATATCGCAAAAACATTTCTACTAATCTGGATGACTTTCCTTCTCCATAAGACCTTAAAAAAGCCTTATGATATATCTCATAATAATGCTCTGCCAACAATCTTCGAAGTGCTCTGGCTCCATCATCACCGGATGCTTTATCTCTAAGCTGAACAAAGTGATTCATCACCTTCATCATCTCTACAGCCTTTATACTCTCAACTTGTGCGTACTCCAGCAGCTTTTGATAAGAATCTTTTAGCTCTGCCAGGGCATTTTGCTTCTCTTCCTTTGTATGTTCCCCAACTGATTCATTAATGGCATCGGGATTCATCTCATTATTAATCAGGTTATGATATCCCTCTTCCATTCTTTTTCTATTAACTCTAAGCTTTTTACCAAGATAACGCTCTGCAAAAAGCTCCGCCTTATTGATTTGCTCTATCATCTCATCCAAAATATCAATCAGTGTAACGCCTCCTACATGGTCTGAATAAGATGCATATCCTATCACACGGCCATATAAGCAGCTATCTGTATCATCTATCATGCACTCTGCCATTGTTAATAAAAACTTAGAAAGCTCTTCTAATGCCTCTAATTGCTGATTCACTAAAAATGCCTGCTCCTCGATCTGATACATGGTCACGGTATTACCGTAGGAATAGAAGGTCTTAACCGCATCGATAGGTAAATTCTTACAGGCACAGTAATATTGAACCCTATCACGAAGCATTTCTATCTGGTTCTCCGGCATATTCAAGTTCAGAAGCTTGTCCGAATCCTGGAAGGCAACTCCGTTTTTTAAAGCGGACTGCTTCAACATTTGGTAAGTTTGTGTAAGGTATTGATAAATCTCAGATACCCCTTTCATTATATTTTGAAAGGCCTGATCAAGATCATGAATTGTCTTATAGAAAGAGGCTACCATAATTCCGTGATAATCTTTATTTACATTTAAAATCGTCTCTATTTCATCCTGTTTCTTAATTGGAAACACATAAATCATCACATCATCGAGAGCGGTATAACTACATTGATAAGTTCCTGTATATATATCATTGATGCCCAAAAATGCACCGGACCCCATAACTACCTTAGCACCTTCACTATGCATTATTACTCGACCCTTAACAATCATTGCAGCCCAGAAAACAGGTTCTCCTTTAATAAAAATATTACTTCCTTTCAAAAATTGGTTAACTGCATTTGCATTTATATTCATCTGCATCATGACACCGCCGATCACTTATTTTTCTTACGTTTAATATATTGTATTATATAGCAATTCCATCGATTCAGAAATAGATTTTTTCCATAATCTTAGCATATAGGACAAAAGGCTTATATCCATTTATTTTGTGCAGTTATAAAACTTCTTTCGCTCTTAATATTGAGCAAAAAACCGCATTAAGTATTCAAAAAAAAGAAATGCAAACTGCATTTCTTCAATTGTATTATTTAAATTCCGTGCGCTCTGCTTTGAATGCTTACCATAAGCGTTACCCTTACAGTTAACTCGATCCAGGCATCCTTACGGCACACAAGAGCTTTTGCTTAGTGCTGCTTCATTCCTGACCTGACACGGTTCACAAATTCCTGTTGCGTAAGACCCAAACGTCAACATCACTTATAAGGGGCGGCCCTACAGTAAGACACCCTGGGCAGAACATCACCCCTGCTGTAGCGGATTGCAGGTACAGGGCACCGCTATCTCCCCGGCTGCACGGAAACTTTACGACTATTTTATTATAAATATAAACTCGAATTGCTCTTCTTTGTTACATAATATGAAATTCAAAAGAGCTGTATTGCAAGTATATAATTTTTAGAGTAGAATGTCAACCCTCTTGCTTTTCCAATTTATTACGGATTCGTAAATCTTTGAAAAATGCCTGCAGCATATCCGTACACTCCTGCTGCAGCACCCCTGTTTCCAGCTCTACCTGATGATTAAATTCCTTCATCTGGAGTAAGTTGAGAACAGAACCCGCACAACCGGCCTTTGGATTCATAGTGCCAACCACAACTTTTTTGATTCTTGCCTGAACAATCGCTCCTGAGCACATCTGGCAGGGTTCTAAGGTAACGTACATAGTACAGTCCTCCAGTCTCCAATCCCCCATTGCCTTACTTGCCTTTTCAATTGCAATAATTTCAGCATGTGCCAAAGTTGTCTTCTTTGTATTTCGTTTATTATAACCACGACCTATAATCTTATCCTGATATACGATAACGCAGCCAATCGGTACTTCTCCAAGCCTTATTGCTTTCTTCGCCTGCTTTAACGCTTCCTTCATATATTTCTCATTCGACATCACTAACGGTTCCTTTTCAACTGGACTACCTACACTTAATTTGGTATAGTTATTTTAGCATAACAAATTAGAGGTGACAATATGCAGATACATGGCTTTAACAAGCTTACCCTCCTTGACTATCCGGGTCATCTTGGGGCAATGGTATTTCTCGGGGGATGCAATATGAGATGCCCTTTTTGTCAAAATGCATCCTTAGTCTTGAATCCTAGCTCTCTGCCCGTTATCCCGGAGGATGAAATCTTCTCCCTATTGAAGCGACGAAAAAACATTCTAGAGGGTGTATGCATTAGTGGGGGTGAACCCACGATCTATGATGAATTGCCTGACTTTATTAAAAGAATTAAGGATATGGGTTATCTGGTGAAACTGGATACCAATGGCACAAATCCTTCCATGTTAACAAATTTAATTGAACATAAGTTAATCGATTATGTGGCAATGGATATCAAAAACTCAAAATCCAACTATGCCCTCACCAGTGGAAAACCAGCGGTAGAATTGGGCAAGATTGAAGAAAGTGTCGCATATCTTATATCATCACCCCTTTCCTATGAATTTCGAACAACCGTTATTAAAGAATTACATAGCGAGGAGGATTTTCACTCCATCGGAAAGTGGATTTTTGGTGCAAAATCATATTATCTGCAAGCGTTTAAAGATTCCGGTGATTTGATTACCTCTGGACTTCATGCTCCCTCCAAAGAGACTTTGAACTGGTATGCCTCCATCCTGGCTCCCTATGTAGAGCAGATTCAGCTACGCGGAATTGATTAATTATTAAGAGGTAAATAACATGTCCCATTCCCATGAAACCGAACGCTTAATCCTTAAGAAATTAAAAAAAGAGGATGCCTCCTTGGTCTTGTCCTTTTATGAAGAGAACAAGTCCCATTTCGAACCTTGGGAGCCCCTTCGAGATAACAATTTTTATTCCTTATCTTATCAAAGAGCCTCCCTTACTGCTGAGCATAATCTCATGTCAGAAGGAAAGCTTATTCGTTACTGGATTTTTTTGAAGGATAACCCAAATGAGATTGTGGGCAGCTTTTGCTTTCAAAACTTTCTCAGGGAACCTTATCGGAGCTGCTGCCTCGGTTATAAACTTAGTAAGAAATACCTTCATAAAGGTTATGCTCTGGAGGCAATACAAAAGGGAATTGAGCTTTTGTATGAAGGCTATCACATCCATCGAATTGAGGCTTATGTAATTCCCGAGAATCGCCCCTCCAGAAGATTGTTAAAAAATCTTGGTTTTCACAGCGAAGGCATTTCAAGATCCTATGCACGAATTCATGGAAAATGGACTGACCACTGCCGTTATGCCTTAATCAACCCAGAGGAATCTGAATAAATAATAAAATAGAGTGTCCATAACCCTCAATATGCTTTGTGCAAGTATGCTTGCCTCGCATCAGGATTATTGACACTCTATTTTATTGATGTTGGGTCAAATAGTGCTTTCAACACAGTTCATTGGCTATTAGACCCCAACATTTTCGCTTTCTACTGAAATACAACCGGCAGGAACCAATATCCGAAATCCCCTTGCTTTAACTCCCGCTTTTTCATGGACTTGAAATTATCAAAGCCAAACATTTTGGCCATAAATTGCTCTCTATTATGAAAGATACCAGGCACACCTAATATGTATTGATTCCCATAGCGGTTCTTCATCTTTGCAAATATCAAATGGTGATAGCAATAAAAGCCGTGCATCAAAAAGCTGTTGTTGCTGTAAGGCCAAATATTCTTCGGAAGAAGTGCAATATCCTTGGGTTCAATCTTAACACATAATGCAATCTCATTATCTTCAAATGGATATATTCTCGGGTAATTGGTAAAAAACTGTTGTGCAGAAAGAGGGTCCGGCAAGGTTTCTTCCTGAACTTGTTCCTCCGAGCTTTCCTCAATACCACCCTCTTCAAAATAATCCGGCTGAACTTCTTCATAGGTACTATTCTCTTCTTCCCATTGATTTGACACTGGCATTCCATAACTGGGTTGACTCTCTAAACTGGATTGCCCTTCCATTCCTGGCATCACATGAAAAGAGTCTCTATAAGCTGACTCTTGCGTTAACGGTTCCATGTTTAGATTCTCTGAATATGATTCTTCTACATGCTTCCCTTTAACAAAGATTAGATCTTTTTTATTATCTATTTCACCGGTTGTTCGGTCAATCGCCCTCTTCATTTCTTCTGACAAATCCCTGGTTCCGGTGGGTTCCATCATTCTTGTGGCTGTTTCCATCTGTATCTCTGCCGGAACAATGGACGGTGCGTAAGGCGCTTGGAGCCGTTCAATCATTTTGAAGCCACCTGGCAACTTATATTTGGGAATCCGAAGTTCTTCTTCTAGGGTGAGGGATACGCCGCCAGTAGGTTTACTATTAAACGCACTCCTATTTATGCCTACAGTCTTTGTTGCCGGCTGTACTCCAGGTTGTGTTATCGATTTGTTTGCTGCCTGAGTTGCTCCTTGCGGTGCATCTTGTGTTGCTGCCTGTAATGTTTCATTATTCTCTGGTAAAACCATATCCTTATGAACCACTGACTTGTTCTTTCTTGGTCTAAGTGCTGCAAGAACTTCATCGGCAACCACCGGTTTATCATCCCACTCCGTAGCAAAAAATATATTATCATGCAAAAACAGTAAGATTCCTCCCATATCGGACAAATTATAGCCTGTACCCATAATATTGTTTTCTTCCGCAGTCAATCTACTATCCATTACCTGGTTTTTTAAAACTGCGTCACCCAGGTAAACCAATTCCAGATTATTTGTACTTCTCTGTATCAAATAGGTGGGAAATATGCTGTCCAGTTGACCGAGAAGCTGCATATGAAGTGTAAATTTACATAAGCCGCCCTTTGCTTCTATCTTAGCAAAGCCAACATTTTTCCGTTTCACGCCATTCTCATATTGATACATATAAGAAACCATCCGCTTATAATCAGCCAAAATATCACTCCCCTCGCCTTCATGCACTATGCGTGTTTATATTCGATTCAATATATTCCAGTTGGTTCGCGAATATTACAAGAGTGTTATTCTATAGTCAAAACTTATGAAGAATGGAAACAAAAAGCACCACCCTGTGCTTAAATTAACTAAACACTTTGGTGGTGCTATAAATATTAATTTATGTTTTTGGATTTCAAAGATAACAATTCATTGGTTAATGCCGCAAACTGCGTTAGGGTTAAGGCCTCTCCTCTGATATTCTCGGATAATCCGATCCCTTCTAACGCTTTTTGCACCTCTTCCTTACTAAATTGAAGCTCCGCTGCATTATTTAACCCATTCACCAAGGTCTTACGTCTTTGGTTAAAGGATGCTCGAATGATTTTAAATAACATTTCCTCATCCTTTACTTGTATGGGTGACTCGATATGCAAGGTAAGATTAATTACCGCCGACCCTACATTGGGACGGGGCATAAAACAATTGGGCGGTACATTAGCCGCAATATAAGGCTTGGCATAATATTGAACTGCTAAAGATAATGCACCATAATCCTTACTTCCAGGGCCGGACTGCATACGATCGGCAACTTCCTTTTGTACCATAACGGTGATATTTATTAACGGAAGATGACGTTCAAACAAATCCATAATAATTGGGGTAGTAATGTAATACGGAAGATTGGCAACCACTTTAATGGGTCTGCCTCCGTTACGTTCCTGTACCAGAGCATTTAAATCCAGCTTTAAAATATCATTGTTAATCACTGTTACATTATTATACTCGGATAAGGTGTCCTCCAGAATGGGAATTAACATTTTATCAATCTCCACCGCCACAACTTCTCTTGCATGTTCACAAAGATACTGGGTCAATGTACCGATACCGGGACCAATTTCCAGCACAAAGTCCTCCTTGGTAATATCAGCCGCAGCAACGATTTTATCCAGTACATGGGTGTCGATTAAGAAGTTCTGCCCGAACTTCTTTTGAAAAATAAAGCGATATTTATTTAAAATCTCAATTGTATTTTGGGGATTTCCCAGGTTTGCCATGTTTTATCTCCATTCTTTTTCTTGCGCTATGCATTTACTACGGTCAATCAATTTGATTGCCAATTTTATTATTTTTATAAGACTTGCCCTTATAATCGACCGACCAAGTTTTACACCTTTATTTCGGGTCGCCATGAATCCACTTGTCTTCAAACTTCTCCGTATGGATCTCTTTATCCACGTATGTCCCATTTTTTCAGAACTTTATCCACATTTGCTTCAGGTTATACACGTTAATAATGAATATCATTTATTTGTTAATCCATATATCTTCTTAGCATTCTTATTCGTAACCTCAACCACCGTGTCATAATCCACCTGTTTAATTCTTGCGATTTCATGAACCACATGCGGAAGATTAAGGGAGCTATTTCTCTTACCCCTATAAGGAACGGGTGCTAAATACGGGCAATCTGTTTCCAGTACCAATTGCTCTAGGGGAGCATATTCTACCACTTCTTTTAACTTCTTACCGTTTGTAAAGGTGAGCACTCCTCCAATACCCAGGTAGTAACCCATATTAAGATATTGTCTCGCCTGCTCCACTCCATACCCAAAACAATGAATAATTCCTCCTATGGAATCTGCTCCCGCTGCCTTCATCATCTCATACGTATCATTTGCCGCATCCCTGCTATGAATTACGATTGGTAGCGATAACTCTCTTGCCAGCTCCATCTGTCGTTCAAACCAGAGCTTTTGCACTGAGCGATCCGGGGTATCCCAGTAATAATCAAGTCCAATTTCACCAACTGCTACATTTTTGGGATACCTGGCTTTCTCTTTGAGCCATGCATAACGCTCCTCATTCAGCTCCCCTGTTTCACTGGGGTGGATGCCGATTGTGCAATATAGATAGGAATAGTGTTCTGCCAAGCTAATAATCTGATCGATGGAGGAAATGGAAGAGCCCGCATTGATCGCATACTCAATGCCATTCTTAGGAAGACTTTCTAACAATTCCTCTCTGTCTATGTCAAATGCTTCATCATCATAATGTGCGTGTGTATCAATTATCATATTCATTCCTCTGTTCTTTATTCTATCACTACAGTTCTAGGGAAAAACCTTCTCAAAATATATGTTAACCATTATACACTAGCTTAAACTTCATTTCAACACAGGATAATGTAGGGTTTGATGCGGGGTTTGATATGCGTTTAATATATGTTGATATGGTGCTTGATATTGTGTTTGATATAGTGTTTGATAAGTTATTTGTGGTGGTTCCATAATGGTATAAAAATATCTTCGTTGGCTTATGATAAATCGTCCTCCTGTTTTGACATCATTCAAACTCTCAGGCATAAAAAAGACCAGCGAGAAAATATTTTCAAGGATAAGTTATTGTATCTCTATTGCATTATTTGCCCGTATATGGGTTCGAAAACATATGACCATATACTAATAAATTGCAACTACTCATCAATGGAAATATTCCCTGCTGATCTTATACATGTTTAAGACATTATCTGTCTGAATCTAGAGAATAGAGTATAACTTAATCTACACCGTTATAATAATAATGCAACCAGTACATAGAGTATCCATACTGAAACAGATATTCCAAGACAAGCCAGTAGCTTTAAAACGGTTTTTATGTAGGGATCCATGGTTATTCGAACACAATAAATGGTTCCGAGCAGTGCCAACGCAAATGGTATCACACCACCTAAGGATACAAATGGTATAGCAATACAGAAGGCTATAAAAATCCATCCCCACCAAGGTACATTTTTAAGAGGAATATATGGCTTCTTACTATCAAGATAAATCCCGTCAACTGCAATGTCTGCTTTATTCCCCTGTAATACAAAGCGACACTCTTTTCCTCCCACATTAAAGGGCTGATCCATACCAACAAAGGTTTCCACCAAGGACTTCTTTAGTTCGATGGTATTATTATCTACCTGTAATGTGTTTTTGCCGAACAGTTGGCTTGCGGTGAACTTAATCGGGTATTCTACTTCACCTATCTTTACAATCCATGATCTTCTTTTCATTTTTCACTCCTATCCCTTTTCATCCAATATTATTTTTTGTTTATATTTATGTAGGTTATAATACCGTCTAATTTTTATTGTTATCTTTTGTTGCTTTTGTTTGTCTTCTGTTACATTACCATTTTATCTTATTTTTTATTAAATGCAACCATTAATATGAAAATAATGGGATTATCTGTTGATTTGGATGTAGAATTAGGTTTACTAGATGAGGGAGGCAAGATAATTGAGAATAAAAAATAAAGAAAAAGTGTGAAATTGGGATGTAGAATTGCAAAAAGACTGGGGTTACAGATTTTGTATAAACTCGTGATTATTTTAGTCTTTAGCAAAAGACATAAAATGAAACCGAAAACTTTGATACGCCTTTATTTGGAGGTATATAAATACTCGGAACATCCATATCCTCCTCCATAAATTGTAAGCGCCTAATTTTAAAGCCCACCCTAAAATTAGGTGCTTACATTATATTCATTATTTACAAATATCTTCGTTGTGAACTTTCACTATAAAGTACGAACTTGTAAAATATGTAAAGCAGTTTATTAATCACTGAATTCATTCAAACTGCGATACATTGCTTCTAAGAAAATATCAAATATAGGCCCTCAAAAAAGTTGTCTAGTTCGTTAATGTTGACAATACACATAAATATTTTCTATTCCTCCACAATCATTTTTCCGTCAACCATTTTAATTTTATAATCTGATAATATCTCTATATCTTCTTTATTATGACTTGCAATAATTATAGTCGTTCCTTGATCTCTAAGCTTAATTAGTAAATTTCTCAAATTATTTATACTCTCTTCATCTAATGCATTACTTGGTTCATCCAATAACAATAACTTAGGTTTTTCAAAAATTGCTTGTGCAATTGACAATTTTTGCCTCATCCCAAGAGAGTAAGTTTTAACTTTAGCTTTGCTCATTGGATCTAGTCCCACCTGCTCTATTGCTTTACGAATATCGTCATCCGATGCCATTTGCTTAATTTTTGAGAGTATTTTTAAATTTGTAAATCCATCATACTGTGGAAGCAATCCGGAATTTTCGATTATAATGCCCACGCTAGGAGGAAACCCAATATCTTTATGCATTAATTTATCATCAATATAAATTTCCCCCTCGGTAGGAAAAATCAAGCCCGATATTGCTCTTAGAAGCATAGTTTTTCCTGATCCATTCCGACCATAAAGCCCATATATTTTACCACTATTAAACTGATAAGAAATATTATCTAGTATTGTTTTCTTTTTTATTACTTTTGATAAACTATTAATCTTAATTTCACTCATTAGGTTTCTCCTATATTAAATCTTTTTTTGAAAAAATTCTTAATGAAAACAGATACATTCCTATTAATATTACTGCTAATATTAATCCAATAACTATTCTTGAATAATGTAGCCATTCTGTAAAGCCATTTACCCGCACATTCATTATATAATTGGTTAGGAAAAATGAATTCAAAAATACGCCCATTTTTTGATTAGTTTCAATACACTGAGAGTAAATATAAGAACCAAGGAAAGAAAACAATAAATAGCTACAAATATTTACTAATAGTGCCACTGGTGCGTTTATAAATATTTCTATGTTGACTTGTAATAACACCATTATACATATAACAATCACATATACTAAAGCATCATATAACAAATTTATTAAATTTCCAGAAGCGTCATGGAATACAATATATTGAACCATTACAAAAGCAATTATTTTAACAATTTCAAGAAGCAAAATATCTCTCAATAGTGTCAATAAATACTTCGCAAGAATCTTTTTTCTGGATTTATTCCTAACAACTAAAAACAGTCCATATTCGATTAAAAAATTATCTGTTCTCGAAAAACAAAGAAAACAATAACATGCATAGATTGACAAGTTGATGATATATAATTCCACATAATTTCCATAAGGTATTCCAAAATATAAAATATCAGTATTTGTTGAATTCATCATTAAACAAAAAGACAAACTGCAAATTACTATTATACTTGTTAAAAAAATTACTCTATTCTTCACATTTAATCATATCCTTCTTCTTTATAATTTGAAATGAAAATTTAATTATTATTAGCAGTAAAATAGAAATTTTTATAAAATCAAAAACAAGACCAATTATAGATATTGATCCTTCTGCATAATAAGAATCCAATGCTTTTATAGTATTAATAGGCATCCACAAATAATGCCCCAACCATACAAGAATTCCATATTGTAAAAATGAAACAACTGCAGTTATTAAAAAAGTTTTAGTTTTATTATGAATTAATAAATATATAAAGGAGAAGAAATTCCCAAACAAAAAATAATAAAAGAACTCTTGCACAAATTCTATTGTATATATAATCAAAAAATTAATATCAAAAAACATAGATGATTTTATAAAAACCAACAAAAAAACTAAACCGATTACAGCAAACATAATTTGAAAACACAATGTTATTTTTACTATTCTAGTAATTTGTTGTTTTAAAAATTGTTTTCTACTAAGGCGAATTAACAGCTGCTCCTCAAAATTTGATGAGAACAGGTATACCATAATTAAATATAATATCATATAAAATACTATAAATTGCTTTTGATTCCAATATCCGACACCAAGGCTCATCATTGATTTAAATGTATCATAATCATTTATTCCCTGGAATCCTTTAATCATATTATTATTTAAAATCCACCAAAAAGCAGAAAAGGTAACCAACAAAAATAGTATATACAGTCCCCTTTTATATTTCATCATATCTTGCCCTCTTTATGTAACCACTTACAACAAATGTAATAGTTACTACTAATAACAACATACCCGAAATTAATGATTTACCTAAGTCAAATTCTCCTGTAAATGGTTGGACTAAAGATCCCAAATTAAATGGAGAGATAATAAATATCATCCAAACAAAGAAACTCAAAGGGTATACAAATGCATAATTAGGTACTAACCATGTAATTGCTCTACAAATCATACTAAATAACCCAGTTATTATTGAAAACATAAGTGTATAAACAAAATATGCATTATAAGGGTGCATAAGTTGAAAAGAATCTACTTTTCCAATATATTTTGTACCAACATACGTTTGCAGATCATTAAAATTTTTACCCCCATGAAAGATTATCACCGCTAAAATAAAATTTAACAACAAGATTAACAGAATCATTACAAAGGAAAATAAGAAACTTATAATCAAATCTATTTTTAACATGCAATTTCTTTCAATTCTACTTTGACGAAAACTAGAATATCCATATTTTCTCTCGTTAATATAAGAATCACCCATCATAAACATCAAATAAATCGGGAGCAACCAAATTATTAACATCTGACCAATGTGACCTTCCGATGCGCCTGACAAGAAAGCCGCAAATGCTGGATGTGGAACTAATTCGTATTTGAAATTAGTTCCTCCTGCTACAGGTCCTAAGTACGAGTTGTACCATACAAAGTATATATCTATTATACTGATAAAAAGGAAGAATAAGGTGATAAATAATATTCTCTTATTCTTCCATACTCGATACAATTCCGATTGTACCAAATTATTATTCATAGTAAATATTTCTCCTTAATCTATATCTTAAAATTAATAACAAAAATTATTGGTTTTGGTGTTAAACAAGCAACCATACTTTATAAAAGTGGTTGCTTGTTCTATCACAACATAAATCTAATTGGTTTATTAATTCCCATGAATTAGTAAGTATAACTCTTTATCATGCTCAAATCAAGTTTCACCACTCTTTATTTCATATAATCTGTTAGTCTGGAAGCATACCAGTCTCTTCATCCCAAACTCCGCTAACACTATAACCGCCACCTAAATAATTATTATCTTCTGCTGTTAAAAAAACCGTATTTAGATCAGCATCATCATATGCTGCATAAAAATGTGCACCTGAACCTGAAGCTACGTTATGACCTGCCGAAACATTTGTTCCACTATGAAGTTCTATCCAATATGTTGTTATTCCGCTATCAGAATTTCCCTCAGTTGTTTTTTGAAAATTAACCTTCCAAGCGTTGTTATTATCGGTTGTTTCTCGTTCGAACCCCTTTGGAAACTGTGTATTAGCCTGATATTGCTTTATTACTCCGCTATACCCATAATTGTCATTATTGCTTGCTAGAGCGCTAGTTCCAAAAACTCCAACTAACAATGCAGTTAATATTGTTAAACTACTAACTTTCTTTAAATTATTCATTATTTTTTTCTCCTTTTTATGTTCTAAAAAATATTTCGGCCAGTAAATCAAATCTATATAATGATAATTTACAAGCACTGCTTGAATTAAAATATAAAATGTAAGCTTACATTTTACAATATATCATAGATTTTTCCTTTTTTCAACACATATTACATATTATTCTTTTATTTCTTTTATTTTCTATTCGTATGTAAAGTGAATTTTACTTAATAGTAAAGGGTCAGCTCCTTTGACACTTGCATACAAAAAATTCGCTTAAAGCCTTGAATTAGACTTATTTTTTTTCAAATTATACATTTTACTAGAGTACCTTTGAGCCACATATTATAATGTAAGGGTATAGGAGGTGGTTTTGGTACGCAAATTAACCGGAAAGCTGTTGATAATCATATTAACAAGAGTTTAAATGAAATCATAAGTTATTACAACTAAAAGGTTGACGCGAATACGATAATCAAAGAAAGCGAGGCAATTCTGGATAGTGTGGATCAATTACCAACGAAAATTAATAAAACTGATATTGGCAAAATCGTTTTAGAGGAATCTAAACGGTTTTTCAAAAATGAAATCACTGCTGATATTGCAGCTAAGAATATGGCAAATAGAGTTACCTTATATTTTAAAGAACAATAAGAAATCAGAGGATGATTATTACATACTAGCATTCGGTCTTAAACTGTTACCTTTTTAATAACCCCTCCGTTACAATAATATAACGGCGGGGCTTTTGCGTTACCATGTTGCATGGGTTTTATAGATATCATAACACTTGTGAGTTTTCGAATTGTTTGTGAGAAATTCTCATAAATATTGTGAGTTTCCTCATGATTCTCATAAAATTTGAGAATAAAATCAGGGCATAAACTCCCATGTGAACCTTGATATAAAGCATTTTAACAAATCTTCATCAAACTTTTCGAGAACTATTCTCAATCTTTTTGATAACATTTCTCAAACTATTTGAGAACTTACACTTTCCATCAAATAACCACTTCTACTCCACCGTTACTGCCTTCGCCAAATGTCTCGGCTGATCCACATTAAACCCTCTGTGTACACAGGAATAATATGCAAGCAGCTGTAATACAATTGCTGTTGTAAACGGTGTGAAATCATCTGAAATCCTTGGAAGTACGATATGATAATCGCAAACCGTTGCATCTACCTCTGCCTCACCGTTGGTGATCAGGATTACAAACGCATTTCTTGCCTTTACCTCCCTGATATTTGAAATCATCTTGGAGTAAACCTTGGACTGGGTTGCAATAGCTACAACCGGAACCCCTTCTGTAATCAGGGACAGCGTTCCATGCTTTAATTCTCCGGCAGCATATGCCTCTGAGTGAATATAGCTGATTTCTTTTAATTTAATGGAGCCTTCCCAGCACAGGGAGTAATCAAGGCCTCTTCCGATGAAGAACAGATCTTCCTTGGTTGTGAGGTTCTTGCAAATATCCTCCATGACTTTATCTGTTTTCAAAGCCTCTTCAATCGCTGTTGTTACTTCTTTTAATCCCTGGGTCCACTGTGCACTCTGCTCATCATTAATCATATTACGCACATGTGCAAATTTGAAAGCCAGCAGATATAAGCAAGAAAGCTGGGCGGTATATGCCTTTGTACTTGCTACCGCAATCTCAGGACCTGCCTGGGTATAAAGCACATAATCACTTTCTCTTGCAATGGTGGAACCCTTTACATTAACCACAGAAAGGGTGGTAGCTCCCACTGACTTAGCAAGTCGCAGTGCTGCTAGGGTATCCGCTGTTTCACCGGATTGTGAGATTGTAATAACTAATGTATTTTGATCCATAATTGGATCTTGGTAACGAAACTCTGATGCAATCTCCACGGTAACGGGAACTCGAATCAGTTTCTCTATCATAGCCTTACCCACTAAGCCTGCATGCATTGCAGTTCCGCAAGCAGTAATAATTACGCGGTTAAAATTCTTAAATATTTCATCCGGAATACTGTCTCCGTTAAAGTCCACCACACCACTCTTTAAGATTCTTGGTGTTATGGTGGAACGGATGGATTCCGGCTGTTCGTTGATTTCCTTTAACATAAAATGAGGGTAGCCGTTCTTTTGAGCTGCGGCAATATCCCAGCTTACATGAAGCATTTCGGGCTCTATCACCGTATTCTCAAAGTTCGTTACGGTAATTCCATCCTTTGTTAATTTTGCAATATGCTTTTCAGGAAGCACAAAATAATCCTTCGAAAATCCAATCAACGCAACCATATCGGAAGCTATGATGGAACCCTCCTTGGAATGGCATGCTACCAGCGGGCTGGCGTTACGAAGGCAATAGATTACCTCCGGTTCATCTTCAAACATGATACAGAACGCATAGGCTCCTTCAAGCTTATTTGCCGCTTCTTTAATCGCTGCAATTGCATCCCCTTTATATAAACTATCCAGTAATAACGCTACAATTTCTGTGTCTGTTTGTGAAACTGGGTATCTTCCCGTTGTGGCAAGCTCTAATTCCAGTTCATGATAATTCTCGATAATTCCATTATGGATTAAGGTAACTTTTCCATGAGAATGTGGATGAGCGTTGGTATCTGTAACTCCCCCGTGGGTTGCCCATCTGGTATGACCGATACCTGAAGTTGCATTTACCTCGACTTTAGAGGCTTTCTCCATTAATTCGCCAACTTTACCTGCTGCCTTAATGGTACGGATGGTGCCTCCATCAAAAAGAGCGATACCCGCACTATCATATCCGCGATATTCCAGCGTAGCAAGCCCCTCCAAAAGTATATTCTTAGCCTCAAGGTTACCTGTATATCCTATAATTCCGCACATAATATCCTCCATTCTGACGCTATTTAAGCGACCTAACTATTTAATTTTCAACGTTCTTCACAGAAGAATTCGCAGTAAAAGAAAGCTTCGTAAGCAAATCGCGAAGTCAGACTGATACCTAATTCTTTTACTTGGTAATATCGCTGTTGTTCTATGGTCACCCATAGAGTTTTTCGATATATAACGTACCCAAAGTGTACGAGAGAGCATCCGCCGAAAATTCGATAACTCCCTACCTCGTCGACCTCCAAATTACGAAGTGTATACTTCGTACCCAATAGAGGTGCATGGCGCTAATTTAAACATTTCTGTTAGATGGATCTTGGGTTGATCCGTGTGAACGGTTCCTATGATATCACAATTACATTCTATGCAACTATCCTCCTTCCTGCTATTCATCTCTGTTAATTAATAAATAATTTTTAAAAGGTTATATTGTTGATTTAATAAAAGCAACTGTAATTATACCTTTCTTAGCTCAACACATATCATTATAAATGCCATTGCGATGGTCTTATGTTAACATTCAGAACATGAAAAGTCAATGCTAACTCCTTCCATGCTGCTTCTTTGGCTTAACTAATTTTCGTCTTTCTGTTACGGTTATATGCTTGAACTTGCAATCGTTACATAGTCTATTTAGCACTTTATAATAAGTCTTTTCAATATTACACAAATATAATAATCAGCTTCTTACCTCAAAATTTTTCACTCTGTCACCTGCAATGTTCCTTCTGTATCTAAAAGATTGCTTTCATATCCATAAAATTCCTTCTGTATCTAAAAGTTTCCTTCTATATCAAAAAGACCACCTATATAGAGGCAATCTTGTCCAATTACAAAATGTAATCAAAATAGCTTCTATACAAATGGTCTATGCATTTACTCTTCCACTGATTCCTTGATTCGTAATTTAATCGAATCATTAGAAACATCCAATGTCATTTAAGAAAAGCCCTTTTTCTCAGCTTTTCCCCATCAACCTAATGTTCCCTTATTTTCTAACAATCCATTAGATCTTATATTTACTCAGATCCTCCTGGAAGTTCTTAATCATGGAATCGAATACATTGATTTGATGGGATAATTCATTAATCTGATCCATGTAAATAGCAACATTAGAACTTGCTTCTTCGGTTGCTGCAGAATTCTCTTCTGCAATTGCAGCCAAGCTGTGCATATTATCAAAGATTGAGGAAATATGATCCGCTTCCTTCTTCAGTTCCTTGGAGGTTTGAATCATCAATTCGGACACACCCTTCAGGTTCTGGTTGGACTGACTGGATACATTTACTGCATCCGTAAGCTTCACACCTTCCTTCTCAAGTACGTTGTATTGTATATCAATATCGCTTACAACACCACCGATACTCTTTACGAATTCCGTTAAATTATCATTGATTTCAGATACTGCCTTATTGGTTTCAACGGACAGTCTTCTTACTTCGTCCGCTACTACCGCAAAGCCTTTACCGGCATCCCCTGCCCTTGCTGCCTCAATGGATGCATTCAACGCCAAGAGGTTAATTTGCTTCGCAATTGCGGAGACGATGGATACGATCTCTGTAATGCCTGCCGCATTCTTTTGAAGTTCATTGCTGTTCTCTCTAATTGCTTTAAACTGTACAAGAACATTATTAATCTCCATGGTGGTATCATGTACATTGCCAAAGCTGCTCTCCAGATTGGACATTGCAATTTCAATTTTATCTTTATTATCCTGACTTGCATCGGAAATTCTAGTTACATTCATAATACTTTCATTTAATATAGATACAGAATTCTCGGTATCCTCGGCCTGGGTTGTTGCAGCAATCGCAACCTCATCCAGTACTGCAGTGATATCATTGGAGGTATCCTGCATGGTATGTGCTATATCCGTAACCGAATGATTAAAGGTATACATCTCATCCACGATTGCATTAAAGCCGATAAAGTCTTTTTGAACACTGCGCTTGATATCATTGAGTATATCAAAAAGTTCCTCGTTCTCATCCTTTGACTTCACAACCAGATATTCTACAAAGTCTCCGGAACTAAGTCTCTTTAATTCCCTCATTAATAACTTTTGAGGGCGATTCAACAAGGATGTACTGATTGCTGTTGCAACAAGAGTAATCACTCCAAGAATTGCAGCATGAACTTTATTCGGTAACAATAATAACCCTGCTAAAGTTACAACAACTGTATTAAATACGGACGCCTTTAATGCTACTTTCTTAATGACACCAAAGGAAAGCAATTGGTTTATGTGGTATTTCTTGGTATATTGTATTTCTTTCTCAAAGGTAAGTTTAATCTGAACTCCATCTGCGTTCTCTTCAATTAATTCGTGGTCAATTTTTTCTTTAAAGAAGGCGGCTGTTCCGTTAATCAAACCAAACAGATAATGCTGCATGCCTCGATTGGAACGATAGGTAAAAATAATCTGGTGGGACGATATCGGCTTAACATCCAAAATTGGAGGTTTTGCTCCGGCAAATCTTTTCATAACAATAACATGAACATCATTCATCGATTTTAAAAACTGATACGCTGATTCATGACGGAAAAATCCGGGATAGTTCTTACTAAAGGTCTGAATATTCTGTTCCCCCATTATGCCCCAAATCTCTTTATGATCTTTACCGACCAAATTACCTACATGATCAACAATACCGGCTGCAATCTTGTCGTCAACGTCCTGAAGTGGCGTAAATATTACGTCCTGCGGTAAACCGTTGGCTGCTAGTGCTTTATTCACTACTTCATTTCCGAATAATGCACGGCAAGATTCTATCCAAGATGAAACTACTGTACCCTTCATCTGCTACCTCCTTTGTTGATATTTACAATATATTATCATTTTATACCACATTTTGAAATTAATCAAGCAATATAGAAATAAGAATCATTACTAATGTTATCATTCATTTCCATTTCTTACATTAAAATCAGGCGGAATATATGTCCATCGAAGAGCATGTGTAAGTCCCCTACTATTGTGTTACACCCTCTTAAAATCCACTTATATTCCTCTTTCATAAGCGGCTAAGTAACCTAAGATTACATCACCCTATAGTAATACCTTCTGCCTAATCTTATAAATCTAAAAATAATAAGCCCAAATGCTACTATCTCGTCATTAATAACGTATCACTTTTATCGAAAGACTCGGCAGAAGTAGATAGAGGCAAATACCCCAATGAATCCTTGTACTACCTAATAGTCTAACCGCTTTTTATAAATCAAACTAACTTAATACTTATTATTTTGCCTACCAATTCCTTCTCGTCTTACATTATGCTCTTGATTTTGATTCTTTGGTTTTTCTGACTCCGTTATGCTATTAAATTTATCTTGTTCTCTTTGTTCCCTTGTTTTCTCTCTTTTCTTCTGATCCATATTTACACCTCGATTTTATTATTTGAGAAAATCCTTACTTGTCCAGATTTTAATGAAATATAAACACAAAATCTTTCTTTCATCCTCCACCATATTATTTGTAAACTGCAAAAAAATATGTGCAACCAACATTCATGCTTTAGCAACAAATGCTCTGCATCCTAGTTCATATTATCGAAACTCAGCACTATATTTTTGCAACATAGTCCTATCGCATTGATAAATTATGGAAATCTTAGTATAGTTAAGATGATCGGAGGTGCAGTTGTTTGAAAATTCATATTAATGAAAATTCATCGTTAAACGAGTTGGAAATAACTATTAATTGCAATCGTATCAGTCCGGAAGTGGAAAAGCTTATCTCAAAGCTTCGAGTGATGGATTTAAAATTAACAGGAAAACGAAATAATCAAACCTATATTTTGGATGCTGCCAAAGTTCTTTACATTGATACCGTAGATAAAAAGACCTTCTTTTATACCAAGCAGGAGATCTATGAGACTGATCTGCGGCTGTATGAATTGGAGGAACAATTGGCTGCCCTTGATTTTATGCGTGCCGGCAAATCCTGCATCATCAATTTTAATCAAATTTATTCAATAAAAGCAGATATCGATGGAAAGCTGTTAGTTACCATGAACAATGGCGAGAAATTATTCGTATCCAGGCAATACGCTCAGGATGTAAAAAGAAAGTTAGGGGTGAAATAATGGAACATACAAATCAGAATAAATATAATTTTTTGGCACAGGTTTTTATTCTCTTTGCTTTTGACGTAATCTTTTTGATGATTATAGCAACCCTATTCGGGGATGGGGCTAAGGAGGTATCAAAGTTATATTCTCTTGGTTCCAAAGGGTTATCCATTCAGACTCTGCTACAGTTTTTATTAAGCTCTTTTGTTGTTATATTTTTTAAAACCTTATTTTTTTCTGAACGAATTTTTAAAAATATGCTGACCCTGTGGAGAACTGTTCTGATGCTGTTCTTCATCCTATCCTCCGTTATTTTGTTCATTATAATTTTTGACTGGTTTTCCCTTGATAATTTAGCCGGATGGATTGGATTTTCTATCTGTTTTGTGATTGGGTTTGTTGGCAGTATGTTATTTATGCTTATCAAGACAAGAATGGAAAATAAAAAGTACAACGAACTTTTAAGTGATTACAAAAACAATCATAGGGGGAATGAAGTCGATGAATAGTATTGTTATACAAAATCTTTCAAAGTCCTTCCAGGACAAAAATGTTCTAAAGGACATTTCCTTCCACGTAGCTGAAGGAGAAATCTTTGGATTGCTTGGTCCTTCGGGTGCCGGAAAGACTACCTTAATTAAAATTTTAACCGGACAATTACCCTATAAGGGTAAAGCTAAAATCCTTGATAAAAGCTGTGATAAACTGGATCGGTGCATCTATTCAGAGATTGGCATGATGTTAGATAACACAGGAGTTTATGATCGTTTATCCTGTTATGATAATCTGCTGCTCTTTACCAAGCTCCACGGGGTAAACAAAGACGCCATACCAACAATTCTTAACCGAGTAGGACTGACTAATCATAAAGTTCTAGCCGGAAAACTATCAAAAGGAATGAGGCAGCGATTAGTTCTTGCAAGAGCGCTCCTTCACCAACCTAAAATTCTGTTCCTAGATGAGCCCACCAGTGGACTTGACCCTTCCACCGCACAAGAGATTCATACCCTGCTCCTTGAGATCAAACAAGAAGGTGCCACCATATTTCTCACCACCCACAATATGGAGGAAGCATATCAGCTCTGCGATCACATCGCACTCTTGAATGACGGAGCTATTGTGGAGTACGGAGTTCCTGATGAACTATGCCGAAAATATAACACCACCAACACCATTACTTTATTATGCAAGGATGGGAACTCTGTTACTCTCACCAACCACCCTGATTCGGCCGAAGAAATTGCTCGCTATTTTTCTAACAGCCTTGTGGAAGCAATTCATTCCTCCGAGCCCTCTCTTGGTACTGTATTTTTGGCTCTCACCGGAAAGGAGTTAAACATATGATTCGCGTTCAGAACATCCCCGCCTTATTGATAAAGCAAATAAAGGATACTTTAAAGAATACCCCTATCCTAGTGTTATTCTTTGTATACCCCATTATCGCTTTTATGATGACCAGCGCCATGAAGAATCAACCGGGTGTTGAAAGCTTTATTACAATATTCGCAACCATGCACTGCGTTTTTACTCCTGTGATAACAATGTCCTCCATTCTTTCTGAGGAAAAGGAAAATAATACACTACGGGTATTGATTATGTCTAATGTAACCCTGAAAGAATATTTCATCAGCATCGGAGGCTTTGTGTTGATAACCACCTTGATCACCGGGAGTTCTTTTCTTTTCATTGCCAATAAGACTCCTTTAGGTTCACTGACCTTTCTGCTGTCATTGTTGCTTGGTAGTATGATATCCATTATTCTTGGAATCTGCATCGGTCTATATGCCAAAAATGCTTCTGCTGCCAACGGGTTAGCCGTTCCCTTGGGTATGGTATTTGCTTTTCTTCCGATGCTGGCAGGTTTTAATAAAGGGGTGGAAACTTTCTCAAGGTTTACCTATGGTCAGCAAATTGCATATTTGATGAATAAGGGTTCACTCAGTGGATTTGGCATCATCATAATCTGCATTAATGTAATCGTTCTAGCAGCTGCTGCCACCGTCTTGTTTCGAAGGAGTCTTAGAGAAGAATAAGAAGGGTGATATTAGCAATTACCCTCATATACGTACCTCAAATTTTTTCTTGCAATTTCGGCAAGATGATATACTCGTTCGACCGGAGTTGCCTCCCTATCCCTCATCTTATAGTTTGGAAAGAAACGGGATATATGGAGTGCAATATCCGGTCGTACTGAGGCAATCCATTTACTTAACTCTTCCATCTCCTCATCCGAATCATTCTCGCCCGGTACAATCAATGTTGTAATCTCAACATGAGCCTTGGCGGCGGCAAGTTCTATGGACTTCTTCACTGTTTGCAAGTCTCCTCCAAGCCTATTATAATATTCTTCTGTAAATCCCTTCAGGTCAATATTAAATGCATCAATATAAGGCAATAATTCTTTTAATGGCTCTTCACAGATATATCCGTTTGTCACTACAACATTATTCAGTTCTTTTACCGTTGCAAGCTTCGCGCAATCCCTGACGAATTCATAACCAATCAACGGTTCATTATAGGTATAAGCAATTCCGATATTTCCACTTCTTTTATAATATAAAGCTTTCTCAACTAGTTCCTCACAACTTAGCCTACCCGTTTCCACTTCACCACTTCCAACCATGGAGATATCACTGTTTTGACAGAAGGAACATATTAAATTACAGCCGTAGCTGCCAACGGATAAAATCTTACTTCCCGGATGGAAATGATAGAGGGGCTTCTTTTCAATGGGATCCAATGCCATCGCAGTTATTTTTCCATAATTATCACTGATTACCTGGTTGCTACTGTTTCGTCTTGCTCGACATAAACCGATTTGACCTTCTTCCAGCTTACAGTGATGGGGACAGATTACACATTCCACTTTCATTTATGCCTCACCACCTCAAACCGCTCCATGGTATAGGGTTCATTATTATAGATCCCTGCCTTCTTTCTTGCAATCTCAAGCTGACGTTCTATCGTATCAACTCCCTCTAGATTTGGGAGCAACAGCCCTCTCTTTTTACCTGCACTGACAATCACACCATATCGCTCTACATCAAGTTCTTCTTTAGATTTAATGGCTTGAGGTTCACCCAGTACATCCACACTGTATACCAGTTCCTCTAACTCCTGTTCTGTTACGGGAGGGAACCTGGGATCTTCCATACCTGCACTGATTGCATTGCGAAATATTTCTCTTGCAACACTTCCGGTTACTGGTGCAATGGTTCCAATGCAACCCCGTAGACTTCCATGCTTCTTTAAGGAGACGAATACTCCCGCTTTCTTATTCGTCAACTCCTCGGGCAAATCATCAGGAAGTTTTGCATAGTTTCCACTCTTAATATAGTGTTCTAACGATATCCTTGCCAAATGTACATAGATATCCTCCTCCTTTTGACGCTCCCTTGCCAGTTCTCTTTGCTTGTCCGCAAAGATCTCATCAAAATTCCTGTTCTGCTCTTCTCCTGTAATCTCATATTCGCAAACGGCATAGCCCACTCCAAAATTCCCTTCATAGGATAACAGCTTCGAATCAACTGCCTTTCCTGATAAAGCTCCTGCCATGATAAGAAAGGATCGAAGTCCACATTCCGCAGCAGCCTCGCAAAGGTCTGGTGAAATCTCTAATAGCTTTAGAAAATCCCCCTCTTTCATTGCCTCGGTTACTTCCCTGTCAAATTGAACACCTTCTTTGGCAAACCCATAGGGTCCATCTTCCTTTAACTTATGGGATAAATCGCCGCTTGCCACAAATACGATTTTCCGCTCAAGCTTGTCCGATGTTTTCATAATGTATTTTCCAAGTCTATAATGATCCGTCAAGTCAAGACCGGATAACCCGATTCTTACCAGCTTGTAATCCTTTAAATACTGGTTAATAAAATATAGAGGTACCATGGTTCCATGGTCAAGCGCCCCATCCTTCTCCCCAAGTGTTCCTGCCTCAAGTTGATTTCGTTCTGCACAGTCCTCCAATGCCTCAACAAAATCCTCATCATAGTTCACTTGAAAGGATATTTGCGGCGCACCGAAACGTCCAAAATTACCCGTTGCACCTTCCCCTGGAGATATATGAAAATAATCCGAATACATAATTGAATGAGGAGTTGTCAAAATTATGGTATCCGGCTGCAGTTCCCCGATACGTCTTGCAATTTCATGATAGCTTTCAATTGTCTTATTAACTTTTTCCTCATCTCCCTTGCCGATTTCGGGGATAATAAGGGGTGGATGCGGTACAATAAATGCTCCTAATAATGGCATGCAGTTGCCTCCTTCTTCTTTCAACACTTCACAATAGAATCACATATATTTTCATCACGATTAGCTTTGTTACTATTTTCTCTCAGAATCTATCATTTTACCCTTAATAAAGAGTTTATCTTATTAAATTATAATGTAGCCATAACAGTGAATACGCTATTTATTAGAGAGCTATTTTCAGACATTCTTACAAAACAGCTCCTAAGTTATGAATACTTATGCAAATCATTTAGTTTTCATTTCGTTCGTTTTTTGCTCTTACTTTTAAGTTTTTTGCTTTTAATATTACGCCTTTCTTTATTTATCCTTCGCTTTTATCTTATCTAACTACTTATAGTCATTCATATCTTCCACCTTCATTATACGTACTCTTTCAAGCTGCTTGTCAACCATTATTTGCATAACCTCTGCTTGATTCTATATAGGACTAACACTTATTTATCATAACTTTAATAACCCATAAGTACATTATAATTAATTCAATATCTTACCTTTCTTTCCTTTAAATATAAAACAACACAATTTCCTTCTCTCAGAAAATTGTGTTGCATAAGGGTCACTAACATTTTCAAAACACCAGACTTGTGATAATTGTGCTGGCAACCACTCCGCTAATCATAGCCACCAAGCACCCCAATAGCGTATATCTTGTTTTCTTTACTCCTGCTGCCATAAAGTATACTGCCAAGGTATAAAAGATCGTCTCCGTACTGCTCATGATGATACTTGACAGCCTGCCCAGATAAGAATCCGGCCCATGTTCCTTAAAGATATCTAGGAGCAGGCTAGTGGCGGCGGACGAAGAAAACATTTTAATTATGACAAGGGGAACCAATTCTGATGGAAAGTGTAGGAGTTTGGTAAGTGGGTTTAACATTGCTGCCAATCCATTTAAAAAACCGGATGCCCGAAGTATCCCAATTGCTACCATAAGCCCAATCAGTGTTGGTAGTATATCGAATACAACCTTAAACCCATCCTTTGCTCCTGTAATGAAGTCATCATACACATTCTGCTTCATCAACAGCCCCATACCAACAATATAGAATATGATGAAAGGGATCATATAATCCGATATATAGATGAGAAATCTCATAGTTCAGATTTCCTTTCCTCCGTTTATTCTATTGTATGAGCATGTAAATTTACATATACCTGAGAACCCTTGATTTGAGGACAATAAAAAACGGACTGCTCCAACTACCAACAGTCCGCTCTATATTAACTTTCTAATATCTGATTCAGGTTTCAAAAGCCCCGTTTAACCGTAACAATGGCAATTTGCCAAAAGACTCAAGCTTTAATTGATAATACATAAGATGTTCACAAGCACATTCCTTCTTTTGCTTTATGCAAATTACCAACTGATTTTGTTGAAAGGTCTTTTGACAACCGAATCATATTTTACCAAAACCCTAAAAACTCTCCGAAACACATGCTCTGGCATCTTGTAGTGAAGAAAACACTTCGTCCGATATCATCTGAATGATTATATTACCGATTGCCGTAGCTTCTGAGGGTCCTGCCTGAACCATCCTGCCTGTATATCGTGCAGTCAGTTCATTTAAATACTTCGCATTTGAGCCACCACCGATAATGTGAATACAATCATAATGCTTGCCGGTCAATTCTTCGATTTCAAGTAACGTTTTTGCATAGCAGGAAGCCAAACTGTTATAAATTACTGCTGCAATCTGACTAAGACTTTCCGGAATCTGTTGTTTCGTTGCTTCACAATACTGTTGTACCGCAGCAACCATACTTTCCGGGGACAGGAAGGAACTATCATTACAATCTACAATGGACGTAATCTGTTCTTTTGAAGCTCCTTCACAAATCTCATCGAAAGACTTTCCTGCCCCTATTTCCTTCCGAACGGACTGAATCATCCAAAGACCCATGATATTTTTAAGTATGCGATAGGTTTTATTATAACCACCTTCATTTGTAAAGCCCGCAATACGAGTTCCTTCCGAACAATTGGGCTCTTCTGATTCAATTCCCATCAGTGACCATGTTCCTGAGCTGATATAAAGATTATCCTTCTTCGTACTTGGTATTGCTGCCACCGCTGAACCAGTATCATGGGAAGCAGGGCATATCACCTTACAATCAAAACCAACCTCAGCCTGCACCTGGGCAGACAGATTTCCAACCAGAGTTCCGGGCATGGTTATTTCTTTAAAGAGTTTCTTTGGTAGTCCTAATTTATCGACCAACTCATTGTCCCAACTGCGAGTATGTACATTCAGCATTTGTCCGGTGGAAGCAATCGTATATTCCTGCTTCTTCACCCCTGTTAAGAGGAAATGATAATAATCCGGTGAAAACAACAAGTTCTCTGCCTGTTCCAAATATTCAGGGTGTGTTTTCTTTACTGCCATGAGCTGATATATCGTATTATATACCTGCGTTTGAATTCCGGTTCTCTCATATAGCTCCCTGGAGGATAGGATTCCTTCCACTTCCTGAATCATGGCATCCGTTCTATGATCGCGATAACCCACTGCTTCTCCGATTTTATGATTCTCCTTATCCAGCAGTACAAAATCCACACCCCAGGTATCAATTCCCATACTGACAGGAATTTTGCCAAGCTGTTTGCATTTTTTTAATCCTTCTAATATCTCTTTAAAAAGCTTCTCTGTATTCCAGCACAGTACACCATTCTTTTTCTCCATGCCGTTATCAAAGCGATGCACTTCCTCTAGGCATATCTTTCCGTCAACCAGACTGCCTAAGATATGTCTTCCGCTTGAGGCTCCGATATCAACCGCCAAATAAAAAGTTTGCATGATCTATCTCCTTTATTACGAAAGAGTCAAAACCCCTCTCAAATAGAGTATAGCGACAATTTACACTTACTGTATCCAATCAGGGTTTTGAACTCTTATCCTATTTCATTATTATTTATAAAGAGGTCCGTAGGTCTGACAAGCTCTATAATCCTGTCCTTCTTTGTCCATACCAAAGGCATTCCAAGCAGCCGGTCTAAAGATCTTCTCTTCCGGAACGTTATGCATAGAAACAGGAATACGTAACATGGAACAAAGTGTGATCAGCTCCGCACCAACATGACCGTAGGATATAGCACCATGATTTGCTCCCCAGTTGTTCATTACATCGTAAGCACTACTAAAGGCACCTTCTCCGTTTATTCTTGGCGCAAACCAGGTACATGGCCAGGTGTAATCCGTTCTCTTCCATAATGCATCAGATACATTCTCAGGAAGATTTACGGTCCATCCTTCCGCAATTTGAAGTACCGGACCAAGACCCTTCACAAGATTTAATCGAATCATCGTAACGGGCATTTCAGCTTGAGTCACATATCTGGAAGAATAGCCGCCCCCTCTGAAGTAACCGGTATCAGCCGGATTCCAGGTAGTTGCCTCTAACATACTCTTTTGATCTTCTTCTGTTACTTCATACCAAGGTTTAATTACATTATTGCCTGCTTCGTCCTTTACTGCACCGCTGCCATCCAGACAAGCAGCACCGGAATTGATTAAATGAATAAATCCGCCTGACTCTTTTGCCAGTCCTTCCAGTTCATAACCGGTCGCCTTCTGTACTGCCTCCGGACTCCAGTAGGTACGAACATCCGCAAAGATCTGTGCACGATTGGTCAAAAGCTTCATAAATAACATACCGATGCCGTTTAATACATCGTTCTCTGTTGCCAGTATGTAGGGTTCTCTTGTTCCATCCCAGTCAAAGGAGGTATTTAATAACGCTTCCGGGAAATCTGCGTTGGGATAGAAATCGGTCCATTCTCTCTGTCCCTGGAAACCGGCTGCTATTGCATTATGACCGGATGCTTCTTCTTCACATCCCTCAGGAAGATTAGGATTACCATTCATCAGATCCTTAATGATTACCATTAACTTCACAACAAATTCCCAGTCCTGATCCTTTTGTTCTCTGCTTTTTTGAACTTCTTCCGGGTTTTTATCAAAGCCTTCCTTGCAACGTTCCTTGGTCCATGCAAGCGCCTTTTGGAACTCCTCTTCATTATAGATGCCTTCTGTCATTCTACGAATAATCTCTACTTCATCTACGGATTCTACTCGCATACCAAGATATTCTTCAATAAAGGAAGAATCAATAATGGAACCGCCGATACCCATACAGATAGAGCCAATCTGTAGATAGGATTTACCCTTCATAGAAGCAGCCGCTACTGCAGAACGTCCAAAGCGAAGCAGCTTCTCTTTTACATCCTCCGGAATGGATAAATCATCTGCATTCTGTACGTCATGTCCATAGATTCCAAATGCCGGAAGGCCCTTCTGTGCATGTGTTGCCAATACAGAAGCAAGATATACCGCACCCGGTCTCTCCGTTCCGTTAAAGCCCCATACGCCCTTTATTGTCATAGGATCCATATCCATTGTCTCCGCACCATAACACCAGCAAGGGGTTACTGTTAAGGTAATGTCTACCCCTTCTTTACGAAACTTAGAGGCACAAGCCGCACTCTCACTTACACGACCGATTGTGGTGTCTGCAATAACTACTTTAACCGGTTCTCCATTTGAATATTTTAAGTTCTCCTCGAATAACTTTGCTGCAGCTTTTGCCATCTCCATCGTTTGATCTTCTAAGGATTCACGAACCTTTACAACACCTCTTCTGCCATCAATTGTAGGGCGAATTCCGATTACCGGATAATCGCCGATTAGTCTGTTATTTCCCATAATACTACCTCCATCATATAATATGTCTGTTGTTAACTTCTTTTTAATACTCATACCAATATTATATATTTGATACTTCATAAATGCTTGTGTTATAATTACATAAAGTATAACAATATTCACTTTTTAGTTGGGAGGTATCATCGAATGAAATTCTTGGATTACAGAGAGAACAAACAACAGGGAACTTTTAATTTTCCCATTGCTTATTATCATGTCGAATCCTCTCACCCCCACTACCAAATGTCTTATCACTGGCATCCAGAATATGAGGTTATTCGCATTTTAGAGGGGAATTTTCAATTAACGTTAAACGGAAGCTCCTATCATGCAACTGAGGGAGATGTTATTTTAATACAAGGTGGAACACTGCACGGGGGAATCCCTGAGAATTGTATTTATGAATGTATTGTATTTGATATTAAACTATTATTAAGTAATAACAAATTATGTAATAAGCTGATTCAAAAGTTAATTCAGGACGAAGTTACCTTCTCCCCTTTGTTGCCCAAAGAGTCCTTCTTTCTTATTAATATAGTTCACGACTTATTTATGGCAATGCATAGCAAAAACACCGGCTATGAATTTGTAACTCAGGGTAAGTTATATTCTTTGTTTGGCTTCTTATATGAAGCTCAGCTTATTAAAGAGGATACCAGCAAACCCACGGCATCCTCTCAACAGATAAAACGCTTCAAGGAAGTACTGGATTATATTGAAAATCATTATTCTGAACAGATTACTCTTGAGGATATGTCCAAGGTTGCGGGCCTGAGCCCGCGCTACCTCTGCCGCTTCTTCCGAAAAATGACACAGCGTACCCCTACGGATTATCTGAACTATTTTCGTATTGAATGTGCCTGTGAGCTTTTGACGAACCAAGAATTATCTATAACCGATATTGCACTAAGCTGTGGTTTTAATGACATTAGTTACTTTATTAAATTCTTTCGAAGATCAAAAGGAATTACCCCAAAACAATTTCAAAAAAGCAACAAAGTATAATATTGCTTTTCACCCGCAACACTCTGCAACACTTAGTGCTCCCTATAACTATGTATTGGGCTAATCCGTTTCCTGTTCTTAGTTTTATATACTATTTCCTATTTTAATGACTTGTTCTCCGGCTTGATACATTCCTCGCAACCACTGCAAAAATTACCCCCACTATGGTAGAACAAATGGTAGCGATTAAACCTGCTCCAAGTATTTCAGCCGGATTTACTGAGCCATACTGACTGCGATATGCAATGATATTAACCGGTATAAGTTGAAGAGAAGATATGTTCACAATCAGCAGTGTACACATATCATAACTGGCTACCTCGGAGTTCTTATTTAACTCCTTCAGCTCCTTCATGGCCATTAGCCCCATGGGAGTTGCTGCCCATCCTAGCCCAAGTATATTGGCAATCATATTGGATGCGATATGTTCATTAGCAATATGTCCTTTGGGAACACCGGGGTAAAGAAAACGAATGACAGGCATGAAGCCTTTGGTGAGTGCACCAATCAGCCCGCACTTTTTTGCAATTTGCATAATTCCGGTCCACATGGACATTATGCCAAGCATAGCGATACATAGGAGTACCGCCTCCTTAGAGGAATTGATGGTCGCCTTGCTTATTTCTCCGATATTTCCGTTAATCACTCCTATGGTAACACCAAGCACAATCATATAACCCCATAAATAATTTAGCATTTTTCTCTCCTTGCATTGCCATTTACAAAATTGTCTTAAAATATTATACGTTTTTAACAAAATTTTATGACTGTTTTTGTGTTATATTGTACAACATAGTACAAAATATCCTGTTTTTAGCTATTTTTCGCCTCTTTTACGTCATTATACATACCACTTTTCCATTTATTGTTTATATTGTGCTATGTTTTGACAATTATTTTAGTTGACTATCTGGGAATTACATGATATCTTAAATAAGGTTTATACAAATAATGTAATTCATAATGATTTCAATCCCCAAAATTACAGTTTGTAATAAACTGAAAGTATTACATATTCTATTTTATTCCCCAATACACTTGAAAAAGGAGGCATACCATGAAGAGCACTGGTATTGTTAGAAGACTCGACGAGTTGGGTAGAATCACCCTTCCGATCGAATTAAGAAGAACGTTAGACGTTAGCGAGAGAGATCCATTGGAGATTTTTGTTGATGAAGGAAGAATTATTCTTCAGAAATATGAGCCCACAGATATCTTTAACGGCAACAAAGACAACTTAATTGAGTACAACGGTAAGAAAGTTTCTAAAGAAACTATTATCGAGCTTGCAAAGATTGTTGGTTTAGTTCAATAATCTATTAACAATGTTTACATCAAAACAGCCTGTCGTTTTCGACAGGCTGTTTTTTTATGCTGTTCTTTTATCACTACAATGGGTTCTACATCTCACCATTACCCAATAATATTTGATAGATATCTCGTTTACTTACGCCCCGATCCTTCGCCACTGCCCTCATAGCATCTTTCCGATTAAGTCCTTGGCCAAGGTAAATCTCCATGTGGTCATTTAAATCCATCTGCTCCCACTGCTCCTGCTTTTCCAGCAAAAGTTCCAAAACGGATCTTCCTTCTACTACTAAAACATACTCCCCTCTGGGCTCCTGTTGTTCAAAGGTCTGTATGGCTTCGTTTAAGGTGGTTATCCACGCCTTTTCATGCTTCTTGGTCAATTCCTTCACTATGGTTATTTTACGCTCTCCTAGGGCCTCATAAAGCTCCTTCAGTGTCTTCACCAATCGATGAGGTGCCTCGTACAAAATAATAGTTCTACTCTCGTCCTTCAACTCACTGAGCGTACGTTTTAATTCTTTCTTATCCTGGGGTAAGAAAGCTTCAAAGCAAAATCTTCTTGTAGATAGACCGGATAACGTAAGCGCAGTAACAGCTGCACACGCACCGGGCAACGACGTCACTTCAATTCCTGCTTCATAGGCCTGTTTTACCAGCTCTTCACCCGGGTCAGAAATACCTGGAGTACCTGCATCCGTAATTAAAGCGATATTTTGACCACTCTTTAACTGCTCCACAAGGTATCTGGCCTTATCGACCTTATTGAACTCATGATAACTGGTCATAGGGGTCTTTATCTCAAAATGATTGAGCAGTTTAATGCTATGTCTGGTATCTTCTGCTGCAATCAAATCTACTTCCTTCAATACTCGCACCACACGGTAAGTGATATCCTCAAGATTGCCGATGGGTGTAGCACATAAGTATAATATTCCGGACATTGGAATCACGTCCTTTCTTTTCATTCTATCAATACCCGTATATATCGTAAATTTCATCGGTATACACATTGGGTTCCTTATATACGATTAAGGGGGCTTCCACTTTAATCATAGATTTACCCCCTTTTATACATTCAATCAGTACCATATTGGGTTCCTTATCAATATAAGGATGTACCAACTTCATTCTCTTTGGCTCTAATTTGTAATCCGTTAAGGTCTTTATAATTTCCACCAATCGAAATGGTCTGTGGACCAAATAAAATCTTCCATTAGGCTTTAATACCTTATTTGCCTCTCTGACCACATCTTCTAGTGTACATAATATCTCATGCCTTGCAATTGCTTTCGCTTCGCCCGGATTTACAATCCCATGGTTATGATTCATATAAGGGGGATTGCTGGTAACAACATCAAAGGAAGCCGAACCAAACAGCGTCTGGGCTTCCTTGATATCTCCTACCACAATATTTACTTTATCGCCAAGCTGATTAAGCAAAACGCTCCGCTTTGCCATATCTGCGCTCTCTTCTTGAATCTCAAGCCCTGTAAAGTGCTTTCCCTGGGTCTTTGCCTCCAAAAGTATTGGTATAATTCCTGTACCTGTACCTAGATCAAGCATGACTTCCCCGGGGTTTACCTTTGCAAAGCCGGATAAGAGTACCGCATCCATGCCAAAGCAGAACTTTTTTGTATTCTGAATGATTTTATATTGATTTCTGTGAAGGTCATCAACCCTTTCTCCGGGTTTTATAAGACCTTCGTATTCAAACTCTTTATTCATCATCGAGCAGGGATTTCCCTTCCTTCCTCTCCAGAAGTTCAAGGACTCTTAATTCTTCATCATCAATGGAAGAATTTCTTTCTCTTCTCTTCTTCTGTTTGAATCTCAATTCATCTACCTTATATTCCCGTACTTCCTTCTCATCATTCTCAAGGGTAACAATTACCTTAACTAACTGTTTCAAAACACTGACGCTTTGAACTTCTCCTCTAAGGTTGTCCTTTGTAGATACATAGTCGCCAACGCTCGGAAGCTTGCTGTTCAGTTCCTCATATGCCTCTTCTTCATGCTTCAGACAGCACATAAGTCTCCCGCACACACCGGAGATCTTGGTCGGATTCAGGGATAAATTCTGTTCTTTCGCCATCTTTATAGATACCGGTGCAAACTCGGACAAATGGGTATGGCAGCAAAGCGGTCTTCCGCAGATACCAATTCCTCCAACAATCTTAGTCTCATCTCTTACACCAATTTGGCGAAGTTCAATTCTTGTCTTAAACACCGAAGCCAAATCCTTAACCAGTTCACGAAAATCTATTCTGCCATCTGCAGTAAAGTAGAATAATACTTTGTTATTATCAAAGGTATATTCCGAATCAATCAACTTCATTTCAAGCCCATGCTTTTGTATTTTCTCAAGGCAAATTTGAAAGGCTTCTTTTTCTTTTTCTTTATTTCTTTTCTCGACCGCATCATCTTCCTCTGTAGCCTGACGAATTACCGGCTTTAAAGGCTGAATAATCTTATGGTCCTCTACATCCCTTGGGCCTAACACTACATGACCATACTCAATTCCTCTTGCCGTCTCGACAATTACATTGTCGCCTTGCTTAATTTCATAACCGGCAGGATCAAAGAAGTATACTTTTCCGGCTCTGCGAAATCTTACTCCAATTACATTAACCATTGCTGTTCTCCTTTATTGAAAGAAGCATTAACTCGATTGCTATATCAAAATTGACATTTGCCTTTAACCGTATCTTTGCTTTCTCCATTGCTTTTAATATATTTTCAACACCCTCATAACTGCGAATGTTGGCTTGCTTGTTTATATAAGATATTTCCTCTTTATATAACAGAAGATCCGGGTCCATGGTCGCCTTAAACATCAAAACATCACGGTACCACATAATCATCATATCAATATAGTCCTCAATATTGTTCTTCGCGGCGGTGAGAAATTTCAAGCCTGATATCACCTCATAAAGATCCATATCATCGATATATTTAAGAATATGCAATACATTATTCTTCATCTGCTCAAAGTCTTCTGAAGAGGCATATTTAATTGCCTTGCCCACATTGCCGCCTGAGAAGCCGGCTGCAACCTCAGCCATATAATCCGGTATTAGATAATGAGTCATCAAAAATTCCTTAATGCTTTGACGATCCACAGGCTTTAGATTCAGTACCACGGATCTGGAAAGTATGGTGGGCAAAATAGAACTAATATTGGAAACCAAAAGAAGAATTAATGCGTATTCGGGGGGTTCTTCCATGGTTTTTAACAAGGCGTTCTGTGCTTGCTCCGTCAACTTTTGGGCATCATCAATGATATATATTTTATAGGGGCTGTCATAGGGCTTCACCTGCATATCCCCATTGACTTGAATTCTGATATCATCCACACCAATACTTGCTTTTTCATGGGTAACCCATATTATGTCCGGGTGATTGCCCGTTTCCAACTGCATACAGGATTTGCAGCGGTTACAGGGAATAATTCCACCTTCCTCACACTGCAGGGTTTTTGCAAATGCAGTAGCCAGAACTTTTTTCCCCATGCCTTCTTCCCCATGAAAAATATATGCATGGGATACTTTGTTAGAGATTATAGCGTTCTGCAAATGCTGCTTAATGCTTTCATGTCCAATGATTTGTTCAAAGTCTTGCATAGGAATCACCAGTTCCTTTCCTGTTTGAATAGGTTAAGTTATTATTGTGTCCCTTATGTTAAAATATCCAGCAGAAGACCTCTAATTTCATCTATCTTATTAAGTATGGCAAGATGATCCTTCTCATCCTTAATCAATTCTTCCGCCAATTCATCCAAATTCTTATCCACCAGCTTAATCATCGTATAAACTCGATGTCTGCCCTTTTTATCAAGGAAGTTCTCCCTGGAGAATTTATGGGATCTGTTTATGATTTCATTCATAAAACCCCGAATCAATTCCCGGTAGTGTCTCATATCCCTAACATCCATGTGCTTGACAATCTTTTTGCCATGAGCTGCGATTTCATTAAGCATGGCTTTAAGAGTATTTTGCAATTCTTGTTCTTCTATATGGGAAACCAATGTGAATTTAAAAGAACCATCTGCCTCCGGAACCGGAGCCTTTTGTTCCGTTTGATTGATAGGTTGCATTTGGTTAACCTTAATATCCATATCCGTCCTCCAAAATTTCTGTCACAGCAAAAATATAACCTCTTTACTGTTACTAATCATAGCATACAATTTCCAAACTTTACAGCAATTTTTTAACATCAGACACAATCTGATTAATACAATCATCCATATTATTATTTTGATATCGTTTGTTTATCCCTATTCTAGCCAGATTCTCTTCCGAGAAGTCCTCCTCATCCGCTAAAAATCTTCTGCACATTTCAGAGTACTGGGGCAAACTTTGTTCTTTCTCACGATTAATCGCTCTCATTAACCGTAAACCATCTTCCACTTCTATATAAATGGGCCAGACTTTGTCCTTGCCAAAGTATTCCCTAATCTGCTCAAAGGTCTCCAAGGTTCCAATCATAAGATAGCTTGAATGTTCCAAATCAATCTGACCGTCGTTCACGGTAAAATAGTGCCATTCTCCTTGAACCGTCTGGTAAGAGCGGTGTTCAATTATTTTATTTTGTTCCTTAAGTAGTTGTAATGCGGCTTCCTCAACAAAAAAATATTCAACACCATCTTGCTCACCTGCCCGAATCGGTCTAGTAGTATACATTACCGCAGTCTTTAGTTTTATTTCATCGGACTCTAATAACTTCTTATAGATAGTATCCTTTCCAGTTGCGCTCTTTCCCATTACAATAAAGATTTTTGACATAATCTATCCTTCCCGTTCCTCATAATTCCTAGTATGACTCAAGTAAATTACATGCTGATCCAGTAAGGATGAAACAATAATCTATTTACCGGCAGTCATATTAGTAATTCTTTTTGCTGATAATTTCTTTTTCTTTTATTTTCGTAAGATACAACTACTCCACTAAAACATCGATCTGATTTCCCTCGCAAAGCCCCGTCAACCCTGTATCGCTTTTCAAAATTTCATCGATATAATTCAAAATCTTTTCCTCTATTCTCTCACCTGGAACAAGTATTGGGGAACCCGGTGGATACATACAGATATATGCACCTGAAATTCTTCCGTTGCTTTCGCTAAGGGGTATTTGCTCGGTGGATTTATCGATTGCTTCTGATAATAACACAGCACTTTGAGGCCTGAATTGAGTATTTATTTTCTTTCTTTCTCCCACTCTTTGAACATTAATCCTTTTATCAATCTCTATTAACGCCCTTGATAAACGCTCAAACCCTTCTTTTCGATCTCCTATGGAGGTCATTCCAAGAATGTATTCCGGCGTTTCCATCTCCATCACAATATGATATTCCTCATAAAGTATTTTTTGCAGAGTGTGTCCACTCATATTCGAGTTTCTAACTGATATGGTGATTTTAGATGGATCAAGGTCAAAGATTCCTTGGGTGCCTATCGATTTGGAGGTCAATAACTTAAGATTCTTTAGCTGCTCCATACTCTGATAAAACTCCATCAATTCCTGATGATATGCATGAAACAGTTCTCTGCTCTTCTCTTCTAATAACGTAATGCACTGATCAATTCCGGACATAAGGATATAAGAAGGACTGCTGCTTTGATATATTGTAAGATATCTTTGAATTTTTTTATTCAAATCATCTGCATTGGAGTGTAAAACCGCAGTTTGCGTCAGTGAAGGCAATGTTTTATGAAGGCTCTGTATTACAATGTCCGCACCCTGTTGTATCGAACTTTTGGGAAATCCCTCATGAAACCCAAAGTGAGCTCCGTGAGCCTCATCCACCAACAGCCGTGCCCCATGCTTATGCACAACCTTTGACAGTTCCTTAATATCGGAGACCACACCCTCGTAGGTGGGAGAAGTAATCACAACTAATGAAATATTTTTATTCTTTATCAACAGCTCTTCGATTTCAGATGGAAGAATTCCACCGTTTATCCCATACTCCTCAACCTGATGTGGATAATAATAAATTGGAATAAGCCCTTTTAGAGCAATTGCATGATAAACCGATTTATGACAGTTTCTAGCTACAATGACTTGGTCGTTATAATTCGTAGCCGCACAAATACCTGCTAGAATTCCGGAGGTACTTCCATTGACCAACGGAAATGAGCGATTTGTTTTATATAGCGCCTCCATCCTCTCAGATAATTGCTTTATAATTCCTTCCGGCTGATGAAGATTATCAAACCCTTCAATTTCAGTAATATCGATAGAGTAGGGATTGATCATTTTCATCATATCTGTATTTCTTTTATGGCCCGGCATGTGCATAGGATAATAATCCTCATAGCTATATTTCATTAATTCCTCATATAATTTTTTCAATTACTTTCATGCCTTTCATTAACAATTAATATGCCTCATTATCACATTATTACTATATAACACTTTATCTTCAAAAACAAGTTTTACCCCTAAGAATAGGTACATTGTGGCACTAAAGTAGTAGCTTTCTTTTACAAATCGCTCACTATTCTATCCCTTTATGCTTAATAAACATTAGGTTGTCAAATAGTCTTTCAACAATGTATATTGGCAATTTTCATAAAACAAAAGAATGAATGCACCTATTAAAAAAAGCGACCCATCTTTCATTCCTGAAAAATCAATCGCTTTTATTATTTAAAAGTATGCTTAAGGTATTCCTTTTTAAAGTACAGCTATTACATTCGCCTCAATTTTCTTAGACACTTTTTCATACTTTTGTTGATACATCAGTGAATCGGCTACTCTCATACAATTCTCAATGGTTGTATCCTTATCGGGAGTAATCAAATAAAAACCGTAGCTAATAAATACTCTTACATCATGTTGTTGGATTGCATTAAATCGATTAAGCTCTTCCACAAATCGATTGATGAATTGTTTCATCTTATCATCGTCATAATCCATGCCCAACACCATAAACTCATCGCCACCCAGCCGAATGCAAATCTCATCATCATCCGCCGCCTTTTGAAGCGCTACCGCAATAACCTTTAACGAAATATCGCCATAAAAATGTCCAAAGGTATCGTTAATATACTTCAAACGGTCCATATCTGCGATGAATACCATCAATTTTGATTGTTCTTCTATGCACTGGTTAAGATATTTCTTACCCAAGGTATCAAGCACTCTTCTATTATATAGACCTGTCAGATCATCTCTTACCGACATGTCCTCCAACTTATAGACTAATCGATTTAATTCCGCATGAATACGTACATTCTCAAGTGCATTACTAACGTTGTTCAGCCATGCCTGGAACGTTCTCATGTAAGTCTGTATAGCTTTAAAGCTGATTCCCACATAACCGAAACTATGAGCTCCATGATGCAGAACCGCAAAGAAAAAGTTCATTGGACGGTCTTCTAATAATTCCTCCGGAATCAGATTCTTTTTTAAGCATTTTAGCTTGGTGTAAAGGCTGTCCCCATTAATCCCCATCTCTAGGATAAGTTCTTTGCAATCAAGGATTACTTCATCCACTTCCGCACTGTTATAATGATCCCATTCCTTATGGAGGCATAAGCAAAATTGATCAAAGTTCTTATTGCTGTTAACATAAATCCATAGCTTGTCCACAATATCTTCAAGTTTTGTTAGTCCAGTTAAATCAGTGGACATAAACGCATTCTGAGTTATCTCTGCCTGTAAGGTCTCACGACTATGTATCAGATTTCTTCTCTTTCTATTGGCCTCATGGAACCGGTTCTTGCCACAGCCACAGGAATCCCTAAAAATTGTTGTAGTCTTTAAATAAGAGTATTGCTCCTGTGGAATGCCGTTATTATGTTTATGAATAATATCAACCGCTTCTATCCCCATTTCGAAAATGGGCATTTTAGCAGTAGTAAGGGACGGATTATAATCAATGGCATCATCAATATCATCACACCCAGATACTGCAATCTGTTCCGGGATGGAGATTCCTCGCTCTTCTAATGCCTTACATACCGTAATAGCCATAAAATCATTGGCACAAATAATAGCCTCTGGCCACTCTTTATCGCCATCCAGCCAATACTCAACTGCTTTTTCTCCGGAAGCTTTCCATAGATCACCATAATATATTCTATCTTCTTCAATCTCAATATTATGTTTTTGTAGTTCTCTCTTATAATTCTCCAGTCTCTTATTGGCTCCCGCATTATGCTTCGGCCCGGCTAGAAAATTAATCCTTGTAAAGCCATGTTCTTCAATGTAATGATTGATTATCTCATCAAGTACCGTGTCATCATCAATTAAAACATTATAAAAACCCTCAACCTCTTTACGAATGCTTACAACGGGACAATGGCATTTATCCTGAATATTCTTTTTATATCTGTCTATCAATTTTGGGAGAATCATGATATCGGGGGTAAACACTATCCCTTCTAATTCATCATAATTGGGCAAATCCACAATATGAAGCTCACCCATATCATAAGTCAACTGACCAAAGCCTCCGAAGTTCGTAAAAAAGGCAACATTATAGTCAAGTTCATTTGCCCTTTTCATTATTCCGCGGCTTAATGCATTCTGGTATTCTTCAAACACTTGGGAAATAAATACCCCGATTGTTTTTCTGTTATTTCCGAACACTTACCATCCCCCAATTCTTACAGACAGCGCCAATGTGTAACGTTATTATATAATTATAAATATATAACATCTGCGCCTCAATTTCAATAGAGGGAATCTTAAACTTACTGTATTAAACGCTTATAAACTCTTACTTAATATGGAGATCTATGTTTCATGCATTTCAACATAAATCTAAGAGGATTGCTTTATATACCTGTTTTTAATAATAAGACAGCAGTTTTATTCCACATAATCCTTTAGTACTTTTAATGTTTTTAACGGAATATCAACGTTAAATGTAGCAAAATCCTTTAACGAATCTACATTACTAAAATCTTTTCCTAAATGCCCTATATCCGTATCCAAGTCGGCAAATTGAATATATACTCCACTGTCATCAAATACTAGATAGTAGGTTAATAATAAATTATATTCATGTTCTGACTTCTTAAAATTGAAGTTTTGACATTCTTTAACGATTTTATTTACTTTTCTTGAGTCGGTAAATGTGATACATTTCACAAATTCCCCATCTGATAATTGGTTATACAATGTAATACTATGTGTTTTTAAATCCAAATTATTAGGACTACTTTTATTACAGGCACTAAATAATATTGAAAATATTAACACAAAAATCACTACTTTATTTGAATATTTCATTCAAATCACCTCTTTTGATTAATGAATACACTGACTTTCTATTAATCGATATAGTATTGCATTCTATCCTTTAATCATCTTACTATATTCTTAATTTTGATAATCCTCCGAATATTGAATTGCCTTACCCGCTTTAAAAGCAAATAAAATGGTCTCAATTGCCTGTGCAGTTATAACGCGGTACTGAAGAAAGTACATCATGTTATCTACGAAATCAATATAATCTGATTTCTTCTCATCCAAAATCAGCGTTGAAATATTCTCATTATTCAAACACCTTAATAAATACCCAGTAACAAAGCGTTCATTGGCAAAGGTCAGATTATAATCCTCCAGATTATCATTTACAATCATTAGAGGTTTACGCTTAATAAGCCAAAAGGCTGTATACGAATATATCTTTGTAGTACTAATCCTTTCAATTCCGTGGAACTGCTTTAAACGGTCAATATCCACAAAGTAATCGATAATCATTTGATTCAGGGCATTCTTTGATATGACCAAATTCTCCTCATAATTATGCCTTTTAATAAATTCAGTCATATAATCCCATAACGTTGCGTAACGATGCTTTACTCTTTCTTCACCAAACGTATCGATCAGATATTGATAGGTTTTACTGTTAAAGTTCTTATAATTGTCCATTGTAAGCCACCGTCCTAGTTTCGACATAATTATAATACGACATTGTCTTAATGTATTTCATATAATTTTTAAAATCAATATTTTCGCTTTCCAGCGTATAATCCTCATAATTGTTCGGTAGAACATGCTTTGACAGGGTGCCGCTTTTTATGGCCGTGATAAATTCTTCCGCTGCATTATCCGCTTCTTTGCTATGATTAATATTCATATCCTCACCTTACCTTTCCTATTCTTTTTCCTGATTCTTTCTATATTACAAATTAATTTATTACTCTATAGAATATCCTAACTATTCCGTTCTCTATTACATAACCTAATTACCGTACCATACCTATTGTTATGTCATCGTTTCCTATCCTATCTCATAACTACCTATCTTACTTCCTGATTAATATAAATCATTAATATCCGCTACAGATTTTGAAGCAATACTCCTGCTATGAAGATTATCATACTTTCTATCCGGTACTTCATAACTGATTCGTTCCATCCGTTCTGCCAAGGCTTTCTTACTTTCCGCTTTCTCATTCGGTACAGAGAAGATGGATTCATCATAATAGTCGTGCATAAACATACTTAATTCATCCGCCACCTCTGCCACCTTACTCAGTAGATTAGAAGTACGGTTTAATACCAGCTTTTTATTACCTGCGTATAGCTTATAAACAAAATCATGGTCATTCTCACTCCAGGCCTCATCAAATAATGTTCTTACCTGTAATTCAATATAGGTTCCGAAATAATTAATTATATAATGGTTGCTGCTATAACCAGGATTATTTTTCTCAAAATCAAAAATATCCCTGCCCTTTAGTTCGTAGCACTTGGTATTCTCCTCATAACGGTAGAAAACCTTGGGCCTTTCCGCAAGGAACGGCTCTTTCTCATCCCCTATATAGTCTCTGGTTCGATTCTTTACATATCGTTCCGTACCCTTAAAATAAAGATGCCAAATCAAATCATGGATTTCTTCCCATTGATAACGGTGACGAATTAAAATTCTGGCTCCCAACAGATCCATTATTACCTTTTGATAGGAGTCCTTGGTTATGTTGGCATAATCCAAATCAGTAAAATCACTGCACTTCTTGTGAATGATTTTTACGATGAGGCTTTCCGGGCTCTTAATTCGGTATCGCATGGAATGCATCGCCCCTGGAGTTCCAAATTCCTCAATAAAGGAAGAAATGATTCTTTTCAGACTTCCATTTTGAATTTTTTGCTCATAATCGTCATGAATTTCTTTCAGTGTTTCCCACAAATTAAGATCCATTTTCTCAAGTTCACGGAATCTCTCCGATATCTTATTCTTTTGTAAAAAAAGCTCTTTATTCTCCATCGTATCACCACTTTTCCTTCAATAAGCAAAAAAGCAAAGATGGGACGTTTTGGGCCACCATCTTTGCTTGCTTATGGTATTATATCACGCCTGTTAATAAATGTTAAGATAGAACATAAAAAAGTGACATGATTTTTCATTTTTTATGCTATTCAAGGTTATGATTAAACATAAAGCTTGGTAACGCAGCGGTTATTATTTTTTTATCATCTCAATTGCAACACTGCCACCTCGTACGATTTCAAGCCGATTGCAATAATAGCTGTTCAATAAATTAATTAAATCATTATTTTTATCCTCACTCTGAACACATTCTAACAAGATTGTGTTTTTTGCATAGTCTGTGATGGATAACCCATATATTTTAGCAATTCGAAATATTTCTTCCTTATCTGCTTCCTTGCAATGAGAGATTTTAATAAATAGAAGTTCTTTCCTATGGATTGGTATATCGGTATAATCCACCACTTTAATTACTTCTACCATCCTGTTCAGCTGCTTCTTCATCTGCTCAAAGGTCATGTCATCACTTGTTAATCCTATGGTCATTCTCGACATGGTTGGGTCTTCGGTTTCACCTACGGTAAGACTATCCAGATTATAGGATTTCCCCGAAAACAATCCTGCTATTCTTGCTAAAACTCCAATTTCATTCTCTACAAATAAACAGATCCATCTTTTTTTCATATAAAGCCTCCATTTTTACAATTTATAAATACCCTTTATCCCAGTTCACCTGGACATACCTAATTAACATATCAAAACAACGGTATCCGTTCGCAGCACTATATAATTAATACTCCATAATCATATCCGTTAGTGGCTTTCCCCCTGGAACAATCGGTAACACATTTGCTTCCTCTTCTATTATAAATTCAATAATGGTTGGACCCTTGGTATTGTTTTTCGCCTGTAACAATGCTTCCTCAATCTGTTCGTAAGCCTCCACTCGAATACCAAGTGCATCATAGCTCTGTGCCAATCCAACAAAATCAGGGGTGTACTTTGGACAGCATTTATCTTTATTCCCGCAATCCCGATTACAACTTCTTCGATATCGAAGGCAAGTACTGGAATAGCGTTTTTGAAAGAACATCTCCTGCCACTGACGAACATTTCCCAGATAGGAATTGTTAAAGATGCAGATTGTAATGGGAAGTTCCAGTGCTACCGCCGTTGCAAGCTCCTGGATATTCATCTGGATTCCTCCATCCCCGGTAATGCAGACTACCTCCTTTTGAGGATTTCCAAGCTTTGCACCAATCGCTGAAGGCAGACCAAAGCCCATGGTTCCAAGTCCTCCTGAGGTCACAAGCTGCTTATTCTCATCAAGCTCGATAAATTGTGTGGTCCAAAGCTGATTCTGGCCCACATCGGTAGTAATGATTAATTCTTTATAGAGCCCATTGATACAACGAATAATCTTCTCCGCTGTTAAACTATTGTTCTCAACCATATGAATGGGGTAATCCTTCTTCCATTTTTGTATCAATGAAACCCAATTGGTAATCTCTAGCTCTTTCGCTTCCTTTAGCATGGCCTTTAATGCATTCTTTGCATCCGCCACCACAGGATAATCCACCTTGATATTCCTTGATATGGAGGCGCTATCGATGTCAATATGAATGATTGTAGCATTCTTTGCAAACTCACTGACCTTTCCGGTTATCCTATCATTAAAACGTGTTCCTATGGACAAAAGCACGTCACACTCGCTGATGGCATGGTTTGAGGCATAGCTTCCATGCATCCCGATATTTCCAATATAATTGGGATGGTTCGTAGCAATTGCTCCCTTACCCATAATGGTTGTAATTATGGGCACTCCTGTAATCTCCGTGAATTTTGTTAGCTCCTCGGACGCCCTAGCGATATTCACTCCTCCGCCGATTAACATCACAGGCTTCTTAGCTTCACTTAATACCTCCATAATTCTTTTTATCTGCCCTGGATGGGCACTGTTATTTGGTTTATATCCTCTTATGGCTACTTGCTCAGGATAACTATCATCTCCCAAGGCTTGTTGTATATCCTTAGGTATATCCACTACTACCGGGCCTGGCTTTCCGGTTCTTGCAATATAAAAGGCTTTCTTTATAATCATTCCAAGGTCTTTCCGATCCCTTACCGTTATGGCATACTTACATATCCCTCTGGTAATTCCCACAATGTCAACCTCTTGAAATGCATCATTACCAATCAGGCCCTTGAACACCTGGCCAGTAAAGCAAACGAGAGGTACACTGTCAAAATTAGCGGTTGCAATTCCTGTTACCAAATTGGTTGCACCCGGTCCGCTGGTTACCAAACAAACTCCCACTTTACCGGTAGATCTGGCATAGCCATCCGCTGCATGAATTAACGCCTGCTCATGCCTTGGTAATATTACATCAATCTCTTCGTCATTATATAAAGCGTCAAATAGATCAATTGCCATACCCCCCGGATAACCGAATAACGTATCAACCCCTTCTTCCTTTAATGCCTTAACAAATAATTCTGTACCTCTCATCTCCATAGAATAACCTCCTTCATAATCTTCGGACTTCTCGACCAGCGAAAAATTATCCAACTCCATTTTCATTGTTTCTAGGTTCATCTGTAAATTAGTTCCCATAGGAGGCAACGAATTATATTCGTTCCATAACGCCAAAAAAGCCCTAAGCTAAATTCCTTTAGCTTAGGGCGAATATGTCATCCGTGTTACCACCTAAATTCAGATCGAATATCTAATATTCTTTCTGCACTCCATCAGTACGGATAGAAACCGATACTGATCTTGACAAACCAAATCAGTACGGACATTGCTATCGATACCGTTTTCCTTTTAACGGTGGAAACTCCGTTGAAGCCTACTTAAGATTGCCTTGTTCGGTTCACTGCTCAGAGGCTACTTTAATATCATCCAAATGAAGATTCACACCAACCATCTTCTCTCTGAAAATCGAATTAATATCTACTACTCCTCGTCATTGCTTTTCACTATATACTTATTTTTTACAATTCTATCATTAGGACTAAGTTTCTGTCAACCTATTTATTTCTACTTATTGTATTATTTCTGACTATTCAAATTGCACTCCAACCGTCACCTCATTTTTGACGCTTCTTCTACCCTTGATAACCGATAAGATAATGGTCGCTGATAAGAACACCACTAAAATTACGGTTAATATTAAAACATTATGGATTACCGCTCCGCTTTCCGGTGTTGTAATCGCCTGCTTGAATAATGCTACGGAATAGGTCATTGGCATAAAGGGGAACAGTTTATTAAACAGCTTTGGCACTGTCTCCATCGGGAAGGTACCTCCACAGGAGGTTAATTGAAGAATTAAGAGTACAATGGATAACAGTTTCCCTACATCTTTTAAATGAACCATCAAGAATTGAACAATTGAGATAAACACCATAGATACCAGGCACAAAGAGCCATAATATAACCATGAATTATCTACCTTTAGGCCCAATCCATAACGAATTACAAGGGCAAGCGCCATCGCTTGAATTAACCCAACTACAAGAAAGAGTAAACTTCTTGCCACCTTATGGGAGGACGCCCTTGATAATATCTTGAACTTTCCTTCCGTATCAAGATAAACACCTACAAACAGAATTAAGGCTCCTACCCATAGGGATAAGGACATAAAATATGGAGCAAAGGCTGTTCCGTAATTTTCAATGGTTGATATATTGTTTTGTTCAACACTAACCGGTTTTCCTGCATATTCAGAAAGTCCATCCAGCTTATTTAAATCCTTATTCGACTCTTTTATGGAGTCATTAACACCATCTCTTGCCGTTGTGATGCCATCCTTTAAATCCTTCGCACCACTATTTAAATCAGAAGCACCCTTTGCTATGCTTTCTGTAGCTTTGGTGATTTTTGTTGTAGCGCTATTTAAATCATCCATACCATCACTTAAGGAAGCACTTCCCACCGCTAAAGCATCGGAGCCATCCTTTGCCTGATCAAGACCTGCTGATAAGGTTGCGATAGCTGATTTTAACTGTGGAAGTGTCTGTGTACCAATTGATAACTGTGATGTACCAAGTTCTATCTGCTTGGAAGCTTCCTTTAGTTTTGTACTTGCAGCTTGCAAAGCTTCTATATTTTTTGCATTTGCCGGATCGGACATTTTGGACACAAAGTTCATAAATACAGGGTCTGACATGATTGAGGGATTAACCTGTGTTACATATTGTTTGATAAAGTTCGCGGTATCATTTGCAGATGCAATCAGTGCATCTACTCCAGCAGTATATTGATTTAATCCATCGTCAAAAGTTTTCGCTCCTGATGCAAGCTGCTTTGCTCCATCTGTCAACTGAGTAATATCCTTTGTTTTATCCTCCAACTGTTTTGCTCCCACTTCCAGCTGGCTCAAGCCACTATTTAAGGAAAGTGCACCTTGGGATACTTGGCTGGCTCCGTTCCTAGCGGACGTAATGCCATCCTTAAAGTCTTTTAACTTATCCTGAAATTCTGTGGTTCCATCACTTAACTTTGAAGTTCCGTCAGTCAGAGCCTTTGAACCATCTTGAAGTTGATTCATTCCGTTCTGCAATTCACCCATCTGATCCGGAACACTCCTTAAATTGTCGGTAAGCTCCTGTACAATCTCTTTATTAATGTTTGACCTGGTTTCTTCTTCGATTTGAAGTACCGCCCTGCTTAAAATCTGGCTGGCCAAAAAGTTTCTTTTTTCATTTGGCGCATACGTTATGGTTGCCGTATGCTTATCCGAACTGCTTGCTGATGCAATATTATCCGTAAAATTATCTGGAATCGTAATCATTGCATAATATTTTGTTCCCTGTGTACCGGATAAAGCTTCTTTCTCATCCGTGAACACGAATTTTAATGTTTTGTCTTCCTTTAATTGATCACACATTTCTGTTCCTAAATTACGCTGTTCCCCGTTAATTTGAGCGCCTATATCATTATTTACCACCGCAACCGGCAGAGCATCCAACTTTGAGTAAGGATCCCAAAACGCTCCCAAATAGAAATAACTATATAGAAGCGGAACAATTATGACAGCCAAAATAACCGCTGCACTGAACAGTCTTCTTTTCGTAAATACTTTCATCCTATCTACCTCCAATAATTCACTGATGGGAAGTATATCACTCCTTTGAACGGACGTAATTAGACAGTAAATTTGTCATGTATAATTTTTAAACAAAAAAAGAAATCTGACTAATTTTTAGACAGATTCCCGTATTTGTCTATAGCACCTCACTTACATAGGATATATGCTTTCTAAGTGAAACATAGCTCATCTTTTAATCGAGTTCATGATTCTTTTTCTTTTCAAAATAGCGTGTTACCGCAAATCTTCCGGTTCCAAGTGCAAGACTTCTTAGTTGTGAGGTAACATATTCAGGGGATTGCTTCATGCCCTTTGAAACCCAGGCTGTTATGGTACCTGTTATGCCATAGGAATAAAATTCTGCTATAAATCGGATTTCGTTCTCATCCATCTGAATATCTCTTTGTGCAATTCTTCCGATGATCACATAAAATAAATCACTTGTAACCTTTATTAAATACTCCTCAAACTCGTTTTTTACATTCGCCTTTAGGGTATTCACATAAAAATACTCTTCCTCCTTCATTTTTTGAAGCATTTGGAGTACCTTTTCCATACAGTTATCATAACTCAACTGGTCAGTAACTGTTACAATTAATTCATTATAATAAATCCAATTCACCAAATCAAATTTGTCTTGAAAATGATAATAAAAGGTCTGGCGGTTTAGCCCGCAGCTTTCTGTGATATCCGTTACCGTGATTTTATCAAAGCTTTTCTTCTTCATAAGCTCCTTCATCCCCGCAACGATTGCTTTTTTTGTGATTAATGATTCGGACATTATATTTCTGCCTTTCTGTACCTATTTACACAATGCTTTTTACTTAAATTCGTAAAATTATTTTGCAATTATACCACAAATATTATAAAAGTCATATCACAATAATGTCTCTATTTCATATTGTGAATTCAAAATCACCCACAATTGAGGGAAGTAGTTCATAATATTCCATACTGCGGCACCACGATTGCCATTTACAACTACCATGCTGGAAATGGAATCCACAGTTCTTGCATCTACAAACCATACAATATGCCTGCGAAGGATTCCGTTTTTATTCTCCGTATACCGGAAAAAGGGTGTTTGTGATACTTCGTCAAATTGAATTACAGCACCAACATTACTGGCAAGACTAATTACGGAAGATATGGAAAGAGATTTTGTAACCGTTACCCCTGCAACATAAGGTAGCTCCCAATCATATGCAATGGTCGTAATTGCTACTTCTGTCTTTCTTGGCGGTATTTTAGAATTTACATATTCCACGAATTCTGAGAGGTTTTCCTGTGATACCACCGGTGCTGGCGGGCCATAGGTATACCCCCAATTAAAATTCAATAGTGTAAATCCATCTAGCGAGACACCAATTTGGCTATAATTAATCTGCTCAAAATTAATATAATTTGCCTCATACACAAAATTCTCCGAGAGGGTAACAAAGGCTAGATAGCCCTCCTGATGAAGTCGTGTAGTTAATATTTTAGCTAGGTTTTCGTATTGCGGTCTGCTGTCTTCATTAATAAATTGAAAGGTTAAGTTAATTCCCATATATCCCTTTGTATGAAGCATCCTAAGAACATTATCTATAAATTTATTAATATTATTATTGTTATACACTAGATTATAGGATATATCAACACTCCCTATTCCTTGTAGGTTAAGAGTTGATAACATCATAATTGGTATCACTTTATATTCTTTGGCGGTCCTAATAATTTCCTCATCATGATCTAAATCCACCACTCCACCATCCTCAATGATTCGATATCCGAATACGGTTAGGTAGGATAGAAAGGGTAGCGTTTTTTTTAATACATTCATATTTACAAAAGCGTTTACATATCCGTTTGTAGTTAACTTTCCTTTGGTATTATCATAACTGATCACTAGGGTTTCTCCGGGATAGATGAATTTCCGGTCATTCAAATAAGGGTTATTTCTTAATAATCTGATCATGGATATGCCGTTCTTCTCCGCAATTGCAGTAAGAGTATCCCCTTCCTGTACGGTATAAGTCTGTTTCGGGTAAGCGATTACAAGTGCTTGGCCATGAACCAGATTTGAACTTTCTACCAAACCGTTATCTTGTATTAAACGGACTACAGAGATTTTATATTTATCCGCTATGGTAGAAATTGTATCTCCCGGTTGAACAATGTGTATTAGCATAGAAACCTCAAACCAATTATATGTATTATTAATATAATATGTTTGGAAAAGCTATTTATTACCTTTATAATTTTCACTGTTTTAAAGCTCTTTAAGTTCATTTTCCGTAATGAGCTTAAAGAGCTTTATATTAAACATTAGGATTCATCATTATACTTTAATATGTGAAACTATTTACCAAGAATAAATGTAATATAAATACCCGTCAATATTGCAGTTGTTATTACACCACAAATATTTGCACTTAAGGCATATTCCATAATAAAACTCATCTTATTAACATGCGAAACTTCTTTTTGTGCAACCTTTGCAGTAGTAGGGACGCAGGACACTCCCGCTATTCCTATGGTTGGATTAAAATTACCCTTTGTAAAGGCATATACAATATATCCTCCGATAATTCCTCCGATTCCCGAGAGCAAAAGAGCTACCATTCCTAACACTAATAAAGTTAGCACTTCTTTCTTTAATATCGTCTGCGCATCACAGAGCATACCTAATAGCAAGCCTAAGAAGAAGGTGGAACCATATAAGAAGACATTCTCTATTAAAGTTATGTATTTATCAAGCCCAGACTCTCTTACTGCAATTCCAAGGAAGAAGCTTAAAAACAGAGGGGCCGCAACCGGGAACAACAAGCAGATTACGGTATTAATAATTACTGCAAAGATGAGCTTTTCTTGGGAGGTTATATGGCTCTCTCTTTTTGTTCTCTTTACTACCACCTTACCTCTAATGCTTTTTGGTATAAAAAGACGTATTAGGAAGGGATATCCTCCATAAGTTAAACTCAAATACAGATAGGCAACAATAGTAATGGGAACATAGAGGTCTGGAGCTAGTTTTAGCGAAGTAAAAATAACCATGGGACCATCTGCACCACCAATAATGGATACCGCGGCGGCTGCACCATTATCAAGCCCCATTAACTTTGCTATCGGGAAGGTAAGTATCGTACCCAACTCCGCACACATGGCTAAGAACATACCGATGAAGGGATGCTCAAGCACCATGCCAATATCGCAGATTACTCCAATACCCATGAATACAAAGCAGGCTATTAAACCATTACTGAACGTCAAGTTATAAATTGGTTGAAAGGCATTAATTTGCATAATATTAATTAGATCATCCGGCTTTGTCACCAAAGGATCTAGTAGTAGATTACCAAGCTTATCGGCTGTTAAAAAAAGTACTCCCGCATTTACAGCACTCATACCAAATCCCATTGGGATCATAATCAAAGGCTCCAATATCTTCTTGGCTCCAAGGTATACCAATATAAAACCAAAGAGGATTAATAAAATACGAAATATTACAATTTTAGGTTCTTGTTCAAACATCGTACCGATGCCTTGAAATAATTGCTGCACATTCATTGAAAACCACCCTTTCTACTATAAAAAGCTATTTGTTCACTAAAACAACTTCACCTTATAAAGAAGTTATCTGTTCCTATGGTTGACCTATTTTTAATTACTCTCTTCTATGTTCCTTTTTGAAAAAAATCTGATTGCATTTAGTAACAACTTAATCATAACTGCAATACCCATTGATATTGCAAATCCAATTCCATATACCATTAATGGTATTCTGAACATATCATTCATCTAACTTCACCTCGACTTTCTTAATAATGAGTGTTAAAACTCTGACAATATAAATTTTAATACTTTTACAAAAAATAATCAATGTAAACACTGGTATAAATTGTCATGCAACGACAAATAAATTCATTTATTATTCTTTTGTTACCGAAAAATAAGAAAAATAAAAAATCACAAAATAGCCTATTGAAGAAAGGCAATTTTGTGATTTTATTTTATTTAATCTTAATCGTTATATTATTGGAGGTTCGCGTTACACCATTTAAAGTAACTCTTACTTTTACCTTTGCTGTTCCCTTAGCCATTCCTTTTAATTTACCCTTTTTATCAACTGATAACACCTTGCGGTTTGATACTACATAGCTGATTTTTCCACTTGATACATCTGCCACTGTTTTGTTTTTTAAGTATCCACTAATGCAAAGTTGTGCATACCCGCCTTTTTTTATTTTTGTATGGTCTATTGTTAATTTAACCGATGAAATTTTATCATAGCCATATTTAACAGTATAGGTTTTGATTGTAATTTGATCTTGAGCAATTACCTTGATTTTTGCAGTACCGGGTAGTTTTGAAGGATTTGATATGGTAATTTTCGCTTTGGTAAAAGTGGTCGTTCCCTTTAACTTGGGAATCTTTTTATGCGTGGAGGGAAGTACTATATAATATTTCGAATTTGTACCTTGAAAGGAATCGAGTGTCTTTCCATCCACAGTTAATTTACTTAAGCTTGCATCATTACTAGGGATAAATACCTGGATTTCTTTTGATGAAAGTTTTACCCCATTAATGGTAGCAATTATTTTAATGGTTGTTTTTCCCGGTGCTTTGGGCGTAATCATCCCTGTGGTGCTAACTGTTGCCACCTGATTATTTGAATTTTTAAATTGCAAAGCAGCGGCTGGTATTGTTGCTACCTTCCCGCTCTTTAAAATTCCTTGATAACTAATTTGTTGTGGCTTTCCCAGATACACAGTGAGGTTATTCGATTTTGAAGTAAGTTTCATTAACTTCTCACCGCTTACCGTTACTTTCACCATGGTATTTAACTTAATGTTATCAGGATTAATTACACCCGCCGGCAGGGATACTGTTCCATTGATTTGGATAGTTTGAGGTTTGGTTGATTTCTTGTCATAAGAAACGTTTTTCATATTCCAGTTCACAGAAGCTAAGATCTTGCCACTACTGGTCTGGATACTTACCTTCTCGGGCAGATTAAGCCCCTTAGCCGTCTTTTCCACTCCATACGGCAATCCGTTTATAGAAGTTGGGGTAATGATTTCCTTGAAGATATTTCCTCCATATACTTCTAGTTCACATAACTTAGCAATGGAAGAGACTTTCTCATCATAATTGGAAGGGTTATCATAAAGAAGCTTCACATAACGTGCTATTTTACGATCAAAGTACCGATCCGTAACATTGGATACATTACCAAAGACCGTATCCAATACTGTCCAGCTTTTTCCGTCAGTACTTCCTAAAAGACGATAGTTCTTCGCATTGTTTGAAATCAAGTCATTGGAAGCAGCTGCATTCTTTACAACCCATCTGGAAACCTCATAATTTTTACCAAAGTCAACTGTTATCCACTCCGAACCATAGGCCTTTGTTGAAATCCATTTTGTTGTCACTTTGCCATCCACCGCCAAGGACGGAGAATACCCGCTGGCAGTTGTGCTTGTTTTTACTGATTTCTTAAGGGCCAAATTGCTTGGTGCATCATTGGAGTATAAGGTTCTTACCGTTAACTTGTTACTGCAGTTTGAACAATTGCCCGCAAGATCTTTTGCCTTAACAAGAAATTGATACGTTGTTCCGGACTTCAATCCGCTGATTACATAAGTATTTATTGCCCTTGTAGAAGCAAAATACTTGCCATCCTTATAAATATCATATCCTGCAAGGCCTACATTATTATATTTTGTACTATACTCATCCACGGAATCTTCCCAGGATAACATAATTTGCTTATCCGTTTTATGGGTAACGCTCAAATTCTTCGGTGCTGTAGGCGCTTGCTTATCTAGCAGAAGGTTCGCATTGGAATGATTCATAATGGTTGTTTGATAAATAGTCGTCTTTTTCGCAAAATGCCTTCCATTCACTACAATCTTATCCGAGTAGACGTCAACAATCATTCCCTCCGGGTCCGTCCCTTTGTTATCCGAGCCTTTGCCGGCTGCACCATCCCTGAGCATAGTACAGCTTTTGGCATTGTATAATGTCCGACCACCAACTAATTCGTTATGTATATGACCGTTAAACAAAATACTTTGTGGATATTTACCTAATACCTCTAGTAGTTTTTTATCCTGCACTGAGTCACTAATAGAAACATTGGAAATCGTTTTCGTCGGAAGGGTAAGACTGATTGGTTGATGAAGAAATACAAATATAGGCTTTGAAAGAACTGACTTTTCACTTAATTTTTTATCCAGCCAGGATATTTGTGTATCGGAAATATAAGCAGAATCTTTATTATTGCTCTCCGTACATAAGTAAATAAAATGATATCCGTTAATCCATTTGTCATAATAGGGCTTTGATGCACTAACTGACATCCCGGTACCTTGATTAAAGTTCTTAACTGTAGAGGAAAAGGAACTCTGATACCTGACATCATGATTACCCATAGTATAATATGTTGTAATATTATTATAGGTATCCATTATTTGTTTTAAGTTTGAATACTCCGATTTAAAGCCATTTTCCGTCAAATCACCCACTACGGATATTAGTCCACACTTATAATAGCTTGCATCCTGTAATGCAAGAAGAAGATTTCTCTTCTGAAACGTGTTTGAGGATAATTTGGAAGCACTTGAGATATGTATATCTGAAATTGACATAAAGCTGAATTGAAAACCATCCGCTTGCAAGGCATGTACATCAATAATCACCTCCAAGGATAGGTTCTTAGTATTATCCACTCCCTGGGGCAAATTAATCGAACCAGTTACCTTAAAATCCTGACTGTGCTTTATTGCCGGATCATAACCAGCAGCATCAAGCTTCCATTTAACCTCAACTTGACTCTTTCCTGCAAGGGTTAAGATTGATACCTTGGAAGGTAGACCAAGGGCACTCTCCGTCTTTGGAGTGCCATTCTCTACAGACGGTATTTTATTTGGTGTAGTTATACTTAAAAGATCATCCAATATAGTTATGGGATAAGATGCTTGATAGCCTCGTACCGCGATTGTAATTTGTTGTGATGGTTCCGGTTTTGTACTGTTAAAGCCCGTGATTTCTTGTTTTCCAATATACTCATATCCAGTGGTACCATCTGAATATTTGGCTTTTATTACAACATCATTATAGGCATGTATTGATTCGCCAATATGGTATTTAACTTTGGTTGGCTCGGATATCTCGATACTGTTAATTTTCTTCGAAAAATAGAACCAGTTTAACTTACAGGTATAGGAACTATCCTTATCCGGTTTGAAAACTAAATATAGATTATGTACTCCACTTACGGGCTTGTCTAAATTACAATATCCGGTTTGATAAAAATCCGTTGATGTGGTGGAAAAAGTTCCAATCTGCTTTCCACCGGATAGGGTGTTATCAGGGCTTCTTGTACTATCTATCCATAATTCAATCTCACCTGAAAAGTCACTTTCGGCATCGTATCTGGCTGTAAAGACCGTAGTATTACCGCCAAAGTCGATATTATTATAAACCGTATAGCTTCCATTCCCTGTTCTGGTGATTGCCTGTGTGTCTCCTTCTGAATTTTCATTCTCCCCCTGAGGTGTTTCTATTTGTTCAGTGGATGCCAAATAGATTTGATCAAACGCTTCTGCTTCAATCTTACTGTTGGATAATATGCTGTTCTCTTGTGCCTTTACCATAACTACTTGATTTATATCAAAGCTATTCGTTGTAAGCGCAAAAACCATACCTAACGCAATGATGCTCTTGATTCGTATCATAAGTTTTCTCATCTTTTGTCCCCTATTATCTGATGTGTTTAATATGTAAATTATAGATACTTTTTTACTGATGGTCAATTGTGGAATTTGAATGAAATTTTATAGGATATAAGAAGTTTTATAATATTTTGCATTCTCTATTTCTAAAGTTATCAATTGTTTTTATTACATCGCCGCCATTAAAGAATGCAACAAAAAACCATGCTCCACTAATCCTATCCTACTAGTTATTGCTCTCTTTACAACTTGAATCAATCTATATACCATAAAAGCATGCTAAACCCTAAGCTCTGAAAGGTTTAGCATGCCCTTTGTATTACTATTTCACATTTTGATTATCTCACTAGTACGATAAGTCTTATGATTTATAAGTTTTTTGCCTTAATTCTTGCTCTTCCTTTTTTCTTAGCCTTTATGATACCTTTTAAACTATTAGATATTCTTATTGGATATACCTCTTTATGGTTGTTGGATGATAATCTGCACCTTATTCGATTTTATTATCCTACCATTCAGTTTTACTGTGGCCTGGATGGTCGCTTTTCCTACGCTCTTTGCAGCAATTAATCCGTTCTTATCAATTGTCACTACCTTGGGATTTGAACTGGTATATTCTATAAATGATGTGGATAGGGACGCGATGTTTTTATCCTTGAGCAACGCTTTCAGATTGGTTTGCTGTTTCTCTCCCATATTAAGCTTGCTCTTAGAAGTTAATATTACCTTTGACAATTCTTCTTTGCTCACAGATATATCAACATTCATGTTTAAGGGTATTCCATCAGGATTAATCACATCCTCAGGTAAAGTTAATATTCCTCTCACCGTAAAGGTCTGCGGCTTTCTCAGCCCTTCCTGATAATTCGCATCATCAATATTCCATAATACCTTAGCCCATATTTTCCCTTTACTTGTTTCAATAGGGATTCTTGCAGGAAGATTGAGTCCCTCCTGAGTTTTTGATACTTTATTGGGAAGCTGTCCGATGAGAATATGGTTGTTGTAATCCTTCAATATATTAGCACCGTATATCTCCAATTCATAAAGATTTGCATTTTCTTTCGCTGATGTTGTTGCCTTATAATTAGAAGGTGTATCATAATAAACCTTTAAATATCTTACCTCCGTCCGCTTAAAATAACGATCCGTGATCTTTAATACATTGCCATGTACTTCATCTAACATAAACCAATTGGTTCCGTCCAAGCTTCCCATTAGTCTATAGTTTTTTGGATATTTGGATGGAATCTCCTGGATACCGTTAGAGTTTTTAACTACCCATCTGGAAATATCGTATCTAGCCCCCAAATCAACCATCACCCAATCCACTTCTTTGGTAATTTTTGAGGACCATTTGGTTGTAATATCACCATCTACTGCATTGGCAGCATCATATTCTTTTTCAATGGAACTGGCTGTGACTTTTTTATTTAATGCCAAATTAGTCGGTGCATCGTTACTGAACAGTGTACTAAGCACCAGCTTATTACTTTCCTCTGATCGATTTCCGGCCAAATCCTTGGCCCTAACCGTAAATACATGCCTGGTGTTTGGCTTCAAATCCGTTACTAGAAAGCGATTGCTTCCATTAGTTGACCCGATCAAAATATCATCATCATAAACCTCATAACCAGCTAGGCCAACATTGTTATACTTCTCCATAAAATCATCCTTAGAATCCACCCAGTTTAATACTATACTAGAATCGGTTTTGTGCTTAATAGATAACTTTTGAGGTGCCGAAGGGGGCAGCTTGTCCTCCTTCAATCTCTCCTTTGTGTAATTATGAATAACTGTGGACCAAATTGTTTGTTTATTATAAAAATTCCTGCCCTTTACAATCACCTTGTCACCATATACTTCTATCATCAGTCCTTCCGGCAACAACGGATTATCGGACTGTCCAGGTCCGGCACAGCCATCTCTTAACATGGTACAGAACTTTGAATTATATAATGTAGCAGACCCAGTGATTTCGTTATGAATATGTCCGCTGATTAATATACTTTGCGGGTATTTCCCCAATATTTCAAGTATTTTCTGATCCTGAACCTCATCACTTCCTGATACCCCATTAATATATTTTGGGGGAAGGGTCTGGCTAATAGGCTGATGCAAAAATACAAAGATTGGCTTATCCGTTTTCGCTTTTTCTCCCAGCTTTTCATCCAGCCATCCCAGTTGGGTGTCCGAAAGGTATGCAATATCCTGATTATCACTTTCCGTACATAGAAATATAAAATGATATCCATTGATCCATTTATCATAATAGGGCTTACTTGGTGTAACCGGCATCCCTGTTTTTTCAGCAAATCGATTAGTAGCGGCCTCAAAAGAATCCTGCCATCTTGAATCATGATTCCCCATTACATAATAATAAGGCAGATCAGTTCCCACCTTCATGATTTCTTGCAGGTTCTCATACTCCTTCTCTTTCCCACTTTGTGTCATATCGCCTACGACCGTGATAGCACTGCATTTAAATAATTTTGCATCATCCAGTGCATGTATTAGATTATCCTTCTGGGGAACGTCTGACTCTAAGGTCGAAGCCGAATTAATATGCAAATCGGAAATTGATAAAAAAGAGAACTTATATCCGGCACCGGCCACATTAACCTCTATGTTAGTACTTAATGGAATATTTTCTATATTCATCATATCAGAAGGAAGGGTAATCGTTCCTTTCACCTGGAAGCTCTGCTCCTCCTTATACTTCGGATCGTACTTTGCATTCTTCACATCCCAGCTTATCTTAATGCTCCTATAGCCCTTCCAGCTCTGAATGGTTACTTTCTCCGGCAAGCCGAGCGCCTTGGCACTCTTTGATGTACCATTCTTAATATGCATAATAGAACCAGGCGCGATAATCCCCTCAAAATTATCCTTTATTTCAATCGTATTATTCGAACTACTATCATTTGACTCAGAGTCTTTTATGGATGATGCAAAGGTCGGATAACAGGGGAAAAATACAAATAATATAAGGAATATGAAAATAATTGGAGTATATATTTTATGTGACGCTCTCTTCAAACTTACCACCTACTTTTTAAGCTTTTTATACAAGGACTTAATCGATGTATACAAATGAAAAAATGGTCAATCATATGGATTACATATAAAATAATAGTCTCCTGGTTAAAAAAATTTATACTAGAAATATTATGGGTATGTCGAATTTTTACACAAGAAAAAAGCACCAACCCAACAGCTCCTACGTCTGTCAAACTGATACTTTGTTAGTGCGCCTCCAGGGGCTCGAACCCTGGACACCCTGATTAAGAGTCAGGTGCTCTACCAACTGAGCTAGAGGCGCGTTTTTTATTTCCTGAACGCAAAAATTATTATATATAATCTAGAAACAAATTGCAAGTGTTTTTTTATAATTTTTTAAAAAATATATATTATTTATGAAAAAGGTAAGAAATCCCGTATATTCATGGTATTTCTTACCTTTTATCTCCATATTATGTCGTGCAATTTGCAGATATATACATATATTCACTATCATATCCATCCAGCAAATTTTACTATTTTGTTTTTGAAGTTTTTAAATTCAAACTCCTTCAAAAACATTCTTATAAATGGCTATTGATCTTATCCTGTAAGGTCTTCTTCGGTACAGCTCCTACGATGGTATCAGCAACTTCACCGTTTTTTATAATTAATAATGTCGGGATTGACATTACTCTATATTTTTCAGCGGTATTTGGCTCCTCATCCACGTTTAATTTACCGATTTTAAATTTGCCTTCATATTCCTTTGCTAACTCAGCAACAATTGGAGCAACCATTTTACAAGGTCCACACCAATCCGCATAAAAATCCACCAATACAGGGATGTCCGACTCTAAAGCTTCTTTTTGAAAATTAGCATCTGTAAATTGTAAAGCCATTTTATATTCCTCCTATCTTTCTTAAGCCTGATTCACTCGAAGCTTATACTTATCCTAATGTATAGTATCTCTGTTCCATCACTTATTATGTGATATGGTAACTATATTATAAGAACTCAAGAAATTCAAGCATCTTATTCATCTTTTCTTTTTTTTCACTGATCCATTCAATGCATTTGATACTTCATCCCAAGAAGATTTCAATTGGAGTATTTTTTTATCAATACTGCGATTTGCTCCTGTCATTTTAGCTACTTTATATTTCCAGTTAGGTTTCATGGGGCACCTACTTCTCTTTTTTATCATTTTATGATAATGAATCGGTTTTAGCACCCTAAAGCACTTATCTTTTTACCGGAATGCTACCAATCGGTGGATTGGATTCCCCATTGCAGTGAAACGCTCTTCATATTCAGTCATAACATTTCCCTCAACATACTCGCTATGATGTAGATCAAAAGTAACATCCTTTAACTGCCACCCTGCAAGTTTCACCTCTTCCAGTGAAAAATCAAATAATGCTCGATTATCCGTCTTAAACATAACTTCTCCGTCCTTTTTAAGACATTCATTATAACGAGCCAAAAATTCCTTAGAGGTCAGCCTTCTTCTAGCATGCCTGTCCTTGGGCCAAGGATCTGAAAAATTAAGATAAATTCTTGATAATTCTTCTTTGCCAAATATATTATTAATATACTCTGCATCATATCGAATAAAGTATAAATTACTTAATTCACTTTCATTTCTCTTTTCTAACGCTCTAAGTAATACACTGGAGTATTTCTCAATCCCGATATAATTAATATTGGGATTAAGTGCTGCCAGCTGCATAATAAACTTACCTTTTCCCATTCCGATTTCTACATGTATCGGATTCTCATTCTGAAATAACGTATTCCATCTTCCTTTATATTGCTCCGGTTCCTGAACCACATATTCATTTGCCGCAACACTTTCTCTGGAACCTCTTATATTTCTTAATCTCATAATTAATTTACCTCATTATTGTTTATTCAAATTCATTATAGTAAGTATGCGCCTTTTCGTCAATTATCCATTCGTTATCAAATCATGTCGATTAATGGGACATTTGTCCTTCAATTAATCGTAGTTTTGTATTCCAAATCACTAAACTATGTAGTATACTATAGTAAACCTCTCATAGCACATCTTTTGAGCGGTATTTTCATTTGTTCACTCAGAAATTAACATATATTTTTTAAATGCCCATCGGCGAAAGGAAGGTAAAATGAAAGTTATTGCACTTAATGGCAGCCCTAAACCAAAGGGAAACACATATTTATCACTAAAGACTGTTTGCGACCAACTCGCTACTCAAAATATAGAAACAGAAATTATCCACGTAGGCAATATGGATATAAAAGGCTGCATTTCCTGTGGTCAGTGTAAAGATGGATATTGTAAGTTTTCCGATGACTCCTTACGTGAAATTGTCGATAAAATTTATGCAGCGGATGCCCTTATCCTTGGCTCTCCTGTTTACTATTCCGGTATTGCAGGCACCTTTAAGTGTTTCCTGGATCGTTTATTCTATCCAACCAAAGGACGTATGCGCCTTAAAATTGGTGCCAGTGTGGTTGTGTTGAGAAGATCCGGCGGTGTGGCAACCTTTGATCAATTGAATCATTACTTCCTCCTATCCGATATGATGGTTGCTCCTTCTAATTATTGGACCGTTATACATGGAGCTCTTCCTGGCGAAATCAATCAAGATGAAGAAGGTATTACAGTTTTAAATGATCTTGCTTCCAATATGGCCTGGATGTTACAAATTAAAGAATATAGCAAAGAAGCTTATCCAATTCCTTCTGCTCCCCCAAGAGCTAGAACGAATTTCATTCGATAACCCAAACCTCTGCAACCATATTATTAAGCTGTACTGTTTTCTTGCTACGCTTAATAGATACCCATCTATTTGGAAATTTCTATAATAGAATTGCGGAAAATATATCATAATAGTAATGTTTCTACTTATTACCATAAAGTTAAGTAGAAGCCTTTGGAAGAATGCGACTATTCAGGAGGTCATTATGAAAAGAAAACTTTTAGCTATTTTTAGCATGATAGCCATATTATCTACGAATCTTATATGGACAAGCCCTGCAAATGCCTCAGCCGCGGAGCAATGGCCCAAGGGGCCCTCGGTTTTTGCTGATTCCGCAATTGTTATGGAGGCTTCTACCGGTCTCGTCCTCTACCAAAAGAATATGAACACGCAGCATTATCCTGCCAGTATCACAAAGATAATGACTGTTTTACTCGCTCTAGAGAATTCCTCTCTGGGTGATGTTGTTACCGTATCTCATAATGCGGTTTATGACGTGGAAGCAGACAGCAGCCGTATATGGATTAATGAGGGCGAAAAACTGACCATGCAGCAATGTCTCTACGGAATATTATTGGAGTCCGCAAATGACTGTGCATATGCCGTAGCAGAGCATATATCCGGTAACATCGAAAATTTTGGCAAGTTAATGACTGAAAAGGCAAAAAGTCTTGGCTGCAAAAATACTAATTTCGTGAATCCTCACGGATTACAAAACGAGAACCATTATACTACTGCCTATGATATGGCATTGATCACCCAGGAAGCCATAAAGAACGAATCCTTCCGTAAGATATTCGGCACCAAAACCTATCAGATTCTTCCTACCAATAAACAACCTGAAACCAGATATCTTAGAAATCATCATAAAATATTAATGAAGAATGGATATACCCTTGATGGAATTGAAGGCGGTAAAACCGGATATACTTCCACTTCAAAATACACTCTGGTAACCGTCGCAAAGCGAGGCGATATGGAATTAATCTGTGTCATTATGAAGGATGATACGGCCCCACATCAATATAATGATACAAAAGATTTACTTAACTTTGCATTTAATAACTTCTCTACCTATGCAATTTCTGATGCAGAGGGTAGTTCTGCTCTAAATGAATCACCTTTATTTACGCGATATAATCCGTTGCTTAATAGTAGTAATACCCCTGTAAAAACAGATAAGGATGCATTTATCGTCCTTCCGAATACCGCATCCATTAAAGATGCCAAAAAGGAAGTTACTTTTTACACAGAAAGTCAAAGTAACGGTTCTTCCGTTAATACAAATAATTCGGAAAACGTTATCGGAAAGATCTCCTATACTTATGATGGCAAATTTGTTGGTGGAACTAATATCTTATATCAGAAAAGCAATCATCCCACTTTGGCGGAATCTGAAAGTATTATAAAAACTCCAACTGCCGTAATTTCAGGACCTACCAAGCCCGGCAATAGTTTAAGATATATAATAATCGGATGTATCGTAGGGTTTCTTGCGATTGCAGCAATTCTATATTATATTCTAATTGAACGCCCAAGACTTAGAAGAAGAAAAGCTTACTATAAAAAGAAAGCGACTCGCTCCTCCTATAAGGACAATAATGATCTTTTAAATTTATAATATAAGCCTATAAAAAGGTGCTTTCCGTTCAAGGAGAGCACCTTTTTATAAAGTTATTTATATGCTTACTTATTTACTTATCTTTTCACTTAATGCACCAATAAACTATTACCAATATCCTATGAATCCCATTGATCTGTTATGGCTGCTTCGTCTTCATATTGATAATCATTGAATGCTAAATCCTGCATTACCAAAGGATTTCTCTCATTTTGTGACCCTGATTTTTGCTCTAAAGAATTCAAAATCTGATTAATTTTATCCTCAGTAATCATCTTACCATCTAAAGCTTCTATGGCATGTAATAAATCTTTGGTATTTTCCTTACTATAGTGTATCTCCAGATTTGTAGCCTTCTTTTGATTATCTAAGGCCTTTTTTTGTAATTCCGTTACTTGATTTAATGCCGAGATATAGTTGCTTTCTAGCATCTCAACTCTTTTAACAACCTCTATTAATTGTGCTGTCAATTGCTCGGTACTCTTTTTGGTGGCAGAATAGGTTGCTTTTTCTACATTAGTCAAATCCTTTAGCCCCGATCTTAATTTTGATATCTCAGATAAAAACACATCACGAATATAATTATCCTGCTCCTGCTTGTGTCGAATATTAGTATAAATTTCTTCGAATAACATATAGCCCATAATCAAACTAACCAGGCCAAAACCGATGGTATTAACTATGTCACCCTCAAGTACAACAATACTATATACCACTGCCAATAAGGATGCTAAAAAACATACACCAAAGAATATGCTGTTTAATCTCGATTTCATCCGTATGCTCCTATCTGTATATTATCATTCTGCTCATTATCATCATGTCCTATAGAAGTACAAATCATGCATTTCACTATGGCTTATAGTGTCTTATATAAATATCAGTCTTATATAATGATTTCTCTTATCTAAGTATAATCAAAATTATTAATTACATCAAGTGTATATTACGAGATTGATCAATTGGTAATCGAACTGTGAATTTCGACCCCTCTGATAATTTACTCTCCAATTCTATGGTTCCATTATAATATCCAACTATATGCTTAACAATGGATAATCCAAGGCCAGTACCACCAACCCTTTTGCTTCTTCCTTTATCTACACGAAAGAATCGTTCAAATACTCTTTGTTGTGCATCCTCGGGTATTCCGACTCCGCTATCTTCCACAATAATGACAACATCTCCTGCTTCAGAATTAACTGTAACATTGACCATACCACCTGGCTTATTGTATTTTATTGCATTGGATATCAGATTAGTAAAAAGTGCTCTTAATTGCTGAACATTAGCATGCATCGTTATGGGTCTGCAGTTCATATTAAGCCTTACCTGATATTCCTTGGCCTGAGGCTCGAAGGATTTACAAACTTCCTTCACTAACGGGCATATTCTTACATCAGATAAAATCACTTCTGCTTCCTTAGTCTCCAGACGGGAAATCGTTAAAATATCGTTTATCAGATTTGTCATATTAACCGTTTCTTTTTTTATTCTGGAAAGAAATTCTTTCTTCATAGCTTCATCAGGAACCATATCATTCTCAATCAACTCCAGATATCCTCGAATGGAGGTCAATGGAGTTTTTAGTTCATGTGATGCATTTGAGAAAAATTCCTGTCTGATCAGTCGTTCAAATTCTATCCGATTCATGGATTCTATAACCGCTTTTGACATTTGCATGGTTGTGGCTGCTATGACATTCATCTCTTCGTATTGGTAATTAGCAAAATGAAAATCTGGCTTCTCTTCCTTTAGTTTTAACATTTCCTCTGCAATCTCATGAAGTGGTTTTGTTACAGATTGTGCAAAACGGTTTGCCAAAATCAATGATAGGAATAGAGTAACACCAATACTAATCAATAAAGCCGGTACCAATGCCCCAAGATACCGTTCTATTCCCGAAAATGGAACTGCAATACGAATAATGTACTTCTGATTTTCCGAAATACTTGCAACATAGAGCATGGACTCTTTTAATGTTGCAGACTCCCTGATTGCATACCCGGTTCCCTTCTTCATTGCTTCCTTTACTTCTTCTCGGTTGCTATGATTTTCCATAGTTGAGACATCTATTACATCACTGTCGGCCACTACGATACCATCTAATAATATGACTGTAAAGCGAGTATTCTCATTTCCTTTGATATTTTTTAGTTTTTGCACTTGATTAATAAGATCCTCATCGTAATTCAGACCATGATCCGCTATTCTTACGGAATATAACATATCCTCTTCTGCTTTATCTAATAGTATATTACTAATTACCACTTCCAAAATACTTGCACTCAGTAGAAGTGCCAACATCAATATAAATAAGAATCGCTTAAAAATCGCCTTCTTCATAAAACAACCATGCCTTCCATAACTAAAGTAAATGCTGATGCAAATTATATTTACATCAGCAGCATTTTAACTTTCTGATTTTACAAACCGATAACCAACACTTCGAACAGTTTTGATACAATCTGTACCGACCCGTCCAAGCTTTTGGCGAAGAGTTCTGATATGACTGTCCAGCGTTCTGGTTTCTCCGTCATAATCATATCCCCATATTTGATTTAATAGTTCATCCCGATTTACAACTCTTGAATCATGTTCTATTAAATATAATAATAACTCATATTCTTTAAAAGTCAACTCTACTACATGACCTTCGTTTTTTACTTCTCTTGTCTGCGTATTGATGGTAACAGAATCAATATTAATATAAAAGGCGCTATCATCTCGAACCGATCTTCTTAATAGTGATCTGATTCTTGCAGCCAGTTCCAACACCCCAAAAGGCTTCGTAATATAGTCATCAGCGCCCACATCCAGTCCCATGACTTTATCAAGTTCTTTATCTTTCGCTGTAAGGCAAATAACCGGAACGTTTTTCAATTGCGGGTCTTGTCGCAGTAAGCGAATTGCAGAAAGACCATCCATACCAGGAAGCATCAAATCAAATAATGCCAAATCCGGCTTATCCTCCTTCATGTCAAGAAGAGCAGGTTCCGCAGACTCGTAGGCTTTTATCTTATAGCCAAAGCCTTCTAAAGCAACTTTTAATAATTCACGAATGCTCTCATCGTCCTCAATCACATATACTTTTTCCAATGGATTACCCCCATTTATAATATTCGAATATTATTTACGGATCCGGTTTCATTAAATTCTGCCCATTCACAAATGTTCACTGCATGATCGCCGATTCGTTCAAAATATTTCGCAATCATTAAAATATCAACACATTGATCTACATGCTCATTAGAAGCATGAAGAAGTAACGCTACTTCATCCTTTACTTTATCAAAAAGATCATCTATGATATCATCACTTTTCACGATTTCTCTGGCTTTCTCAATATCGAGGCTAGTAAAGGAGAGTACCGAATCATGAACCATCTTCTTAGCCGCTTTCCCCATTTCAGGAATATGCTTCACCAAATTAAAGATCGGTTCTCTTTTCTCCCGTACAATCAGTTCTGCTATATCTGCCGCATGGTCACCGATACGTTCCATATCTGTAACAACCTTAAGGGCTGCGGTAACAACTCTAAGATCTCTTGCAACCGGCTGTTGTTTTAAGATTAGGGAAAGACATCTTGATTCAATGGTTTTCTCTATATCATTAATGGTACGATCTTCTTGAATAATTTCTTTTGCAACTGCCTCATCCTGTGATTCAAAGGCGATTAAGGTTTTATCTATTGCTGACTCAATAAGCTGACCCATCTCATGGAGATTATCTTTTAGTAATTGTAATTCATGTTCAAAACTCATTCTTGCGGTCATAAAAACCTCCTTATTTCTAATTATAGTTGATGTTAATTATATAGTCAAATAGCAGAAGGATAAATCAACCAAATCTACCCGTGATATAATCTTCTGTTCTTTTATCCGTAGGTCTTGTAAATAATGTATCCGTTGCTGCAAATTCCACAACCTCTCCCACAAGGAAGAATGCGGTATAGTCTGAGATACGAGCCGCTTGCTGCATATTATGGGTAACGATAGCAACGGTATACTTTTCCTTCAATTCGGACATCAAATCCTCAATCTTCAAGGTTGAGATGGGATCTAGGGCCGAAGTGGGCTCATCCATCAGTAGAACTTCAGGCTCTACTGCTAATGCCCTTGCGATACATAGCCTTTGCTGTTGTCCACCCGATAAGCTTAACGCTGATTTCTTTAGGCGATCCTTTACCTCTTCAAAAAGTGCCGCTCCATGCAGGCTTTCTTCTACGATTTGATCCAGCTTGGATTTTGATTTAATTCCATGAATTCTTGGCCCGTAAGCAATATTATCGTAGATGGACATGGGAAAGGGGTTCGGTTGCTGAAATACCATGCCCACTTTCTTTCGAAGTAATGTAGTATCTACTCCTGAATCATATATATTCTCACCATCTAATGTAACTGTTCCATCAATCACTACACTAGGAATCAAATCATTCATTCGATTTAATGTTTTTAAAAAGGTGGACTTTCCGCAACCGGAAGGACCGATAAAAGCAGTAATCGCCTTTTCTTTAATGTTCATATCTATATTTTTCAAAGCATGATTTGTACCATAGTGCAGGTTTAATGCTTTTGTTATAATTTTATCCTTATTCATATATCCTCCATCTATAATATCAACACCGCTATGTGCTGTAAATTATTTTTATGTGATATTATCTTTTATTTATTAACGTTAAATTTATGGGCCAGATATTTAGTGAGCATATTGATGGCAAATACAATAATCAGCAATACCAATGCTACGCCAAATGCCTGATTATACTTAGCATTTTCCATCCACAAGAACAACTGTATCGTCAAAGTTCCACCCGGTTGAGCAACTTTTTCGATCAAGCCTTCTCCATACTCCCCTAACTTCGGGAGAAGATATCCACTTCCAGCTGTAAATATGAGTGCTGCTGATTCACCTACAATACGACCAACTGATAATATAATTCCGGTTATAATTCCAGGCATTGCAGAAGGAATTAATATCGTCCTGATCATGTACCATTTTGTAGCACCTATTCCGAGAGCTCCGCTTCGGTAACTGGAGGGCACCGTTTTTAAAGCTTCTTGTGTACTACGTGTAATGAGTGGCAATACCATAATCGATAAGGTTAACGAACCAGTTAAAATAGAGAATTTTAGGCCCAAAACTGTACCAAAGAACACGAAACCAAATAAACCAAATATAATTGATGGAATTCCTGCAAGTGTCTCTGTTGTAAACTCAATTAGTCGAACCATTCTGCCTGGTTTTGCATATTCATTTAAGTATATTGCTGCTCCTACACCAAAGGGAACTGCTATTAGTAATGTAATAATAATAATGTATAAAGTATTGACTATGTTACCTGCTATTCCGAACGTTCCTTTTAAGCTGCTGGTAACTGTTGTAAGGAAGGACCAGCTTACAGATGATGCTCCACGATACGCAACATAGCCTACTATACCGGCAAGAATTATGATGGATACAAACGCACATAGATAAATCAGTACATATGCTATAGAATCCAGAAGACGCAAACGCTTGCCTTTTATACTTTTAGCTGTCGGCATTTTTTTGTCCTCCCTTCATTATCTTATTTAGTATAATATTAATTGCCATAATGAATACAAAAAGAACTAAACCGATTGTAAATAATACCTGCTCATGTACCCCGGAGGCATAACCCATTTCGCTAACAACTGCTGTGGTAAGAAAACGCACGGAGTTAAAAGGAAATGGAAGATTAACTCCATTACCAGCAACCATGTTAATTGCCATTGCTTCGCCAATTGCTCTTCCGACTCCAAGTACAATTGCAGTCACAATACCCGATTTCGCTGCTGGAATGATTACCTTAAAAATTGTTTGAATATGTGATGCTCCAAGTGCCAAAGATGCGTGTTTATAATGGCTTGGAACTGCCTTTAGTGCTGTTTCACTAATATTAATTACCGTAGGTAAAATCATAATTGCTAATACTAATACCGCCGAAATTAAATTGGATCCCCCGGTAAATTGATGTTCGGGATTATTTTTGTATAAATTCATTTCTATTTTATAAATAAGAGGACTTAAGACGAGGATTCCTAATAAACCGTAAACAACGGAGGGTATTCCTGCTAATAGTTCTACTGCAGGTTTTACAACATTAGCTAGGCGCCTGGGAGCTGTTTCAGCCAAAAAAACGGCTGTCATCACCCCAATAGGCACACCAATTATGATTGCCATCGCAGTACCTATGATGGAAGTAAGTATTACATAAAGAATTCCAAAGCTTGGATTTGCAGCGGTTGGCTTCCAGACGGTTCCGAACAAGATGTCTTTCAGACCAATTTTAAAGATTGCCGGTGTTCCGCTTATTATCATATATAATGTAATTGAAAAAACAGCAATAACTGCAACTAAACCGCATGCTACAAATACAACATGGGCTATTTTTTCAACTGTATTTTTTGTTTTATAGTTTCCAATAATGGAGAAGCTTTTTTCGCTCATATCGACTCCTTGTTATATACTTTTGAACAGCTATAGGAAGAATTATCATTTACGATAATTCTTCCCTATAGTATCATTCATTGTTTTTGATTAGTCTACAGTGATTAAACCAACGGTCTTCACAAGTTCCTTGCCTTCATCTGACTTCATATATTCAAAGAAAGCTTTCACTAAATCATTCTGTGCGGAAATCTCACCATTGGTAGCCATTACGAAAGGACGGCTTAATAAGTAGGTACCAGCTTTAATGTTTTCTTCTGTAGGCTTTACATCATTAAGGCTTACTGCGTTAACTGTGTCATCCAAAACATCAAGTGATACGTAACCAATGGATCCAGGTGTCTGTAATACTTTTGAATAAACACCGCCTGTGCTGTTGATTTCATTGGAATATTTACATGCATCTTTGATTTCAAGAAGCTCTTCAAATGCATCTCTTGTGCCGGATCCTGCTTCTCTACCAATTACTACGATTGGCTGATCTGCACCGCCAAGATCTTTCCAATTAGTAATTTCGCCCTTATAAACCTTTGCCAATTGATCTTTTGTTAAATTTGCTACCTTATTGGCTTTATCAGTAATTACTGCGATACCATCGATTGCTACGATATTTTCAACTGCACCCTTGCTCTTTTCTTCATCCTTTAAGCTTCTGGAAGAATCACCAATGTCTACTGTCTTATTGAGAAGTGCTTCGATACCTGCACTTGAGCCGGTAAATTCTGCGGATACCTGAACATCTGGATACTTTGCCATGAACGCTTCTGCAGCGGCATTTGCTAACTTCTCCATTGATGTAGAACCTGCTAATGTGATATGTCCGCTTAATTTTGCTCCACCTTCTGGTGCTGTGGTTGTTGTTACCTTTGTACCGTCAGTCTTATCCGGTGTTCCTTTTGTATCTTCTGTTTTACTTCCACAAGCAACTAATGCTCCTGTGATCATGATTAATGTCATAAATAAAGCTGCTAATTTTCTTAAATTCCTCATCATAAATCTCCTTTTTATTGTTTTCATTGTTCTCTCGTTTACAAATATAAATTAACATGAATATGGACTTGTAAACACCACAGTTTTGTAGTGTTTTTGTGAAATTCATGTAAAGTGGTATAAATATGATTACATTTGGTATTATAATTAGATTTAATCGTTCTATTCGTAAAATCAAAAAAGATGTTGTAATTATCTCAGGATATATTCCTGTTAATTACAACATCTTTTAAATAAAATTTTATTAAATTCAAACTGTGCTTGACGGGATTCGAACCCACGACCTTCCGCTTAGGAGGCGGACGCTCTATCCTGCTGAGCTACAAACACACAAAAACAACATAGTTATTCTACTATTTCCTTTGACGATAGTCAATAACTTATCTTGGTTTATCTTGATTTTATATCATACTTTATTTGCAAACACATATATCCATCTAATTTTATGTTTATTATTTTTTGATTTGTCCCGTCTTTTTGAGCATGATTGTCAAACTAAAAGGCAAGCCGCATTCCTCGACTCGCCTATATATTTGGTTCTATTAAGCTTCCTTTGTTGATTCAGAGAAATCGATTCTTCCCTGCATCCATATGTTTCCCTTAAATCTTCTACCCACAACGGGTTCTCCCAAAAGATCTTCCTTATTAATACAAACTCTAAAACTAATGTCACTACATACCAGCTGCAAATCATAAATTTCTTCTTTGGTAAGTACATTCGTAATTAGATTACTATCTGTGATAGTAGCAATTACACTGTAATTATCTGATTCAGATCCAAATGGAATAAAGGATGTATCTACGATTGAATAGATATCCTCCTTTTTTGCCCGCCTAGAGACCATAGCATACGTATCGATATCATCAATTGTTAGGCTATCAATTGCATCCTGATTCCCTTTTTTGGCTTCTGCTATTAAATTATTGCGATACTTTGTTTCTGCCTTTATATTACGAACCTGTATTTCATCCTTTTCTATAGGAAGAAGAATTCTTCCATCCAAAGATAATGCGGCTAGTGTAATGGCAAACGGAGTGATCATCGGCATATTCTGCTTCTTTTTCTCAAGAAATTCTATCACATTCTGCAAATAAAATATGAGAGAAACTCCAAGCCGATAGTCATCACACATTCCTGTGTAAGCTTCCGTATCCACCCTCTTATTAATTCCGACTTCTTCTATCGTGCTAATGTTTTGTCCTTGTACATAGGGAAAATAGTGTTCTATTTGAAATTGATTGTGTTCATCCATCTCTCCGCGCAACGTTATACCCATTCCATCGGCATACTCCATCATGAGCTCGGTGAGATTTTCTCTTTCTCCAATTTGTATCAATCGCATTTTTGTTGGACTATCAATAATATTCTCAAAGAGACGGTTCAAGTCCACTCTATTATTAATATTACTAAACCCAATTGCTCTCATAAAACTATGCATCTTCATCACTTCCATTCGTCACTGCATACTTAATATATTCTACGTTTCCATAGTTATTTTCATGTAATAATTATTTATATCACATTTTACTTCTACTGGCAATAGTCTCATTCATCCTAATCCAATGAATCAATGTGTTTGTTACTGTTCACTCCCAATGTCATTTAGTTAAGAGATAGGAATGATAAAATATATCATCTATAATTATCATAAGATAAACTTACAGAGAAAATATCAATTGAATCTCATCCAGAATAAAAATTCAACAACGACAAAAAGACAGAT
>JAEZLH010000012.1 GCA_023435895.1 Bacillota bacterium
CTCTGATCAGAACAACGCTATGCTCCTGAAGGTTGTGACCTTCACCTGGGATATAGCTTGTTACTTCGATTCCGTTGGAAAGACGTACTCTGGCAATCTTACGAAGCGCTGAGTTAGGCTTCTTAGGAGTTGCTGTTCTAACTGCTGTACAAACACCTCTTTTTTGAGGAGCAGAGAGATCTGTTTGCTTCTTCTTTAAGGAGTTAAGTCCTTTTTGTAAAGCAGGAGAAGTTGACTTTGTCTCAATTGTCTTTCTACCTTTTCTTACTAACTGGTTAAATGTGGGCATTAATTTTTCACCTCCTGAAATATTAAATGAATTGCATTCTGATTCTGTGGTTTTCGGGCTTTTTATCACACCATATAAGCATCAACAAAAAGCGTATAAAAAATACATAACATGCAGAAAATTGCATGCTTTATGATTATACGTTCAAGTTTTTAAAATGTCAAGGGGTTTTTGATTTTTATATGTGTATACAAACGGTGAAATACTTGAATCCACTTCCCTTTTATAGTAAAATGTAGTTAATTTGAAATTCTTATGCATTTTATATGAAGAAACAGTAAAATTCAAGGGGGAAAACCAATGAAGGATATGGCACAAACGGAGAGGCAAATTTTTATCCTGTTGCTCCTTTCCGAGAACAAACGAGGTTATACCATAAGCGACATCCATGCCTCACTGGAGAAGTGGGATGTTATTGTTGACAAAAAAACAATTGGTCGGGACATTGACAGCCTGTCCGGTATTTGTTTTATATCGGAAGAGGAGCGGGGCGGAAAGACTTATTATACTGCGGACAAATTCCGACTGCGTGATATCACCTTTACCTCTCCTGAATTAGTATCTCTAGCGTTTCTTTTAGAGCTGTTAAAGCCTTATCAGAATATGGCAATGGGCAAGTCCTCCCAGGAATTAATTCATAAATTAATCGATAACACAACCAATTTAAATCGTGAATTTATTAAACATTTTAGCGGATTTGTATCAATCAATACCAATGATTATATCCCGGATGATGTGAATCATGCAATTGAGGAACGACTGCAAACGGCAATTCGTAACAAAAACAAGGTAAAGATTACTTATCACAGTTTTGGTCAGGACGAGGACACCCATCGTATTATAAGACCCTATGAGCTTCTGATTAATGATGGCGCGTTAAACGTTGTAAGCTATTGCGAGCTTCGTAATGACCTTCGTGATTTCAGGGTTTCCCGTATACAGGATATCGCTTTACTTGAGGATACCTTTACAATACCTGAGGAATATTATCTTCAACGTGAGCGCAATAAATTCATCCACTTATCCGGCAAGGAGAACGAAGAGGTTGTTCTTGAATTCTACGGCATGTCCGCAAAGTACGTTAAGGAATATGAATCGGAGCTAGCAGATGAAATTCATCCCATTACCGAGGGAATTACCTTTATCCGTACCACTTCCATTACGGAGGAATTGGTTCGCTGGATATTGCAGTTCGGTTCCGGTGTAAAGGTTATCAATCCTCCTGCCCTTAGGGATATGATAAAGGAGGAATTATCAAAAGGGTTGGAGCTTTATGACTTGGAAGCATAAACTTATTAATATACTTATTAATGAACTTACTAATAAAAATGAAGCAGGCCATCCCTCTATGACTAAAACCGTTGGTTGCGCTGCATTATAATATCTTTTGTTTGTTTTTCACATATATTCCAATAATTATGTGGTAAAAATGTCAGTTGACATTTTCTTACTCTCTTACTATACTAATGTTAATTATTTCAATTTAATATGAACCAAAACCGATGAGTAAGAGGAGTAAATAGCGCTGATTATTTCCAGAGAGCTGCGAAAAGGTGGGATCGCGGCAATAATGTGGTATTGAATGGACTTACGAGGGCGGGAAGAACAACAGCTTAATTTGCTGTCTAGTAATGCCTGACGGAAACTCCAACCGTTAACAAGGGAGCATATATGTTTGTATATGGAATAAGTGGGTGCATTGCACCAAACCGGGTGGTACCGCAGAAGCGAATATAGCTTTTGTCCCAGTAGTGATACTGAGACAAAGGCTTTTTTTATTACCTAAAAACAAAGAAAAGAGGAGAATATTATGTCAAAGAAAATTCCACACAGACTCTATTTAACCGAGGATCAGATGCCAAAGCAATGGTACAATTTAAGAGCAGATATGAAAGAATTGCCTGATCCCATCTTAAATCCCGGAACCCTAAAACCTGCTACTGTAGAGGAATTATATCCGGTATTTTGCGAAAAGCTGGCACAGCAGGAAATGGACAATACCACAAGATACATCGATATTCCGGAGGAAATTCAGGACTTCTATAAAATGTATCGCCCCTCCCCGTTAATCCGTGCTTATAATCTGGAGAAAGCGCTAGGAACCCCTGCTAAAATTTATTATAAGTTTGAGGGAAATAACACATCAGGAAGCCATAAACTGAATTCTGCCATTGCTCAGGCTTATTATGCGAAGGAACAGGGTCTTACAGGGCTTACTACCGAGACCGGCGCAGGGCAATGGGGAACCGCACTCTCCGAGGCTTGCTCCTATTACAATTTACCGCTAACTGTATTCATGGTTAAGGTGTCCTATGAGCAAAAACCCTTCCGAAAATCAGTAATGCAGACCTTTGATGCAGAGATTATCCCCAGCCCCAGCAATACTACTCAAGTGGGAAGAATGATTCTGGAGAATAACCCTACCACCGGTGGAAGCCTTGGCTGTGCCATATCAGAAGCAATTGAGAAGGCAGTATCCACTCCCGGCTACCGCTATGTACTTGGCTCCGTATTGAATCAGGTTTTATTACACCAATCCATTATCGGTCTGGAATCCAAGCTTGCAATGGAAATGCTTGATGAATACCCCGATATCGTAATCGGATGCGCCGGCGGCGGTTCCAATCTTGGTGGTCTGATTGCACCCTTTATGCAGGATAAAATAACCGGTAAAGCTAATCCTAGAATTGTCGCTGTGGAACCTGCTTCCTGCCCCTCCTTCACCCGTGGAAAATATGCTTATGACTTTTGTGATACCGGTAAGGTTACCCCCCTTGCCAAAATGTACACCCTTGGAAGCAGCTTCATGCCCTCGGCAAATCATGCGGGCGGCCTAAGATATCACGGTATGTCACCCATATTATCAAAGCTTTATCACGATGGTTATATGGAAACAGTTGCGGTGGAACAGACGAAGGTATTTGAATCCGCTGTATTCTTTGCGAAACAGGAGACCATCCTCCCTGCACCGGAATCTTCCCATGCCATTCATGCAGCAATTCAGGAAGCACTAAAGTGCAAAGAAACCGGAGAAGCGAAAACCATTCTTTTTGGCTTAACCGGAACAGGCTATTTTGATATGACCGCTTACAATGCATATCTAAACAAAACAATGACCGATTATATTCCTACTGATGAAGATTTACAAAAGGGTTTTGATGAGCTACCCAAGGTGGAGTAGCCCCTGTTACTGTTCACTCACAGGTCAAAGCCTGGGATATGATTTCGACAAATGCAAATACTCCTTTTTGGAAATCAATTATCGAAATCATTATGCCAAGTTTTGAACCTGGAGTGAACCAATGTCATTTAGTTAAGGGATAGGAATGATAAAATATATCATCTATAATTATCATAAGTTAAACTTACAGAGAAAATATCAATTGAATCTCATCCAGAATAAAAATTCAACAACGACAAAAAGA
>JAEZLH010000013.1 GCA_023435895.1 Bacillota bacterium
ATACAAAAGATGAGGCTCTTTTTCTATTCAGTTCGTTCACTTTTTAAATGAAAAGCAAAAAAAGTTAAAATCCAGTAATTATGCGGTGCTCCGCACCGTTAGAAATAACTAGGTGAATAATCTAGGTGAATTATATCTTTATTATTTGCCGCTGTCAAGCCTCAGATTTTAATAATGAGAATAGAACCAAATCGACTACTCCTATTCCTTTCCATACATGTCCTTGTCGAATGGTTCCTTCTTCCACAAACTGGTTTCTCCTTAATACATTCAAGGACTTAATATTCTCTGGCATAACAAATGCCTGAATACGATTAATTTCTAAGTCATGAAAGAGATATTCTATCATTGCTTTAACCGCTTTTGTTGCAATTCCCTTTCCCCAAAACTCTTCGTGCAATCGGTAACCAATGGTAATCATATTGACATTACTGTCATAATCAAATAATTCTCCTACGCCTACAATATGCTCCGGGTCACTGTTAAGAGATATTCCAAGAAAAATCATTTTTCCTTTCCTGAAATCACGATCAAAGTGTCCTATCATATTTTTCACAGTATCTTTATTCTTCTTTATCATAACTGGTGAATGATGGAACAGATTTTTATTACTATAGATTTCATAAAGGCGATCCAAATCGGCTTCATTAATTTCTCTAAGGGTTATATCAGAGGTAACAATATGGGGAAATTTTTCAAACGGACTGCGTTTCATGATAAGCCTCCTATGTATTTTAATAAATGACCAATCGTATCTAATCACCTTTTTCAAAATAGATACGATCTCTTTCTACTCTTCAAGGTTAAACTCACTTACAGATTATGTCAAGTTCCTTCCATCTTATTCTTACAAGTTGAAAATGAAATGAATTTGTCTTTATGAAAAACAAGAGGATATTCTACTGTTGTACTACCTAATCATATGTATGTTATTTTAGAATAAAAAAATTATGGCTCCCTTTATATTTATAAAATGAAAGCCATAATTTTTTTGCAATATATTCATATTAAAGAAAACATATTTTAACTAATACAAGTATCCTCAAAGACAAAAAACAATTTAACCCTATGCTTGAGGTTTACTATCTGTGGGCTCATATTTGCATTGACCAAGCCCCACGGCATCTGAAACAGGAAGGGTGAAGCAAATTCCATGAGCTTCAGTTTTAAAGCCTGAATACTGTTTCACGCTAGCCATAATTCTATCAGCAGCATCGCTATCAATTATAGTTAATACGATTTCTTTTTCTTTATCCGTACTAATCCCCATTATCTCGTGATGTTTAAAGCTATAGCGGCGAGCATTTATTATAGTAGCCCCGCAGGAGCCTTGTGATCGGATGTACTCGACAATCTTTTCACCAAAGCCTACGTTAACAACAATGTGTAAGGCTTTCATATTACTGTTTTCCATTTTTACCTCCAATATTATACTGACAACTTATCAACTGGAACAACAAAGGCTATCCCCGTATTCGGTTGGTCAAATTTCAACTTTGTAATAAACTGCTGCATTAGCTGCGGTGTTATATTACTTGTTAACAAGCAAGTAATTAAAACCTTTTTTTCATCAGCAACAAGGCCTATCATATCTTTAAAGTAGCCGGTTTGTACCGACCCCTTGGCATATACCACATCAATAAGGTGACAGTCTGAATCAACCAGTAATTTCAGTACATCTTCCTTATATTTTCTTGCTGCTATAACAGTTAAATAATCAATTGTATAATCAGAATTCATCAAGGCTATTGACTCCCTCCTCTTCTTTATTTGACTCTTCATTATCAAAATTCTCTTTATTATCATTATTCTCTATTTTATCATTATCTACTTCTATATCATAGTGCACCACCTGCTCCTCAATCTGCTTTGACGAAGGAATCTCACGATTAGCAAGTAACGCTAATTCTTCTAATTCAGCTAAGTCATATAACTCAGCTTCTTCTACTACCTTATCCACCTTCTTACGAGCTATATCATACACTATACCTAAAAATTGTACAGCAATCAATGGGGTAACAGAAATAAATGCAATAATTCCAAAGCCATTGACTAAAATCGACTGTCCACCTGATGTTGATTTATGAGCAACTGCCTGTGCCACTCCCAAGGTTAAGGGTGTTAAGAAGGCAGAAGTCAAGGCACCACCAGTTACGCCACCTGAATCAAAGGCGAGACTTACAAATAATTTTGGTGTAAATATCATCATAATAAGAGCAATTCCATAAAGAGGTACCAAAAACCACATAATATTTACTTCTGTTAGAATTTTTACCATTGCTAATAAGGATGCGAATCCAATTCCCACTGCAAGTGTCATTCGAATAGTGGTTTTTTTGATATGACCGTTTGTTATTTCCTCCAACTGTTCTCCAAGAACCGTAACTGCCGGTTCCGATAATGTGATTGCTGCACCCAAAATATACCCAACGAGTAACAGCCACCATTTAAAGCTTTCCGGTCTGGAAGGATCAAGAAAAACTTCCCCGATAAACTTACCGGCGAAGGCAAATCCGTAGTCAATTCCTGATAAGAATATCATTAAGCCGATAAATACAACACCGGCGCCTAGGAGAATATTAATAAAGTCCTTTTTGGGTTGCTTGATTAAAAAGAATTGAAAGGGCAGAAATATTACAACAACCGGAATAAGGGAAAGAGAAACTCCCACCAAATTACCTGAAAGTATTTCACTAATCGTGATTTCAGTACCCGGAGCATAAAGCTGTTCTGGCGGCAGTACTCCCTTATAATGGATGTTAAGTATGATTGCATAAATCGATAATGCTAGAATGGGACCAATGGAAGCCAACCCGATAATACCGAAGGTATCATCGTTACTTTTGTGCTTAGACATAGTAAGGGATACACCCATACCCAGTGCTAATATGAATGGAACAGAGATGTCACCGGTAGTTGCACCGCTTCCATCAAAGGCCAAAGCGACAAATTCATTGGGAACAAAGATAAGTACTACAAAAGTCAAAACATACAATACCGCAAAAATTATCTTAATATTCAAGTCCTTCATTATTCGGAAAAGAGAAAAACCTACCATGATTCCGATACCAAAGCCCATAATCCAGATAAATATTGTCTCATTAATAATAGGCATAACCATGTTCGTCTGTCTTGCCAATACAGTTAATGCCGGTTCGGCAACTGTTGCCAGAAGGCCAAACACCAAACCAATGAAAATAATAAAGGTAGCTTTTTTTAGTTTAATAAGTGATCCTCCTACTAGCATACCAATCGGAAGGATACTTACATTAAGACCCACTAAAAAAATAGCTTGCCCCACAACCACGCTTAAATAACCGACAATCAATTTTATGTAATCTGATTGATTATTTAAAGGTGCAATAAAAACACAAACAATAATAATGATTATTGCAAGAGGTAGTGAGGAAAAAAATACTTCCTTCAGCGTGGTGCCAAAAATAGTTAATTTACTTTTTAGGTTTAAATTATTCATCACGTTCTCCTATCTCAAATTTATGTACATACAAGTTATATCAAACAATGGTACCGCGATACTGCATCAGTAACATAGAAATTTATCACATCTGTTTTCTATTTCTTGTAGAAAATGCTTTCGGAGCATAATAGTAATCAAGTTTTCGAACTTCTCGCTGATTTAATATGAAATTACTTCAAGATAATCAAATTGATCAAAGATTGAATTATGATATATAAATAATTATACTTCTGCCAGATCGAGGTTAAAAGTTCATCTATAACTCATGCACACATAAATTAATTGTACATTATTTTGAGTTATTATTCAACATTTATGACCATTTAATTGATTTTGTGTAATAATAACTAAATATATTCTTGATAATAAGTTTAAAATAATGATTTATGTGGTGTATCGAGAAATATAATATTATTTATATTCAATTCTTTATACAATCTTAACAGTTATATCGATTAATCTTAACACATTCTTAACGAATGACAAAATAATGATTATTTGATATAATTGATAAGTATTCCAAGTGTCCTGTTTATATATAGCAATACACAAAGCCAAACTATTTATATTGGTTTATAATATATTAAGATGTGGCTATGGTATAAATACCAATTAAAAATATAGAATCATTATCTATTTTTCGGTGCTTCTACAGAAAGGATGACCTCCATGCCTTTAGTCCCTTTTACTGAAAACGGCTACCCTTATACGGTGGCAGAGCAAAAAATTATTGATTATATTAGTTTAAACTTAAACTCAATTCATTTAATGACCATCGGACAGCTTTCTAAAAACCTTAACATGTCGGAAGCTACCATATCAAGGTTTGCCAATCATGCAGGATTTCAAAACTTTAAAAGTATGAAGAATGAACTTATGAAACTGACGGAAATTGAAACTCCTGCAGACAAAATGTCTGCCACCCTAAAAGAAAATAATTCCTCCGAATGGATGGGGTTCTTAAGGTATCAACAATATTGCATAGAGAAGACCATTGAGAATTTGAGTGATGACGCTCTGACTGCCTCAGTGGATGCTATCTTATCCGCCCGAAAAGTCTACATTCATGCAAAAGGTGCAGCCACCTCGCTTTCAAGACTTCTTGAATTTCGTTTAAAACGTTTTGGGCTTGAAGTGGAATTATTGCCTTCTGCAGGTTCAGAGCTTTTTGAGAGTTTAATTCATATTCGTTCTGAGGATGTAATCATCCTTTTTGGGTTTCAGAAAATATCACGGGAGGCACAAGTTCTATTAAAACAGCGCAAGGATATTCCATATAGAGCAATATTACTGAGCAGCCGTTTCTATGACCATGAGGATTCCCGTGGTGATTATAATATTTATGTTTACCGAGGGGAGCCGGGGGAATATCATTCCCTTACTGCACCCACTGCTGTTATTGATGCTATGATTATTATGATTGCCGGTAAGCTGGGTGAAAAATCCTTCCAGACCCTACAGGATTTACATCAATTAAAACAAAAATATCAGGTGGATATTCCCCGTTAATATCCACCTGATAACTATTTTATATAAATTTAGTGTAACTAGAACATTATTAATAAGATTCTTACTCCTCAAAGAATGACTCCACACTCAATAGCCTTGTCTAGACAATGGTAATGGCAGGAAATCCCTATCTATCATCTTCGTGTCCTGTTAAAACCCCCACATAATCACCGCCTAATTCATGAATTTCCTTCAGTGAACGCTTTAAAAGACCTGCATAATACACCTGTGATTTAACCGTTGAAGACAGCTTAATTTCATATTCTTTCTTTTGAATACTATCTTTTAATTGATCAATCGTATTGCAATCTTTCTCAAATATATTATAGATACATCCATATTGTAAGGATTGATGGGTGTCGCTGCCAGCTAACACAGCCAAGTCATAACGATCCCCAAATTCTTTTGTGCTTATTTTAATAATATCAGGAGAATACGCCATATCTTTCCCATTGAGATCCACAAAATCAAGCCTAGTGAGAAGAGTTTCACCAAGTCCTGGTATTTTGCTCCCATCTCGGAAGGGATGTGCTGCCCCCACAATAAAATTGTAATCCCTTGTTCGTTCCAAGAGTTTTGTCATACTTAAGTAATTGTCCTTTTCCCTGTAAGGCTTAAGTTCTTTGTTTAGTTTTAATATATCCTCCCGTGAGCCTATGGTCAATATATGACCATTTTCAGAAATATCAATTTCCATACCGGAAAATATTTGTAATCCATTGATTAAAAAGCTGTCTCCCACTCTCGTGGCGTTTTGCGAAATATATTGATACACTTCTTCAAATTCATTGGTATTAAAATGTTCCGTCAAACAAATCGCATCCAACCCGCTATTTAATGCTTCCCGAAATAACCAATCTGTATATTCTTTTGAGAAAGGCAGCTTCTTTGCCAACTTCCCATGTGTGTGAAAATCTATTTTCATCCAACCTCTCCTATCATTTCCATATTAAGCTGATTAAAACGCATAGTATGACCCAAACCATAGATACGCCAACAAAAATAATGTCATTATTTTTTATCCGAAGAGAAGCCAGCTTTATCCTTCTAACTTTTATACTTGTTGATGCATAACGATATCCCTTTAACTCCAAAGCTTCAACTGTGGTTCGAGATCGTTTCGCACAGTTAAGCATCAACGGATAGAATGCAAGAATAATGATATGTACCTGATAGATCAGGTACTTTATTTTACCTATAATAGTTTTATGATCAGGTGCGATACCCCTCATTTTATAGGATAACAATATATTTTGAAATTCTTCCATCATAATCGGTAGGATGCGATAACCAAATGCAATACTAAAGGTAAAGCGTTCCGGAATCTTAAACCAAGTCATCCCAATTGCAAGCCGATCCGGATCAAGTCCTGAAAATACGGTAATGGAAGCTAAGGATACAATCACAACCTTAAGTGACATCACAAGAAGTACGGCTAAAGTTTTCTCATCCCCACCAAAGAATAATGACACGATTAACAGATATCCGGTCTGTGAAAACACACCCAAGCAAAATAGAAACAGTACAAGGGGAGCTACCCTGGCTAGTCTCGTTGTTATCGCAACAAACAGAAAAATTCCCATTAGTATCGCCATATTATTTAGAAACCATGGTATAATTCCAAAAAAGCTATACCAAATCAATAAGATTCTTGGGTCAAGTGCAGCAATTATAGTATCATCATTCCCGTAAGCATTTTTAAGAACCTGATTACGAAGATAATCCATCGAAATTTTATCCATGATATTTTCTGATAATTTAGATAACATCCCTCATCTCCTTTTTAATAAAACTGTTTACAAATTCGCTAACAGTATAAGATTGCAGGTAAGGATCAATAGCCCTGCCAAGTTCATATATATCAGGCGGCATTATTCCTACATTTTCTCTTACATATCTATCATCAAACACTTGCTTTCTATCCCCATCCGCAATCACATAACCGGAGGATAACACAATAATGCGATCTGCCCATTCACAAACCAATTGTATATCATGGGTAGCAATGATGACAGTCTCCGTTATTTCCTTCAACTCCTTCAGTAAATTCATAATTTCATATCTCGTAGCAATATCCAGATTGGCGGTGGGTTCATCCAGCAGCAGGACGGAGGGATGTAATGCTATGCCAATGGCAAGGGAAGCCCTTCTCATCTGACCACCAGAAAGTAATCTACCGTCACGATCCGCAATATCCCCCAATCGAAATTGCTCCACTAATTGCTTTGCCCTGGCAGGATAGTTCTCAACTTTTCTTACTTTCATGGCAAATTCAATATCCCCCAAAATATTGTCTTTAATAAACATCTCCTCAGGGTTTTGATATACCAAGGACACCAATTTGCTTAATTGATTCTGTGATAGCTTTCTGGTTGATGTCCCATCTATTAGGATTTCGCCTTCCAACGGTTTTATCAAACCCATAATCAATTTCATTAATGTAGATTTTCCGGCACCATTTGATCCAATTAATGCAATTCTTTCTCCTTTGTGAATATTCAGGTGAAAGTCTTGAAATACTTTGTGGTTTTCTCCTTTTACAGAACGGTATTCTACCTTTAAATTCTTAAATTGGATCATTGGATCATGACATGATTGTTCTACCTTCTCATTCTCGTCTAAATGTTCCCACAGCGACCCCTTCTTGTTCCTTAATAGCGGCATAAATAAAGTAAGCCCTTCCTCAAGGGTAGTCGGTAGCGTTGTGTTAGGAAGAATCCCCATCTTCATTAATTGATTCGTTGCGAGAGTGATCTGTGGGGGAAATACATTGTTTTCCTGCAATTCTTCCACTCTTCCCAATGCTTCCCTCACTGGTAAAATCCACTGAAGAGCCCCTTCTTTCATCAGGGCTACAGAACTGCAATATTTAGCGATATATTCTGTATGATGCTCAATAACGATAATCGTTTTATTGTGTTTTATATTGAGTTCTCGTAGGGTTTCATAGATCATATTCGCATGGGCGGGATCAAGTTGGGCAATTGGCTCATCTAGGATTAGTAAATCAGGACAAAGAGCCACCATGCCGGCTAAAGCTAGAAGGTGCTTTTGCCCACCCGAAAGTTGCCAGATATAATCTTCGCTCTTTTTTTCTAATCCACATAGTTTTAATGCTTCCCTCCCTTTATCTTCGTAATCTTCCATGGCATAATTCAAACAAGCATAGGAAGCATCATCAAGCACTGTAGGGCGGACAATTTGATTTTCAAAATCCTGATATACATATCCTGCCATTTTTGCCAATTCACCAATTTCACTATTTAGCGTATTTACTCCGTTGATCTTTATACACCCTTCAAAATCTCCAGCAATAAAATGAGGAATTAATCCGTTCAAAGTTTTACACAGAGTGGATTTCCCGCACCCATTGTTACCAATGAGTGCAAGAAATTCACCTTTTTTTATTTGCAAATTAATATCTTTGAGGATGGGTTCGGTGGCTCCGGGATATGTAAAACTAAGATGTTCAATATTTATCATGAAACTCTCCCTCTCTAATTGGGCAATCCGCTAATCTTCTTGTTTTTCGATTTCAATAGTAGTGTAATGCTAATAATTGCGATAATTGCTGCTACTGCTATTCCGATTATTAATGAGGTGGTATTTTCTGACCACTCCGCTTCCCAATCAATCAATGACATGCCACTCTCCGCCAAAAACTCTGAACCTACCGCTACAGCAAATCCTATGATTGCGATAATTCCCATTTTCAAAGTGACGGATGAACCCTCTTCGTTTTCAATTCCTTTTTCTCTAGGCTTTATGCCCAATAAGGGTTCAATTTTACCATAGAGCTTTGGCACTAGATAAAGGGTTGGTAGTAAGCAAAATAAGATTCCTGAAAAAAGAACATCATTTAGGAATGCAAATCCTTCTGTTGCAAATACGCTCTGAGGAAGACCTGAAACCGCTTCAAAATCTTCCACCGCAAATACTACCTTTAAGATATCCACTCCTGCACTCATCGCTAACTGTAAAACCACTCCAAACATTGCCGCAAAACCAACGGCCTTTATATTTTTCGGATTTTTCACCAAATATCCCGCAATTGCTACTGCAATGGTCACAGTGAGGAACTTTTCTAATTCTCCAAGTCCTCCAAATTGTCCCAACATAATTTCACTGAAAACCAATTCACCCATTGCTGCTCCAAGTGCTACAGATATGGGATCAAACAGCATTGCCAGTGTTAATGGAATGAATAGAAAATATTCCACAGAAAATTCAACGATACCTACTTGAAATTTTGGAATAAGCTCTGAAAAAAGCGTTGCCAGTCCGTAAAGTGACATGGTCAGCACAAATACCATCAGTTTGTGGGATTTTGCTGTTTGAATGTTCCTTGTCTGATTCATAAATACCTCCATCATTAAAATAAGTTTTGGTTTTTACGAAATAATTTTAGATTATATGATTATACTCACTGATATAATTACTTTACATTCATGAAATTAGGGCTTAATTATAGCTCATATATCATTGGATATATCATGTTTTTACTGGTTTATTTCGTAATCACCTATATTTAAGTTCTCAACCACATATTAATACTAGCAGATTCTGATATGAGTTTCTTACATACTCTGGTTAAATGAAAGTAAAATTTGCGTAATATACTTTTATGTAATAAAATTTTCATAGGTGATTCCACAATACTGTTTAATGAGTGATTCCATTCCTTTGTTACATTTTCCTTTTAAATTTCATATTACTTTTAATAAAAAAACAGATCATAGCAGGTCTATTAATCATCAAAAAAGTACATAGATAACTTAATTAAAACTACACAACATAGTAAAGTGGGCTTGCATTTATCCCAAATCAATATTCATTTATAAATAAAAAAGCTGAGAAGTAATGTAATTCCTATGTGGAATCACGTTATTTCTCAGCATCATCAGTTCTATATTATAAAAGTATTTTCAGATTATCAATTCTATTAACTTAATCGCTCGCGTGCGCGTTATTTAATCCTTCTCCCCATTTTGCTAATTCATCCAGTACTGGCATTAATTTTCTGCCTAATTCCGATAAAGAGTACTCCACATGTGGCGGAATCTCATTATATTGTACACGATTTATCAGCTTATAATGCTCTAACTCCTTTAGAGACGCAGTCAACATCATATTTGTTATACCAACCACCCCTCTTTTAAGTTCATTATATCTTAAGGTACCATTCTGTGATAATACCCATAATATTGGCATCTTCCATTTTCCTTCAATCACCTTTAACGCAGAGGCTATCGGGCAAATATCATTGTTAAGAGAATAGGTAATAATATCTTTCACTCTAGAATCCTCCTTACTCATATATTTCTTCCTTAGTATGAAATAACTGCATACTTGCAATATTATTTCTTGCACCTATAATTATACATAGTCTTTTAAAAAAAGCAATCAAATATCCTGGAGGTTTTTATTTATGAATGAAGTATTAGAATTTTTAAATGATTGCGGTACATTCTTTATCGCCACAGTTGAAGGAGATCAACCAAGAGTACGCCCTTTTGGTTTTGCAATGGAACATGAAGGAAAAATCTGCTTTGCAACCAGTAATCAAAAACCTGTCTTCCAACAGCTATCTGCAAATCCTAAGGTGGAAATCAGTGCAAGCAAGAATGGCCAATGGCTTCGTCTATGCGGTAATGCAGTATCCTGTACAACTCTTGAATCAAAGACAAAAGCTTTAGAGATTATGCCAAACCTTAAGAATATGTATTCTGCTGAGGATACAATTTTCGAAATCTTCTCTCTTGAGAATGCTGTAGCAAGTATTTTTTCCTTCCAAGGTGATAATAAAACAATCAATTTATAATTAATTTAAGTGCAGGAAAATACTTATCGTATAAAGATAAATATTTTCCTGCACTCATTTCTGAATAAATCCCAGTAAAACTTCCATTAACGAATGATATGTATGGTACCTTCTTTTCTCACAGGAGCCTTCGATTCTTTTCCAATATATCCAATCGCTGCACTGGAGCAGATCGTATGCTCTTTTGGAATTCCAAGCTCAAACAGATAATCCCTTATGGCCTGATCATTACGAAGCCAATGCAATTGATTGATATAACAGCTACCCACTCCCAAAGAATGCGCGGCTAAAAAGATATTCTCTAGTGCAAGGGAACAATCTGCCATAGCATTTTCATAATTTGGACGGTTCGAAGCAATGATAATGGAGGGGGCATTATAATAAAAGCAGTAGTCCTCTCTCTGAGATGTGGTTTTTACACTCAATTTGCCCGGATAATCATCATCTGGAATCCAAGTCTTAAAGCCCTCCTTTACCAAATCATTAAGCTTCGTCAGTATCTCATTGTTCTGAATTGCTGTAATTAACCAGCTCTGATTATTACCTCCGCTGGGAGCCCAAATTCCGGCTTCAAGAATTGTCTCTAGTTGTTCAGACTCAATTTGATGGTCCTCAAACCTTCGAGTACTTCTTCGTGTGAGAATACAGTCTATTACTTCGTTATGAAGCATAATACAACCTCCAATCTTTTATTGACATCAAGCTATTAAACGCTACCTATTCTCGCAGGACATTTGGCATGATCCGTGAACCATAAGCATCTGCGACACCCCCTGCAAGGGTTGAATGGTTCACTGCTTAATATATGCCTCGGTAATTCCGGATCTGCCAGAATTCCTCTGGCAATTCCAACAAAATCCGCATATCCTTCTTCAATCAGGTAATTAGCTTGCTCTCCGTTTCTTATTTCATTTACCGCTATCACCGGAATATTAACTTCCTTTTTAATTATTCCCGCACTATAAGTGATTGAACTGGCCGGATAATGCTCAGGCAGTTTCATAGCAGGAGGCTTCATGCCAAAGGATATATTTAAAAGATCAATTCCTGCTTCTTCCATAGTCTTTGCCGCTTCAATCCCATCCTTTTCCTCCGGCTGAAACGCACCCATTCTTATACCTAAGAGAAAGCTTTCCTGTGTATTCTTTCTGATCTCCGGTATTATTTCTGTAAGAATTCTTGCTCTGTTCTTAATATCTCCCCCGAATTGATCTGTGCGCCGATTAAATGATGCGTCAAGGAATTTACAGAAGGTAAAACCGTGAGCAAAGTGAAACTCGACTCCGTCATAACCCAGTTCACAGGCCGTAACGGCTGCCTGAGTCATGTTTTTCTGAAGAATCCGAATATCCGATATACTCATTTCATTGATATCCTGATCTCCTCCGGATAATTGCAAAATAGCCGTAACCCCATTATTATGGCAGTTAAGCGCTATTTCTTTTAATACCTTTGTATTTTCTTCTGACCATAATCCCGTACAATCAACCGCTCCGATTACATAAGTTCCCTGTACGATTAAAATACCCACACCGCCTTCGGCACATCTTTTGTAATGCTCTAAATGCTGTTCTCCATAGAAGGAGCCGTTATCCCCTTTGAAAGAGAATGTATATACCGGCTCCATTACGATTCTGTTCTTTATTAAATTGCCTCTGATTGTGATAGAGTCTTGAATTTTAGCCATTTCTTCTACCTCCTAAACTATTGCATTGAAATCAGCTTACCACTTAGACCATACTAAAAGTCAAGAGTTTTATTTAATTTTTTAAAAATGAATAGTTGAATTTCTGATTATTACAGATTCATTGCAGTATTTCCCTTTTTGCTTGATTCAATCGACAACTGCAAGCACTGGCATTTTCTACCAGACAGGGTATTAAGAGGCTTATATGATCAATTAATATCATGTAAATAATATTACTTTTATCAATATATATGGTTATGACCACAAAGAAGGAGGCTTATTGAAAGCCTCCTTCTTACCTTATAGGAACAGATGGTCAAATCCAGCTTGCAAATCGTCCGAAGGGTATTACTCAACTGTTCCTACTCAATCGTAAAATCTCATTAATCTAAAATTCGAATAATCTCCTCGCAGGTACGAACCTTTCCGATTCTCGGAAAGATGTGATTACATACATATTCATGTTCCTCCAAAGAGAAAGCCGCCATTGCATCCTCAGCAAATATTTGATGGTATCCATGCTGATAGGCCTCTCTTGCAGTGGTATCCACACCAATACCGGTCGAAACTCCGCATAGGACGATGGTATCAATCCCGCGACGTCTCAATTGCAAGTCAAGATCAGTTCCATAGAAAGCTCCCCACTGCCTTTTTGTTATATGATGTGCCCTTTTTATATTTTCTAATTCCGGGACCAGTGTGTCCCATCCCTCTGTTAATTGCCTTTGCGGTACTTTTAAATCAGTCTTAGGCTTTAACATATCCCCGCCATCACTGGTTGATACCCTAACTAATACAATATATGCTCCCTTTTCTTCAAAGGCTTTTACTAGCCTAGACGCATTATTAACTACATGAGCTGGGCTGTGAGGAACAGATTCCCTGCTAATGATACCCCGTTGCAGATCGATTACCACAAGCGCTGTTTTTTCAAAATTCAACCTGTCAACTTCTATACTCGCTTTATTATGATTCATTACTTTACACCTCATCAATTATTCTTTTTTTATCCTTCAGATTTCTATAGACTGTGAAATAAACCCATGCTGCATTCAACAATAATAATGCACTTGTTACAAAAAACACATCACGGATGCCAACGTATGCAGCTACCTGACCGCCAAGAAGAGCTCCGCCGAATACACCTAAATATCCTGCAGACATGTTTAATCCAAAAACCCTGCCTGTCAGATGATCTGGTGTGATTTTTTTAATCAGAGTATTAACGGAAGGATTTAACCCTCCAATTGTTAATCCCAGAAGAAAGCGTAGTCCCATAAGCTGCCATGAATTTGTTACAAAGCCCTGCGGAATATATATTATTCCCGCTACAATCAGTGAGACCAATATAATCTTATGCGCGCCAATTTTATCAGACAACTTTCCAAGTCTTGGTGCTGCAAGGATATTAGCCAGGCCGGATGCTGAGAAAGTCAGCCCCGATATTAGTGCGATATGACTTGCATGCACGTTTAACCCGCTAACATAAACTGTAACAATAGGCTCAATTGAATACACTGCTAGCGTCATGATGAAGAAGGTTAAAAAAAGCGTTAGAGTCAGACTCTTATCAGGCACCTGGCTCCACATCTCCATTATCCCCGGTACCTTCCGGTCTTCTTTCACAAAGTTTTCCTTGACAAATAATGCAGTTGTAACAAATGAAACCAAAAGCAGTAAACCTGTAATAAAAAACACCGGGCGATAACCAAGATTATCTCCAATCAATCCACCGATTGTCGGTCCTAACAGAGAACCGGCAATATTAGCAGTAGAAAGGGTCCCTAATGCATACCCGGCATGTTCCCTGTCGGTCTGAGTAGCAATTAATGTAGTGCATGCAGTGCCATAGCCTGTAATTGCTCCTTGAATTAACCTCAGCGCTATCAATATGTATACATTCGGTGCGATGCCCATGCAAAAAATAATCAGCCCCATACCCAGACTAGCCCTTAACAGCATCGGTTTTCGTCCTACTTTATCCGCCGCCAAGCCCCATATAGGGGAAAAGATTGCCGATATGACATAAGTAATACCAAACGCAATTCCTGATAGCTGTGCCACTGCAGAAGGATTATTTACTCCCAAATGCTTAATATAAAGCGGAAGTACCGGAGCAATCTGGCTCATTCCCACACCTGCTACAAACATTCCGAACCAGCATACTATTAAATTTCTTTTCCATATTGGCAAGATATTCACCTCCCATATTATAATCTCCACATTCTTAATCATTGTAGGACAATATGGGAATTATATACCTGTGCTTCATCTTATACCATGTATAATACAATTCTACATGGACATTTCTGCTATAAAATCAGATGGGCTTACGCCAGCCAACTTCTTAAATATCCTACTAAAGTAAAATTCATCCATGAAGCCAAGCTCTCTTGAGGCTGCTTTAATACTTATATTACCTTCCAAAAGCAGTTCTTTTGCTTTATCGATTTTAATCTTATTAAAATACTCGATTACAGAATAACCGGTTGTTTCCTTAAAGCTTCTGGACAAGTAGGAAGGAGATAGATTAACATACTTTGATAATTCCGATAACGTTATTTTACTATCAATATTATTGTTCATGTATTCAATAACTTTGTCTACTTTCAATAAATTTGAGTAATTATGATTCACCATCCGATTATTGCGATATACAGCAATGAATAATTGCTGTAATAAAGTCCTTGCTATAAATTCATAACCAGGTAGCTTAGCCTTCCAGCTCTCTGCTAATCTCTTAAAGACATCTTCAATACCATGGTAATCCATTATTTCTTTTGCCGGTTGTAAAGAAAGAACGCTTAATTCATTACTTATTTCCCATCTTCCATCCATAAAATTGATGTTTGCAAAACTAAAATGTACGGAGAGAAATAGCTTTGGTTCGATAATATCAACGTTGATTGAGTTCATAACCTCCGGACAAATGTACAGAATAATGCTATTTTTGAAGGAATATGTTTTATTACCAATCGTAACTTTTCCGCTACTTCCTTTGATATAAATAAGTTCGTGATGTTGTATCTTTTTTGTGATTGTTCTTGTGATATTTGTTATATCAATAAATTGTTTTTCATTGCAGTAGTGGATATGGAAAACGATATCTTTTACTTTCATAATAACCTCCATAGATATATGCGAAATCTCAAATCGCACAAATTCCTGTTATACTGTACTCAACCAGATTATTTTATCATACTGACTTTGCGAATAAAATTCAAGTTTATCTATATGATCTAATTGAATATCAAACAGGTTACTTCGAATGCGATCAAACGAATGGATAACAAAAAATGCCCATCCGACTTAGGCACTCTTTTGAAATAGTTTTCATTGAAATAAGATCACGATTTGTATTAGTTGCATCATACTAAGTACAGTTGTATAATAGGAAAAGTATCAATAATATCTATAAACAATATGAAACACGGATTGAAAGGAGTATCTGAAATTGGAATCAAGTAAAATAATAACGTTAAACGATGGTCTCAACATCCCTCATATCGGCTTTGGAACATACCAGTTGAACGGTTCTGATGGAGCTGAAAATATAAAGAATGCAATAGAATTGGGGTATCGGTTAATTGACTCCGCATTCAATTATGAAAATGAAGGAGCTGTTGGAGAAGCCCTCCGAAGAACTTCCGTACCAAGAGAAGAATTGCTAATCACATCAAAATTACCAGGAAGGCATCATATCTACAATAAAGCGATTCAAACGGTTGAGGAATCTTTATATCGTAGCGGTCTCTCCTATTATGATATCTATTTAATACATTGGCCAAATCCCATCGAAGATAAATATGTGGAAGCATGGCAGGCGTTAATTGAATGCAAGAAAAGAGGATACCTTCGCTCCATTGGTGTATGTAATTTCCTTCCAGAGCATTTGGAACGATTACAAAAAGAAACCGGAGTGTTGCCAAGTATCAACCAGATTGAACTCCATCCCTATTTCAATCAGATTGATATGCTTAAGTGGCATCAGGAACAAGGAATTGTAGTTGAATCCTGGAGCCCACTTGGCAGAGGCAATGATATTTTATCACAAGACATTATTACCTCAATAGCTGGTCGACATGATAAAAGTGCTTCTCAAGTTGTATTGCGCTGGCACGTTCAGCATGGTGCAGTTCCAATTCCTAAAGCTGCATCCAAAGAGCACCAGCTAGAGAATCTTACAATTTTTGATTTTTCACTTACCTCTGAAGAAATGGAATTAATTGATTCACTCACCAGAAAAGATGGTCGAATTAACAATCAGGATCCTGCAATATATCAGGAATTTTAATTATATCGTCATATTCACAAAACGGGATGCTACTAAATTTGCAGCATCCCGTTTTATGTTATTCTATTTCATTAAACTTCCGGCTATAATTTATTAATAGTGGGCTGGGAATTGTTAAGTGGACACATCTACGCAAAATAACTCATAACATTTTTGATTTCAATTATCTCCAAATTATATATTGTCTAACAATATATTATTACTAATCTTAATATTGCGTTTCAGGCTCAAAACATCTTATATAGAGACTTTAAACGCCTTCACAAAAACCGCATTACCCGTAATTCTGACATCATAGGAATCTTCCACCCTTGTAATCATAACCTGAACCTCACCGTCCCTACCAATCTCCTGACCCTGTTCTATATTAAGAATAAGTTGCTCCTTAAAATCTTTATTAACATAAGTTGCATAATAAGCCCCCATCACCCCGGATGCTGTGCCAGTGACCGGATCCTCAACTGTGCCGGAGAAAGGAGATGAAAAATGTCTTGCATGCATAACCGCATTCTTATGATAAGCCTCTAAACAAAAAGGGTGAACGGAAGCTCTTGGTATTTCTTGAAGAATATCCGGAAAATACGAATTTTGAGGTAACATCCGTTGAAAAGTCTCGAGCTTTTTAATTGGTACCAGAAGTGTCCATATCCCCGTGCTTCCATATACAATGGGCAGCTTCTCCTCCAGATCATCCTCTGATAATCCCAAAGATATCGCCAGTGCATCTCTTGAACCGCAAAAATCCCTAAATTCAGGTTTAGCCTGCTTCATTGTAATACCAATTTCACCATTAGATTCCGAGATTTCAATCGGCAGTATTCCTGCCTTTGTTTCAATCAATAGTTCCTTCTTATCTGCTAATAACTCATTTACTTTCAGTGCATAAATGGTTGCCATCGTTCCATGCCCACATAAATTCATTTCATGGTTGGGTGTAAAATATCGAATACCTAAATCAGCCTTGTCGGATGAAACCCTAAAGGAGGTTTCATTAAACCCTACCTTCCTGGCTACCTCCTGCATCTGAGCGTCACTAAGTTTATCTCCGTTTAGAACTACCCCCGCTGGATTTCCCTTATTCGGGATATTACTGAACGCGTCATAATGATATACCTTGACGAAATCCATTCCATTTTCCTCCCATTTTATGATGAACAGCTTTGTTAACACTCATCCAGATCTATCGGAATTCTTACCGTGACTGTGGTACCAACATTTTCTTCACTATCATAGTGAATGGTTCCATGAACCAATTCAACGATTCGTTTCACAATGGATAGCCCTAAACCATTCCCTTGTTTTTTATGGGATTCCTCGCACTGATAGAATTTTTCAAAGATATGTGGTAATTTTTCCACGCTGATGCCAATTCCATTATCACGAATAATAACTGTGAGTTCCTGTTCATCGTATGTTTCGATGATTTGAATCGTACTGTTTTGAGGTGAATATTTTATTGCATTGTCGATCAGATTCGTCCAAACCTGCATCAACAGATCTGCATTGCCCTTCACAATGGACTTAGTAAGATGAAGGTCATAGTCGCTAGAATGATCACCCCATTTTTCAGATAACATAATAATGCATTTTCTAATTTGCTCATCTACTCGAATTTCATCTTCTCCTCGAACAATCTGTTGATTATCAAGTCTGGACATTCGTAACATATTCTCGCAAAGGGTCGATAACCGTATGGATTCCGCATTGATTAAAGTGAGATATTCCTCCCTTTCGTTATCTTTTAGACTACCATCCAATAATATCTCTGTAAACCCAGTAATAGCAGCTACCGGGGTTTTGAACTCATGGGATACATTACTCATGAAGTCCTTTCTCATATAATCCATGCTGCTTAATTCAGCCGCCATTTTGTTCACATTTTCCGACAGCTCATCAATTTCATTCCTGTAGGGAAACTCCCCTCTTTTGGAGGCGTCTCTGGGAATCCTTATGGTAAAGTCTCCCTTAGCAACCTTTTGAACTGCAGCACTTACAATTTCGATAGGCTTTGTCAAATGAATAGAACCCATGTAGAGCATAATACCTCCAAAGAACATAGATAAGGTACATACTAACAGACACAAAAGAATTATTGCTCCAAAGGTCAGAGGTTCGTGATAGAAGAGTTTTACCCCGAGAATCACCAATATCGCAGAAATAATACATGCAAAGCAGAGCGTAGTGATTGCAACTAAGGCAAAGTATAAACGCAGAGTAACACGAAATTTTCGATTTTCCTTTTGTTTGTACCAGTGCATGTCTTTACTCCTATCTTATATATTCTGGTGATTGCATAATTCAATGATAAATAAAAATTCCTTACATTTTCCTATCTTTTCTCTAAATTACAAACTATACTCGTCTCCTTATTGCAAAACTTTTATAGAACAGCAGCATATTACCATAACTCAATTATATGTAACTGTCCTTTTCAATACTTTGCCTTGTATCCAAGTCCTCGAATTGTAACAAGTTCAAAATCAGGCTCGTTTTCAAACTTCCGTCTTAATTTCTTAATATGAGAATCTACCGTTCTTTCATCCGCTTCCGAATCCAGCCCCCATATTTCATCCATTAACTCCAGACGAGTAAATATTTTATTTGGATTACTGAGTAATCTGAATAGAAGATAAAATTCCTTTGGGGGCAATTCTATAAATTCTTCTTTCACACGAACGGTCAAAGAATTGTAATCCAAAATCACATTGCCTATGGTAAGCCGTTTTTCATTAGCAATCTTAGCCCTACGTAGTAATGCATTCACCCGAAGGATCATTTCTTTCAAACGAATTGGTTTGACCATATAATCATCCGTCCCAGCCTGAAAGCCCTTTTCCAAATCCTCCATCTGATCCTTTGCTGTGACCATTAGAATAGGAAGTGTATAGGTTGCATTACGAAGCTCTTTGGTCAGTTCATAGCCATTCATATTAGGCATCATGATATCACAAATAATCAAATCAATATGTTCCTTGCTGAGTATGTCCAGTGCTTCCATTCCATCAAATGCGGACAAGGTTGTAAAGTTCTCCTGCTTTAGTTTAGCACACATCATTTTATTCAGAATTTCATCATCTTCCACTACCAGAATGGTAAACATATTCATCACCCCGTTAATTCATCTTTCTTAACACTCCATTATCTAGACGATACACTGTATCTACATAGCTTAATACACGCTCATCATGAGTTACCATGATGGCTGCCTTCTTTCTTTTCTTCACTTCTTTGCGAATCATCTCTACCACCTGGCGACCACGTTCCCCATCCAGACTTGCAGTGGGTTCATCTGCCAATATCACATCGGGATCATTCATAAAGGCTCTTGCAATGGCAGTACGCTGTTTTTCTCCACCTGACATCTTATCCGGATACTTGTCTTTGCAAGAGGTAAGTCCCAAATCCTCAATCAGCTCCAGAATATCGACCCCTTTCTTTGACTTGGTCATATTTTGAATCAGTTTAAGCTGTTCATATACCGTAAGATAGGGAAGAAGCTGATGATTCTGAAAGATAAATCCAATCTTCTCTCTGCGGATTCCTGTCCATTCTTTTTGCTTTTTAGTAGAGATATTCTGCTTCCCTAATATTATATCACCTTGATCGGGGGAAAGTAAGGCTCCTGCAATGGAAAGCAGCGTACTTTTTCCCGAACCGGAAGGTCCCACGATTGCAACAAATTCCGAATCCTGAACCTTTAGTGTGATATGGTCTAAAACGGTATGATTAGTTTCTCCGTCCTTATAGGATTTTGCGATATTAATTAACTGCATAGCATATTCCTTCATTATTCATTTCCTCCAATCGTAATCAATGGATCAACCTTTGCGATTTTTAAAGTGGACAACAACCCACAGAGAACTGATATCCCAACGAACGCAAGGGATACGATAGAGGCGTCTTTCATATTAACATAAAAGGGCATACTACTGGGTAAAAACTCCGCCATGATAAATGCAAGACAATTGCCTATTACCGCACCAAATAATGCAAGAAATGTAATTTGGAAGGTAATCATTCCGGTAATCTCTCCCATTCTCATTCCGATCGCTTTCATTACTCCAAACTGTTTTTGTTTCTGAATCGTTAGTATATAAAAGAATACACCTAAGATTGCACCTGAGATAACCACCAATACCCATAAGATCATACGAATTGTGGTCTGTTCTGCTGAATATCCCGGAAGATGATTAACTATGGTAGGCTTATCACTTACCACCAATCCCTTTTGATTGATTGATGTATCATCACCCTTTATTGCTGCAGCATTATAGAACGGTTGGTAATTGGGGTTTAGACTTGTCTTAATTTGATTAAATGTATCAAAGGTGATATAACCTACTGAGGTATGTCCGTAGAAGGAATCTTTCACAAACCCAATCACTTCACTCTCGATACCTGAGGAGGAATCTTCAATCATATCACCAAGTTTAATTCCCTCTTCTTTGAAGGACTCATCCAGTACAATCCCTGTTTTATCTGCTGAGAGCTTTTCTCCCTCTTTGGCATCAGGGTTTAAAAATCCTTCCGGATCAATTGCAAAATACGTTATATCAAGCTTTGTAGAATTATCTTTTAGATTTACATTGGATCTTTGAATATTTAAAGGGGACACACTATCCAAGGAATCTCCTATTACTGACAACTGTTCCTCACTTAAATGTGATAATGTAATTAAATTCTCCGCATCATCACTTATTACAAACGCCGTGGCAGGTGTATTCTCAATGGCCGCGCTAACTGCCCTTGCCAGACCATTCGCCAATCCTGATAAAAAGATTACCATAAATATTAAAAGCACTAGGGTAAGCTCTATCAAAAGATATCGTTTCTTATTATGCTTTAGTTCCTTCCATGCCAAATTCATAAAATCAATCCTCTTCTTTCTCATAATGTAATAAGTATGCCTACCGAGATTCTTGCTCTTTTAGTATTCTTTTAGTAAATTCTTCTGCCTCAAGTAAATCCTTATCATTGGGCCTTCCCCTGTGTAAAAGGGTAAACTGTCCTCTGCAATAATAATTATCTTCTTCCACCGGAATCCCTTTATCCAAAATAGCTTTTTTAATCTCAGGATAGCCTCGTTCCACCAATGCAGAGGTAGAAAAAACAACAATTTTTCCTACATTATATTTACTGAGCGAGTTGATAAATTCTTTCACCTTATTATCAATTCCCGCAGCATAAACGGAAGCACCCAAAAACAGGATATCAATCGGTTTATTAATCGGCGCATCCACTGTTTTTGCCTCACAACCTGCCGCTGCTGCTATCCTTGCTGCAAGCTTTGTAGTATTGCCTGTTCTTGAAAAATATCTTACTTCAATCCTTTTATTCATAATATTAACTTCCTTTCCTATAAAGACTTTCTATTCTAAGAACAATATAAAGCATGAATATGTCCTGAATATGACCAAATACAATCAATATGTATTGGGATAGTTTTCTCTTTTGGTTAAAAAAATACACTATTTTATCTATAGTAGTGATAAAATAGTGCATTCTTATAATATTTTGGAGTAAATAGCTCTTTCAACAGAGTTGATTCTCACTTTGCAAAAAAATAAAACTTCAATGAAAATGTATTAGGTATTCTTTTATCTTATGATAAACTCGGCTTCCAGATTATATGTTTCTGGATAATTTACGATATATCCTTTTACAATTCGATAAGTTCCTTTACTCAGATTACCATATAACCATTCCCAATTAATTTCAAATATACGTTCTGAATTTGGAGCAATTGGATACCCTATGGCTTCCCATGCAACTGGTTTAAATATCATCTTTGGTTTATACATAACCTGATACCACTGTCCAAGGATTTTCTTTTCAAGAGTATATTCTTCACCAAATGTTAGTTCTTTTTCTGTTTCATTCTTTACTACTACAGAGATTCCTGTATTAGATAGGGTGCTGTCATCCACCGTCATGGCTACTCCGGCATAGTTGTTACTCTCTGTAACATTGGTCCTCATTAAAAGATACAATCCAATCAGTATTATTGCAGCTACTACGATAAACGTTCCTAACAAGAAATATATCACTCTTTTTTTCATGAATTCCCCCTTGATTAATAATACCATGTAATTTATAAATTTCATTTCTATCAAATACATGGTAATATTATACACTCCGGTGGTATTTATAAGCAATGTCTTTGTAAAAAGAAATATTAGAAAAGGCTTTCGTTAGGTTGCTGTTCACTCCCAGTTCAGAACTTGGCATAATGATTTCGATAAATGATTTCCGAAAAGGAGTATTTGCATTCGTCGGTATTTAGGCTCTGTCTTTTAGTGCCTTATGTACCGCTACGTAATGCAACTAAGCGAAAGCGGCTCCGATTCGGAAAACATTTGTCGAAATCATATTCTCAACTTTGACTGGGAGTGAATCAATGTCATTTAGTTAAGTATTACATGCTATATCTTTCTATACGGTGTAACAAAAATAAAAGGTATTATTCAAAAAAACAGTTGACATATATCCTCAAATATGCGGCCTCTTTATCTGATTAGTCAGATAAAGAGGCCCTTGTAATTAGGTATTATCTTAATTACAGGAGGTATTTTTATGAACTATGCTGACATGGTAAAGGAAACATTACTAAATGACATTTCTGATATGGATAAGTTTCCTTGGCTTTTTTCAACAAATTCACAATGCGATTTTACAAGAGTCCGAAAACTGGGTTTTTCTTCTTTATTGCACCTTTGCATCTGTATGGAAGGAGGATCATTGAAACATGAACTTTTAAAATATTTTTCTTATGATGAACATACCATCAGCAATTCAGCATTTTATCAACAACGATGTAAGCTACTGCCAGAAACTTTTCCTTTTCTTTTTCACCAATTCAATTCTCATTATTCTTTTTCGTATTATAAAGGAAAGTATCAACTATTAGCCTGTGATGGATCTTCGTTTTCTTTTACACGAAATCCCAATGACACGGATTCCTATTTTGCACCCAATGCAAAAACTACAAATGGTTATAATCAAATCCATATAGTTGCACTTTTTGATCTGCTTTCAAAAAGATATTGTGATGCTGTTATTCAACCAATAAGGAAAAAGAATGAGTTCCAAGCACTCACTACTTTGATTGATCGATATCGAACGAAAGAAGCAGTCCCTATTTACATAGCGGATAGAGGGTTTCATTCTTATAATGTTTTCGCTCATGCCATCGAACGAAATGCATATTTTCTCATTCGAGCAAAGAATATCAACATGCAACGGCTTCTTGGAAAAGATAATCCTGATACAGAAGAATTCGATCTTACCGTTGACCGCATTCTTTCACGTTCTAATGCTAAAAAAACAAGGCTTTTTCCTGAGTTGGAGGAACAATACCGTTATATCTGTTCAGAGGTCACTTTTGACTATATTGAGCAAAAATCTGGTAAAGAGTATCCTATGACCTTACGTGTCATCCGAATGAAAATAGCAGATGGTAGTTATGAAAATATTATAACAAATCTTCCGGCTGAAGAATTTACGGCAGATGAAATTATTTTTCTTTACTCCCTGCGGTGGGGAATTGAAACATCCTTCCGTGAATTAAAACATATTCTTGGTGCAACAAATTTCCATTCTAAAAAACGGATATACATTGAGCAGGAAATATGGGCAAGGCTTATTCTATATAATTTCTGTACAATAATCACAACTCATGTTGTGGTAAAGAAAAAAGACAGGAAGCATGCCTATCAGATAAACTATACGGTTGCTTTTAATGCTTGTCATTATCTCTTGAGATTGCATGGTGGTGAAACACCACCAAATATAATTGGCCTGATAGCACAAAATATACTGCCTATCAGGCCAGACCGAAATTTTGCCCGCCAGCATAGATTTCGGGTGCCCGCCAGTTTCACATATAGATTCTCTTAAAATGTGAATGGCTAGTATAATTATACCTTTTTTTAGGCAGATGTATATCTGTCTTTTTGTCGTTGTTGAATTTTTATTCTGGATGAGATTCAATTGATATTTTCTCTGTAAGTTTAACTTATGATAATTATAGATGATATATTTTATCATTCCTATCCCTTAACTAAATGACATTGGGAGTGAATAGTAGCTTCGTTAGCTCCCATTACATTTCACTTTATAATGTTTTTCCCTCCAAATATGCATCCATTGAATTATTAATCATATCTGTCACTGCTTCTTCCGTGAAAAAGGCTGTATGCGGTGTTAAGATAACATTTGGCATGGTATCCAGGATTTCAATATATAGGTTATTTAAAACCCTTTCCCTGCAATCCTGATAATATATTCCAACTTCACCTTCCAATACATCCAGTGCTGCACCCTGAATTTTTCCACTGCGTAAGGCATCAATTAATACGGGTGTATCAATCAAATCACCTCGTCCAGTATTTATGATAAAGGCTCCATCTTTTATTAATTTCATGCTCTCAGAGTTGATTAGATGATAGGTATCAGGGGAGGAAGGAACATGTAGTGTGATGATGTCACTTCTTTGTAGTAATTCTTGAAAATCAACAAATTCCACCCTATCTCCTAACTCCGAATAATCACCCTTTGTATAAAACAGCACCTTGCATCCAAAACTTTGCAGACGCTCCATAACCGTTCGTCCAATATTGCCAGCGCCAACAATGCCCACGGTCAAGGAGCGGAGTTCCTTACCCGGAGTGCCCAGTGAAAAATTCTTCCTTTTAAATTCTTCCTGTGTTTCCTTCATATTACGAAGTAACATCATCATCAGCATAACCGTATAATCAGCTACACTGGAAGTGGAATAGGTGATATTGGTAAATTTCATCCCATGCTCCTTTACTAAGTTCACATCAATATTTTCATATCCAACGGATCTTGTTACAATGCCAGTAATCCCATATTCGTTCCATTTTTTCAGTATGGTAGGGTTTAAGGATTGTTCGGAAGTGATGCATACCCCTTGGCACTCTTTTGCCTCATCCATATTAGTCTCATTCGCATTGGTCGAGACACACTTTACCTGAATCCCCTTATCTTTCGCAGCTTTTTTCAGGATAGGTTTTTCATACTCTTCCACACCATAAAACACTATTATCACTGCATTCATATCTACCCTCCTTAGCCAACTTTATTTGACTAAATAAAAAAATCTAATGTTTTCCATAGTCGCATTCATTCTCTATCCAAAATTTTAGCACTCAATAAATGGCTTTTCTCGAAGTTTTCTTTACATTTCTACAACAGATCCTTATAATATCTTCATAGTTTAAAATAATTTTTGTAACTTACCATATAACAAAAATAATATCGGATTTTACTTTAACTACGATACCATCACCTTGTTAAACCAAAGTATTCTAAAATAGTACTAAATCAAACTCACCAATATTTTTTCGAAAGGAATAAGCTATGATTGAAATCAATGAGTTATTACGCCTTCCCCTATTTTGTGAATTTCAACTAACTACAGGCGAAGAGGGTTTGAGTAATATTGTAAATAATATCGTAATATTGGAATATGAAAGCATCAGTCAAAATTATGAGGTTTTTAGTAAAGGAGATTTTGTACTAACCTCCTTATTCTTTGCAAAAGACTGCCCAGAATCGATTGAACTTGCCTTCAAGAATCTTATAAAAAGAAAAATATCAGGATTAGCAATTAAGACCGTTTTTTTTCGTGAACTTCCTGAACGGGTAATGGAACTTGCCAAAAGAAATCATATTCCGGTGTTTTTCTTCCATGATGCCTATATGGAGGATTTGATTATCAGTGCTAATGAATTATTAAAATCCAAGTTGCAATATCTTATTTATGAAGAAAAGGTCACTTCATTGATTAACCCCACCAGCTCTCGCCTTCAGGTTAGTAATGTAGCGAAAGAAATCAATCCTGCCTTTCGTCCGTTGTTATATTCCGCTTACTTAACCAGTAAAAACAATTTGAGTGCTGATGATATACCGAATTACTTTCGTCGGATTCTATATAAGCGATATCGGATTAGCCCGTTGAGCACTTATTCCTTTGTAAAATATCGCCAAGGAATGATAATTATATTGACCTTTGATCAAGAAACAACTGATTTACTCTCAGAAATTCATTCCTTGTTAAAGGCAATTGAATTAAATCCGGATAATTTTTATATTGGAATGGCAGATAACAAAGTAACCCTCAATGATTTGGATATTTCCTTGAATCAAGCAATCTATGCAAATCGAATCTGTCAACTTAATCACACTTCTTACAAGCTTTACTCAGAAGTTGGAATATATCAGTTTCTTGCTCCCTTGTGTGATGAATTAACGATTCAGGCCTCTTATAAGAATTTTCTTCATATACTAAAAACCTATGATAAAAAATATACCTCCGAGCTTTTTACCACACTGGAAACCTTTGTCCAGTATAATGGAGAAATCTCCAAAACAGCGAAGGCTCTGTTTCAACACCCGAATACCATTCGTTATCGGATTCAAAAAGCTTCCACCCTGCTTGGCTGTAAGGAAGATGACTTTTACATGATTGCATATGTATTTGTAAAACTATATCATCTAGTAGAAAATACAACCATATAAGTTATGTCACCTAGTAGAAGATACAACCATATAAGCTATGTCCTATACAATTTTGATTAAAGTGTCAATTTTTTCTACAATTTTAATAAATGAAATAGAAGTGACATTTCTAGCTTAAAACCGTATAACTTCACTGCTTGTCCTTAGAAAGGTTGGTATCATTCTGTAATTATTCTGAATTCTCCAGCCTTTCTAATCTCTTAATAAAGGGAAAGTCATACAGTGTGGTCCGCCACCTGCTTTTAAAATTTCTGTAATATCAAGCTCTATTACATTGATTCCTTTTTTACGTAATTCTTCATTCACCCATTCATTTTGCTTTAGGGATAAGACTTTTTTATTCCCCAGTGCCTGTAGGTTACAGCCATGTGCGAAGATACTCTCCTCCGTTACCGGAATTAACTCAATACCCATTCTTGTTAATCGTTCCACAAAACTTTTAGGTAATCCTTCTACATAAGCTACAGCTAATGTTTCATCCACCAGATTAAAACACATATCAAGATGAAGGTATTCCTTCTTGATTGTCACTCCTATCACTTCATATCCTAAGGGTGCCAGCTGTTCCCTAACTTCGTTGACTCCAAGTTCATCCGTTCGATCTGCCATCCCAATGGCGATGGTTCTCTCATCAAGAAAAGCAAAGTCACCACCTTCCAATATTCCCTCATTGCATCGTGCAATTAGTGGTACTCCAAGTTCTTCCATCCGTTTCTCATAATCTATATGTTCCTTAAAACGCAATGGATATTTAAAATTACCAAGGATGTAGCCTTCCTTCACACATCCTCCGAAGTCCCTGGCAAATACGGAGTTTGGTCGCTCCTCATCTGCCCCCAGAAAACAAACTTCAATATCGTTATCCTTATATGCCTGAACCAGAGCTTGAAATTCTATTTTCATTTTCTCATTATCCAGATCATAATTCCATAATTTTGCTATCTCATTGATTTTAGCAGCCTTTAAGAAGTCCGGTGGGGAAAGCAGAACTTTTCTAAGGCGGCCTGTTCCATTTTTAACAAACATTCTACTCTCCTTTATACCGCAACACTCATTACGATGTGTTTGGTTGCTTCCACAACACAGTTCATTTCTTCTCTGGTTCCGATAGTAATTCTTAAATAATTATTTATCCTTGGAAGCTTATAATGTCTTGTAAGAATTCCATACTCCTTTAATTTAAGGCTATAGGTAAGTGCATTCATATACGGATGGGTTACAAAGATAAAATTGGTTTTGGAATCCATAACGGTGAAGCCCAATTTTGAAAGTTCTTCCTTCAGATACTCTCGGTTCCCGATTACCTCCCTCATGCATTCCTCAAAATAAACTTCATCCCTGATTGCAGCTGTACCAATTGCGATTGCCATATCATTCAGATTGAAGGGATTCACCACCGCACGAATATCATTTACGTCCTCAATCAAGGATGGATCACCAACTGCATAGCCAATATGAGCACCAGCAAGATTTCTGGATTTTGATAAGGTATGAACAACAATCAGATTGGAATAGGTTCGAATCAATGGAATGCAGCTTTCATTTCCATAGTCCACATAGGCCTCATCTATGATAACCAGCCTGTTTTCATCGGATGCTACCATTCTCTCTATCTCTGATAAGGATAGCGCATAGCCGGTTGGAGCATTGGGGTTTGCCAAAATAATATGACGTCCACTTTGAATAAATGCCTCCACATCAACCTTATAATCTTCTGTCAAAGGGATCGCCTGTGCATCAAGACCAAAGGTTTTTGCAAAACCACTGTAAAAATCATAGGTAATATCAGGAAATGCTATTTTGCTTTCCCCATCAAAGAAAGTCAAAAACAATAGCGAAAGCATTTCATCGGCACCATTTCCTGCAATAATCTCCTCTAGCTTTAAATTATATTTTTCAGCAATTGCTTTGCGAAATTCCAGTGCACTGGGATCTGTATAAAAGCCTAATTTCTCCATTCGATTACTTTTTACCACTTCAAGAACCTTGGGCGAAGGCTTCATGGATGTTTCATTGGCATTTAACTTTATATATTGTTTATCTCTCGGCTGTTCTCCCGGGATATAAGGAACCCTTGTATGAAATCTCTTTGAAATAAATCTGCTCATATTCTCCTCCTAAAAAAACGCCGACGCAGATAATTCTATCCACATCAGCGCCTTTGCTAATATAATTAGAGTATAAGCAATATAACCTACACGCTCAAGATGAAATTTCTTTACATTTGTACAATAAAACATCCTATTTTTTTGATTTATTACAGTTTTTCTTTATATTTATAGTATTTTATTAATGTTAAAAAGCCTTGTGAGAATTTATGATTTATCAATCTATAAACGGAACTATACAGTTCCTACTAATGGTTAAATTGAAGGTTACAAAAATAACGATGTTGAAGTTCAAGCTTATGAGAAGCATGAAGATATATAAATGCATTAACATATCGATACATCAAACTATGTAAAAGTAAAATAAATTTATTTGAAAAAGCCAAATACTTATCAACATTTAGCGTCATCTATTCAGGTTAAGAACATAAAGTGCACCCGGCATGTAAGATTAATAAGAAAGAAGGGAAATTCTCACTAATTAGTAGTGAAAATCCCCCTTCTAACTGATTCATTCAATTTTAAGAGCAAACTGTCTTATTTTGATAAAACCAACTCTTTTTCTGGTTGGGTTTTATAATCAAAGAAATTTTTACTTAGGTTCTTATCAAATTCCGGATTATAGTAATAAAAGTTCTGGCTATTCAGTCGATCTTTTGTCTTTTCTAAGGCTTCTCCAAAACGCTGGAAGTGAACAATTTCCCTGGATCTTAGGAACTTAAGCGGCTCCTGAATCTCTGGATCAGGAATCATACGAAGCAGATTATCATAGACTGTTCTTGCCTTTTGCTCCGCAGCTAGATTTTCTGTAAGATCTGTAATTGCATCTCCCTTGGACTGAAATTCTATGGCAGTAAACGGAAGTGAAGAAGCAGCCTGTGGCCACAATGCTGTAGTATGATCTACATAATAGGCATCAAAACCGGCTTCTTTCGCTTGTTCAATGGTCAAATTATTTGTCAACTGATATACCATTGCACAGATAATTTCCATATGAGCCAATTCCTCAGTACCAATATCCGTTAAAAGTCCGCCTACTTCTTTGATTGGCATCGTATAACGCTGGGAAAGGTATCGCATGGAGGCAGATAATTCACCATCCGGTCCACCGTACTGACTAATAATCATTTGAGCCGTCTTAGGGCAATTCTTTGTAATTTTTACGGGATATTGCAGTCTTTTTTCATAAACCCACATTATACACTTGCTCCTTCCCAGGGCATCGGCCCTTCTGTCCAACAGAAAACAGTTTCATTACTATTGTTATCATCGGGAATACATAATCTGCTTAAGGGATAGTACTTTTGAGCAAACTGTTTCCTGATTTCTGCATACTCATCCGCCTTTTGATGATATAACTGGATTGCTTGCTGATCCTTTTCGTGAGTATCCAAATACAGGGTAAGATCATCTAACAGAAACCCGATTTGATAGATTTTCTCCATCATCATCTCCCTGTCGGATAATGTTTGATTCTTAGTGCCTTGTGCAATGGAAGCTTTGTCACGCATAGCAGCATCAGATGCAAAAAAAGGCATGTTCAAATCCTGAAACACGGTACCAATATTCAAGGCTTCTTCATCGCTGTAAAGATTTCCCCATTTCTGAATCGGTATATTCGCTATCGCTAAACAACTATCAGACATAAAGAACTCCTTTCTGCAAATACTATTTCTTGTACTTAAAGTTACTGATAGTAATCAATTTTATAAAAGATTACAATTATAGTATAAGCATAAAAAGCTTTTTTACATTGGTAATCCCAAAATACATTAATTCCCGATTAACTCTTCCATAAATAATATTTTTATCAAAATAATATTTAAACCCACATTATTCATAGTGGCATGAATGTAAAGTTATCAGCCACAAATTAACCTAATTAGTCTGATCGCTATCGTAGGGGATACTTTTCCTTTGAAAAAGGGCAGACTTCACCTGTCATATTTAAT
>JAEZLH010000008.1 GCA_023435895.1 Bacillota bacterium
TTAAAAGGTTTACAGTAAAGATAGAATGGAAACATTCTTTGGATGACATTTTCGTGTGTAGGATAAAGTCAATATGAGAAACATTTCAGCTCAAGGCGTAATTGCTTTGAGTTTTTTTGTTATATGCTAGGTAAGAATGAATGTAGAATAACTTAGCTCAAGGCGTAATAGCTTTGGGTTTTTTTGTGTATTTCATTATTATGTTTCAAGAAAACCTGTAGAATTACATGCCCAAAGTAATAGCATGACCATTTATAGGTTATATACCAGTAGAAAAACCCTTCTTTGTATATATCAGACAAAAAACGACAAAAATTCTGTGAATATTTCAGATAAGAAAAATATTTACAAACAGACAAATTTAACTTATTATAGAAATATCTTCTATATAATTTCTTATACTAACATTTCTACCAATCAATTCAAGAGTATATCCCATTATTTTAATTAAAGGAGGCTATTATTTGAAAATTGCATTTTGGAGCATTGATAATGAAAAATGTAATGTTACGGCTAATCTAGCTGCCATCAGTGTGGCGAGTGTATCGAGATATCCGTTTTCTGTTGTTACAATTGAAAACCACCTAAATCGATCAAATTTAGGCATGGCGTACCAAGGTTTTGTAAAATCCGTTTTATTTAATGAGGTAGGTACGAATTACTATGATGGGGGAGGAATCGAAGGTTTTCTTAGAAAGATATACCGAGGCGATGTAAACTCTCAAAATTTCAATGCTTATTTTAGAGAAGTAATTCAAAAACGTCTTTATTATATTCCGCAAAGTAGAATTATTCATTCTGATTTATTTGATTATGAATTCAGTCATTGCCTTCAAACAATGCTAGGTATTATCGAAAAAAAATCCGATATCTGTTTTATTGATACTGCTAGCAATAATAATTTAAGCACTAAGACGATACTGGATACATCCGATCTAATTGTGGTTAATTTATGCCAGGATCTCAAAATTCTTGATACGTTTTTCTCAAACTATTCTTCCTTGATTCCCAAGTCGATATTTATTATCAGTGATTATAACATGCATTCCAATCTTCGATATAAAAAGATTGCTGAGGTGTATCAAATATCACAGGATGATATCATCCCTATCCCATCAAATTTGGGCTATCAACTAGCCTATAACGACGGTTCTGTTGTAGCTTTTATCCGAAATTATTACAATTGTCCGAATGAGTCACCCAACTACACGTTTATCAGATCCATCCGAAAAGCAGCCCTTATTATAATTCGAAAAGCAATAATGTTAGCCAAAGAAAAAGATAACCATCTTGAAACAACTATAAATTAAACAGTTATCATAATCGTTAATTGATAACAGATTGAGAGGTGTATGGTGGGTAATAGTATTATGTTGCGTGTTATCGATAATGAAGAGCAGGCACTTGACGAATTAATTGAGTATTTCACCAATGTTGATACAAAATCCTTAAATCTAGTCAATCGAGGTATAAAGTCCAAAGAAAAATTTCGTATAGAGGTAAAGGATTTCTTAATTACACGTCTAAAAGATAAAGATATGATAAAGGAAGTATCAGATCGTTATGAGAGATTTCTATGGGGATATTATATCTTAGAAGACTTGATAAATGATCCTAGTATTTCAGATATAAAGGTGTTAAATGAAAGTAATGTTCGTGTAAAAAGATTAGGAAACCGTGGCAATGCAGAGATAAAGTTCAAAAGCAAATATGATTATAAGCGATTTGTTGATATGGTAGCAGTGAAAAATAAAACTAATTTGAGTGATATCAATGCGGTACAAATATTTACCGATAAAGAAAGCAACCCGGATTTCATTTTGCGTTTTAATATTTCTACGGCCTTTGTAAATTCAACAAATTCTCCGTATTTACATATAAGGAAAATACCTAAAAATAAGCTGTCCATTTCGGATTTAATTAAACTAGAAGTTATGTCGGAAGAAATTTCATTGTATCTACAAAAAGCACTAAAAGAAAAACACGGAATAGTTTTTTGTGGAAAAGGTGCTTCCGGTAAGACAACATTAATGAATGCCTTAATTGAATGCATTCCTCATAACGAAAGTGGATTGGTAATACAAGAGAGTGAGGAGCTCTTTTCAAAAACTCATCCAGATTTAATGTTTCAAAAAGTCGTAACTGCTAAAGGAGAAGGTAAAATCCAGTACACTCTAAAGGATTTGGCTATTAATGGTTTATTGACTGATTTAGATCGATTTATTATCGGAGAGATCAAAGGAGGTGAGGCATTATACTTTCTTAATGCATCCTATACTGGGCATAAAGTTATGTGCAGTACCCACAGCAATAATTCTTACCAGGCACTGGATAAGATTGCAGACTTTATAAAATATGAAAGTGATTATTCAAAAGAAGATGCCTTGAGAATGTTATCCTCTTTATCAACAATTGTATTTATGAAAGATTTTAAAGTATGTGAAATTTCTGAGATTGTGGGCTGGGATGAGAGTGTTCACAACATAAAATATAAAAGAATATTTTGAATCGCTGGGGGTGAAAATTGTTAGTTGTTATTGTAAAAATTATTCTTTTTCTACTGCTTTATTTCATATTGAGATTTTTCTACCAAATAATTATGGAGCAGAATTTACCTTTTTTGGCAGTTGAAATAATGTACAAACGTTCCAAGCAGGAAGCATGGCTAAGGGAGGAAAAGGAAAAACGTTTTAGGGAGGAAGAGGGAAGAAGAGAGAAAATATATTTCTTAAGAAGAATGGACTTGCTAATAAGACGTAGTGGAATTTCAGTGAAGTTTCCCTTTATAAATACTGGGATATATTTATTATTAACGCTCAGTTTGCTTATTCTTGGAGCTATCATAAGCACTATTCTTTCAAATTCGCCAATTGTGGTGTTGATAATCTCCTTAATCATTCTATTTACATCCTATTTAATTCTCTATGTTTTATCGGGCATAAGTTATAGAAATACCGAGGAAAACATTCTTGAGTTTACAAATCTATTGGAAAACTTCAGTAAGACAAACAACGATATTGTAACAATTCTTTATAAAGTTTATCCGTATTTAAATAATCCACTTCATGATGCAGTGGAAGAATGCGTATCTGAGGCAAGATCCACCGGAGATGTTTCGAGGGCTTTGTTAAACCTAGAGCATAAGATCGAACTTGATAAATTTAAGGAAATTATTCGAAATATTGAAATATCCTCTAGATATGAGGCTAATTATGAGGAGATTATTAAAGATAGCAGAAGGATGCTTCGGGTGTATATCGCGGCCAGAGAAGAGAGAAGAGCATTGATTAAAAATAGCAGAATAGAAATGGGTATAATTATTATCTGCTGTATTTTTATCATAAAAATGTTGGATAGTTTTAGTACTGTAGGAGTAGTGAATGTTCTACTTCATTCTTTGGTCGGAAATATTTTATTGGGATATTGTATTGTGGTGCTTTTTCTTGGCTTCTGGACCCTTCTTGCTATTGATAAATAATTTGAAAGGAGGAGTTAATATATTCAGTATATCTACTTTGGAAAATCATTTATTTTAATGACGATAACGATTGAAGTTTTTGCTTTCTTTTTCTTGGTTAATGTTACGGATAAGTCTGTAAAGTTTCAAAGAATGGCAAAACAAAAACTTCTTGTATCAATGAAAAATACACAGGTTAGGATCTTTAATTATGACACAATCGAAACATATTTAATCCAATATGGAGTTAAATACATGTTCGGTGATAAAATCGATCCGCTAGGATATTTAGGTTTAAAGATATCTTCATCCGTCATATTCGGAGTTGCGGGTACCTCAATAGCAGGGGTCTATGGGGGGATATGTTTCTTGCCTTTGGGGTTTTTAGCATTTGATTTAGTAATAAAATTCTCAAATAATCAAGATAATGAGAAAATGTCGAAGGATATTAGATCAATTTACGATACACTCCGTTTACAGACGAAGGCAAATGTTTATCTATTGCAGGCATTAAGTGAATGTTATTTATGTGTTCAATCCCAGCGCCTAAAGAGTGCACTTTTGAAACTGACAAGTAATATTATAGCAAATTCTGATATCGAGGCTGCAATTGATGAGTTCAACCTGCAGTTTAAGAATAATTATATTGATACCTTCTGCATTATTATTAAGCAATCCTTAGAAAGTGGAAAGAGTCTTCAAATTCTGGAGGATATGTCAAATCAGATTACAGATGTACAGAAAGCAATTGATTTGAAGGAGAGAGAGGGATTGGAGAGAGTAATTCAATTATTTCAACTGCTTTTTTTTATTGGAATGATAGGGATATGTATTTATTATTTATGTTTGGAAATAGGAAACGGTTTGTTAACCTATTAAATTAAAATCATTAAGGAGAGATAAGAATATGTACAAATTATTAGTAGTAAAACAAAAAATGACGGAAGCATTGATGAAGGGTTCAAATAAGTTCATGAAAAAGGATAGAGGAGGAAAAGAAATTATTGCGGAGATTGGATTGGTGGTGGTTGCTGTTACTTTGCTTCTGATTTTTCGAACTCAAATTTCGGGAATTATTTCAACTATTATGGCGAAGGCTTCCACGGAAATCGATTCCCTGTTCAGCTAGCTCTTGAAAAATCATACTTAGAAAGGCTGAGAATGAAAAAAAGATATTTCAATTCTCCACTGCTAAAAAAGGATGAAGGCAGTATGGTTGAATTTATGTATGTGCTTTTGTCACTGGTAGTCGTTACTTTGGTGTGTATTATAATGATGAATTGGTATTCTGATCTGGATCGTAAAACAAAGATTGAGATGGTAGCTAGGGAGTATATGCTTCGAATGGAGACGATAGGATACTTATCAATTGAGAACGAAGAGGATTTAATTGATGAATTAGAAGCATACGGAGTAACAAATATTCTCCTCACGGGCTCAACGATGGAGCCCGTTGAGTATGGAAGTAAAATATATTTAGAGGTTATCGGTAGTTTGGAGGTGCGTTCCTTTGGACTTGTAAACTTAATGCAATTATCGAAAGGGACGAAATATTTATCAATTAATATTCACAAGGCCTCAACTGCAAAGAATTAAAATTGAAGGTGGTACCATGAAAAAAGAGGAAGGCTCGGGTGTGATATATCAAATCTTTTGTTTGGCGTTGATAGGTATTATCTGTCTGTTGGCTACCTTTGTTATAAGGATGAAAACAATAAACATTGTAAATGAAAATGTACAAGATGCAATTTCAATGTCAAACCTGGCAGCGGCGCTAATTGATAGAGAGGAGTACCAAAATACAAATAAAATTATTGTTAAGGATTTTCAGGCTTCTTATTTAGCCTATGAAGATGCGTTTCGTCATAACATGAACCTGGACATTAATTGGAAATCAGAGCGGTCAGACTATTTAAAATCTCAAATAGATTTATTGGAATTTTCAATCTATCAAGTGATGGGCTCCGACATTACTCAGATTAGAAGAATGAATGCAAATGGTAAGATATCCTATGAAAATCTCGAATATAAGGGACAATTGGGAGAACTAAAAACACCGGATGGAGTAGTCATTACGAATACAACTATTTATAGCAGGGTAGGTTTTCTTTTGAAGGGAGTCTGGACAGATACATATTACGTGAGAAAAGAAGGAAGCGTTGACATAGTTGACTGATTCCGACGTTTCCTTACAAAAGATAACTAGCCATTTAGGATAGTTTAAGGAAGGAAGGTTTTTTTGTTTAAAAAGAAATTACACAGGAGGAAGTGGAAGCAAGGAGATGGAGGTAAGAATATCCCTCTTAAGAAATTCTTTTTCAGTTTGATTCTGGCAGGGATTGCTTATGTTGGATTAATTACAGTGGAACGATCGCTTCTTGAGGATTATGAACATGTAACAGTAATGAGAGTAAAACAAGAAATTGAAGAAAACACCGAATTTACCAAGGAAAATGTAGAAGAATATTTCTATTCAGATGAAATTCCAATCGGTTTAAAATCAAAAAATGCAATCACTGCCTATGACGCTGTTATTGGAAGAGTATCAAAAGTAAAACTGGATGAGGGAGATATCTTATCAAGTACAAAGCTTATCAAAAAGAATGACATTCTGCAGAATTTGATAGAACCAGTGGAAGTTAGCTTTGAAGTTTCTGATTTATCACAGGTAGTCGGAGGCATTTTGCGTCAAGGTGATTTAATTGATATATCAGTTGTAAGCACAATTAATAAAACCAGTAATGAGGTGCTTCGTTCCGCTTATATTGAAAAGGTTTTTGACACAAATGGCAAGAGAATTGAAAAGAGTCAGAAGAGTGAGTCAGCAGTAATTCTGAATATTCTTATAGACAGTAAAGAAGTAAAGGGCTTCAATGAAAAAATCTCTCAAGGGGATGTGAGGGTCAGCAAACGTAAGAACTTCAACTAAGAATTTATAGGATTAGAAATTATAGATCTTAGTGAAAGTCTTTTGCTCAGAGAAAGCGAGTGAAAGAATCATATTGTGTCGATATTTATCATAAATGTAAAAAATTACTTGATTTATGGTTTGGAATTTATTAGTATAATATTACAAATTCAGAACAATAGGAGGTTCCAATGTTAAAAAAAATCATATCCATATTTTTAGCCTTAACGTTGTTTTTTCTTCTTTCAGTAAATGGGGTTAATGCAGAGGCAGCAGTTAAAATCACGAAAAAGAATGACAAGGTATTTCTTACATCAACAACAGATTTATACACGAGCTATTCTACTAAATCAAAGAAGATGGCCAGAGTATCAAAATCAGCCGTATTGAATAGGATAGGAGTCACAAATAATGGATGGACAAAAGTCCGCTACAAGAATAAAAACGCGTATTTGCCTTCATCTAAGGTCAAACAGATAACAATTACTAAGAAAAGTGATTATATCACGATTAATACAACTACAAATGTATATATTGAGTATTATGATGGTGCAAAAAAGCTGGCAAGCCTAAAAAAGGGACAGTCCATAGCCCGGACTGGGGTTACCAATAACGGTTGGACAAGAATTACATACAATAAGAAGACAGCATACATTCTTTCCTCCAAAGTAAAGGCAATTACAGTTACAAAGAAGAAGGATAAAGTATATGCAACAACAGCTCTTGATGTATATTCAAGTTATATATCATCAAAAAAGAAAATAGGATCATTAAAGAAAAATGCCTCTGTTCAACGCACAGGGATTACTTCAAATGGATGGACAAAGATTACATATAATGGAAAGACTGGCTATGTGGAGAGTAATAAGGTGGCTGTGAAGAAGCCAGAACCTACAAAGAAGCCAACACCTACACCAAAGCCAACTCCTACGAAAAAGCCTAGCAAAATTGACCCGAAACATTTCTCACAATATGATTCTCTATTGGGAAATAATGTTAAAAGCGTTGATGCTTCTTCCATTATTACTTGTGAAAAAAATATGGGGTATTTAAATGGTGTTAATGTTACAAATTATTTGTATAATAAAGAGTGCGAGAAACTGGCAATACAAATTATAAAGGGAGATAAACCCAATACTATAAAGGGGTATAGAACATTTAGAATGGTGAATATGGGGCATCCTTACCCGATGAATGACGCAATATCTGGATTTTTAACTTCTATAGACAATTATACTGAGATCAAAGAGTTGGCGATAGTTCGTATTACATATACAGATGTCTGGAACTATAAATGTGACAAGTTTATTTGCGTTGCCAAATAAGATAATGTTTGTGATTTGTGTAAAGGTTAGGAGGTTTTGTTGAATCCAAAGAGAATTAATCTTCAACGGATAAAGAAAATTGGGTTGGTTATTTTTATAGTGTTGTTATGCTCCGTGTCAAAGCCGTTAAGTTCAAAAGCGGTAACACAAGACCCTAAATTGTTTTACGATACCTATTGTACAGACAATGATTATGCTATTAAGTGGGTCACTGACGCTTATTATTTTTGTACAAGAGGAAAAACAGCATCATCCACAGCCACAAAATACCATACATTAGGGTTCACAATAGTTGCACCGGATGGTACAAAAGCGGATGCAAGTATTGGAGGTAAATGTGTAAAAGCGTTTGGTGATGGTGTAGTTGAATCATCAGATGGTTATACATATAATTTATATAAAATTGAATATACCGATATGATTAATTATATGGCTCTATCTCAAGGTGATTCTTTGGTTGATAAAGACCATTACAATAGTTATACCCGAAATAATAATAGTCCTGAATTTAAGTTCAATGCCATTATGACAATAACGGTAGATGGCAAGGACAAAAGTAATATAGTGCAACAGAGTAATGGTACTTGTACGTATAGTAACTCAAGTTATATATATAAAAGCTATTCTGCAATTATAGGTTCTGCAAACTGGAGTGCAGCGACGCAGGAGGCACTTAAATGGTACTTTAATATTCCTGCTAATGATGCCAATATATCAGTTAAAACAAATAAGCTTGTTATGAGTACAGGAATATCGTTATCAAATGGAATATATTACAACTCCTCTGAAAGCATGTATTATGCTCGATATAAAGCTCCATTTACATTAAAAACGGTTTCTAAAGCAAGTTATAATTCAGATAGTTTTCAAGCAAATATGAACTGGATTGTTATACTTAATAAGTCAAAATTATGGTTAGGTGAGTATTTTTTCATGTTGCCACAAGGAGCAAACAAAGCCGTTTCAAATTCTTATAATGAGGAAAACCTTAATTCAGATGCGGGCATTACGGATGACAGGGTAAGTTTGAAATCTTGGACTACTACTAGAATAAATTATGACACGTTGATAACCTCTTTTCAGATTCAACCAACGACAAAGAATGATCTATTAACATTTCAGCCAAAAGCTAGAATTTATAATGGAGCGAGTTATGAAAGTACCACAAAAAGAAACCATTCAGAATACGTTTTAGCCGAGTATCCACGACATGATTCGGATGGTATAAGTGTCACTGTAGACGGAACAGCTCCAACTGCATCGTTTTCACCTAATTCCTCAACATGGACCAATGAAAGTATTACGGTAACAAGCAAGATAGCGGATGAATACAATGGAGAAACGCAAGCAGGTGTATACAACGCAGTACGTGCGATTGGTACCAGTAGTAACGGAGGAAGTACTTTTACATATGGATCTGATTCGACCTATACAGGTACTTCGATTTCTACAAAATTGTCTTCAACAGGAATCTACAAGATTTCTATTGATATGACAGATAATGTAGGAAACACCTCTACAATCACAAGTGGAACCTACAAAATTGATATGTTAGATCCTACTATAAAAGCCACCCCTGCAAGTATGGACTGGACAAATGATCCTGTAGTAGTTAATTTAGATGCTACAGATACTGGGGGGAGTGGAATCAGTACTATCTATTATATGTGGGATACACAAAAAGACAACGCACCTGATAGCGGATATACTGCAGTAAGTGATGTAGATAGTACTGCCATCAAAAGGACAACCCAGGGGCAATGGTACTTGTGGTACTGGACGAAAGATAATGCAGGAAATTCCTCCGCTAAAAAAGTATCAGGTCTTTATAAAATTGATGTAACAAAACCAATTGTCACAGCAACTCCGACAAGTATGGATTGGACCAATGATATGGTTTCCGTTGATTTAGAGGCATTGGATAACGGTGGAAGCGGGGTAAGGAATATCTACTATAAATGGGACACGCAAAACGATATTGCACCAGAAAGTGGATTTGTCACCCTAAGCAATAAATCAAGTACTACGATTACACGTCATACACAAGGAAAATGGTATTTGTGGTATTGGACGGATGATAAAGCCATTAATGAAGATGGTGAAAGTAATACCTCTACAAAAAAGGTAACGGAACTATTTAAGATTGATACTACAAAACCTACCATCACAGCAACTCCGACAAGTATGGATTGGACAAATGATATGGTCTCCGTCTATTTGGAAGCATTGGATACCGGTGGAAGTGGGGTAAGAAATATCTATTATAAATGGGATACTCAAAAGGATATTGCACCCGAAGACGGATACGTTACCGTAATCAATAAATCAAGTACTACAATTACTCGCCATACACAAGGGCAATGGTACTTATGGTATTGGACGGATGATAATGCCATTAATGAAGATAGAGAAAGCAATATTTCCACAAAAAGGGTAACCGGGCTTTATAAGATCGATACAACAAAACCAACTATCACAGCGACTCCAACAAGTACGGATTGGACAAATGATATGGTTTCCGTTGATTTGGAGGCATTTGATACTGGTGGAAGTGGGGTAAGAAATATCTACTATAAATGGGATACCCAAAAGGATATTGCACCAGAAAATGGATATGTCACCGTAAGCAATAAGTCAAGTATTACGATAACCCGCTATACACAAGGACAATGGTACTTATGGTACTGGGCGGATGATAAAGCCATTAATGAAGATGGAGAAAGCAACACCTCCACAAAAAGGGTAACTGGATTATTTAAGATTGATACAACAAAACCTACTATCACAGCAACTCCAACAAGTATGGATTGGACTAATGATATGATTTCGGTATATTTAGAAGCAGCAGATACCGGTGGAAGTGGGGTAAGAAATATCTATTATAAATGGGATACACAAAAGGATATTGCACCGGAAGACGGATTTGTCACCCTAAGCAATAAATCAAGTGCTACAATTACTCGATATACACAAGGGCAATGGTACTTATGGTATTGGACGGATGATAAAGCCATTAATGATGATGGAAAAAGTAACACCTCCACAAAAAGGGTAACCGGGCTATATAAGATCGATACGACAAAACCAACCATCGTAGCAACTCCAACGAGTATCGATTGGACAAATGATATGGTTTCCGTTGATTTAAAGGCTTTGGATACTGGTGGAAGTGGAGTAAGGAATATCTATTATAAATGGGATACCCAAAAGGATATTGCACCAGAAAGCGGATATGTCACCGTAAGCAATGTATCCAATACTACGATTACTCGCCATACACAAGGGCAGTGGTATTTATGGTATTGGACGGATGATAATGCAATTAATGAAGATGGAGAAAGTAATACCTCCACAAAAAAGGTTACTGGATTATTTAAGATCGATACAACAAAACCAACCATCACAGCAAATCCAATCAGTAAAGAGTGGACTAATGATACAGTTTCAATTGATTTAGCAGCACTCGATACTGGAGGGAGTGGAGTAAGAAACATCTATTATAAATGGGACACACAAAAGGATATTGCACCGGAGAGTGGATATACCACGGTCAGTAATACAGCGAATACGACAGTGACACAGTCCAAAGAAGGGCAATGGTATTTATGGTATTGGACGGATGATAAAGCCTTGAAAGACGATAATTTAAGCAATATATCTGCTAAGAAGGTGTCAGGTCTATATAAGATTGATAAAACTCCTCCTAGCATAAATGCCACACCAACAAGTGTAAGTTGGACAAAAACATCAATATCAGTAATATTAAAGGCAGAGGATATAGGAGGAAGTGGTCTTAGGAACATTTATTATAAATGGGATACTCAAAAGACAATCGCTCCTTCAAGTGGATATACTTCAGTAAGCTGCAAATCAAGTAATATGGAGAGCATAACCATCACACAACCTAAAACAGGGCAATGGTATTTATGGTATTGGGCAGATGACAAAGCATTAGAAGAGGATGATAAGAGTAATGTTTCTGCCATGAAAGTATCAGGTCTCTATCAGGTTGATATAGCTACTCCAACTATATCAGCAACTCCGATAAGCTCGCCATGGATAAATACTCCTATATCAGTAAATTTGAAAGCAGAAGATAGTGGAGGAAGCGGACTTAGAAATATTTATTATAAATGGGATACTCAAATGACAATAGCTCCAAATTCAGGCTATACTTCAGTGAGTTGCCAAGAAGGTAATGCTGATAATATAACAATTACACAGTCAAAGCAAGGAAAATGGTATCTATGGTACTATGTTGAGGATAATGCAATATTACCAGATGGAAAAGGAAACACCTCAGAAAAGAAAGTGTCGGGTCTTTACCCAATCGATACCACAGTTCCGTCCCTAATATTAACGGCTGACACCGCATGGAAAAATGCATCCGGTACTTGCAAAATATCCTTAATAGCAACGGATACCGGTGGAAGCGGTGTAAACTATGTGAAGTATGGAGCGAATAGCAATGTAGAGGATAGTGGTATAAAATTAACCTTAACTTCCAGTGAAGATAAGAAGTTGGGATCCGTAAATGTTAATAAAAATGGAACCTATTATTTTACAGTGGTGGATATTGCAGGTAATAAAAAGGTTTATTCCTGCATTGTCTCGGTTTTTGATGATGGGATTCCAACCGTAGCCATAACCCCGATGGAAAGGGAGTGGACAAGAGATGGTGGTAAAAATGCAATCTCGGTTGCAATAAAAGTTAGTGATGGGCTAAGTGGTCTGAAAAACATAGAGATTCAAGAGCGTAGTAAAGCGTCACTGAGTGCATCTTGGGGTAGTTGGTCAACCCTTAAAACCATTAATAATGCAAAATTAGGAGAAGAAGATTATGTCTATAATGACACAATTCTGATTGATACCCCCAATGGAGCAGATGGACAAACAATTATCAAACAGTTACAAATCCTAGCAGTTGACGATGCTGATAATTCAACTGGATGGATACAGAGCAATGAAGCCATTGGTTACCAGATAGATAAGGTTATTCCCACTGGAAATTATAATTTGGATTCCTTAGTTTGGAGTAACTTGTCCACTTACACAATTTCATTTACACCGAAAGATATACATAGCGGAGTAAAGCAGTGGTTCTATCATATAAGGAATAGTAGTGATAATGGTAAAACATGGAGCGAATGGATTCCACAAAGTACACCAGTAATACAAGGGGGGAGCACTGGAACGATTAAAATGAATCCACCCATTGGAGTGGGATGCATATATCAAGCTGTCTCAACTGTAACGGATAAAGCAGGAAATGAGAATAAAGTTTTCAGTGGTAATTACCGTTTTGACAGAATTCCACCAACCGGAGTTTATACACCGAATTCCTGTAGTTGGAGAAAAACCAGTTTAACGGTATCTTTCCTTCCAAGCGATGATGGGTATAGTAAAGTAAAACAGTGGAGATACCGAAATTCAACAGACAATGGTAAAACCTATGGGCCATGGAGTAGTTATATTATGAGTGAAAGCCCTACTAATATTACTTTATCAAAAGAAGGTTATCATGTTATTCAAGCGGAGGTAATCGATAATGCCAACAATAGTACAATTGTTCAGAGTGGGCAGTATTTGATTGATAAAACCGCTCCGGATGCAGAATTTACTACAAGCAGGTCTGATTCCAGTATGATGATTGATGTATTCGAAATAAAAGAAGAGTTATCAGGAGTAAGCCGAATCTATGCGGAAATTGGAGATACAGAAAAACCAGATAAAGCGGCGCAACACCCATTATTAAGAGAGGGTGATCGGTACCAAGCTAATATCACGATGACGGAGGAGCAAAAAAGCATACCATCTCTTTCCATCAGTATTTATTTGGTTGATGTTGCTGGCAATATCAGAGAACTTTCCGATCAGTCGATTCAAGATTTTTCTGTGAATGCTATGATATATGGGTTGGTAGAACCATATTCACCAATTTTTTATCCAGGTCAACAAGGATTGCTGGGTATAACTTTGTTAGGTTATATTGATAAGGTTAGTATATCCTTCGACAGTACATTTTTGAACAACAGTATTACACAGGATAAAGAATACACATTGGTTCCGAAAGAGTCGGACTCAATAAATCATTTCTTTCAGATACCATTCAACTGTATAGAAGGCAGATATCAAGTAGAAGTTACTGCCCATAGGAATTTTGAAACAAAAACAATATATGCTGAACTGGAGGTTCTTGCATTAAAAACGAACAGGATACGCATAAGGATTCGTTCTCATTAAGTTTTTCAGAACTTTTCGATATAGATTCCATTACGAATACATTCGATAACTAAAACATGCCAAGGAAAACATCCCAAGTAAGGCATTGCAAGGAATACTGCCAAGGAAACATTCCAATGAAGGTATTCAAGGAAGATATCTAAAATTCCAAGCAAACATCTAAAGTAAATTTTTAAACACATCTTCTAAAACAACTGGAGGATGTAGGATTCTATTCCATATCTATCTTTCAAAAGGTATTTCACCTTTAACCTTATAAACATTAAATAAATTAAGTAGGTACAATGCTTTATGAGCAGTTTTTTATTTCTCTATTCATCAATTCCCCTAGCAGGATTAGGCTGGTTTTTCATAAATAATCTAAATAAATGGGATAAGGAAATTACATTTTATTTTAAGAAAAAGGATTTGATGGTATTCGCTTCGTTTCTTCTGTTTAATAATTATCTCATACTTTACAGAATAGATGGCGAACTGTCCTTCCTTCATGTTTATACCACTTTCTTTGTTGGTTATCTCTATTTATCCGCATGGATTGACCATTATACCATGAGAGTTTATCGCATCTCAAATGTGTTTTTTTGCTTTTCTGGATTGCTCTTGTTTTTGCTCTATAATCCAAGCTTTGATGAGTGGTTAGGAATTATACTTTATGTAATTTTTGTGTCAGTATTAACAGCAAAAAACATGTTTGGGAAGGGCGATAGTGGGATTTTTATATCGGTGGCATTGTATCTTGGATGTCTAAATTATTCGAATTTTACAATAACAATATTGCTGATACATAATGTATTATCATCCATTGTGTTTCTTATTATGAATTATAAAAAGCTTCAAGTTCGAGCTATGAAAATAAAACAGGAAACAGCCTTTCTTCCATCCATTGCCATTGCTGCTTGGATTATGATGATTTTTTACATATAAATATAGAATGTATCATAAGAATTGAGATAAAAAAGGAAGAAAAAGGAAAAAGAGTAAGCAGAAGAAAGGAGAAGAATAAAAATACAAAAGTATATTTGATTAATCTATCCTATACATTTTCATAGCCATATTCATTCTTTTGCTTTGACCAAATTGCCACTGGACTCAATAAGTACACTTTGATACTATAAGTATATTTCCTAATATGTGTTTTACACTTGAATTAATTTGGGCATTCATAAATACCCCGTCTGAAGACAGATCAAAATTAACTAACAATCTATCAGACGGGGTATAACTGTAAGTAAATTAAATTATATTAGCATGTTGATTAGCTTATTCACTTTGACTCATTGAAAAAAAGGGTTCTATTATTTCACCAAAATTTCTATGGGATTATCAAGCTTTACCATAGGAGCATAATCCCATTGGAGCCTATATTTATGAGCTTTATAATCTTTAATTGTAAAGCTAACTTCTATGCGATTATTAGTGTTGCCAATCATACATCCTGGCATATTATAACCTTTGCCATTTTCATCCAGGTAAATCGATTTAACACATGCAGCGAAAATGCCAGTATAGTCAGCGTCATATTGCAATATAATATTAAGATCTCCTTCGGAGGGAGCCATGGACTTAATTGAGACGCTCTTTGGTAAATTTGATATAGTTTTCTTTTGGTAATCAATTTCACCATACAATTCATTTTTGTTTATTAAAGAATATCCCTTCACCAACACTGTCAACTGCTTCGCATTTGTAAAGTAACTACTTTCAAAATTAGTGAGTTTAATATTACCTAAGTCATCATAGGAACCTGAGAGTCTTCCGGATGGGTTATATTCCTTTCCGCTATCATCCTTGATACTGATATCCATGTCATGAAGAATATAACTATTATCAGGGCTATAGTCGAAATAAAGACATGCTTTTGATGGATATATTTCAAGGCGGTCAACCAATACGTTGGTATCTTCTATTTTGACCGATTCCTGAATGGACTTAACCTTTTTCGTTAGTGCGAATTTTTTGCTGATTGGGATGTTAAAATGAAAGGTGTACTTTGTTCCAGATGATGTTGTTAAATCCCTTGAGGAAGATTCTGTATTTTCATTTTGTTCTTCGTAGGATTGATCCTCTGGTAGTATGGCCCCGTCATCAATTTCAAGATTTAGTGATAGTTTTGAAGGCAATACATATTCCTCACCTAGGAGGTCAATTTCAATTACTTCCATCTTGCCATCCTTATAACTACCTTGAAATGCGATACCTGCTGGGATATCCTTACCAGAGCTGTCCTTTAGCGAAGGGCTATAACGTCCATGGTTAATAGGAGAATTCACATGAAAGAATAAGGAGATATGACCCGCATCCAGGATCATATAGTCTATCGTAACTTCAACATTACCCTTCTTTTGAGTTTTTCCAATATTCTGATAATAATCATTTTCTACCGCTCTCTTTAGGCTGGGGTCAAATGCAACAACCTGTATTAATTCCCTAAAAATCGGAAGCTTACTCATCGCAAAGGCAGCAGAAGGGATGAAGTTAATAACCATAATAAAAATAATAGCAGCAGTTGCGAAGGAAATAATAGGAGCCTTCCAGAACAAGGCTTTTCTCTTTGAATGTTTTGCTCGGTTAATTGCTTTTCTGCCAACGAACTCCAGTTCCGGCGGCGTAGGTTCAAGATCTTTTTTAAGATTTTGGTATTCTTCGTTACGATTCATGCTTCTACCTCCAATTCTAATCTCAAAAGAGATAAGGCTTTTCGTTGTCTTGTGGCTACGGTTCCCTGAGGTAACTTAAGAATTCTTGCAGTTTCCACAAGAGTATAGTCGTTAAAATATCTTAACTGTATGATGATTTGTAAGTCATCGGGCAGCTTTGAAATGGCATCCTTAAGAGGAAGAGAGTCATAGTCCATATGACTTTGCTCCTCTGCTTCCTCTAAAGAAGTAAAACGCTTTGAACGCTTTAGTTCTTTCTTACACACGTTAATGAGAATTCGGGTAATCCAGGTTCGAAAATATTCCGGCTGTTTTAACTGCCTGAAATGCTAAGCATCAATAAACTTTGTTGAAAGACCCTTTTGATACATCAATCAATCTTATCATGATCAGATATAAAATAGTAAGCCTTTGAGAATAGATTTTAATATTATGATTGTAAAAGACACCCTATTATCTGCTTCTATTAGTAATTTCAAATACTTACCATATAGTATTATAGTGAGTATCCCAAAAAGGGAATAGCAGCATGATTTCCTTTTGTCAATGTAAATTATTTATTCAAATTTGGTAGGAACATTGATAACGTTAATGACATACCAGTACGCCACTTTTTTGATAACACGAAAAGTTCTAATATTAACCAAATCTAAAGAAAAAATAAAAAAAGTATTAATAACATCCATTTAAAAACTTGCAAAAAAGGACAAACTATACTATAATATGTCTTGGGAAAAATCCCACCTTAATTGAATAGGTTCGATATATCGCTAACATAAATGGGTTGGCAGTTTCTACCGAGTGACCGTTATTCACTCGACTATCGGCTTATGAATTCATGATTCGGAATCCAAGACTGAATTATGGGTTTATATTTCACGATAGATTGAAACTCTGTTTCAATCTATTTTTTTATTGGGAGTGATTTTTTCTTAATAATTATATTAGGAGATGTAACAATGGAAAAATTCTTTAAGCTAAAGAAATACGGTACTAACGTTAGAACGGAAGTCATCGCTGGTCTTACTACTTTCTTTACAATGGCTTATATTATTTTCGTAAATCCAAGCATTTTAAGATTAGCAGGAACAGAAGCCAACCCCTTCAATATGCAGGGAATCTTTGTTGCTACTATTATCTCCTCAGTAGTTGGTACATTGGTTATGGCTCTTTTTGCAAACGTGCCATATGCACTTGCTCCCGGTATGGGATTAAACGCATTCTTTACCTTTACTGTGTGTGGAATAATGGGCTTTTCTTGGCAACAGGCATTAGCAATGGTATTTATCTGTGGTATTGTTAATATCATTATCACTGTAACTGGTCTACGTAAAATGATTATTCGTTCCATGCCTTCTGTATTGCAAAAAGCAATTGGTGGTGGTATTGGTTTATTCATTGCATATATCGGTATTAAGGACTGTGGGTTATTAAAATTCACCAGTGATCCCGGTTCCTATCTGTTTTTAGGTAAAACACCTGAGGATGCAACGGTAATTGCAAATTCATCCGCTGTTCCTGCACTTGTTAATTTTTCAAATAAGGCAGTTCAATTGGCGCTCTTTGGTATTGTTTTAATCCTTATATTAATGATTCTTAGAGTGAAAGCTGCTATATTATTTGGAATATTAGCTACAACAGCTCTTTGCTACATTGAAATCGTAGTATTTAAGGTATCTCCGAACGAATTTGGTTTACACGCAGATACTGCAAAAGAGTTATTTGCAAATGTAAATATTACTGGAAGTGGTATTATTGACTCAATCGGTGCTGTAAAACATACTGCATTTAAAATGGATTTTAATGGTCTATTTGAAACAGGAGATAAGTTCCTTCTTGCTTTAACTGCGATGATAGCTTTTGTACTTACTGATATTTTTGATGCACTTGGAACCTTTATTGGTACAGGTCGTCGTTCCGGTATCTTTGATGCAGAAGATGAGAAGCTCATGCTAGAAGGCAAGGGCATTAAGTCTCGTTTGGATAAAGCATTATTTGCTGATTTAAGTGCAACTATCGTAGGTTCCTTCTTCGGTACCTCTAATACAACAACCTATGTGGAAAGCTCCGCAGGTATTGCTGTTGGTGGTAGAACTGGTTTAACCTCTGTTGTTACAGCATTTATGTTTTTGATTTGTCTTGTATTATCACCGATCATCAGCCTGATTCCTACGGTTGCTACCGCTCCGGCACTTGTTGTAGTTGGTATCTTGATGATGTCTTCTGTAGGTGAAATTGACTGGAAGGACTTTAGTGTGGCTGCAGTTGCATTCCTTACCATCGCATTAATGCCTTTCACTTACAGCATTACAACCGGTATCGCTTTCGGCTTTATCAGCTTCGTACTCATTGCTATTCTGAAAAAAGAAGCAAAGAAAATCCACCCGGTTATCTATGTATTTACTGCTTTATTTATTCTGAACTTTGTATTATTAGCAGTTAAGAATCTATAAGTTATATTTTAAGTAATCCAGGGACTTTTGCAAAATGAATATCATTTTGTGAAAGTCCTTTTCTGTACTCTTAGCTGCCTTTCCGTCATATCGCCAAGAGATTGAGTAAACGCTTTTAGTTAACAGGAAGTTTTTTCAGCTACCTTTCCGTCTTATCGCCAAGAGATTGAGTAAATGCTTTTAGGTAACAGGAAGCTTCAACCGCTTTTCTGCTCTTTACTAAGAGTAATGTAAAAAGATTTTGATACCTAAAAGGCTTCCGTAAATTGATTTTAAAACTCTTTGTCCAAAGTGGGTAATAAATCCTCCAAAAAAGTACAATCCCTAGTGAAAATGATTTACAAGAGTAGAAAGTCATGGTAATATCCGATATAGAATAATCGCGTTAATTTACAGCTAACAGTACAAGTGACTATTCCCCAAGTACATAAGTTGATGGAATATTTTCTATATTGAGCGATATGAAATGTCTTAATATAACATTGAAAAGGCTTTTATAATAACATGGCCAACGCTTACAAGAAGGAGGGGCATATGGAAAGAAGAGATAAAGCAAATTATTATTTAGACTTGGCAGAAATGGTTTCCCAAAGAGGTACTTGCTTACGAAGAAGATACGGAGCAGTAATCGTAAAGAATGATGAAGTGATTTCAACGGGTTACGTGGGCTCACCAAGAGGTAGAAAGAATTGCACTGATCTTGGGACTTGTGTAAGGGAGAAGCTAAATATTCCGAGGGGAGAACGATATGAGCTTTGCAGAAGCGTTCATGCGGAGGCAAATGCAATTATCAGTGCGTCTAGGGATAAAATGATGGGAAGTACACTTTATTTGGTAGGAACCGAAGTGAAGAGCGGCAATTATATCGAGCAATCCAGCTGCTGTTCCATGTGTAAACGCTTGGTTATCAATGCGGGAATTGACCAAGTAATTATTAGAGATAGTAAGGACGAATACCGGGTTATCAATGTGAATGAATGGATAGAAAATGATGAATCGTTAGCAGGAACCTTTGGATACTAAAATTAGTGGGTTCAAATAGAATAGTGATGTAACTTTGCCACATGTCGTGTGCCGGGTTATATCACTGTTTTTTTGCATTTTAATTTAGAAGGATATCCTGTTAGGAAGGAAATATAGTAAAAAATGGTTGGCTGGGAAAACTAACACAGCGTAAAAATCTGTTTCTGTGTTATTGTACAACAGGTACGAATTCCTTCGTTCCAATAATGCTTCTGATGTGACTTCTGCTACAGAATTGCAGCTGTTTCACATGCAAGAGCTAGAATGATTAAGTTTCTTATTAAGTTTCTTGTTTGGTTTCGCATTTATCTAGGAGAAGGTACCTTTAGATGATGGGAAATTTACGAGCTAATCTACAATAAGGAGATAATGGCGAAAGATGTAAAATATTAAAATTATGAATAGAAAAAACAAAAATAACAGATGCTAGTTTATGAAGAAATAGATAATTAGAAACAGATAATTAGAAACAGGAACACAATCATGTTTCTAGGTTATCCTAGGTTATCCGTTGATTAAACTTAAAGGAGATGAACCATATGATAAAAATTATGGATATTAAATCAGAAGTTGATCTTCAATCAAAGCATCCTCATGTTAAAGCACAATTTAATTCTGATGGAAGACCCAAGATTAAAAATAGCATCGAGCATGAGTTGTTCTATCAGCAGAATGGCAGATATCCGGATGCGGAAGAAGATGAGATACCGGAAGAGATAACTGACCGTGCAATGGAAATTAAAGATTATTTAGCCAAATAAACATTTCGATACTCCTTAGAATAATTACATGAAGATTAACTACCATTAGGAGCTGCCCCAAACTAACAGGAATATAGATTCCGAACATGTTACTTTGCGGCAGCTCCTAATATTGTTTGAACGATTCGAGATATAAAAGCAATTTATGCTGCATCTCTTTTTATATTTACGAAGTTAAAGATCTGGTGTCGAATATATCTTAAGATTTTCTATTAATTTGCACGAATGTTCCATTACATAGTTTTATTTATGAAGCATTCATTCTTTTACTTTATGTAATAACTTGGATTTCTACTTGGTATTGCATAAACACTCAAACCTTATGATATCACAGAAAAATAAATGATACGATTTAATGATTTCCTACTGCAAAGATTTTAGGTCACTATAAAAATTAGGATAGGAGATGTCAACACATTCTGCATCAAGGATTTCGGTGTTGCCTTCTGCGAGCAAACTAGCAATAGCAAAGGACATAGCAATTCTATGGTCGCATTTACTATCAATTGTTGCACCATGCAGCGGTTTTCCGCCATTGATGATCATACCATCCTCGGTAGCAGTAATATCTGCGCCCATAAGAGACAGATTATTCACCATTACATCGATACGATTGGATTCCTTTACTTTTAATTCAGAAGCATCTTTGATAATTGTTTTCCCCTTTGCATAGCAAGCTAGGATTGCAATAATCGGAATCTCATCAATTAAGGTAGGAATAATTTCTCCACCAATTTCGGTTCCATGCAGTTCACTAAATCGCACCAATAAGTCGGCAACCGGCTCACCACCATGATCAATCACATTCTCAAAACGAATATCCCCGCCCATTTGCTTGCAGACCCGTAGGATACCATCTCTGGTTGGGTTGATGCCCACATTCTTAATTAGTAGTTCGGAATGGGGTATCATTAATGCGGCGGCTATAAAATATGCGGCAGAGGAGATATCTCCTGGAACACTGATTTTTCTGCCCAGTAGTTTCGGATTGGGTTGTATAGTAGCGGTATTATGTACGGAAGAGATTTGAGCCCCGAATTCGCTCAGCATAAGCTCGGTGTGATTACGGGAAAGGGAAGGTTCGCTGACAGAGGTTTCACCATCTGCATATAATCCAGCAAGCAAAACACAGGATTTAATCTGTGCGGAAGCAACCGGAGAGGTATAATGGATGCCCTTTAAACTTGATTGAGAGTTTGAACCATTAATGATAAGGGGAGAGCGATCATTTGAAGCAAGACTTTTGATGTCAGCCCCCATCATAGTGAGAGGGGTCATGATTCTGCCCATAGGGCGTTTTTGGATGGATTCATCCCCATTTAAGGTTACATCAAAGGTTTGACCGGACAGAATACCAGAAATCAATCTCATAGTTGTTCCGCTGTTACCAACATCTAGAACATCTTGTGGCTTTATTAATCCATGAAGTCCCTTCCCGTGGATAACAACCTGATTGTCTGAGGGATGATTCGTGATCTCAATTCCCATTTGTCGAAAGCAACGTATGGTTGATAAGCAATCCGCACCCTGAAGAAAATTGGTTACCTCCGTGGTTCCGTCTGCCAAAGCTCCGAACATTACTGCTCGATGAGAAATGGATTTATCGCCTGGTATTGTAACAATACCTTTTAATGGTCCGCCTTTTTGAACTATCATGAATAAATTCTCCTCACTTAATACTTTTATTTACGTTCATATATATGGTAATTATATCGGCTTAGCAAGGTGATTGCGTTATTCTGCGCTTCTTCGCCGTAGAATTCAATACGAAGAACGCCTTCTTCAAATTCCCTGTTATGGATGATACCGATATTTTTAATACTAATCTGATTGGTGGCTAATAGGGTGGCAATGGTGGCAATCGCACCGGCTTCATCGATTACGTCCAGATAAATCTCGAACAGTTTCTTCATCATACCAATGGATTTGTTCGGTATGGAACTGCGATATTCCCCAGCTCGGTCAAACATTTCATACAAATACTCCTCATTGTGGGTATGGAGTGCAAGAGAAACCTCTTGTAAGGAGTGAATGTATTGATTGAGAAGCTGTTCAATATCTGCCGAATTGGTAAGACAGATATTCTGCCACATAATTGGAGAAGAGGAAGCGATACGGGTGATATCTTTAAAGCCCCCTGCTGCCAGGGCTCTCATTTGCTCTGTTTCATCATCGGATTCTCGAACCAGGTTAACAAGCTGAGCTGCAATAATATGTGGAACATGACTTATGGCTGCGGTGATTTTATCATGTTCGTAGGGATCAAGGATAATCGGAATAGAACCCATTTTCTCCACTAATCCATGAAGGAGTGTTAACATAGGAGCGGGAGCCTCTTTGGTAGGAGTGAGTATGTAATAAGCATTTTCCATAAGCAGGGCATAGGAATTTAAATAGCCGGTTTTTTCGGAACCGGTCATTGGATGCCCTCCAATAAACTGAGAATTCATTCCCAGTTCCTGCACCGCATCATGAATATTACCCTTAACACTTCCAACATCGGTTATAATACAGCTGTCCTTAATGATAGGTTTTAAGCGTGTTAGGTATTTTATGTTGGAAAGAACCGGTGCGCATAGAAATAAAAGGTCGCAATCCGGAAAATGATCCTCCAGAGCTCCGGTGATATCATCGAGAACTCCGTCAGCGCGAGCGGCCAATAGATCAGTACTAGGATTGTCTTTGTGATAATCATAAGCAAAAAGATAATAATTATGATTGATATTCTTCAGAGCCCTTGCAATTGACCCTCCGATTAATCCAAATCCTATAAAACCAATCTTTAACTCGTTCTTAAAATCACTTTCTAAATCGCTCATGGATACCTCCCTAGTTAGTTATTTGATTTGCCAAGGTCAGGCAAGTATAAAAATCGTATTAAAATTTTCTTCCCATTAATTCTACAAAAGGTTTTAGCTCGTTCATCAGTTTCTCGAACTGATCAAAGTTAAGGGATTGAGGTCCATCGGATAATGCAGTAGCGGGATTTGGATGGGTTTCAATCATCAAGCCATCCGCACCTACGGCTACCGCACATTTGGATAAGGGCTTAACATAGGCTCTTACCCCGGTTGCATGGCTGGGATCTACGATGATGGGTAGATGGCTCTTTTCTTTAATAACTGGAATTGCGCTGATATCCAATGTGTTTCTGGTGGCACTTTCAAAGGTTCGAATACCTCGTTCACATAATACAACATTTGGGTTGCCTTCTGCAATAATATATTCGGAAGCATTTAGCCACTCATCAATGGTTGCAGACAACCCTCTCTTTAATAAGACGGGCAACCCTGACTTTCCTGCCTCCTTTAAAAGATAGAAGTTTTGCATGTTTCTGGCGCCGATTTGGAGCATATCCACATACTTTACTGCTGCCTCTATAGCAGTTAAACTGGTGACTTCACAGATAACCGGAAGACCGGTTTCTTCTCTGGCTTCCTTCATATATTGAAGACCCTCTTCCTCCAGACCCTGAAACGCATAAGGGGAGGTTCTTGGCTTGTAGGCACCGCCGCGAAGGATATGAGCACCCGCTTTTTTAATGGCGTGAGCTGTAGCAAGGAGCTGTTCCTTACTTTCCACGGCACAGGGACCCGACATGACAATCATGGAATTTCCGCCGATGGAGACATTACCCACCTTTACGATAGAGGGTTCCGGATGAAACTTCTTGTTGGCGAGCTTGTAACTCTCCGTAACAGCAACAATTCGTTCCACATCATCAAATATTTCAAGATTCTGGTCAGAAAGTTTGGACTTGTCACCCACAACCCCGATAATGGTAACTTCCTTACCGGCAGAAATATGAGCGTCAAGTCCCCTAGCTTCAATAATATTTTTAATTTGTTCGATGGACTCAGCCTTTGAATGAGGTTTCATAACAATAATCATAATTTTCTTCCTTTCAAATATCAGAGATTATATAAGTAATTGCAAAATAATTTATACCTGTAATTATGGTATTAAGAATACAAAATTGTTTGATAGAATGGACAACCTAATCAAGGTATTACTCAAAAAATGGTATTCCGAATACTACAAAGGATTGGTATCTGTTGCTTTACTAAGCATATAGTTTTAATTAATCCTTTACTAAGGAACAGATTTTACTCAAATTTATCGCTATCTGTTTTGCAATTATACTCTGATTAGTATCCACTGTCAATACACCATTGCTTTAAAGTGTTACGGTTTAAAGTGTAAAAGAAAGTTGTTTGTCAATATTTCCATAAAACTATTGTAAAACAAATTCAATTCTAGTAAAATATACTAAGAAGTATTTATGGGTGATTATATGTATTTACTAACAAATTTCTCGAATTATCAGAATATTTGTTGACCCAATAAACCTACTTACTATTCGCGTATTGGAGGAAAGCGTATGAATGTTTACACTTCAGAAAAGATTCGCAATGTTGTTCTGTTAGGCCACGGTGGCTGTGGCAAGACTACCTTAGTCGAAGCCATAGCGTATACAACAGGAATACTCAAACGTCAGGGAAAAGTAGAAGAGGGAAATACAATCAGTGATTACGACAAAGAAGAACAAAAGAGATTATTTTCAATCAGTACCACAGTAGTTCCGGTTATTTTTGAAGACACCAAGATTAACTTATTTGATACTCCGGGATATTTTGATTTTATTGGAGAGGCAGAAGAAGCTTTGGCGGCAGCCGATGCAGCTGTAATTGTAATTTCAGCAAAGGCTGGTGTGGAAGTAGGAACAATGAAGGCATGGGATTTTTGTGAGAAATATAATTTGCCCAGAATATTTTTTGTTACGGATATGGATGACGATAATGCAAGTTTTCGTGTAGTGGTGGAAAAGCTGACTGATTTATATGGTAAGAAAATAGCACCATTTCATATTCCCATTCGTGAGAATGAGAAGTTTGTAGGTTTTGTTAACGTGGTTAAGATGGCAGGAAGAAAGTTTACAACAGCAAGTAATTATATTGAATGTGAGATTCCGGAATATAGTAAAGAAAATCTTTCAAAGACCAGAGAGGCTTTGCTTGATGCAGTTGCTGAAACCAGTGAAGAGCTTATGGAAAAGTACTTTGCAGGGGAGGAATTTACTCAGGAAGAAATCTCTGTGGCTCTTCGAAATAATGTAATAGATGGCTCCGTTGTTCCGGTTTTGATGGGTTCAGGTGTGCATGCCCAGGGAACAACAATGTTATTACAAGCGATTGAAAAGTACTTCCCCGATCCAACCAGAATGAAGATAACCGGTACCAACACCAAAACAGGCGAAAGCTTTGAAGGTAATTACGATGAGAGTAAGCCATTTTCGGCAAGAGTATTTAAGACCATAGCAGATCCGTTTATCGGTAAATTCTCGTTATTCAAGGTTTGCTCCGGTGTAATTAAGTCTGATTCTGTTATATTTAATTCGGACAAGGAGACAGAAGAAAAGGTGAACCGACTATATGTACTGCGTGGCAAGGAGCAGATTGAGGTACAGGAACTTCATGCAGGAGATATTGGAGCACTGGGTAAATTAAGTGAAACTGTAACAGGGGATACCCTTGCAACAAAAGCAACTCCAATCAGCTATGAGAGAATCAATGTATCCACCCCTTATACCTATCAACGCTTTAAGACGAAAAATAAAGGTGATGATGATAAGGTGTCCCAAGCTCTTGGTAAGTTGATGGATGAGGATTTAACCTTAAAGGTGATAAATGATAAAGAAAACAGACAAACCTTATTATATGGCATCGGTGATCAACAGCTGGATGTTATAGTAAACAAACTGTTAACCAAATATAAGGTTGAAATTGAGGTAATGAAGCCAAGGGTACCCTTCCGTGAGACATTGCGTAAAAAGGTAAGGGTTCAGGGTAAGTATAAGAAACAGTCTGGTGGACATGGTCAATATGGTGACGTTCATATTGAATTTGAACCCTCTGGAGATTCCGAGAAAGCTTATGTATTTGAAGAGAAGATATTTGGAGGCTCAGTTCCAAGAAACTTCTTCCCAGCTGTTGAAAAGGGTATTGCAGAATGTGTAATCAAGGGTCCAGTGGCAGGATATCCGGTAGTTGGTGTAAAGGCAACCTTAGTTGATGGCTCCTATCATCCAGTTGATTCTTCTGAAATGGCATTTAAGATGGCAACCATTCAAGCCTTCAAGCAAGGCTTTATGGAAGCTTCACCGGTTCTTTTGGAACCTATTGCGTCGCTAAAGGTTACCGTACCGGACAAGTTTACCGGTGATATTATGGGCGATCTTAATAAACGCCGCGGAAGGGTTCTTGGTATGAATCCGGTAAATGGTGGTAAGCAGGAAATTGAGGCAGATATTCCGATTTCTGAATTGTATGGTTATTCCACTGATCTTCGTTCCATGACCGGCGGCAGCGGTGAATTTGCTTACGAGTTCAATCGTTATGAGCAGGCACCATCCGATGTACAGCAGCGAGTAATGGAAGAGAATGCAAAGGAAGAGGAAGCGGAGAGTTAAGACTTTAAATCATTAGGAAAGATGTTATTCTATAGCGAAGAAATTAATTTTGATGATAAAATAATAAATAACTTGAAGCAATGAAATCAACAAAAAATGGAATAGTAAAATTTTAAACTATTAAGTAGAAATTTTAGTATGCTGTCTTATTGTATAGTTAGTTACTTATCAATGAGGCAGCATATTAAATAAATACAAAACTTTTACAATATAAAAGCTATAACTAAGTTGCCAAAAGGTCTTTCAATATGGTTCATTGTACTGTATATTTAGACCTCTCGACACCTTAATCAATTATTTGTAAAAGCTTGTTTTATTCATTATCAGAAATCACATAATATAGTTAAGTAACAACGACTACGAGAAGGGCATGGAAAGGGTGGAAGAAATGAAACTAATCACAAATTTATTAACAGGGCGCAGGAATATTATGAATGCAATAATGAGATTTCCGCTTACCGCAATTCTTTTAGTGGCAGCAGCAATTACGCGTATTATTTCAACTGCGGCAGGGGGAAGTCTTCTTGGAACAGGAAGAATGATTTATTTAGAACTTACCATATCATTCTTGCTGGGGGCACTTGTAAGTGCAGTAGGTCAATTAACTTATGAACGGTTTTTTAGAACAAAAGTATTACGATATGCATACATGGGAACGGCACTGATTTTTGCATTGGCGTACTATGTTGCCATTAGGAATACGGATTTTGACAATATGAAGATCGCTATTCGAACGATGGTAATCTTTTTTGTACTATTTATTCTGTTCTTATGGATTCCGGTTATTCATCACAAGTATCATTTCAATCAGAGCGTGATGGCAGCATTTAAAGCCTTTTTTATCTCTCTCTTTTTTAATGGTGTATTATATCTTGGGATTGTTTTGATTCTAGGTGCGACTGACTTGTTAATTGCAAAGCTGAACGGGCAGATTTATTATAATACCGCAACAATCATCTTTTATGTATTGGCTCCCATATACTTCTTGTCCATTCTGCCTCAATATAGCGAGGAGGAAGAAGGAGAAGAGCGTACGCTGAAACTGGTAGCTCCTACAAGATTTTTGGAAGTACTGATATCCTATATTATTATTCCGCTGACTGTGATCTTTACCGCAATTTTAGTAATCTATATTTTGATCAATATTACGGGTGAGTTTTGGAGCGATAATCTCATGGAGCCATTATTGATAGCTTATACCTTAACCGTAATCATAATATATCTGCTTTCTTGCAGTATGCAAAATAAAATAGCTTTGTATTTTTGCAAAGTCTTTCCGAAGATATTACTACCGATTGTATTATTCCAAACCATAGCATCCATATTGAAAATAAATGAAGTGGGTGTAACCTATGGACGTTATTATGTTATTTTATTCGGGGTATTTGCAATCATTGCAGGAGGAATATTCTCAGTGCTTCCCATTCGAAAGAATGGATGGATTGCTCCTATACTAATCGTTCTATCTATAATATCAATACTTCCTCCCATTGATTCCTTCACTGTAAGTGCTAAGGTTCAGTCATCAAAACTTAAGCAAGTATTGGTTCATAATGATATGCTTCAGGATAAGGTGATATTGCCTAAGACGAATTTGTCAATGGAAGACCAGGAGTTAATCTCTAAGAGTGTATCCTATTTGGATGAAATAGGTGCAGCAAAGGATGTTGCTTGGTTGCAAAGTTATACAAAATCAAAGGATTTTGCCAAGACCTTTGGCTTTGAGCAATATGGATTTACCGGTTCCACAAATTTTATAAGTATTTCAAGGGATGAAAATACGGCCATTCCGGTTAACGGTTTTAAATATCTGTTCCGAACGGATATCAGTGATGGAGATTCTAATCGAGTTATTGGTGAAGTCAAAGATAATAATAAGGATTATATCTTGAAAGTTGAAGGAAAATCAGAAGATGATAAAGAGGTGTCCTTATACAATGAGGAGAAGAAAATAATTACCTTTAAAATGGATGTTATTTATAATAAATTCAAAGGTATGGAGGGAAAAGATTCTGCTACAACAGAGGAGTTGACCTTCTCCCAGGAAAACGATAGCGCTAAGCTGACCTTGATTGCCAATTCGCTCAATTTTAGTGATAGTACAACAGCGAAGGATAAATACGCGAATGTCTATATTATGGTAGACATCAAATGAATTCATAGAATGAGAACCCTCCTTGCGCTACATGACAAAGAGGGTTCTCATTTTTTAGAATTGGTAATAAAAAAATGATTTTTATTTAATTTCATATTATTATTTACAATTGACAGATAGTGACGTATAAGGTAAACTAATGACATAAATAAGGCTAGTAAACATTTTTTAACTAGACATAAACTTGACTAATTTACATATGCATCATTCAAAAGCGTTGCACCACCACTGCTTTATGTTTTTGAAGGTCGCCTATGAAGATACATCCTTTGTTGTTCGGTTATTAAATATATTGTACTAGTATATCATCCACAAAACAACCGGATTGATTGCTTGTAAGTTAGACACCGAAGCTAAACCTGAGGAGACTCAGGTTTTTTCATGTGTGACCATATACTGCGTCACGTTACAAAAGAAAAGCGACGATGCTTTCACTTTAAGTTACTCACATGGGTTGAAACCTTCTTGTTTATGGAATCAGGATGAATTTCAGTATTACAAATTATATTCTATCTTTGGAGGAGAAAATGATATGAAGAAGAAACTATCATTAATAATTATGTTTGCATTATTTACTGCAGTGTTGGCAGCAGGATGTGCAAAAAAAGAGGACAAAGTATTTCGAGTAGGCATGGAAGCGGCTTATGCACCCTTTAACTGGACACAGGTTGATGACTCAAACGGTGCTGTTCCAATTCAAGGAACAAAAGAGTTTGCAGGTGGCTATGATGTAGAGATTGCTAAGAAGATTGGTGAGAAATTAGGCAAAAAGGTTGTAGTAGTTAAAACCCAATGGAAAGGTCTGCAACCCGCAGTTCAGTCCGGTAAAATTGATGCAATCATTGCAGGTATGTCTCCTACACCAGATAGAAGAAAATCCATTGATTTCTCAGACATCTACTATACCTCCAATTTGGTTATGGTTGTGCAAAAAGGTGGAGCATATGAGAAAGCTACCTCCATTCAGGATTTTAAAGGAGCAAAAATTACTGCACAGCTTGGAACCTTCCATTATACAGTAATCGATCAGATTAATGGCGTTGATAAGAAGACAGCAGTGGAGGATTTTACTGCTATGAGAGTTGCTCTTGAAGCGGGCAAAATTGATGGCTATGTGTCTGAATATCCAGAAGGCGTAAGTGCATCTGCAGCCAATCAGAAGCTAACAATGGTTCAATTTGCAGATGGACAAGGTTTTAAAACTTCCCCGGATGATACTGCAATCGCGGTAGGTCTTAAGAAGAACAGTAAATTAACTGCTACGATTAATGAAGTATTATCAGGTATCTCAGAAAAAGAACGTAAAGAAATCATGGATGCAGCAATCCAACATCAGCCGTCTAATCAATAGATGTAAGTGAAGAGGCTGTCCCACATGGAAATACATCTTTGGGGCAGCTTTTTTCTGTGTGTAGATAAGAAATAATCGGAAGGAAAGGTGTATTTATGTTATTACAGAAAATGTGGGAAACCCTGGTGAATTATTATCCTATGTTTCTTAGAGGAGCTGGGCTTACCTTGCTTATTTCGATTATCGGCACGATAATCGGTTCCGTAATTGGATTAGTTGTTGGTTCTATTCGAACAATACCTGTACCGGATAAAGGAATTAAAAGATATCTACTAAAATTCGTATTTGCTATTATTACCATATATGTGGAGGTGTTCAGAGGGACACCCATGATTGTACAGGCAATGGTTATATATTATGGATCAGCCTTGGCATTTGGTATTGATATGAGCGCAACCTTTGCTGCATTATTGATTGTATCTATTAATACAGGTGCATATACAGCCGAGATTGTACGTGGTGGAATTATCTCCATAGACAAGGGACAGTTTGAAGCAGCTCAAGCGATTGGAATGAATCATATCAAGACGATGATTAACGTAGTATTACCTCAGGTTTTGCGTAATATTCTTCCTGCACTGGGCAATGAGTTCGTTATTAATATTAAAGATACATCTGTGCTAAACGTAATATCTGTAACTGAGTTGTATTTCCAAACATCCTCTGTTGCTTCAAATATGTACAGCTTCTTTGAACCTTTCTCAGTGGCATGTGTTATTTATTTAATTATGACATTGACCGTAACTCGTATCCTTCGTTTCCTGGAACGCAAGCTGGATGGACCGGACAGCTACAATGTGATTCCTGGCAATCAGATGCAGGTATAGAAAGTGGAAGAAAGGTAAGGGGAATAATATGGCAAAGGTTATTGATATAATGCATTTACGCAAATCCTTTGGAGATAATGAAATCCTAAAGGATATTGATTTTTCAGTGAATAAAGGTGAAGTGGTATGTATCATCGGTGCTTCAGGTTCCGGTAAATCAACGCTTCTTCGTTGTATTAATCTGTTAGAGAAGCCAAGCGGCGGAGAAATAATCTATCAGGGAGAGAATATCCTTGATGAAAAACACGATATATTTGCATATAGAACAAAGCTTGGAATGGTATTTCAGCAGTTTAATCTATTTAACAATCATAATGTACTAAGTAATTGTATGGTAGGACAAATTAAGGTACTTAATCGCTCTAAGGAAGAAGCTAAAGAGGTTGCAATGAAATATCTTGCAGTAGTGGGCATGGATAAATATATCAATGCCAAGCCAAAGCAGCTTTCGGGTGGTCAAAAGCAAAGAGTTGCCATTGCAAGAGCATTATCCATGGAACCGGATGTACTATTATTTGATGAGCCTACATCAGCACTTGATCCGGAGATGGTCGGTGAAGTTTTAAATGTTATGAAGGAACTTGCTCAGACTGGCCTGACCATGCTTGTGGTAACCCACGAAATGGGCTTTGCCAAGGAAGTATCGGATCGTGTTGTATTTATGGATCAAGGAATCATAGCCGAGGAAGGAACGCCGGAGCAGATTTTTAATAATCCAGTACAAGAAAGAACAAAGGAATTCTTAAAAAGAGTTCTGTCAAACCAATAATAAAGTAGAGCTAGTAAGGAAGGGAAACCAAGACCCTTCCTTTTTTGTTGTGAAATTCCCTACTTATGGGTATAGTGATTATATAAAGCTTTTGGTGAAATTGACCGATAATCATTTTGACCGGAATTATGAGAAGTTACGATTCAATCACAGACAGAACTTTGGCTAATGATTTCGATCAATGATTTCCGAAAAGGAGTATTTGCATTCGTCGGTATTTAGGCTCTGTCTTTTAGAGCCTTATGTACCGTTACGTAATGCAACTAAGCGAAAGCGTCTCCGCTTCGGGAAACATTGATCGAAATCATATCCCAGGCTTTGAATGTGATTGAATAGTAACCCGTGCAAGTGCCATTTCCTATTTCCTACTACCTAAGACTTTACAAAAGATGAGATTGACACTATAATGAAATATAAAGAATTGTGTATAATAGTAAGAAAACACGATGAAATGTGTAAGATAACCAAGGAGGGATATACATGTTGATGGAAAAAATAGAGAGTGGGCAAGTTAAGGAATTTGAAGTCCTCGAATTTAGAGCAGGCGGAAAGTCATATGGAATCTTCGTGGACGAAATAAGTGAGATATTAGCCTATACCACAAAAGCTACTCCAGTGCTTAATGCACACCCTTTTATTGAAGGTGTTATTATGCCAAGAGATTTTGTGATTACGGTTATTGATTTTAATAAATGCGTTCCATTGGAATTAGAAGAAGAAGTAAAGAATGAAATGGTAATAAATACAAGCATTAACAATTGGAATATAGGGATTCATGTGGATGGTGTGAATGGTATTCATAATCATGAAGCAAGCGATATCACGTTATATGATGGTGAAGAAGAACATACGGAATTTGTATTAGGGTTCTTGGTTAAGGGAGAGAAAAAGGTTGAATTGGTGGATTTTGTTAAGCTATTCCAAGCTATTAATCCCAATATCGAGTTGCTTAATAATTAGATAATTAATTGGACGGTGCATGAATGGCGAATTGTAAATTATGTAATATAGAAATTCCTGATGGAACAGAATATTGTGACGATTGCTTGGACAATAGAACGGAAAGCTCAAATGAACTTGGTACTTTTTCTTTCGATGAATCGCAGCAGTCTTCTTTTGACGATGATTTAGCTGATTTTGAAGGAAAGAACATGTTGGAAGATTTTGATTACTTTGATGAAGATATTCCGAATTATTTTTCAAGTATATTGGATCAGGAAGAGGAACACAAGAATGATGAACTTCTGAAATTGGAAAATCAGTCGTTACAGCAAGAAACAGATTCTTGGGAAGATCAAGAGATAGATAATATGGTGAATACCATAGAAGAAGATGATGAAAGTTCAACTTACCAACCCGATCAGGGACTTCAAGATGATTTGAACGCATTGCTTAATGGAATGGATACATATGAACCCGACGAAGAAGAGCTTCTCTACGGGAATAATCTTTTTCAAAATCCAGTACAAGATAATCCTTCTGATGAGGAGGATGTATTGGGTACAAAGGAATCTCCCTATGAAGAGTCGGAAAGCGATAACGATAACCAAGAATCGGAGGATGATTATCTATCCTTATTAAATCAAATTTCAAAAGATGATCCATTGGCAGAAAGCGTTAAAGACATTGAAGAGATGATGAATTTGGCTGAGGAATCTCCAAGAAAAAGTGATTCAATCACTGACGTTGGTGGTGTGTTTTCTGACGCTTTAAAAGCAGTCTCCGGATTAAATGACCCAAATTTAAATGAAGATGAAATATTGGGTGCCATAGAGGATTCGAAAAAGAAGGGTAAGAAAAAGAAAGAGAAGAAGAAAAAAGAGAAGAGAGCGAAGAAAGGCTCTGTAGATAGCGAAGATGGAGTAGAAGAAGAGAAAAAGCCTAAAAAGAGTTTCTTTCAGCGAATATTTGGTAATGTAAAGGATGAAAAAGCTGACATTAGTGCCAAAGGTGATACATTCGATGATTTTGGTGGGCCGTTCTCAACACCCGCAGAACCTCCAAAGCCTACGAAAGAAAAAAAGGCTGCTAAGAAGAAGGATAAAGCAAATAAAAATCAAGCATCGGATATTTCGGATGAAGAAGATACAGGAAGCAAAAAGGGAAAAAAGGAAAAAGTAAAGAAAGTTAAGGAAAAAAAGCCGAAAAAGCCTAAGAAAGAAATAATGCAAGTAATCGATGAAATTGATGAAGATGTAGGCAGAATTAATCGGCTGGGTGCCTCAATTGTATTTGTTTTCTTTGCTCTGATTGCCATCCTAGTGTACGTTGGTACCAATATGTTCAACTATACAGTTGCAATAAATCATGCGACCAATTATTTTGATACACAAAAATATACACAGGCATATTATGAGGTATATGGCGTAAAGATTAAAGATGAGGATTTATTGCTGTATGAGAAGATTCAGACGGTTATGTTCGTAAATAAGGAGTTGGATTCTTACAATAATAACTACACGATGAAGGATTATCCAAAGGCATTAGATTCTTTGTTAAAAGGCTTAAAACGATATAATAAATACATTGAACTGGCGAATTTGCTTGGTATTAAACCAGATATGGATTATGTTAGAAAGCAGATTCTAGCCGAATTAAATAAAGTATATAAGATGTCGGAAGCAGATGCAAATCAAATGATTAAGATTCAAGATCAGAAGGAATATAGCTTGAAAGTTTATGAAGTTGTTTCAGATAATGACAATTTGCAAAGTAAAGGGATGGATAAGAATGATAGCAATAATTGATTATGATGCAGGCAATTTAAAAAGTGTGGAAAAAGCGTTAATTCATTTGGGAGAAGAGGCAATTATAACCAGAGATAAGCAGCAGATTATGAATGCAGATAAAGTCATTCTTCCGGGAGTGGGAAGCTTTGGTGACGCTATGAGTAAATTGCATCATTATCAATTAGTTGAAACAATAAAAGAAGTGGTATCAAAAGGGACACCATTCCTTGGAATTTGTTTAGGACTCCAATTGTTATTTGAGCGAAGCGATGAGAGCATGGGTGTAGAGGGATTATCCATATTAAAAGGAGAGATTCTTAAAATTCCGGATTGTGAAGGGTTGAAAATTCCGCACATGGGTTGGAATTCCCTTTCCATCACACCAGGAGCTACGCTTTATCAGGGAATAGAGGATGGAGCCTATGTTTATTTTGTACATTCCTTTTATCTAAAGGCAGAAGAGGAAAAAAGCGTTGCCGCTACCACACATTACAGCACACTGATTCACGCATCAGTTGAGAAAAACAATGTATTTGCTTGCCAATTCCATCCGGAAAAGAGCGGGGAGGTAGGGCTTACAATCTTAAAGAATTTTGCAGCTTTATAGGAAGGAATGAGAAAATTATGTTTACAAAGAGAATTATCCCCTGTTTAGATGTTCATAATGGTCGTGTTGTAAAAGGAATTAATTTTGTGAACCTTCGGGATGCCGGAGATCCGGTTGAGGTTGGAAAAGCTTATGACAAAGCCGGAGCTGATGAGCTGGTATTTCTTGATATAACAGCTTCCTCCGATGCTAGAACTATAAAGATTGATATGGTCAGAAGAGTTGCAGAGACAGTATTTATCCCGTTCACTGTAGGTGGTGGGATTCGCACAGTCGAGGACTTTAAGATGATATTGAGAGAAGGTGCAGATAAGATTGCAGTTAATACCGCAGCCATTCTTAATCCTACTTTAATCAGTGAAGCAGCGGATAAGTTTGGAAGCCAGTGCGTTGTACTTGCCATTGATGCAAAGCGCAGAGCGGACGGGTCAGGCTGGAATATCTACAAGAACGGCGGACGTATTGATATGGGGATTGATGCAGTGGAATGGGCCATGAAGGCATGTGAACTTGGAGCGGGAGAGATTCTGCTAACTAGCATGGATTGTGATGGCACAAAGGACGGCTATGATTTAGAGCTAACAAGAACAATTTCTGAAAATGTACCCGTACCGGTTATTGCCTCAGGTGGAGCAGGAACAATGGAGCATTTTTATGATGCTTTAACAGATGGAAAGGCGGATGCAGCATTGGCTGCCTCTTTGTTCCATTATAAAGAAATGGAGATTATGGATTTAAAGCGCTATCTGGATAACAAGGGAGTTAGCGTAAGACTTTAGTTTGAAATGAGGATAAGTTTTGAGTGCGATTAAGAATGATTGGCTTACTTCCATTGGGAGTGAATTTAAAAAACCATATTACGGAGAATTATATCAATTCGTAAAATCGGAATACGAAAATGGTACCATCTATCCCAGTAGTGAGGACATCTTCAATGCATTTCATTTTACACCCTTAAGTCAGGTGAAAGTGGTAATTCTGGGTCAAGATCCGTATCATAATGTGGGTCAAGCTCATGGTTTATGTTTTTCTGTAAAGCCTGAGGTGGATATACCACCATCATTGGTAAATATCTACAAGGAATTGCAAAATGATTTGAACTGCTATATACCCAATAATGGCTATCTGGAAAAATGGGCAAAGCAAGGTATTCTATTGTTGAATACGGTATTGACAGTAAGAGCGCATCAGGCAAATTCACATCAAGGAAGAGGATGGGAGCAATTTACGGATGCGGTGATACGAGCTGTAAATGAAGTGGATCATCCGGTGGTTTTCTTGCTTTGGGGAAAGCCAGCGCAGAATAAAAAAGCGATGCTTAATAATCCGAAGCATCTTATTTTGGAAGCACCTCATCCAAGCCCCTTATCGGCATATCGCGGCTTTTTTGGATGCAAGCATTTTAGCAAAGCAAATGAATATTTAAAAAATAACGGGTTGGAGCCAATTGATTGGCAGATTGAAAATGTAAATCGTTGATGAACTCTGTAAGAATAAACATTTGATAGTAAAATTAATATTGGGAAAATTAAAGGGCTGTCTAACTTAGTGGGCAGCTTTTTTTGTTTTGTAAATTTGTATAATGACATAAACAATACCTAAAAACTTAAGATTAATTGTAAACTAATTACTGGGAATACATGAGAATACTTGAATGTGGTAATGATAAATTGGATCTTATTTACATCTACATACGTTGTTTTTGCTTTGTGTAAATCACTAATTAATTTTATAGAAAAGAACATTCTTCAAACACCATCCTCTTAATATCATCATTTATTTAATAAAATTACTGTTATCAATGACATTATCTAGCAGGTTTTTAACAGTATGTAATTCTCAAAGCGAGGAATAATATTGTTAACGTTCCTTAATAACAGAATTATGATTAAAGTGTTATAACCAGCTTATGGTTTAATAGTGGTGATTTACTTAATCGATTCTTAGAATTATGATTTGGAGGATATGATTATGGAAAAACATGAAAAAGGTCTGTCAGCTTGGCAGCTTACCATGATGGCGCTTGGATGTGTAATTGGCGGTTCCTTTTTTCTTGGATCTGCAGTAGCGGTTAAAGCAGCAGGTCCGGCCATTATAATTTCATATATTTTAGGTGGAATTTTAGTCTATTTTATACTTTTTGCCCTTTCTGAAATGACAGTTGCAAATCCAAAATCAGGTTCATTTTATACCTTTACTGCTCAGATGTTTGGACCCGGCGCAGGGTTTGTAATCGGTTGGGTATACTGGATTGGTATGGTATTTGCTATGTCAAGTGAGGCAACTGCTGCCTCTATTCTGATACAGGAGTGGTTTCCACGGTTATCTATCCCTGTAATGGGAACTGCAATTATTATCATCGTCACGCTTTTAAATCTATTGGGAGCAGATAAGCTAAGTAAACTGGAAAGCAGTTTATCTTTGGTAAAAGTTTTTGCCGTAGTAGCGTTTATTGTTTTGGCACTCCTTCTGGTGGTAGGATTGATAGGTAACCAAGGTGCAATCGGAAGAGGCGAATTGGCAAGGGAAGCCTTCATGCCGGGAGGTGTCAAGAGCATAGCAGGAAGTATGTTAATTATTATCTTCTCTTATGCAGGCTTTGAAATAATTGGTTTAGCAGCTTCCGAAGCAAGAGATCCGCATAAAACCATACCCAGGGCAATCACTTATACCGTAATCAGTTTGGTTGGATTATATATCTTGTCGGCGTTAGCCTTACTTCCATTAATCCCTACTTCAGAGCTTGGCCCTGAAGTAAGCCCAATGGTTGCAGCACTTAGCAGATGGGGTATGGGCTGGGCAGGTCAAATTATTAACTTTATTTTGGTATCTGCGATTCTTTCAACAATGTTAGCCTCCATGTTTGGTCTGGGACGGATGATGAGATCGATTGCCAATGATGGGAATGCACCGGGATTTTTAAAGGATAAAACGGATATACCCTACCGTGGAATAATCTTTTCAGGAGTTGCCATGCTGGTGGGACTTGGACTTGGACTTTTATTTCCTAATGTGTATCTCTTCTTGATTAGTTCCGGTGGTTTTGCGACTTTGTTGACTTATGCAGCAATTGTCGGGACGCATATTAGATTTCGTAAGAATAATGGTTGCCCTCCTGACGGAGATTGCCAGATGCCGGGATACCCTTATGCATCTTGGGTTGCATTAATTGCAATCATTATTATTATAGGCAGTATGCCGTTTATCTCAGGACAGACCTCAGGACTGATAGCAGGAGTTATCATCACAGGATTGTTAGCGTTTATTTATTGGGTTATGAAAATTACCGGAAGAACCAAGGAATACAAAAAAATAATGAAGCAAATCCAGTATCGTGAAAAATATTCTACTGAATTCTCAAAGGAGTTATCAACTCAGGATAAAGAAAAAGAAGAGAATACAAAAGAGCAAGGTAGTTGTGAATGTAATAAGAAGAAAGAGTAAACTAGGGTTGTTGTAGCGATAAATAGATAGAACTCTTATAGGACTAACGATAGGAAGAAAATAATTTAGAGAGTAATTATCAGTTTAAGAAAATCCTTACTAAATATTACTTTTTGCATTTGTTAATATGAAATAGCCAAAGTTATAAGAAGTCTATACTCAGGAATATTGAGATTGTTTCAAATTTAGTGATTTGGAATTTTTGAACCTTAATTATTTTATAAAATCCATGAAACACAATAAAGGCTAAGCCCTTGCCTTGACAGCGTTTCATGGATTTTGTGTATTATTACTAAACCCAAAATAGAGCACTTAATGATAGCTTGTTTCGTAGCTATCATTAAGTGCTCCTTCATTGTTTAGAAAACGATTTATTTCATATTCTTCACCGCAGTGGAGAGCATTAGCTTAATACGATTCAGCTGATTTACTTCACTTGCGCCTGGATCATAGTCAACCGCAACAATATTTGCTTCCGGATGCTGCTTGCGTAGTTCCTTTATTACACCCTTACCTACAATATGATTCGGGAGGCAACCAAATGGTTGGGTACATACAATATTATTAACACCGCTATGTATTAACTCTAACATCTCACCGGTTAAGAACCAGCCTTCACCGGTTTGATTACCCGTAGAAACCACAGGCTCCGCATATTCTGCCAGATGTTTAATGTGTACCGGAGGTGTAAAGCGCTTACTCTTTGATAAGGCTTTCTTAGCAGGATTTCGAAGCTGTTCCAACGACCAGATAACCACATTGCTGATTCTGGCACTGGACTTCTTTTTACCCAAATATCTTGCTTTAAAATTACTATTATAAGCACTATATAAGAAGAAATCGATCAAATCAGGGCAAACCGCTTCGGCTCCTTCGGCTTCTAATAGTTCCACAAGATAATTGTTGGCAGCCGGTAGGAATTTAACCAAAATCTCACCTACGATACCGACACGTGGTTTTTTAAGATCCTCGTGAATAGGAAGTGTGTCAAAATCTTCAATAATACCCTTAAGATTTCGCTTATATTCTCCCCACTTTGCAGTCTTTAGGCTTTCCATACATGTTTGTTTCCACTTTTCATGAAGTTCATTGGCAGAGCCTGGCACTTTCTCATAAGGTCTGGTTCGATATAGAACTCGCATGAATACATCGCCATATACCAGAGCCTGCATGGCGGACATTAGCAGCTTCGGTGTAATCTTTAGGCCGGGGTTTTTCTCAAGGCCTGAGGCACTGAGGGATACCACCGGAATTTGAGACATTCCCGCTTTTTCCAACGCTCTTCGAATAAATCCGATATAATTTGTTGCACGGCAGCCACCACCGGTTTGAGTAATCATAACAGCAACCTTATTCAGATCATATTTGCCAGATAACAATGCCTCCATAATTTGACCAACAACCATTAAAGAAGGAAAACATGCGTCATTATTAACGTATTGCAAGCCCACATCAACTGCGTGGCGATTATCATTGGACAATACAACAACATTATATCCACCGCTTCTTAGAGCCGGTTCCAACAAATCAAAATGAATCGGTGACATCTGGGGAGCAAGAATGGTGTATGTTTCCTTCATCTCTTCGGTAAAGATTACTCTATGGTGCGCGGAGGAAGCCTGATGGGACTCAATATGTTTGTTTTCCCGTTCACGTACCGCTGATAAAAGAGAACGGATACGGATTCTTGCAGCACCAAGATTGTTCACTTCATCTATCTTTAAGACGGTATAAATCTTGCCTGACTTTGTGAGAATATCATTTACCTGGTCGGTAGTTACCGCATCCAGACCACAGCCAAAGGAATTCAGCTGGATCAATTCCAGGTTTGGTTTCGTACGTACATAGGACGCAGCAGCATACAGTCTGGAATGATACATCCATTGGTCAATTACAATTGTCGGGCGGTCAATGGTACCTAAGTGGGAGATTGCATCCTCTGTCAGTACAGCGACTCCGTAGGAGTTGATCAGTTCCGGTATACCATGGTGGATTTCAGGATCGATATGATAGGGGCGACCAGCCAGAACAATGCCTTTTCGACCAGAGGCTTCTAGGTACGCCATGGTTTCCTCGCCCTTTTTGCGCATATCATTTCTTGCTTCCTCTAATTCATTCCAAGCATCCTGAAATGCACTCTTTAATTCAGTGGAGGTGATGCCTGCTTTGCCCAGGAATAATTCGCTTAAACGATTATATAAAATCTCGCTGTTTTCAAAGGACATAAATGGATTCTCAAATAGAATGGAGGAATCCTGAAGTTCTTCAACATTGTTCTTAATATTCTCAGGATAAGAGGTAACAATGGGGCAGTTATAATGATTATTTGCGTCGTCAACTTCTTTTCGTTCATAAGGAATACTCGGATAGAATATGTATTTAATTCCCTGATCAATTAACCATTTGATGTGTCCGTGTGCCAGCTTAGCTGGATAACATTCGGATTCACTAGGGATGGATTCTATACCAAGTTCGTAAATGGAGTGATTGGAGGTTGGTGATAATGCTACCTGATAACCGAGCTTAGTAAAGAAGGTATGCCAAAACGGATAATTCTCATACAAATTCAGCACTCTTGGTATACCTACGGTGCCACGCTTTGCCTGATCCTTTGGCAAGCTGGTATAGTCGAAATAACGATGTAATTTGTATTCGAACAAGTTTGGTACATTGTCAACATTCTTTTCTTTGCCAAGACCTCGTTCACAACGATTACCGGTTATGTACTGTCTTCCGCCAGTGAATTTGTTAATGGTGAGTAAACAGTTGTTAGTACAACGTTTGCAGCGAGCGAGATTGGTTTCAAATTTTAATTCATTAATCTGATCGATGGTCAGCATGGAACCTTCTTCATAATCATAATGTTCTCTGGCAATTAAAGCAGCACCGAAAGCACCCATAATGCCGGCAATATCCGGTCTGACCGCAGTACAGCCGGAGATAATCTCAAAACTTCGTAAAACTGCATCATTATAGAAGGTACCGCCCTGTACTACCATTTTTTCGCCGAGATCTTTCGGATTCGTGATTTTGATAACTTTATAAAGAGCGTTCTTAATTACTGAATATGCAAGACCGGAAGAGATATCTGCAACGGTTGCACCTTCTTTTTGTGCTTGCTTTACTTTGGAGTTCATAAATACGGTGCAGCGTGTTCCAAGATCAATGGGGTTCTGTGCATAAAGTGCTACTTTTGCAAATTCCTGTACTTCATAATTCAAGGATTTTGCAAAGGTTTCAATAAAGGAACCACAACCGGAGGAGCAGGCCTCATTTAAGAGGACATTATCCACGGAATGGTTTTTAATCTTAATGCATTTCATATCCTGGCCACCGATGTCAAGGATACAGTCAACCTCCGGCTCAAAGAAAGCTGCAGCGTGATAATGGGCAACTGTTTCCACTTCACCCTCATCCAGCATAAGTGCGGCCTTAATCAAAGCCTCGCCATAGCCGGTGGAGCAGGAGCGTACAATTTTTGCGCTGGACGGCAGTAGTTCGTAGATTTCCTTGACGGAGCGGATGGCTGTCTTTAAGGGACTGCCGTTATTATTGCTATAAAAGGAATACAGCAGAGAACCGTCTTCTCCAACTAAAGCAACCTTTGTTGTAGTAGAACCTGCATCAATTCCCAGAAAACAATTGCCGCTGTAGCTGGAAAGCTCCGCTTTTTTTACGGTATGTAAGGAGTGTCTATTCTTAAATTTTTCATATTCCTCTTCATTATGAAAGAGAGGAGTCATTCGATGAACCTCAAAATCCATCTCAATGCCTTTGGAGAGCAGAGTATACAGTTCGTTTAAAGTTTTATTATTCTCGGGCTTCGCATTCATTGCAGAACCAATTGCTGCAAAAAGATGGGAATGCTCCGGAGAAATAATTTGATCCTCGCTTAAATTCAAGGTTCGAATAAAGGCGGTCTTTAGTTCTGTCAGGAAGTGAAGAGGCCCTCCAAGGAAAGCTACATTACCTCGAATTGGTTTACCGCAAGCAAGACCACTGATGGTTTGATTTACTACCGCCTGAAAGATAGAAGCAGATAAATCGGGCTTTGTGGCACCTTCGTTAATGAGTGGCTGAATGTCCGTCTTTGCAAATACACCGCACCTTGCAGCAATTGGATAAATTGCCTGATAGTTCTTTGCATATTCATTTAAACCTGCGGCATCCGTCTTTAATAAGCTGGCCATTTGATCGATAAAGGATCCGGTTCCGCCTGCGCAGATACCATTCATTCGCTGATCAATTCCATTGGTAAAATAAATAATCTTGGCATCCTCACCACCAAGCTCGATTGCTACATCAGTATGTGGAGCATAATCCTGCAAGGAAGTGGATACAGCAACAACTTCCTGCACAAAAGGAATATCCAAATGCTTGGAAATCGTTAGTCCGCCGGAACCTGTGATTACCGGAGATACGGATACTTCTCCTAAAGACGCAGAAGCTTTTTGTATTAATCCTGCCAAAGTTTCTTGTATGTTAGCGAAATGACGCTCGTAGTCGGAGAAGAGGATTTCGCCTGTTTCATTCAATATGACTATCTTGACGGTGGTAGAACCGATGTCAATTCCTAATTTATATTTCGTAACCATTATGACCTCCCCTAAATATAGGTGATAACTATGAAGTAGGCAATTCGTACTATCATTTGTTACCTTCTTAATACGTAGATACGTGTTTTATTATACGATACAAGTCTATTAAGTTCAACAATTTTAATCAAAGTGATGGCTAACACTAAGTTATATTGTAAATAATTACGTAATATGCAGCCGGATTTATGATAAATCTTTAAATAATATTTACATTATATAGTACAAAATGCCGCTTAACCAGAGTTCATAAAAGCAGGAGTCATTTGACTTAGTGTGAACAGTGTTGATGTGGTAAGCCATTGCCTGTTGATACTCAAGTCCTTACACAATGATGTGCCAAGTGGAAAGTTTTAACCATGTATATTGTAGATGAATATATTAAAGAGAAGGGATATCAGAAAGAAGGAGACGATGATTAGAGCATAAAAAAGAGTGTTTATAAACAGAAAAGTAACTATATTAAGTTTTTATAAATCCATTCTTTTGTTTGACAAAGGATATAGAAAAACATATAATAAGTTTGAATTATTGGTAATTTGAGAAAGCTTAGGAAGTAAGAAAAGTCGAAATTGAAGATAAAAGGATGTGGTAAGGATGGAAGCCGGCCCCGGTAGTAGTAGCGAACGGAGTAAAATTAAAAATTTAACAGATACTGCTATCAGCAGAGGTTTATTTATGCTTGTCGGTAAGGGTTCCACCCTTTGATTATAATGCATATTTTCCCCTGCTAATGGCAGAGGAAAGGAGTTATTATGATCGATATTTTTAAAACAACAGACGGATCATTAAAGAGAATGACAGAAATTACAGAGGGTAGCTGGATTGCCATGACCAACCCCTCAGCGACAGAATTACTAGAAATTGCAGAGGCAACCGGAATAGAGATTGATCATCTCAGAGCTCCACTCGATGAAGAAGAGCGTGCGAGAATTGAAGTGGAGGATAATTATACTATTATATTGGTAGATATTCCTGCCCTTGAAAAGAGAAACAATAAGGATCGATATGTTACCATACCACTTGGTATTATCGTTGCAAAGGATTGGCTGATAACTGTTTGTCTGGAAGAAACACCGGTACTTAAGTGCTTCGCAGACGGACGTGTAAGAGATTTTTATACCTTCAAGAAGACGAGATTCATTCTTCAGATTCTTTATCGCAATGCGTCTACCTATCTTCAAAACCTTAGATCCATTGATCGAAAGAGTGAAGAGATTGAAAGAAAGTTACACATTGCAACTCAGAACAGTGAATTAATCGAACTTCTAGAGTTAGAGAAGAGCTTGGTTTATTACACTACTTCCTTACGTTCCAACGAGGTAGTATTTGAAAAGATGTTAAAGCTAGAGACAATCAAGCATTATCCGGAGGATGAGGATTTGCTTGAGGATTTGATTATCGAGAATAAACAGGCAATTGAGATGGCTAACATCTACAGCGGCATCTTAAGCGGAACGATGGATGCCTTCGCATCAATTATCTCGAATAATCAGAATATTGTTATGAAATTTCTGGCCGCAATCACGATTGTGCTTTCGATACCAACAATGATTGCGAGCTTTTATGGCATGAACTTTGTCCATATTCCCGGAGGTGAGAATCCCTTCGGTTTCTTTGCTGTTACCTTAGCGGCGTTGGTGATTGCTACCATTACTGCACTGATATTCAGGAAGAAGAAGCTATTTTAGGACGACTTGATGGCTGTGCTACCGCCCGGATTTGCGGGTTGGCGGCGGAATGGAGAATGTTATGGGTTTTTTCAATAAGCTGGAACGTAGATTTGGCAGATATGCCATACCCAATCTTATGAGGTATTTTGCTTTACTATATGTGGTGGGTCTCTTGATCGGAAGCTTCTATCCGGAAGCAATCCTTTATCTGGGTTTGAATTTTGACATGGTAGCCAAAGGACAGATCTGGAGGCTGATTACCTTTATGATCCCGATTTCTTATATGAATGACATATTCTTTGTATTTATTCGGGCTTATGTATTTTATTTAGTTGGTACCTCCCTGGAGAGATCCTGGGGTGCCTTCCGCTTAAACTATTATTTCTTTTCAGGGATCCTATATAATATTGTAGCGTCTCTGATAATTTATCTGATTTATGGCATTAATCTTTTTGACTTTTTTGGAATGCTAATGAATCAACCCATGGACCTAATTTACACCTCCCTGTTTTTAGCCTTTGCGGTTTTATATCCCGACATGCAGTTTTATATCTATTTCCTGATACCGGTGAAGGCAAAATACTGGGCGTGGATATCAGCAATCTATTATGCATATACGATATACAGGTTAATCGACAGTGGATATCCTTGGGGCGTGATACCGATTGTATTATCACTGCTTAATTTCTTTGTATTCTTCCTGGTTACCAGGAACTACCGACGAATTTCGCCCAAGGAAATAGAGCGCCGTGCGAAGTACCGCAGACAGATGAAAGAGGGCATGAATACCGGTAATGTAGTGCAATTTAACGGAAGAAACGTGGTGACCAGGCATAAATGTGCCGTATGCGGTAGGACGGAATTGGATAATGACCAGCTGGAATTCAGATTCTGCTCCAAGTGCGACGGTAATTACGAATATTGCATGGACCATTTATTTACCCACGAGCATGTGAAGAAAGAGGAAAAGCCTGAATAACCGGGAGTCCCTGGAGGCGTAAATGTTAAATACATTAAATAAAGAGCTCAAAGAGCTGTTCTCGGACAAGAAAATATGGGTAGGAATACTTACAGTGCTTATTATAATTATAATAGGCACTTCTTATAATAGAAAGACAGTCGAGGCAGATATATCAGAACACCTGAAGCT
>JAEZLH010000032.1 GCA_023435895.1 Bacillota bacterium
CAAAAGATGAGGCTCTTTTTCTATTCAGTTCGTTCACTTTTTAAATGAAAAGCAAAAAAAGTTAAAATCCAGTAATTATGCGGTGCTCCGCACCGTTAGAAATAACTAGGTGAATAATCTAGGTTAAAAAATATCCTTTTTATTAAGTAATTCCTGAACTTTCTCTCTGCGTTCAAAAAGAACACATCCACCGGAATGCTCTTCCATAAGAATATTTTCATTTTGTAATTTTTGAAAAAATTCAGATTGTAAGGCTTCTTTTAGGGATCTATCTTTTACGTTAATATCGGAATATGGCGAAAACGGACAAGGTTCTGCACCTCCCTGGCTATTGATGTGAAAGAAACCTCTCCCGGCGGCAAGACAACCACCTGAGCTTTTTTCATCTCCCGGAAAGGATATGAAGATAATATCTTCATAATTATTTCTCAGTGATTCCAATTGATTGTTGAGAAATTTTCTATCTTCCTCTTCCGGGGCTAGGGGAATACTCTCCTTGGTTACCGGAACATATTCTATATAAAAGATTAATTTTACTCCGCTTTCACTCATGTGGCTGATAAACTCCTCTGAGGTAACTTCCCAGATATTCTCTTTTGTAACTGTAATTGACACACCGAAAAGCAGCTTTTCTTTTTTCATACGCTCCAAAGCAAGCATGACTTGGTGATACACGCCAACTCCTCGTCTTCCATCCGTAATATCTTTGTGACCCTCCATACTAAAAACAGGAATCAAATTTCTATGTTTATCAAATAGCATCATAGAAGCATCATCCACCATTGTTCCGTTTGTGAAAACCGGAAATATTATATTTGGAATTTTTCCTGCTTCTACAATTACTTCTTTTCTTAACATTGGCTCTCCGCCTGCTAATAAGATAAAGCTAATGCCCAAATTCTGTGCTTCCTCAAAAATTTTGCGCCATTCTTCTGCTGTTAATTGGTTATGTACACCTTTATCCTCACATTGATTGGAGCGTGCATAACAACCACTGCAATGAAGATTACAGTTTGTAGTAATACTCGCAATCAAAAATGGAGGGATGTTTTCTCCTCTCTCCCTTCCTTTTCTTCTCAGACTAGCGGCTCTTTTACTTGCAATTGCATATTTTCCGATAAATATGCTTTCCTTCGGATCTTGAAAGGTTGCGCGGATTGCTCTCTTTACTATGGCTTCCACTCCATCCGTAAGATATTTTTCCAAATTAAAGTCATTCGACACAAATAAATCCTCCAAAATTTTGTGATGTATCCATCTACTTAGTATTATCATACCGATATTGTTCTTTCATTACAATCATTTTTGGAATATAAATGCAAATACTCCTTTTCGGAAATCATTTATCGATCTATAGCCAAGTATTACTTCAAGAGTATACAGTAGCAATTTGTCACAAAATGTTGTAAAAACACATTCACTAAAGATTGACATTTAAGTCTATAAGTAATAGACTATTAGTAGGTCTATCACTTATAGACTTATAAGATATAATTTCTTTCTATATTTATAACGATTCAATGTATTAAGAATACAACTTATTAGAAATGACTCCTTCCACTACATTAGCATGACCAATCTTGAATTAATTCGCATTGAAGATATTGTATTACCAGCTTTCAGTGTAAAAAGTATTATTTATGTTTTGCATTTGTATTAATATTTTGCAATTACGGAAAGGAAAGTATTATGAAAGATTATAAGCTATCACAAAGTGAAACAAGATTTGCCAACTTGATTTGGCAAAACGAACCGATTGGTTCGGGAGAATTAGTAAAGTTATGCGAAAAGGAACTGAATTGGAAGAAATCCACCACCTATACCGTGTTAAAAATCCTATGTGAGAAGGGAATTTTTCAAAATCAAAACGCTGTTGTCACTTCAATTATGAAGAAAAATGAACTTCATGCTATACAAAGCAGAGGCTTTGTGGAAGATACCTTTGGAGGATCACTTCCAAAATTTTTAACTGCCTTTATGGGTGGAAAGAAACTGAACGAACAACAAGCGAAGGAATTGAAAAAATTAATCGATGAGCATATGGAGGAATGAATATGAATAATTTATTTTTAACTGTTTTAAATATGAGTTTGACCTCGAGCTATGTAATTCTGATTATTCTGTTAATCCGTCTGCCCTTACGAAGATCACCTAAAATAATCTCGTATTCCCTATGGAGTGTAGCAGCCTTTCGATTAATTTGTCCCATCTCCTTTGAAAGTGTACTGAGTCTGCTTCCAATTCATACCAATACAATTCCCAACGATATCATGCATCAAAGTACTCCTAAGATCAATAGCGGTGTCTCAGTTATTGACCATTATGTCAATCAAAACTTGCCCTCTCCACTTGGGGCAACCACCACAAACCCTGTGATAAATTACGTCCAAATCGGTTCCATCCTTTGGATCTTAGGAATAATTACTCTGCTTGCCTACAGCATGATAAGCATTATTATTCTTAAACAGTCCTTAAAACATTCTATCCCGCTTGGGGAAAATATCTATGAAGCCACTAATTTGAAAACACCCTTTGTTCTTGGCTTGTTCCGTCCAAAAATCTATCTACCTGAAGGATTAAATGAGAGTGAAAGAAGATTTATCATACTTCATGAAAAAACTCATATTCGCAGATTTGATCCTATCTTAAAACAGCTTGCATTTTTTATTCTAGCAATCCATTGGTTTAATCCAATCGTATGGCTTGCTTTCCTGGTTATGAGTTCCGATATGGAGCTTTCCTGCGATGAACGAGTTATTAAAGAAATGGGCGGGGATGTAAAAAAAGGTTATTCCCTTTCACTCCTATCACTCGCAGCCGAACGGCGCATTTTAAGCGGAACCCCCCTTGCTTTTGGAGAAGGTAATGTAAAGCATAGAATAAAAAATATCCTTCGCTATAAGAAAAGCACCTTCGGTATTACCTTTGTAGTCGTGATTATTGTTTTCGCTATTGGTGTTGGATTGTTGACAAACCCAAAGAAAACACCCTCACAAAGTACTGTTACAAATAACAAACCAACCGTGACAGAACAACCTGGTAATACCATCACTCCAGATAACCTATCGCTTACCCCAGCACTTTCTGTCACACCAACCTCCGCTCCTACTCAAACACTCTCTCCTTCACCTACCATTAAAATCCTTCCATCAAAATTAAAACCCTCCCCTGCACAATGGACTTTTAATCAGGATGTGGGTGCGGATATGGTTCAACTTGATTATGCTTCAATTGATAGAGTTATCTTTCACGGGTATTTTGGTTTATTTGTATATGATCTAAAAGCCAAAAAAATTATACGAACTTTAAATCTCAAGCCCCTTAACTGCCAATGGACACAGGGGGATTATACTTGTGTGGTCGAAGTAAGTGCCGATGGAGATACCGTACAACTTCATAATGTGTCCTCCAAAACCATGTATCTCTATAAAGTTTCGAATCATTCTTTGGTGGAGACGAACTACCTCCCTATGAAGAACCCTGTCCCGGAGTATTATAAAACGATGGATATCGTGCCAGCGGCTAAACATCTTGCTAGCTATAGCGAACGTGCTTTTAAGTTATCTAATACTGAATTTGGTTATTTGTATACCAAAAAATGGACTGTAGGTACGATAATCTATGTGCAAGGTAAAAAGGAATTTCCGATATTCAAGAAATAATTATTTGAAATTTTTATATGAAAAATAGTTGTTAATTTTCTCTTTTATTTTTTGTTATTTTTAGTTTTATTTTTACTTTTATTTTTTGTATTTTTTAGTTTTATTTTTGCTATTATTTTTTGTGTTTACTTTTTGTTTTATTTATTGTTTTATTATTTGTTTTATTTTCTCAATTAATTATTAGCTAATTATTAACCGCTAATATATCATTTACAGAAATCATCATTTTATGTTCTTGCTCTATCAACAATACAGTAATCAAAATAGTATCTGTGATATAAAACAAGGTCATTTTTCATCATTACTGGCTTTATATTTTAGCCTTTTTGATAAAAATGACCTTGTTATGATTATTTTAACTCTATTCCTTAAGAAATATCATTAACCAATCACTACTTACTTAACCATAACTTCCATTCTTTAAGGATAGATTACTATTATTATGCTCCTTCTACCATATCTCGACGACAATATCCGAAATATCCAAGTACCATCAAAGCAATAGAAAGTATAGAAATTATTACAAATACCACTCCATCAAACTGATCTACTGGCATACTTGGAATCCAGCTTTGAACTGCTGTTTTTGAGAACCAATCAGGTAAATCCAATAATCCTCCAAAGTAATTTATAATAAAAGAATATCCCAGATATACATATACCAACTTTCCCATTCTTGGTGCCCAACCAAGCGCCAAGCTTGAAAGTCCTATATAAAACAAAACAGCTGGAAGGAAGTTATAGCCGGATGCAAAAAAGTCCCCAATGTTCATCACAGAACTATCTCCCATAACGGATAAAGCGGTTCCTCCAAGACCGATTGCGGCTAAGAATGTTCCGATTACTCCCGAAATAACCGCTAAAATGATCGAGGTCAAATAAAGCTGGCTGCGGGTAACCTTTGTAGAATAAAGCTGACTTAAGTGCAAGCGTGATTCTTCTGCAAAAAGTCTATTTACAACAGCGATTGGAAGTATTCCTACCAAACAAATCATAACCATCATTATTGTTGCAGTAAATGATTCTTCAATGGACACTCCTGTTAATGTAAACATTTGCTTCATCATTTCATTGCTGTTAATAAAATTCTGCATATTCCCATAGATGGAACCATAAGCAGCTCCCATAATTAGAAAAGTAATTAACCAGCTAACCATGACACCCATATTCAACTTAATAAATAGACCTGGTACAGAGAGCAATGAATTCTTCGCGGTAGCACGCCCTTCTCGTTCCGGTATATAACCGGCTCCCATATCACGTCCACCTTCTAACACGAAAGCAAGTACGGAAAAGATGAGGCAAAAAAGGATGATATAAATAACAGGCGCCCAATTATTCTCTGTAAAAGGATAGGTCAGATAAGTCCAACCCATGGGATTGATCATTGAGAAATCCACATTGGATACATCGGTTCCTGCTCGAAGTATATAGAGTAATCCGATAATACCAAGAGAGGCTCCGGTTGCTCCAGAGGAAGTTGGCATAATCTGTGCCATAACTAAGGCAATTACTCCTCCAAAAATTCCGGCTAAGGCAGTGGTTACTCCAAATAAAATTGAGCCGCTCACTGTGATACTATCCACCTGAAAACTGACCATTAAAGCGATGGTTGTGATTCCTAGAACGAGATTTATTCCGATTACTTCCATCAATACCGCTAAGGAATTCGCCTGACGACCAACCTGATAAGAACGTACTAATTCCGTTAATCCCAATTCTTCTTCCTTACGGGTATGGCCTACAACATGTAAAACTGTCATAATCATTGCGAACAGCCCACAAAACAGCAACATCTCCTGAGCATACATAGCACCTATTGTATAGTTCTCTGCGGAGTGTATCGGAGTAGGTCCCACCATGGAGATCATCGCAGGATTTTTCATGGTCTCAAACATACCAATCAAGCCCTGACCCTTGCTAATCTCTTCAAATGCGGGCACAAATCCACCGAAAAATAATCCGAGACCGATTACCCAAGTTATTATTTTTTTCCAATCACGTTTTAGGTATTGTAATAATAACGAATCCCAACGTGCAAATTTTTCTTTCATATTATTTTCCTCCGTTCCAACACTTAGTCTTCATAATGACGCATGAATAAGTCTTCTAACGTAGGCGGCACTGCTTCAAACTTCTTAACCCTTAATTTGGCGGCCTGGGTTAAAATATCGTTAATGTATGCGTTATCCGCTGAAAAAGTTGCCTGATTACCTTTTTTAGTAAAATCATGAACTCCATTTACACTCGACATGATTGATACATCACCCTCTGTTACCAGAGTAACCGTTGAACGAGTTAGGTGACGCAGTTCATCCAAGGTACCGGTTTCTACTACTTTCCCCTGTCGAATAATAATGACTTTATCCGCCAAACGTTCCACTTCACTTAAAATATGGGAGGATAACAAAATCGCCTTCCCTGCTTTCTTTATTTTTTCAACTTCTTCTTGGAAAACTGCTTCCATTAATGGGTCAAGACCGGAGGTGGGCTCATCAAATATATACAAATCCGAATCAACGGATAAAGCAGCAATCAAACCTACTTTTTGACGGTTTCCTTTTGAGTACCCCTTCGCCTTTTTCTTCGGGTCAAGTTCAAAGCGTTTAATTAAGTAATCACGCTTTTTTATGTCTCCTCCTCCATGTAAACGTATAAATAAATCAATTATTTCTCCACCGGTTAAGCTACCCCATAGAGCTACATCTCCAGGAACGTAGGATATTCTCTTATGTATCTCAAAGCTATCCTTCCATACATCCTGACCAAAGATTTTTGCCTCTCCACCATCTCGGTTAATAATTCCCAGTAAAGTACGAATTGTAGTGGATTTTCCGGCACCATTTGGTCCAATAAATCCCACTACCTCACCGGAATTGACGGTGAAGGTCACATCATGCAATGCTTTAAACTTTCCGAATTTTTTTTGTAAATTTTGTACTTTTACGATTTCTGCCATAACACTAAACTCCTTCTTAAAATAGTTTGAAATAGTTTATAACGTGCTTTCCAGTTTAAGTCAAAGTTTATTCCTTGAACACATTATGAATTTATATATACATTTTAATTCATATTTATTGTGTTATATACTCTGTTTTAAACCAAAGTTCATTTATGCATTCATTCTATACCACATTCAAAAAATAGTCAAGATAATTCCATTGATTTTATACTATAATCCTCTTGTCAATCCATAACTATTAATATATAATAAAAATTAGAAACTTATGAACTGTAATAATATTATAAGTTCATATAATACAATAAGAAAGCGGGATAAATATCAATGAACGGCTATGAAAAGCGGACACTAGAAAAAAAGAATCAGGTATTAAAAGCGACTTTTTCTCTGATCAATAGCGATACCGGTGTAGAGAATGTAACGATCGATGATATAGCCGAATACGCTAAAGTTGGTAAAACTTCAATATTTAAATATTTTGGTACAAAAGATAATCTAATCCATGACGTATACTATAGTTTTTTATATGATATGGCAAACTCCGCAAGGGAGGTTATGAGCAGAAACATGTCATTTGAAGAAACAATGACTTTACTGACACAAAATAAAATCAATCTTATGAAAAGTATTCATAAACGTTTCTATTTGGATTTAATGGAATATGTAACAGAGAAAAATGACAGTGGAATATCACGAATGATGGAACAATATATTAAAGAAAGCATTGGTATCATGTTGGATTTGTTCCATCGAGGTCGAAAAGAAGGAAAAGTCGATTTAAAATATTCAGATGAATTCTTATTGTTATATTTTGAAACTATTGTGGAAGGTATGTCAAATCCTAAAATCTATGAAAAAATGTTGCCTTATACTCAAGAATGGACAGAAATGATAATAAAAGGAATTGCACCATCAAAGTAGATTAACGAATTAATCTTCCTCCTCTCGTGGGAGTATCCCAACTATATTTTTATGGCAGAGCTCTCTTTTCCAGAATCTCTGCCATAATTATTAAGTAGTAAATGCATCTTCTTTTATCAAGGCTTAACTAAACTACGGCTTAAAGGTTGAGGCGCTATGTTTTTCATAAGAAGAACCATACTGATCAAAGCCAGAATATTAAAAAGTGGAAAAATCAAAATCTCAGCAACATTCATCTCTACTCCGTTAATTGCCTGATTAATAATCATTGCACTAATACTAGTAAGCATTGTGATACTTTTTATTATGATTACAGAGGATAATAGATAGCCAAAAGGCTTATGCTTCATTAATAATATTCCGGAAAGAATTGCAGTAGGAACAACGATTCCCAGATCCATTCCCTGTATGACTAATGTTGTATAATGCTCCAGCCCCACAGGGACATCACCGTTTGTTATAGATGGTGCCAATTTACCAATCCATAACATTCCAATCGCAAAGCCTATGAAGATCTGAAATATCCCCAAAAATTTTACCGGTAAATGCTCCGTAAACATTTGCGGCATTTTATTAATATCAAATGATAACAGGCATAGTATAAAAGCATATAAGCTGCACGACATTAGAATGACATATACTATAAAAAACGGATTGTAATTCCAAAGAAAAGTATATGACATAAATGTATACAAAAAATACCCCAAAGTTCCCGTCAGCATTAATTTTCCTCTAAATGAACCCTTTAATGTGAAACATAGTGAAAATATTAATAGTGGAACTCCCAGAATAAGTGTTATTAAGTCAGAAGCTTTGCCTTGTGAGACCGCACTAAGGGAGTCGTTCTTATAAAGTCCGCTTCCATATATTTTAATAACTTCTCCATGAATTGATTTGAACTCATATTCTCCCATACCGCCTTTTAATAGCAGACCAGCCGCACAAGAACATATAGAGAGAAGAATAATCCCAATTACTAAGATATTAATTGCTTTGTTATAGTTTTTCACAACATGTTCTCCTATTCTATTAATTATATAAAATACATCTATTTTTAAATACCTATGGAATTTATAACTTTCTCAATATTTTGCAATCGTTAACTATTGATTCATTATATCTGCAAGTCTTTGAATATTGCTCGTTAGCTTAACTGGGTCTGCTTTACCTTCTTTTTCTTGTGCTTTTTTCATAAGCTTAGTCATCATCTTGTGTGCAAAGTTCATTTGATTTATCCTAAGTTCACCCCCAAAACATTCTGTTGTTATTGCTTGCTCAAGAAGTTCTTTTGGAAATGTACTGTTTAAAGCCTGCTCAAAATTATCAGGAAGACCACAACACAGAAATAATGCCAGGCGTTTTCCATGAAGTTGCTGTTGTTGAGCCACGCAGAACTCTTTTAGCTTTTTATGAAGCTGGCCCATATAAATTGATCCCCCTACCACGATTTGATCAAATTCCTTTAAAGGCGGTATTTGATCTTTTCCTATGTTTATCGCCAACGCTTCCCCCTTTAGAAGCTTTTTAAGTTCCTCTACACAATCTTTCGTAAAACCGTATGTTGTTGCATATACAATTAATGTTTTCATTCTTCTGCTTCTCCTTCCTCATTCTCATTTTCCATTATATACAGATTCTCCATGATTTTTCTTAAAACCCTTGCTGCTGAAGTTATATCCTCTTCATTAATATCAGCAAATAATGCATTACTAAATTGCTCCCCTTTTGGCTGTGTTTTCTTCCAAAATTCGTTACTTTCCTGGGTCATTATTATTCTGGTCACTCTCTTGTCCTTTTTGTCTTTCACTAACTGAAGCAAACTCTTCTCTTGTAGCTTTAGGGCAACCTGCTTAATATTCTGGTGAGAACTGCCCATCTCTTTTGCAACCTCCTTCAGAGTGGGAGAACTTTCAAATAAGCTGTCAACAACAATTGATAAAAACCATTGCTTTGAAGTCACCCCGAATTCTTTGAGATCTCGCTCAAGTAAGGTATCCATTTTGTTTGCAATCATTAAAAGTGCTCCAAACATATATTGTTTGTCAGGCATTTGTTCTGTTTTATTCATAATCTCAATCCTTCGCATAATAATAGGTAATGTGTTATCTATTTAGATAATACATTACCTATATGTAATATGTCAATACAATATGTTAATGATTTCAAATAAATTAAAAAGTTAGAGAAAAAATTAACTTCTCCCCTAACTTCATTACGTTTATTATCTTACTCTTTCTATTTTAATGATATAGATAGAATGGTTTTCACCATCCTCCGCAACTACCTTTAAAAATATTATCAATTCTTGATTGTTGATATCTAGGTTCTTTGATGGAATTTTCTGCGTACATTGAAAATCAGAATATAAATCCCAGGTAGCCTTATCACTGACCTTCACTTTAATTCCTACTGATGTTTTAGGGAATTTCACTATAGCATCAATATTATTACCCTTCAAAGTGGCATCTGCCGGGAGAATTACCTTTGTAACCTTTGCGTTAGAAGATTTTTCTCTCTTCATTGTTAATTTATACAGTAAAGAACTCCCACGTTCTCCTGTAATATTAATATATGCTGTATTAATACCTGATATTAGAACCATGTTATCAACACTGACCCCTTTCTTTGGCTTCCTTTCTGAGTATAAGAATTTATCATTAAGTTTATGTTACATGTTTGTTCTCTACAAACTCTCACAAATAACGAAAAAAGAACAAAAAATGAATTTTTTTATCATTTATTGTTCTTTTTAATTATTGATGTTTATTTATTGTTCGAGAATGATGTATTAATTCACTGAGTCTTCGTGAGTAACGTTCTCTTTCTATAATCGCCCACGGCCAATCGTCATTATAGAAATATCCATTTTTATAAATGCTTTCAGCTTTTTCAAGATACTTATTTTTCCCGCTATCTAAGTATTTTTTGCCTACCATTTCAAAATCATAGATATCTATAGATACATCTTCTGTCTGTAATATATAGCAATCATTTGAATATTCGATTTTTAAATCAGTAATATTATATTCCTTTAAAACTTTGCGTACAGCCCAAATAGCCGTCTGTAACTGAGCCAAAGCTTTGTCCGGTTCACAAGATGACCATATATCGTCGCAAATTCGATATTTGTCCATCCAGATTCCTTTATATTGTAGAAGATATGCTAATAATTCTCGCTGCTTTGCGCGACTCCATTTAACTTCTTGATCACCGTAATTTATTCCAAACTTATTAAAAAATTGAATTTTTAATGATTGTTCCGTAATGTTTTTTAATCCAATCCTTTTTTCTAACCTGTTTAATGCCCTTTGTAATCGCTCTGGTCGGATTGGCTTTAACATATAGTCAACTGCATTGATATCAAATGCTTCTGTTGCATATTGATTATATGCTGTTACAAAAAGAATCTCTATATCTGGAATCTTTTGAATCAATGCTTCTGCTAATTCCACACCGTCCATTTCTACCATATTAATGTCAAGAAATGCCACATCCGGTGTACTCACATTAATTTCTTCCAATGCCTGTAAAGGATTACTATACATGCCGGTAACTTTAATATCTGAATACTCTTCTAAAAGCTCCTTTAACTCCCCAATAAGTAATTGTTCATCATCAACAATAATTGCTCTCATTATATTCACCACGTCTTGCTATTCCCCTTAATTCGAAAAGTTACAAGCGTCCCCTTGTCTATTTCACTATCAATTTCCAGATAAGAATTGCACAATAGCTTCAGTCTGCTATTAACATTCTTAATACCAACTCCACTCCCGGAACTTTCTCCTTGAAGAAGACTCTCTGCTTTCATTCGTTCCATGCCCATTCCATCATCTTCTACTTGTATAACTGCATAGTCCTCTTGCTGAAACACACGAATAACGATTGTTTTCATTTGTGGTTGCCTAAGTATACCATGTCGTACTGCATTCTCAACAATGGGTTGTATGGTTAAAATCGGAATCATAATCTTAATATCTTCATTAATGTCATATATAATATTTATTCTATTGTTAAATCTTGCTTTTTCAATAGCCAGATACGCTTTTACCGTCTCAAGTTCTTTATTGATTGGGTAGAGGCCATTAATATGTTCGTATTGAAAACTACCTCTTAAGTAGTCTGATAAGTCACACAATAGTTCTTTTGCTTTTTTAGGTTCTCGCATAATTAAGGCTGAAACCGAACTAAGTGCATTATGAATAAAATGAGGTCTTATTTGCGCTTTTAAAAATGACAGTTCCGCTGCCAGTAATTCGGCTGATGCTTTCTTTTCTTTCTCCAGAGTATCTGACAAACGTTCCGACAATATCCTTGATTGCTCAAAAGCATCTGAAAGTCGGCCCGCAATAATTACCGAAAAGGCGAACAAAAATAGAAAAATACCAAAGGAAGTTAGTTCACCACGGGAATCATTAATTATATTTGATTGATAAAGCACATCGTGGATTCCAGTTAAAAGGATAAAAAATACCGTTGCAAGAATTAACCCAGCCCATTTCTGATTTATCAAATATACGTACATGACTTTAATCAAAGCATACACTACCATTGAGATACCGATGAATTCTATAGGAACAATAAATTTCGTGTAGAGTGAAACCGGAGTTATTATAATAAATGTGGTCATCCCAACTCCATAAGAAATCGCAAGTTTTTTCACCCTTTTATTTCTAATTCCTTCAAAAATAGTATTAACCAGCAAAACAATCAGTATTGGAATCCAAAACAAAGTAAAATAGGTAAGAAACACCATTACATTGAAAGAAATAAGAGGGATTAATTTTTTGATCACCATGTCGCCATATAATGAGGTTCTTAGAATAAACACTAAACACAGTAGCATGAAATAAAAACTGCTTTGATCTCTATGTAATGCGAAATAGAACGTACCATAATAGAGTGCCATAATAAAAAGACCACCTATTAAAAATGCATCCTTATAAATAATCATACTTGTCATTGCTTCAATCTGTTCCGGTAATCCTAAATATATTGTATACCACAAACCACCCCTTGCATATACAAAATTCGACACTTGAATTATAATATCAAATTCATTACCGAGAGGATAGAAACTACGTACCATCGGCTTATATTCCGGTTTGGAAGAAGCTGCATCTGTTCCTATTTTGCCGTTTGTTGCTATTTCTTGATCATCAATCCACATTCGATAAGAGGTAGAAGCATTATCCATTCTTATGCTGAGTTTTTGCTTAGTATCTAAAACCCTAACTTTAAGTCGGTATGTACCATACCCATATCCGCCGAACTTTTTACCCTCTTTCTCATAATCATTCCACGTATCAGGAATATGAACCAGTTGACAGCCTCTTGCTTTTCCATTTTGAAAATCTGCTTTCGTTAGTAGTTGTTGATCATAGAATTCCCAATCTCCCACCATACTGGGTTGGCCCTCCAATAAGCTCCACCCCGTAAGGTCTAATAGTCCTTCTTGTGGAACAGGAACCTTACTTTTTGTTCCATAAAAAAATATACCTATTATTACTACTATTATAAAAATTGAGATCAATACCGTTATTTTTGATCTATTAATTTTGTTCATCTGTCGTAATCTCCTTTCCCAAAGATATGGGAATTTATCTTTCTGTAACTGTATAAATTTATTGCACCCTTTCTAAAAAGTATAACACATGAATTGTAAAATGATAATTAGATTTCTAACACCATTCATCAATTATTAACGAATGATAAGTATATACGCTAGTATGAGATATTTTTAATCTTTCTTTAATGACAAAGATAAGTGAATTTAGTATTATCTTTTTATCAAGAGGAGGTAGCTGACATTCTGAAATGTTTATGTAGTGTCAAGTTGATTATCTTTCATAATCTGCTTCATAACTAAGTAGCAAGACTTTTGTTGTAACGGAAAATACGTTTCAATCGAAGTTTTTTTTATTAACAACACAATTTTTATATTAGTTTGGAAATCATAATAATAAAATAAGTTAAAGGAAAACAAAGATGAAGGAATTAATAAAGAATAAGAATGTTTCAAAACTTACATTAGGAGGAATTCTGGTCACTTTGGGCATTGTTTATGGAGATATTGGAACCTCTCCTCTATATGTTATGAAATCAGTCATTCATGGCAATGGAGGTCTGGAAAATGTCTCTGAAAACTTTATACTCGGAACCTTATCCCTCGTTTTTTGGACGATTACCATTTTAACAACAATCAAATATGTACTGATTACACTTCGAGCTGATAATAAAGGCGAAGGTGGTGTCTTCTCCCTATATACCCTGGTAAGAAGTCAGGGAAAATGGTTGATTATACCTGCCATCATCGGTGGATCAGCACTTTTAGCAGACGGGATGCTGACCCCTGCGGTTACGGTTACCTCCGCAGTGGAAGGTCTTTCCTTAATTCCCAGTCTCAGTAATGTATTCGGTGAGCAAAAGAATATCATAATAATTGTCTTAGTGATTATTTTCCTGCTGTTCTTTATACAACATATTGGAACTGACCTAATTGGAAAATTATTTGGTCCGATTATGTTCGTTTGGTTCAGTTCGCTTGCAGTGTTTGGTATTATTAGCCTCTCAAAGGACTTAACCTTATTACGTGCATTATCACCTCATTATGCAATTCAGATCCTCTTTAGTGATGATAATAAAATTGGCTTCTTTATTCTTGGTAGTATATTTCTATCTTCAACAGGAGCGGAAGCACTTTATTCGGATCTCGGTCATGTGGGAAGAAGAAACATCTATTCCAGTTGGCCTTTTGTTAAGATTTGTCTTCTCTTGAATTACTTTGGACAAGGTGCATGGGTTCTTTCCGCAAAAAGTAATTCTGAACATTATGATTCGCTTCATTTGAATCCCTTTTTTCAAATGATTCCTGATGGATTTTTGATTTTTGGAATTATCATATCCACTTTGGCAGCCATAATAGCTTCACAAGCATTGATATCCGGGTCTTTTACCTTAGTATCTGAAGCAATCAAATTAAATTTGTTGCCAAGATTGCACACCTTATATACTTCAACTATGAAAGGACAAATCTATATTCCTTCTGTTAATAAGATTTTATTTCTTGCCTGTACTGCCATTGTTCTCTATTTTAAGGACTCAGAACATATGGAAGCTGCGTACGGACTTGCAATCACCATTACAATGCTAATGACAACCATTTTATTATTCAGTTACTTAAGGAAGAAAAAAGCACCATTATTGATATCCATAGCAATGCTACTCTTCTTTATGAGTCTTGAACTCTCCTTCTTTATTGCGAATGTAGTAAAATTCATACATGGTGGTTTTGTAGCGGTAATCATCGCTTTAATGATTCTCACCATTATGTTTATCTGGTATAAAGCTTATTCCATTAAAGACCGTTTGTTAGAAAATGTTCCTGTAAAGGATTACATTGATCAGCTAGATCAACTTCGCAAAGATGAAAGCCAGCCAAAATATACCACAAATCTGGTGTGCCTAACCAGTTGTAAAAACCCCAAAGAAATTGACCACAAAATCATGTATTTCATCCTTGACAAACGACCAAAGAAAGCTGATGTATATTGGTTTGTTAACATAACTGTCACGGATGAGCCTTATCAAGCGGAATACACGGTGGATACCTATGGAACCTCCTTTATTGTGAATGTTCATTTGGAATTAGGATTTCGGGTAGATCAGAAATTAAATGTCTTCTTACGTCAAATATCTACCGATTTAGTGGAGAATGGTGAAATTGCTCCTCAATCCTGCAAATACAGTACTATGCCAGACCGTAAACTCGGGGATTTTCGTTTTGTTTTAATCCAGGAAGTACTCTCCCACGAATCTAATCTTAATTTTTGGGATAGCCTGATTTTAAAGAGCAGGTTATTTATTAAAAAGTTCACAGTTTCACCCTCCAATTGGTTTGGTCTAGATACCAGTGATGTGTATATTGAAAAGGTGCCTTTAATTATCGGAAAGCAAAGATGTACTGTATTGAAAAGAACAAATACTACAAAAAGATCAAACGCACCACATGCAACAAGAAGAAGTAATACGTTAAAGAGAAAGAAATAAGAAGAAAAAAATGGCTGTTCAACATAATAATAATTTTGAACAGCCATTTAGAATAAATGATAACACTTTTATTTAACGCCATTTGCAAAGCCAGCTTGATAAAAGATCCACTAACTCAAATAGCAAAAATCCAACAACAGAAATCACTAAGATGCCGCTGTACATTCCAATATAATCAATTCTTGACCAGGCATCTACGATATAATATCCCATTCCATACCTTGTTCCGTATGCCTCAACAAAGAATAATACGGATACCGCAGTTCCCAAGGAGATACGAAGACTGGTCAGCAGTTCTGGTAAAATTGCGGGCAATGTAATATGGCGAATAATTTGACCCTTTGAAGCTCCTGCACTTACTGTAACTAGGTACATAGAAGGATCAATATTCATGATACTGTCCCTAACCGCTACGATGACTTGAAATACAATTATGAGAAAGATAATAATGACTTTAGAACCATCCCTCATCCCCAAAAGAAGCATTGATATGGGCAATAAAGCAGTTTTTGGAATTGGATAACTGAAGTATACCAAAGGATATAGAACTTTATTGGCATTTTTTGAATAAGCCATTAGAATCCCCACGGGGATGCCCACTAATAAAGAAACGAATAACCCTTCTGCAATTCTTTTTAAGCTGCATAGTATGTGAATTACAATTCCATCTTGAAAAACCTGACCAAAATTTTGATAAACAAATAGTGGATTGGGGATAACCGTTGTATGCACCATTAGATATCCAATGAACCATATTAAATTGATTAACAAAAACCCCTCTAAAAAAAGAAGGATGTGATTCAGAAATCGTTTCATAACAGAGTCCTCCCTGTTACTGATCCAAGTAAAGCTCTCAGTTCTTTCTTTCTCTGAAGATAGCCAGCTTCATCCGATTGAATTATTCCAAAATACGGATTGTTTATTCGTTCCAAGATACGCCCCTTCTCTTTATCCAGTACAAGGACATTCTTTCCCAGATAGAGTGCTTCTTCTATACTGTGGGTCACTATTATGGTTGTGGGCTTATTCTTCTTCCAACTTTTTAAAAAGAGCTCCCAGCCATCCAATCGTGTCATCTCATCCAGCGAAGAAAAAGGTTCATCCATTAATAAAAGGTCTGGATACTGCAAAAAAGCTCTTGCCAGAGCAACTCGTTGTGCTTGACCACCACTTAACTCCCTGGGATATCGTTCTAACAGTGAATCCACCTGCAAAGTTTTACAAAGTTCCATCAGTTCATTAAGTTTACTTTTATCAACCTTGATTTTATGTAATTCCAGGGGAAGTAAGCAATTTTGTTTTACCGTCTTCCAGGGAAGTAAACCCAAATTTTGAGGAATCACAGCAATACGTTGGGTCTTCGGATTATGTGGTACTTCCTTATCTTTACCAACAACTACAATCTTGCCACTGTCCTGCTTAAGCATACCTGCTAATAGCTGAATCAGTGTTGATTTACCACAGCCGGAGGGACCAAGCACAGCAAGCACTTCCCCCTGCTCCAGCTCCAGGGAGAAGTTTTGCAATACTTCTATTTTTTTGCCTTTATTATGATAGCTTACATCAATATCATTAATTTTTAGCATTTCATCACCTAATATTTTTATTTGACGGATATATCATAGGTCATTTGGTCATAGGTTAAGGTATCTTTACACAACCCTTTTTTCACTGCCCAGTTAATGGCTGCACCTACCTCTTCCTTGGAAGGCAGCTTACTTTCACGAAAAGGTTTGATGGTAATCTTACCGCTCATTTCCTTTGGATAGCCCACTGCTGTGATCACTGTGTCTTCATATTTTTTGATATCCGTGTGGTTCATATAATCAACTGCTTCATTATAGGCCTTATAGAGGTTTTTGATTGCTTCCTTTTTACTATCCAAAGCGGACTTGGAGAATGCGGACACCGCAGGATAGAGGCCATATTCATTGGCGGTGCCAAGTTTTACCGCACCGTCGTTTAGTGCAAGGGTTGCAAAGGGTTCCGGCATAAGACCAAGATCAATTTTATCATTTCTTAATAACTCCAAACGATCGGGAATACGAGGTACTACTTCTTTCTTCACATCACTATCACTCATATTGTTTTTTTCCAGAATCGTATCAAGGGTATATTCAATAAGAGTCTTTTCTGAGATTGCAATACTCTTTCCTTTCAACTGGCTAAACTCTGTAATACCGCTGTTCTTGCCTGCCATCAGAATGTAATCACCATCGGTAATACCGGTGATTTTTACATCAAAGCCCGCGTTCTGATACATGCATACTCCAATATAATCTGTAATTACACCATCCAGTTCCCCTGCCTGAAAGGCAGCATCTCTGTCCTTGGCGGAAGTGAAGGTTTGCAATTCCAGCTTAAACTTATACTTATCCGCAAGTTTATTTTCATTAATGAGTACAAAAGGGATTACATCGGATGAGGACATCATTCCCATGCGTAGAACTGTCTTTTCTTTGTCAGTAGAGTCCTCCTTTCCCTTCGTTGAACACGCCACAAGCGTGAACATGAGTGTTAACAGCATTATCATAATTACAATTTTATTCTTCATATTGACCTTCCCATCTACGGTAGTTATTATTGTCTATTTCTAAGCAGTCTAGGGTTTTACCCACGACAAAATCAATCAAATCATCCATTGTTTGAGGATGACCATAAAAGCCAGGCATTGCAGGGAGAATCATTGCTCCCAGCTGTGAAAGCTCTGTCATATTTTTTAAATGTAATGTGGAAAGAGGAGTTTCTCTTGGTACAATCACTAATTTTCTTCTTTCTTTCAGCATCACATCCGCGGCACGCGTTAACAGCGTCTCTGTAATCCCATGGGATATCATTGCAAGAGTGGACATGGAACAGGGTACAATCGCCATACCGTCAAAACGGGCTGAACCGCTGGCCACCACCGAGAACAGATTATGATTATCTTCCAATATAATATTGGCAGCGTTCGTGTTCCAATGTTTAACCTGCTCAGTTAGAACCGTTCCGGTTTCATATTGAAATACCTTCTCACCAAGCTCTGAGGCAATCAGATGAAGATCCAACTCGTGTTGCGATAAATGCTCACATAGGCGGGAAAAGTATACGCTCCCGCTAGCGCCGGTCAAACCTAGTATAATTTTCTTCATAGAGATCAGATATCTCCTTCCTATGAGTTAATTCGAGTAATACATTTATAATTAATAACATAATCATATCGATGTACGGGTGGATAAAACCTTTTAACAGTACTCCTAAAAGCATGCTTCTTTAGCCTTTTATAAATTGACACTGCAAAGCAAATTGATACTGTCAAAGCAAATTGAAACTGCTACAATCGGAACAGAGCCTTTGGCACTTGAAACTAGCGTATCTTATAAATATTTTATATACAATGATTCAATATACAAATGCAATTTACTAATATCCGATTATTTCTTTATATAAATGCATCCAACAACCCAAAAAATAATAGTGTCAAGCTGACCAACTGGTTCACACTATAGGAGGCGATATTGACATTTACAAGATTGGTAGGAGATACCATCTTATATTCTGCTATAAATAACGCACCGATAATACTTACTCCCACATAATAGATTACCCCAAACTGTGGTACTAAAATTCCGATTAAAACCAAACAAAATAATGTAGCAATATGGAATAAGCAGGCTATAATGAGAGCCCCTTTGACCGTAAATTTTGCCGGGATGGAATGAAGTCCGTTGGCTCTGTCAAAATCATAATCCTGACAACCATAAATGATATCAAAGCCGGCAACCCAAAGTGTATTGGCTGCACCAAATACCAACGGAAGGAATGCAAATTCTCCTGTTACCGCCAGCCATGCTCCAACCGGCGCACAAGCACAGGTTACACCCAGAACAAGATGGCACAAAAAAGTAAAACGTTTGCAATAAGAATAAATAATTAAAAGGAACAACGCTACCGGTGATAGCGCAAAGCACAACCAGTTAAGCTGATAAGCTCCAAAGAGCATAATTATAAAGCAAACACCGGTAAAAAGAATCACCTCACCGGGCTTCATCTCACCCTTTGGAAGCTGACGGCCTGCGGTTCTGGGATTCTTTGCATCAATCTTTGCATCAATAACACGATTAATGGCGTTTGCACCGGTTCGTGCCCCCATAAAGCATACGATAATCCAAAAGATAGTGGAAACCTGTGGAAGTCCTTTCGCCGCAAGTACCATCGAAATCAGAGCAAAGCTGAAGGAAAATATGGTATGGGAGAACATTACAAGCTTCCCATAATCATTGATCTTCTTTCCTATTTTCTTCAGTAACTTAATCAATTCCATATTCGCTCCACCTTTCACTGACCACTTCCTTCATCTCATCACTCATAACAATATCATCGGGCCAATCCCTGGTTAGTCCTTCCCCCGGGAATTTTCTAGTGGCGTCAATACCAATCTTCTGTCCATGGATGACGATATCTCTGGAAGCATCTATATTATTGAATACCTTCCACATAACCGTTGATAAGTCTTTCGGGTCTATGAAAGAGTCCACCACAATTACGAATTTTTCGTTATGCACAGGAAGATATTCTTCCAAGGTCTTTTTTCCTTGATAATCCTGAGTTTTCTCAATCGGTATTACAACAAAAGAATCTTTTACTCCCTCTTCAGAAGCAATTTGGGACGGCGTACCATCCACTCCAAGACGATATCCATATAATGCCTTCCCGGAGGAATGATCCAGTGCATCCAAAGGACCTGTGCTAAAGATCAAGCTCTCACTTCCACGCACATTCTTCATAACGTTATCGCTTACTTGACTTAAATTCTGCACATCCACAGAATCATCTACCACAATAATCATCTTGGTATACATCATCTGTCCCATTCCCCAGATGGCATTCATCACCTTTCTTGCTGCTCCGGGATAACGGTTACGAATTGATATAATCGCGCAATTATGAAATACTCCCTCTAATGGAAGGTTCAAATCCACCATTTCAGGAATCTGCATACGAAGGAAGGGCAGAAAGATTCGTTCTGTGGCCTTAGCCATATAACAGTCCTCCATGGGAGGCTTCCCTACAACAGTTGCAGGATATACAGGGCTTTTTTTGTGAGTGATACAGGTCACATGAAAGCGAGGATAATAATCTGCAAGAGAATAATATCCTGTATGGTCACCAAAGGGGCCTTCCCATACAAGCTCTTCTGTGGGATCCACATAACCCTCTAATACAAATTCTGCATCGGCCGGAACATAGATGTCATTGGTGATACATTTTACCATCTTTACACGGGCTTTTCTAAGCCATCCGGCAAACATCATCTCATCCAGCATCTTCGGTAGCGGACTGGTTGCCGCATAAGTAATAGCCGGATCACAGCCCAGTGCTACCGATACAGGCATCATGAGACCTTTTTTTGCATAGGACTGAAATATTTCTGAGCCATCCTTATGCTTATGCCAATGCATACCGGTACTTGTTTTATCAAGAACCTGTAATCGATACATACCCACATTCTGACGTCGGCTTTTTGCTTCCTTCGTAAAGACAAGTGGAAGCGTAAAAAAACGGCCTGCGTCCTGCGGCCAGCATTTTAATACAGGCAGTGTATCCAAATCAGGATTTCTCTCGATTACCTGTTGACATGCTCCCCTTCTTCTGCTCCTGCGAGGAAACACATGTAACAATCGAAGCATGCGTGGGATACTGCTTACTAATCCACGGATTGAAAGATAGTTTTCAAAATTTAGATATTTCTCGATTTCATTACCAATCTCGTCCAAATCATCAACACCCAGCGCCTTACTCATCCGTTTTGTAGTACCCATTGCGTTCATTACCACCGGATAACGAAAACCCTTCGCTTGTTCAAATAATAGAGCAGAACCGTTCGCTTTACTAACTCGGTCTGCAATTTCTGTCATTTCCAGTTCTGTTGACACCGGAACCTTTATTTTAATTAATTCATTGCAAGCTTCCAACTCCTTTAGGAAATCTTGCAAATCACGATATGCCATGAGATGCCTCCTCTCGGGTTATAAAACATATTAGTTCATGTAACAGTAACTCACAATTTCACAATTATTGACCTTTTTCATTATAATGAAAAATCGCGCTATCACATTAAGTCATTATATAACGCATATAAAAACTTTGTAAACTCTTTTTTCATATCCTTTTATAACATCGTTTAAAAGAGGTTGTTGTAATCACTATTCATAAGAATAATAATATCCAACAACCTCTTTTTCACTAAAAACGCCTAACACAACTGTAATATAATTCAAACTATTTTATAGTCCCAAATACTCTCTAATGACTTCAACAACCAACGCATGGTCATCTTGCTGTGCTAGACCGGATACCGTTATTGTCCCTATAACCCCTACATGCTTAATGATAATGGGAAATGCCCCTCCATGTGCTGCATATTCAAGAGAACTTACTAAAAGTGCTTCTTCCATAGTACTTCCGGACTCCCTTAATTCTGTTCCCATTCGGAAAGAGCTTTTGTTAAATCGATTGACTACTCTGTTCTTGCGAATAATCCATTGATCATTATCTGGACCGGTACCATCAAAAGCAAAGTGAAAGAGTTGATGTCCGTTACGAGTTATGTCCGTAGTGATTGCAAGCTTTCTCTCCCTTGCTTTATTAACAATCCTCATTCCGATATCAAAAGCGTTCTCACTTGTAAATTCATTAAACTGCAGTTCCTGTTCCTGTTGTTCCAGTTCTATCAATAAATTTTTTAAATCGCTCATCTTTTCTCCCATCTTGTTATAGGTTATTCGTATTTTACCCAACGCTTTTCCCTGTTGCTTTGTTCTGCAAGTTCAATGATTTTGATTGTATTGCATGCTTGCTGGGGTGTTACAATAAGTTCTTCTTCATTTGTAATAACTTGATAAAGATTTCGGTAAAGCTCGCGGTAGTCTCCTGCTTCACTTTCTACCGTACCGCTTACATGAACTCCACCAATCTCAGTATTAATCTTACCATAAATAGCTTCTGGCTCCCGTCCCCATTCCTTGCCTTCATTAGGACGCTTTCCAAGAATTAATTCGTCTTCCTGAACATCCATTCCGTATTTTACAAAGGAACCTTTTCTACCATGAAGTGCAAAATGGGGTGCCGGTTCTCTTACAATCATCCCTGATTTTAATGTAACCTTCAATGTATCATATTTTAAGAGGATTTCAAAAGCATCAACCACTTCGGAATTCTTCCTCTGAGTATCGATATATGCAAATATTTCATTAGGAAGCCCGAATAAGTATTGAACCTGATCAATCAAATGAGATCCCAAATCATAAAGCATTCCGGATGCTGCGGAGGACTTTTTATCCCTCCAGTTTTCACCGACTTCAGGTCTATAACGATCATAATGTGCTTCATACTCTACAATTTCACCTAACATCTCACTCTTTATCACCTTTTGAACGGTTTTAAAGTCACTGTCCCACCGGCGATTATGATTTACTGTCAGCACCTTATTTGTTTTCTTGGATATCTCGATTAGTTCCTCGGCCTCACTGCTTGTACAAGTAAACGGTTTTTCTACCAATACATGCTTTCCATTCTCCATTGCTTTTTTTGCATAGCTAAAATGGACATTATTGGGAGTAGCAACAACGATGAGCTGAATATCTTTACTTTCAAAAATCTCATTAACATCCGACACAACCTTGGCTCCCGGATAACATCTATGAATGGTTTTAACGTTTTCCTCCCTGGTTTCATATACCGTATGAAGCTGGAATCCAGGAACAGCGGTCAATATTGGGGCATGAAAGATACGACCACCCAATCCGAAACCAATGAGTCCTACATTTATAATACTTTGATTCATAATATTTACTCCTATTCTGCAATTATGGTATTGATGTGATGCTGATTATAAAAATTATATATTCTCTTTCGTTCAAAAGTCAATAAAGTTTCATATGAAACTTTCGTATTATTATTTATGTTGTTACTGTTCACTCCCAATTCAAAACTTGGCATAATGATTACGATAAATGATTTACGAAAAGGAGTATTTGCATTCGTCGGTATTTAGGCTCTATCTATTAGAGCCTTATGTACCGCTACGTAATGCAACTAAGCGAAAGCGTCTCCGTATCGGAAAACATTTGTCGTAATCATATTCTCAACTTGACTGGGAGTGAACCAATGTCATTTAGTTAAGGGATAGGAATGATAAAATATATCATCTATAATTATCATAAGTTAAACTTACAGAGAAAATATCAATTGAATCTCATCCAGAATAAAAATTCAACAACG
>JAEZLH010000010.1 GCA_023435895.1 Bacillota bacterium
GTCGGCATACGATATTCAGTGCTTCTATGTCATATTTCATCCAATTTAAAAAGTCCTTTGAATCAATGGAGATTAAAGTTGCCTCTGATTTTGCATGAATATTAATTAGGTAATTCTCTTTATCAGAAAATGCTTCGAATTCACCAATAAAATTAACCGGATTCAGTTCGGCAAAATGATAGATGATATCCGACTTTTGAGTATCCACGCCTTCCATTAATCCTGAGATGTGAAGATAGACTTTATCTGCTTTCTGACCGGCAGTTATTAGGATTTCATCCGGATAAAGATTCTTGACCACAGAATGGTCTGTAATATAGGAAGGAGCATTCTTTAGAATGCTCATAAGAAATTCACTATTTTCAATTGAGGCAAGTTTCAAAATATCTGATATTAGGAACATTTCGATCTCCTCATGGGGAATGATGTTATTGTGTTTCAAGATTATTATAGAGTAGTTTGCATCGTATATCAAGATGCAAAGTCTACGCTTGGATAGTCATGTAGTAGTTTGTTCACTCCCAGTCAAAGTAAAGAGCCATAATATGTTTCCATTAAATAATATAAGAAGGGCTTTTGATACCAAATCACTAATAAATGAATGTCCCGTGTACAGTTTAGAAATTCGGGTCATAATAGTTATAAAAAATTAGAAAAGAGCAAGTGAAATGAAATATATAAATAAAAAAAATCTGAGCAAATTTGTTATAAATCTTCTTATGGTTTGCTGTGGGGTTACTTTGGTAGCCTGCGGAATATCATTGTTCTATGCGTTAAATATAGGCAGTGATCCGATTTCAGTATTTGTAGACGGACAACATCGTATATTTGGAGTTAGTTATGGTATCATTAATTTAATGAACAGCATTGTTTATCTGGCATTTATCTTCCTGTTCAGTAGGAAGCAGATCCGATTGGCAACCCTAATATCCGGTGTGGGGCTTGGTCCGCTCATCAATCTGTTTACCGAGTTGCTTTCCAGGTGGATTACTCCGAAGGGTAGTTTCACACTTCAATGGATATGGGGAAAAGGGATGGTTGTGATACCTCCAAATGGTGATTATATTCTACGTTTTGCTCTTCTTTTTCCGGCAGTGGTGTTACTTGGCTTTGGACTTGGCTTGTACTTGTCGGCAAACATGGGTGCTTCACCGGTCGATGCGGTGGTTATCTTTATATCTGAAAAATTAGACAGACCCTTAAAGAAAGTAAAGGTGGGCTTTGACTTTAGTGTTGCATTGTTGGGATTCCTGCTGGGCGGTGTGACCGGAATGGGTACAATTATTGGAATTATATTAACCGGTCCAATGATTGCATATTCCATTAAAATCATAGACTCTTGGAAGAAAAAGTCCTCTTCTCCTGATAAGAATATAAAGTTTGTTAAGGAGAACGAAGGTCAGGCGATGGCATAAATGTGATAGTATGCTGTATGTCATTCTATGGATAAAGCTGTATATAGCCAATAAAAGTAGAACACAGATAAGTAATCATTTTAATGACATGTATAAGGTACAGATTTTATAACAATTCTGATTTAATTCTGATTTATATCTCAAATGTTTTATCAATATAATGGTATTGAGAATTTTATATTCTATAATAGATAAGAATCGAAAATCAATCTATGGTGATTATCGCGAACCACAACAAGGTCATAAAAGATGAGAATTCATGTATTTTAAATGGATACATGAATTCTCATCTTTTTTTGCTTTATGGCATGCTTTAATAATCCTAACACGGTTTATATTGCGATAAGGGGTATTAGCAAAAATAATTAAGGAGTCAAAAGGTCGGTTTATACTGTGGCAATGGCAATTGTATAAAGGTTTGACTCCTTAATCGTAACATCAAAAGATTTACGAATTGTTGATACTCCAAACATGCAGTAAAGAAATATTTTCACCGAAGTATATTAAATATTAATTAGCTGATGTTCAAGCGTAAAGTCATCGGCTTTATCTGTTCATCAGCCATAATCCGAATATTAGGATAATCAGCACGTAATAGCATTACATTCGTCCTCTTATGACCAATTACCTGTGATAAATCTCTTGGGTTGCAACAAACCAGAATATCCTGTTCGGAGTTCATAGGAGAAGCATATTCCTTAAGTTTATTTCTGATTTCATCAAGAAAATAAGAGCTTTCTACCAGTTGACGAAAAGCAGGATGAAAGGGACCATATAAAACCTCTTTACCTTCCTGAATTAAGTCTGTAGGCTGAAGTCCAATTCGGATAACTGAGATATGACTTTTTAGAAATACCCGGTACATTTCCTTTGTCCACTCCACTGCAGCTTCTAAGGATAATGGAGCATATTGACCATTCTTGCTCATCTCTAACAACTCAGTTTCCCGTATTACCAGTGTGGGATAAATACGAACAAAATCCGGCTTTAATAAAGCAGCAAGGCTGGCTGAACGGATACATAATTCCTTGGTATCCTGTGGCAGTCCCACCATCAATTGAATTCCCAATTGGAACCCATAAGCTTTGATTAGCCTGACTGCTTGATAAATGTCACGAACGCTATGTCCCCGATTGGAGGCTAACAGCACTTCTTCATGAAAAGATTGTATTCCAAGTTCAATCGTATCCACCCCATAGGTTTTTAGGCGATTCAGAATGTCTGTATTAATGTAATCGGGGCGGGTAGAAAGACGGATTCCGTGAATTTTTCCAACCCTTTTGTATTCATAAGCTAAGTTCAGATAACGTTCTTGCAGCATCTCATCAATTCCGGTAAAACTGCCTCCAAAGAAGGCAAGCTCCGTAAAGGTTCCTTGTTCTAGGGTAGAAGAGTAGGTTTCGATTTGTTCTCTGATTTCATCCACTGTCATTGCTTGAGGTTTCGCAGTGATTTTGCGCTGGTTGCAAAAGACGCAATCATTGGGGCAACCCTCATGGGAAATGAATACCGGTATATTAACATGTTTTTGAACAGCTTTAATACTGAGGCTTACTTGCGGGGTATAAGGATAAACAAATATGGAACCAATATCAGTTAACACAAAGCCCTCAAAATAATGGACTTGTTTTCCACTTCTCTCAATAAATTCTTTTATTATAACAAAGTCTGGATGCCTACTTAAATCACCGTGAAATACTACGGTATCATCAATCAATCCGGAAGCACCTCCAAGAAAGCCTGTTTCAAACCCTTCTAACAGTACATGTCCTTCTGTGATAGCCAGTACATTAAGATCATTCTTACAGTTTCTAAAAATCCCTCCATCAGAAGTAATTAGTGAATTATCATTTACCACGACGGTGGAGCACTTCGTATATCCCTGCTTTACAGATATACTATCTTTCTTCGTATTGTTGCAGTGTTGCAAGATAATAGGATTGGTATGCTCAAGATTATGAATCAAATAGTCCTTGGTAATTACGGCATTATAAGCAATGTCCTTTGGGTAGGTAGCGGATAGCTCACAATGAGAAAGGATATAGGGGATTTGATATTTTTCTAGTTGTTGAAACAGGGAAGAAGGCGCCTTTGCATCAATGAGTAAGTTACCGTCTATAATGGAAAGTATAAGGTCGGGATGGCATGCTATTCTAGGGTCAAACCGTTCATCCCTGGGTACTAAAATAACGGTTCCCCTGGTGCTCATATAGTCAATTAGTGCTTGATTTGCTTGTTTGGATATAAAGATATAGTTCATAGTATCGTTCCTTTCGGATACATTGTAACATTTGTAATGATCCGCTACAAGCTATTATAATTCGCTTCAGAGGTGAAACCATTCAATCATAATTCATCGACAATTACACAGTGTAAAAGATGTTGCCTATAGGGAGAATAGAAGTTCTTTGTCTTATAGGAATCTCAAATTTAAGAGAATTAGTACATCTTAGGCATTTCATCGCAGCAATGTTTAATATTTAGTACAAATGCTGTTGTAGCAGGATTATCGGTGTTTTTACAACCCCTAACTATTATCTGTAAATTAATTATTAAGATAGACCTATGTTTTGTTATTTCATCTGCGAATTAACTGTTTAGATAGACATATGTTTTATTGTTTCAACTGCAAGGTAATTATATAGATATACGTATGTTTTGTTATTTCATATGCAAATCAACTGTTTAGATAGACCTATGTTTTGTTGTTTCATCAGCAAGTTAATTATTAAGATAGACGTAAGTTTTGTTATTTAGGCAGACGTATATTTTGTTGTTTCATATATGCACGCATTCTACGAAGTTCTTCCTTAGTGCATTCTTTCTGACTGTAGCGCGCTTTTTCATATAAGCTTGTAAGCTCCTGTTCCAAGCTTGAAACATTAGCCTCCTTGTTTTGATCCAGTAGGTACCGGCTTAGCTCGGAAGGCGTAATTCCTTTTGGAAGCTGATTAATATCAAGGCGATTAATAATAGCTTGATAATAATGCCTTCGGATTTTCTCGTTATTGGATCTTCCAAAGAACGGAATATAAAATCGATTACTAGGCTTTGGTGATTTTGTTTGTACGCTTTCCTTTCTCCAAAACGGTGAGAGAAATTCCACTCTATCATAGGTCACGGAAGGTCGATTAGAGTAGAAACGCTTATAGATCGCAATCAGTACATAAATAATCCCGGCAATGAATGCAGCCAGCAGTGCAATTATAATGGCATAGTAGAAAACAGTCGATAAAATATCCCAAAAGAGCGAACGTTCCGGAACAAAAGGGGGACTTGAGGTATTGTTTGATGGAGCGGAAGGCTTTGGGGGCGGCTGATTCGAAAAATGAAGCAGGGACAGAATGAATTTCAATATAGCTAGGAGCACACTTTTTATCACAGATAAGATATTACCAAGTGGCAGAAAGTGTAGCAGGAATATAAAGATCATACTGACCATCCCAAAGATTGCGAATAAAAAATGATTATTAAATTCTATCTGTCGAATTGGCAAATGAGCCATGTCCCCATATTTTACAATAATATCCCTAAAATTATTAAGATAAAGATTAATAAAATACAATGCAATATAAAGAAGAGAGAGGTATAAAAATACACTTCTCCATTCTGGCATATGGATATAGTCATAATATAGATAGCAAGCCACATCAAATATTAGAAATACGAGGCTTGTATAGGTTAAAGCACCGCGGTGATGCATTCTTCGGGATAGATTCATAGCGGCCAAAACGATCATATAGGAGGAATAAACAAAAACCGGTACACTGCTATGGAAAATCAAACCATAGGTAATAATCATGAAAAGATGCAAGGTAATATAGAGCCAAATGCGATGGGCGTATTTCGCTATCAAATGAGATGCAAAGGGGACGGGAATCAGAAACCATATTGTTTGAGCATAGCCCATATTGCCAGTTATCATAAGAAAGCATAGGGATAAAATTCCTAAGGCAATCAGGAGTCTTAAGGTTATATTAATTATCTCAATTATTCGTATATAAAGTTTATTGTTCATTACATTCCCTCCTTTCGCTAAATTAACATATGCAGTTTAACCAAGATACCTTTATAGGTGAATTATACCGGTGCTTCCCAAGGGACGACTCTGGAAGCTAATTGGTCCTTCACGTGGGGTCTGATTTCCTGATTAATTGGAAGGAACCAGCAAAATTCCTTACCTGATTTAAGAGAGTCGATTAATATTTGTTGGTGACTTTCTTTTTGATAGGAAGAAATTAATATAACATAATCATTGTGTGATTTGTGGTGTAGTTCATCGTGTAGAATCGGGAGAAACGGAATGGTTCCGAGTCCGCTATCGATTCGGGACAAGGCTTCCATTAAAACCCGGTTATGGTGAGTACCGGAGCCGGGAGGGATAACACTTCGTTCTTTGGTCAGAATATCCTTCGCATTGGTAATGATGGAAACCGGAACTCCATGATGAATGAAGTTTAAAGCCAAGGTTGCAGCAAGACGAATACATTCCTCAATTAAATCTTCTTGGATTCGAAGGGTTTCTATTTCAAGATTCAATAGAATTTTAATCTGTTGGGCGGAGGTATAGTCATGAATATTCACCTTTAAAGAACTGGTCTTTGCAGAGGCCTTCCAATTGATTGCCTTTTGACTATCATAGGATTGATACTCCCTGATATTACAAAATTCAAAAGGATCTTCATTAATGAAGCGCTTTGTAAGCACGGTTCCCAGCATTTTTTGAAAAGGAACTTGGATTCTTGATTGCTCAATGAGCTTTGGGTAAACATAGAGTGTAAGATTTAGGTCAAAGCTTATAAAATGTTCTATGGTCATAAATAAGTTGGAGCATATCACATCGATTCGCTGAATGGTATAATATCCTCTATGGCTGCAACGAAAAGTCAGGGTTCTGGTGATACGTTGGAACATCATTAAGGAGAGCATATCATTTCGGTAATAGTGGTCGGATATTTTGGCATTTTCACCATCACAAAATATTAGACTTCTGGAGGTCATGAATTTTACCTGCACAGCAGGCAGCGGCATCCATTTGCGGTTGGTAACGGATTCCATCAAGGTAAGATCCTCTCCTTCCATGGCAGAATCAGCGGATAAGGTGATATCGGATGTTAAATTCTTCATCCACAGGCGATTGAACAAATAGTTTTGTATTTGATAGAGCAGAACTAGGCCAATTAGAGCAAAAGCAAGGATCATAAAGGCACTACCTCCTCCGGAAATCTTCGGTTGGTACGGTGACGTCATTTAAAATAGCTTTTATTATTTCAAAACCAGACACGCTCCCACCAAAGGAATTTCGTAGAATCAGGCGGTGGGAGAGTACAAAGGGGGAGAGATATTGAATTGCTTCCGGTATGACATAATCATAGCCCTTTATTGCACAGTAAGCCTGTGCCGCCCGAAGAAGTGCGAGGCTTCCTCTGGGACTGACTCCGGAAGCCACTTCACTATGTGTTCTAGTTCGTTGTGTAATCTCAACCAGATAATTCATTAATGAGGGATGAACATAGACGGATCGAATCTTGTCCTGCATGTTGAGTAATTCCTCTTTTGTACAAACGGGGGTAATGTGCTCCAGAGGATTATCCGTCACAAATCGTTGCAGGATTGCTATTTCATCCTCCTGAGACGGAAAGCCCATATTGATCTGCATAAGAAAACGATCCAGTTGTGCCTCAGGCAGTGGATAGGTTCCAGCTGTTTCAATAGGATTTTGAGTGGCGATAACCAAAAAAGGTTTCTCAAGGTTTCTTGTTTCACCATCAATTGTAATCTGCTTTTCCTCCATACATTCCAATAAACTGGATTGAGTACGGGGAGTAGCACGGTTAATTTCATCAGCCAATAATATATTCGTGAAAGCAGGACCACTTCGAAAAGTAAACTCAGAGAGTTTTTGATTATAATAGTTCAGTCCGGTAACATCAGAGGGTAATAAATCCGGTGTGAACTGAATGCGTTTGAAATCAGCATCAATGGATTTGGCCAATGATTTAGCAAGTACAGTTTTACCGGTGCCCGGAACATCCTCTAGCAGAATATGCCCATTTGCTAACAGGGCAGTTAGGACTAATTGAATCGTGTCCGATTTTCCGATGATAACTTTTTCGATATTCTCCTTAATTGCATTTGTGGCTTTTTGAAGATGCTCCATAACTTATGTACCAATCCTTTCCATTCTCTTTGTTTTATTATAAAAAAATCAATTTGGAGATTATATAGGCAATATCACTGATATTTGTGGTGAGATTTTGTGTAATTATTTTGGTTTAGATTGTGGGAAATAAAAACAGACTTTTCTTAACATCAATGTCCAGAAAAGTCTGTAGGATGGAGAAGTTATTTCGGGTGTCATAATATAAGTATCAACTTTAGATTAATTAACTAACGACTTCTTCTTCCATTTACCCTGCTTATAACGGATTATGCTGGCAGAGCCTGTAATCAGCCAGGTAAGAGCGGTGGTACCCCAAATACCCCATATGCCCACAGCAGGTATGGTTACCAAGATAGAAGAAAACCCAACTCTTCCGACTACTTCAATAAATCCGTTAATCATGGAATAGAAGGCATCGCCTGCACCATTTAATAAACCTCTTGTGATATAAATCATTCCAAGCGCAAAGTACATACAGCTTGTAATTCGGATACCCGTTGCCCCTAATTGGATTACATCCTCATCCGTTACGAATAGATGCATGATGATCCGACCGCCAAATTGAGCTGCAAGAAGAGCGCAAAGACTTAAGATAGCAATAATCAAGATACTTTTGTGATAGCCTTTCTTCACACGATCAATTTGATTCGCACCGATATTTTGTCCCGTAAAGGTGGCTATGGCTGCTCCAAAGGAGTTAAAGGGTTGCTGTATTAGCTGTTCTATCCTGCCAATACCCGTAAAAGCTGCCATAGCGGTTTCACCAAAGACATTCACAACCCGCTGAAGCAGTACTAGGGAAATTGCTATTACAGAGTTTTGAATGGCAACCGGAACACCAATACGAATACATTTCAGAATAAGTGGCCAGCTTACTTTGAAGTCTTCCCTCTTCAGTTTAAAATAGGGGTTAGTCTTCATGGCAAAAAGAATGCATCCTAATGCGGCAAAGGCTTGGGAGATAACAGTTGCAAAAGCAGCGCCAGCCACTCCAAAGCCGAACATCAAAACTAAGATTAAGTCCAGTATTACATTTAGAACGCAGGAAGCAACCAGAAAGTACAAGGGTGTTCTGGAATCGCCCAAAGCTCTTAGGATGGATGCAATTGCGTTATAAGCTGCTATGGCAAGCATACCACCGGATACAATCCTCAAAAATGTGGATGCATCCTTGAGAAGTTCATCCGGCGTGTTCATAACTCGCAGAATCGGAGTTGCAAAGAAGATGGCTAGAAGACTCATAAATATTGCTGCAGTTCCAATTACATAAATGGAATTGGTGATTGCTCTTTTTACTTGCCCATCCTCCTTTGCACCGAAGTATTGTGAAATAATAATACTGATTCCGGAGGCAAAGCCTAGGACAACGGAGAAAAATAAAAAGCTTAGTGATTGGGTGGATCCTACCGCTGCGAACGCTTGCTTTCCTACAAATTGACCTACTACCACAGCGTCAATTAGATTATAAAATTGCTGAAAAATGTTACCGATGAGCATTGGCATTGCAAATTTCATTAGATGGGAGACAACATTGCCTTCTGTCATATCTTGAACGTATTTTGTTGACATATTCTTACCTCATGCTTTATGTAATCATAAGCTTTCTATTTCTATATTTGATTAAGGTGTTAAAAGGTCATTCAACAGTGTTCTTTGGACTCGAAGCACGAATTTTTTGACTTTGTGCAAAATGCCATTGCCACAGTGTCAACGCACCTTTTGATTCCTTAATCATATTTTAAACACTATGTATTAAATTAATCTTATCTATGAGCAAAGTCAATATGGGATGATATTGGCTTGATGTCATATCCTATACTATTCGTTAGTGTCAAGGTGTATCATGGAATATTAACGTAGATGATTAAGGTGGCAAAAGGCATCTCAATAAAGTTTATTGGTAATATGCATAAAGCAAAAGAATGAATGCGCCAAGGGTAATGTATTACTGGGAATAATAATAGAAAATTTGGCTATGATTAGTTAGGTAGAGGCTTGCGACTCATCATTATTTATGTTAGAATAAATTCAGAATATACGTTTTATCTACGGTTGCTGTTTGTTACAGCAAGAAATCGGCTTTTTGGGTGGAGAGTCTCTTTTGGAGGCTCCTTTTTTTATGTCAAAAAAGAGCTTTGCGTATAAGCCCATAGATGGAATTCGTATTGCACATGTTTACCTTTGAAAGGAGAGGATAGAATGATAAAATTACTAGAAAATACAAATGTTATAGTTATTATTATTGTACTGGTTGTTTCCTTATTTATCTTATCAAAATCAGCCGATCTGCTGGTAGACCATGCTGTAAAGTTATCAAAACTATGGGGATTGCCGGAGCTTGTTATCGGAGCCACAATTGTTTCACTGGGGACTACACTCCCCGAGCTTTCCGCATCGGTTGCCTCAGCAGTTCAAGGCAATGCAAGCTTTGCTCTAGGCAATGCGGTAGGTTCCATTATCACGAATACAAGCTTAATTATCGGTATTGGAGCATTGTTTGGAAAAATCCCGGTTAACCGGAAAGCTTCACAGAAGCTGAGTTTACTAATTGCAGCAGTATTTTTGCTTATTCTACCGACGTTTCCATATAAAGCAATGGGAAAAGAGGGATTAATACCAAGATGGATGGGAGTTCTCTTTTTAATCTTAATTCCAGTGTACATTATTTTTTTGCTTCGTCAGGAAAAGAATTTGGATAAAAATGATAGTGAAGTATTATTAGTGGAGAAAGATAGCGAACAAACGGATAAGCTGGCTCGTGATCCGAGAATTGTAATGATTAGCCTTTTGATGATTATAGCGGCAGCAGCATTTATTGCAATCAGTTCATCCGGTTTGGTTAGTTCTGCGGAGGTATTGGCCTCTAGAATTGGTATCCCGGATGTAGTAATTGCATCTACTTTAGTCGCTTTTGGAACCAGTGTTCCGGAACTGAGTACCTGTATTACTGCTGCAAAGAAAAACTACGGGGGATTAGCTCTGGGGAATATTATGGGAGCAAATATTCTTAATATATTAATGGTGGTAGGTGCAGCATCTGCTCTTTCACCAAATGGCATCAGCATTGCACAGGAGTTTTATAATGTACACTTTATTGCGCTGGGGATCATTATTTCCTTCTTCGGTTTTTTTGCTTATAATTCCAGATATGATGAGATTAGCAAGAAAGAGGGGATAATGCTAATTGTAATTTATTCAATATTTTTGGGAGCCAATCTGTTTATCGGATTAGGAAAATGATAGAATGGGTATAAAGATTACTAAAATGTAAGCACATTGAAGCAAATAGTTAATTATTCAGTAGGGAAAAGGGAGGAAAGAGAACTATGTGGCTATATAAAACAGAGGTATTTGGTTCAACCTTTAAATCAGCAGAATCGCTTAAAAAAGCCAGTCAGCAGTTACTTGAAACGGCAGGAAGGGAAGGCTGGGAACTTGTGAATTTTCAATGCATAGGGGCGTCCGGCTCAGTAACCATGTTTGTATTTAAGAAAAGAGCGGAATGAAATCTACAGGATGAAGTATTTATAATAAGGAATAGAGTCCAAAGTGTTAGATAGTATCCGGATACCCTTCACAATATTGAGGTATATAACGATTGAGCAGAGTTAATTAACTCTGCTCAAAATTATTTGATGTGCTTCTTAATTGCATCAAAGCTTTCTTTACTAATGAGGTGCTCAATCTTGCAGGCATCATCAAGGGCAATCTTTTCATCAACACCAAGTTTGATCAACCAAGAGGACAGCAGCTTATGTCGTTCATAAATTGTTTCTGCAATGTCTTTACCTGGTGGGGTTAAGGAGATGAAACCTGCATCATTGACGGCAATATAGTCTTTTTCCCTGAGATGCTTCATGGCAACGCTGACGCTGGATTTTTTAAACCCAAGCTCATTAGCGATATCGACCGATCGCACTACCGGAAGTGTATGGCTTAGAACCAGTATGGTTTCTAAATAGTTTTCAGCAGATTCATTCATAGGGATTCTCCATTCTTTCAATTGCTCCATTGCTAATTAGGTAGAGTATAGCACAGAAAAAGGAAGTTTTCAAATTCAAATAAAGAAAATGCTTAATTTTTACAGTATGAGCAAAGCACGATTCTTTAAAGTTTGTACGAAATTGAATATGCCACAGATAGATTCACAGAAATCAAAATAAATATAAAATTATTCTAAAATGTTATTGACATGAAACTTTTGTTAGCGTATACTAACCTCAGAAATTGAAAATCATTATCAAATAGAGAGGATGAATGAGATGCCTTTATCAATGGTAGGAACAGGAATGTCAAATGTAGTGAAGAGAGTCGGAGGCAAGGATGAGACCAGGAAATTCTTAGAGAGTTTAGGTTTTGTTCCGGGAAGCGAAGTGACAGTTATTTCAGAAATGAATGGTAACTTAATTGTTAATGTAAAAAATTCCAGAGTAGCTATTGGTAAGGATATCGCGAATAAGATAATGGTTTGATGAATGAATTTGATCGGATAATGAATTAGTTCAAAAATGTTTCACATAAATGTATAATAGGAAAGGAATTTTTTATGAAAACCTTAAAACAAATAGCCATCGGCGAAACGGTTAAAGTAACAAAGTTAACCGGAGAAGGACCTGTAAAACGACGCATCATGGATATGGGAATTACCAAAGGTGTTGAGATTTATGTAAGAAAGGTCGCACCCTTGGGTGATCCGGTAGAAGTAACAGTTAGAGGATACGAATTATCACTTCGTAGAGCAGATGCAGAGATGATTGAAGTGGAATAATTTTTTGTACATTGGTTAGTTTGAACTAATCAAAGTTACATAACGATAACTACTATTTATGGTGAGCCGTATGGCGAAAGGAGTTAAAATGTCAGTTAAAATTGCACTTGCCGGAAATCCGAATTGCGGTAAAACAACCTTGTTTAATGCATTAACCGGATCAAACCAATTTGTCGGCAATTGGCCTGGAGTAACAGTAGAGAAAAAGGAAGGTAAGCTAAAAGGGCATAAGGATGTTGTTATCATGGATTTGCCCGGTATTTATTCCTTGTCTCCCTATACATTAGAAGAGGTAGTTGCCAGAAATTATCTTATTGGTGATCGACCTGATGCGATCCTTAATATTGTTGATGGAACGAACTTGGAGCGTAATCTTTACCTATCTACACAGTTGATGGAACTCGGTATCCCGGTTATTATGGCTGTCAATATGATGGATATTGTACAGAAATCCGGTGATAAGATTTATATCGACAAGCTGAGTAAAAAACTTGGCTGTGAAGTGGTAGAAATTTCAGCATTAAAAGGAACCGGGATTCGTGAGGCAGCAGATAAAGCTGTAGCATTGGCTAATAGTAAGAAAGCAGCGAATATTGTACATAAATTTGACCAGGAAGTAGAAAGCGTTATTGATGAAGTGAAAGGAATTCTCACTGCGGACATTCCAGAGGATTTGAAACGCTTCTATGCGATCAAGCTGCTTGAGAAGGATGACAAAATTAAAAGCCAGATGAAAGCTACACCTGATGTAAAGAAATTTATTAGCGAATTGGAAGAAAAATTCGATGATGATACAGAAAGTATTATTACCAATGAGCGATATACCTATATTTCATCCATTATTCACGAGTGCTGTACGAGAAGTAAGAAAAAAACACTTACTATTTCTGATAAAATAGATAAGGTGGTAACAAACAGAATCTTGGCATTACCGATTTTTGCACTTGTAATGTTAATCGTTTATTATGTTTCCGTTACTTCCGTAGGAACATTAGCAACCGATTGGGCTAATGATGGCGTGTTTGGTGATGGCTGGAACTTATTCGGTATTCAAGCACTTCATATTCCCGGAGTACCGGTAATGGTGGAATCCTTATTAAACACCATCGGTTGCGCAGATTGGCTGCAGAGTTTAATCCTTGACGGTATTATCGCTGGTGTGGGTGCGGTTCTTGGGTTTGTCCCTCAGATGCTTGTATTATTCGCATTCCTTGCATTCCTTGAAGCATGCGGTTATATGGTCAGAGTTGCATTTATTATGGATCGTATCTTCCGTAAATTCGGTCTTTCCGGTAAATCATTTATCCCCATGTTAATTGGTAGCGGTTGTGGAGTACCTGGAATTATGGCTTCCAGAACCATTGAAAATGACAGGGATCGCAAGATGACCATTATGACTACCACCTTTATTCCTTGCGGTGCAAAGCTGCCGATTATTGCTTTGATTGCGGGTGCCGTATTTGGCGGTGCATGGTGGGTTGCTCCCAGTGCTTACTTTGTTGGAATCCTTGCTGTTATTTGCTCCGGTATTATATTAAAGAAGACAAGATTATTTGCAGGTGACCCGGCAACCTTCGTTATGGAGCTTCCGGCTTACCATATGCCTACGGTAATGAATATTTTAAGAAGTATGTGGGAAAGAGGTTGGTCTTTTATTAAAAAGGCAGGAACAATCATCTTACTTGCTACCATCGCAGTTTGGTTCTTAATGAGCTTTGGATGGGTTGACGGAAGCTTCCGTATGCTTGACACTATGGAGCTGGATCATAGTATCTTGGCGAAGATTGGAAGTACAATCGCTTGGTTATTCGCTCCTCTTGGTTGGGGTAATTGGAAGTTTGCAGTAGCAGCGGTTACCGGATTAATTGCTAAGGAGAATGTAGTTGGAACTTTTGGTGTATTGTTTGGATTTGCAGAAGTAGCGGAAGATGGTAATGAAATCTGGGGAAGCTTAGCAGGGAACTTAACAATGGTTGCCGCATATTCCTTCCTGGTATTTAATCTTCTCTGTGCACCTTGCTTTGCTGCGATGGGCGCGATTAAAAGAGAGATGAATAATACCAAGTGGTTCTGGATTGCGGTTGGATATCAGACTTTGCTGGCATACTGTGTAGCATTGACTATCTACCAGATAGGAACTTTAATTACAACCGGAACCTTTGGAATTGGTACGATAGCAGCATTCCTTTTGATTATCGGCTTCGGATACCTGATGGTAAGACCTCAGAAGAAGTTTAACTAAGGGTTGGATGTACAAAAGGGTAGATAGAATTAGTATTAAGCTATGAAATGTTAGATAGTATTATAAAATTAAGATTCAACCGGCTTACTGCATTAACTTAAGCTGGTTGAACCTGCAATATTAAAGTTGTTTAATGTATTAAAAATTGCAATATAAAAATTACAATGGAAAAGGAATTTCATTAGAAACGAAATTGCAATATAACCTTGAAGCTGCAAGAGTAGGGTTTGTCAGGTTGAATTAAGATGTGATTTCGTTCAGTGTATGAAAAATATAACAAGCGAATATGCAAATTGGAAAGGAGCTTTATTATGGGTACTGTGATTACTGCATTGGTTGTGGTTGGGATAGTGGGATTGATCATTAAGAATATGGTAGAAGATAGAAAGGCAGGGAAACCACATTGTGGCGGTTCTTGTAAAGATTGTGGAGGACACTGTCACTAACTAGGGACGGAAGAAAAACCGTTACTGTTTAGGGTAATGGGATTAAAGCAAATTATAAATCTGGCAGGTGTTTAACTGGCAGATTGTAAGACATATTTTTTTGCATAACGGTTAGTTGAAACTAACCAATTGGAGGTAATGTGTGTAAGGAAACCTATCATTTATTGCAGAGACTGGATTTTAATAATATTGAGACACAATTGGCATTGCAATGCGCCCCGTTATTTGCAGGGTTGAAGATATCGAATTTGTTGATTGTTTCGAGTGATTGTTATCAATATGTTGATGAAATACTAGCGGATACAGGAATATCTTATTTTCTGTTAATGGAATCAGATCATAAAACAACGTTGTTATTATATAAAGAAAAGGAACTGAAGGAGTATCTTAGAGATAGAAAGGTAAATCATTTCTTTAAGGAATTAAACTATAAAGAGTTTGATTTATCGAAGCTCTTGGTTCACTTCCAAAAAAGATATGAGAGATATAAGACTTTGGGAGAAGAATTTCCACACGAAATGGGATTGCTCTTGGGGTATCCAATTGAAGATGTGAACGGTTTTATAGAACATGAGGGTAAGAACTTTTTGCATTCCGGTTACTGGAAGGTCTATGAGAATTTACCGGAGAAGTTACATCTGTTTCAAAGATATGAAAGGGCGAAAAAAAATGCGATTCAGTTGATTTATAATGGTCTTGGAATAAGGGATATTATTGAGAATGTTAATGAAATACAACAAGGACGGATATCCGCATAAACGAAATGATAACGGAGTGTTTTCATATGGTTGTTCATGGTGATATTTCGTAAGCACGCTGGCTTATATGATAGGAAAGGAAATTAAGATGAGTATTGTAATTATCGGTGGACATGACAGGATGGTCTGCCAATATAAAAAGATATGCAAAGAATATAAATGTAAAGCAAAGGTTTTTACACAGATGTCGGCTAATCTGTCCGATCAGATTGGATGTCCAGATATCGTGATATTATTTACTAATACCGTATCCCATAAGATGGTGCGATGTGCAGTTGTGGAGGCGGAAAGAAGTAATGCGGAGATTATCAGATGCCATACTAGCAGTGGAACTGCGTTGAATGAGATATTGGAGAATCGAGTTTGTAAGGGATAGAGTGATTTTTGAGTTTGAATAATAAAGGAAAATCCTACAGCCCAGTGTTTATGCGGGTTGTAGGATTTGTTTTTGGGATATTAAAAGTTATTGTCAGTAGAATGTCTTTGCTTAAAATTTTGTGCAATTCCTAATTTGTTAGATACTAAAGTCTTTAAGTCCTTGTTAAATTTATTATAGATTAAAAAGGATTTTTCTTTTCTGCATTGCCTATTTTTTTCATCTAAGTCAGCTCTAATTTCGGAAAAAAAGTCTGGTGATATCAATTTTTTAATAGTTGGCTTGTTAGCAATAAAAGTCTCTAAGAAATTTAAATTTGTTCCATAGTTATATCTTAAGTCCCCATCGAAGAATCCCATATTATAAAAAGGAATTAAATATTCATCAATTTGTGCAATAAATACGGTGGCTTGATTTATATCTTTTTCATTCCATTCGATTTCAGAATATAGAAGTAATTCATTAACAATTCCAAGTGTTTTATTAGCTTCTGTATTATTTAAGTTTTTGATAACATCTTTAACGCATGTTTTTGCTGCCTCTAATAAAGATAAGAAGCTATTATCATCATTTACCGCATTAAGCAACTTTAGACAATAATCTTCCATTTTACGTGAGTTTGCAGGAGGTGTTTTTTCTTTAACCCAAACCAAATGAGATATAATCATTTCAATATGATATTTGAATTTATAATATGCTTGTTCTATTAATTCATTTCTAAATGCATTTTCAATTCTATAATTTAGAAAGCTAGCAGTATAGTACATTATAGGTTTATGGTCATTTACAAATATTTTTTTACTAATTTCTTCTTGCAGTTTGCCAACAAATCTACTTGCTATATGAGGAGAAGTTAAAAACACAGAAGCAAAACATTTCATTTGTAACTCTGGACTTATAATTTTAGAACTTTCAACATCTTGTCTATCTCGGTATTGTCCATCTCTTCTTTCATAATATAAATGTGTAAAGGCATCATATGTATTGTAGAAACTTTCCAACTCTTCTTGGTACTCATCCATGGATAACAATTGTATTTCTTGAACTTCTGTTTGGTTATTTGTAGCTTTTACAATATCTTTTATTATTTTGTCATTTTGAGTAATTACAATTTTAACGCTTATCCACATTTCTTCATTGATGAGATTTCTGTTTTGATATAATATATTTGTTGTTTGACAACCATTCACAATATAAAAGTTTTTAATAGTATATTGTCCTTGTCCTTTGTCTAGTGACTTACCAACTATAGTTATACCATTATTTAGCAATCCGAACGTTTCTTTGTGATCGGAGTTAATTGTATGGATAATATCTTGGTTAACACGATTATCTTCTGAACCAGCAAAATCACGTACATTCAATTCAAATATACCACGACGGATTCGGTCACTGTCATCAATTATTATTTTCAAATATTCTTTTATTGGCAAAATAGCAAAATAAGATTCTTTGACATCATCTATATATGGAATTTCGATTTTATTATTCAATGTAAAAGTAGCGCTATTTTGAACTTTCGTTAATTCGTATTGTTTTCTGATAAATGCCTTATCTAGTATTTGAATGCATATATCATCTTTCTTAAATACATCTAGTAATAATAATGTTTCCATTATTCTGTTTTTGGTCGAAATATGGTTATCGTCTTCAATATATGTGCCAGGTGTAATATAGTACAAATTGATTTTTATTGTTTTGATAAATTCATAATTTTGAAGAATTTTTTGAACCATATTGTATTTTTCTGTGACTAGTTCGTTCATTTTTTTCTTTGTTACATCAATAGGTCTAAACATATCTGCAACGCCATCACCGAAAGTACCAATTTCTTTTGTTGTAAAAGCCTCTGAAGTTTTTGACTGAATAAAGAAAAACTCAATTGAAAAATCCATTCCTGCATTGATTAAAGTAGTCAATTCTGAAATATTATTAATGTAACGGTTGTTAATGGAGAGAGCAAATCCGTCAATTCCAGCGTCGTCTCCATTTCCTACACATGATGAGAATAAATCAAAATTTAGTATGTTTTTTGAGGATAAACATATATAGTTAATAAATTTTTCAAAGTTCTTTTCAAGATTTTTTTTGTCTAAATCCTGTTCGAAAATAAATTTTTGAAAATAATTGTTCAATATAATGTCCATATTTGTCTAATCTCCTTCGTATTTTAAAATTGAGTAGAGTAAAAAATTATCTATTGAATAATAGTACTAGATGATATTATATAATTAAAAGTTTATATGGATTTATAAATCCCACTGTAACTTCCACTTCACATATTCTTCCTTTGTGACCCACCCCATTATAGTAGTCATGTTTTTTTTGTTGCCATTCTTTAAAGCACTTTCTATACTCCGGTAATGCAAACCTTACTGCAATCGGTGATTCAATTGCTTCCTCATCTGTTACCTGCTGGAATTTTTATAGATGGCTTATCAGTATCTTTATCCGTCTGAAATTCAAAAAGAGTTATTTGCAATGGAACTCCTCTTCAAACCAGAAAAAAGATTCCATTACATCCAATGGATTATCAAATTCATATGTTTTTAGTTCATTGTAATTTACTTTTAAAATTTCAGCCATCTGGCACAGCATTGGCTCCTTGATGGTTTTTCTAATCGAATTCTCTTACCTGTTGTCATAGGAAACCTCCTGTAATTTTATTAAATCTAGTATAGCAGAGACTACTCTGAAACTCAATAAAACTTAACTTAACAAAATTATTTTAATAAAATAAAATTGTATTTAGTTAATTTTTGACCAATATATAATAATTAAGTATAATAAAACTCATAACAAAACTCATAACAAAACTTAAAGTAATTATGTTAAGTGCAAAGAGAGACAGATAAGAAAGAAATGAATTACTGAAAAATGAATTGTGATATATCTTGGCCACAGATTTTACTATGATATACCAGCAATGGCGGAGCAAAACATAATCATACTCCTTTTTCGGGGGGGAAAGGATCTTGAACAACAGGTTGATAGTACAGGAGGAAGAATTGTTTTTAAATTAAATATTACTTAAGAAAAGTATGGATGAACTAGTGATCTGATCTTAGGAGACAGATAAAAGAAAAAGATGCTTGCATATCCGCATTGCAGGTAAAGGCTGATAATTTTGATAAGCTGGCAGAATACCTTACACCACCAGAGCAGATTGATGAGATGATAAAGGCGGTAGAAGAGGTACGGAGAATGCATAAGCAGCAGAGGCAGATGAATGAGTATTATGGGGGGTAGAGAAAAAGTCGGTAAATTATGGCGAATTTTTGGAAAATTCTTTTGTTTTTTGCTGTAATGATGTAAAATAGTAGGCAGAAAGGAGGAGAGATATGGAAAAGTGGAAAAAAAGTAATTTGCCTAAATCTGATGCACAACAGCCATCTGATGGAAGCAATCCAACTTGTAATCTTCGCTTATCCCAAGCGGAATATACCGTTGACGGAACTAAAATTGACCAGAAAAGTTATTTTAGAAATGACGTCTTCAGCGGATGCAATTGGATACCTACAGAGAAAGGTGAAAAAACTGAAATCAAAGTTGATTTACAAATAGATGGAGAAAGTAAGGGAAATTACCATCTCAAAGTAACTCATGAACTACATCGTGAGTCTAATCAAGATAATGTTACAACTATTTTGCATTGGAAAGATGCCATACCTGCATTGACAGATCAAGATATTACTGGCAAAGATTTGACATTATCAAGCGAAGAAGATGGAACATTTGGTATATCTATCGATTAATTATTAAAAAGTAATTGTGGCCCAATTCAAGGATTGCAGTTACTTTTTTATATATAAATATCAAATATTTGTGTTTTAACATAATAATAAATGTGTTATAATGGTATAAATTTATTGAATCATGAAAGAACAAGGTGATCAGAATGGGATTCGAGGTATTTCTAAACGATTATTACGATTTATTAAAGCTAATGCACGATAATGAAGCTATTATATTGGATAAAAAGATTATACCTTTAACACAGTTAGAAATAGCTGAATCGCTTAATTATAGTAAAATGAAAGTAAACTCTATGTTTGGTGTATTACAAAAAGAGGGATTTATTGAACAGCAAATGCGTGGAAAGTACGTTCTAACGGACAAGGCTGAACTTATTCTTAAAGCAGTAGAGTCAATCAATACAAAAATTAGATAATGGGAGTGTGATATATGAGTGAAGATAGATTAAAACGGTTAATATTACAATATCAGAAAAGTATGAATTATTACTTGGATAAGAAAAATGCATACAATGAACAATCTTGTCGAGATGAATATATCAGTCCATTATTAGAATGTTTTGGATGGGATGTTCAGAATGAAAAAGGAAAATTGCCACAGTATAAAGAAGTAGTGGTTGAACAGTTTTCAAATAGTTTGGAAAGACCAGATTATACATTAACGCTTAATGGTGTTTCTAAAATGTTCGTAGAAGCAAAGAAACCAAGCATTGATATAACTGCTGATATTGAACCATCAATGCAAGCTAGAAAATACGGGTGGAATGCAAAACATGTTTTGGCAATATTGACCAATTTTGAAAATATGATCGTATATGATACAACGAATAAACCCAAAGAGGGCGATGGGGTAAATACTTCTGTATTTCGAAAGTATCATTTTATGGAGTATGCAGAGAAATACCAAGAGATATATGACTTAATTTCTAGGGAAAATGTATATAACGGAAAATATGATGAATTTGCTAAAACTAATCTACAGGATAAAAATAGATTTCATACAGAAATCGATGATACATTCCTTGAACAGATTAATAAGTGGCGATTGAAACTAGGAAAATATCTATATACAAAGGATAGCAAATATCAAAATATAGATGTTTTAAACGATACAGTGCAAGATTTTATAAATCAGGTAATTTTTCTTCGTATTTGTGAAGACAGAAATTTACCGTTGTATTCAAAACTCTATGAGGTGGCTGCGAACAAGGAAGATTTACAGAATTCATTGACACAAGTATTTAAGGAAGCAGATAAACGCTATAATTCTGGACTTTTCAAAGGAGAAACTCCTATTTTTGATTTGAATAGTGATATTATTTTTGAAATAATAATGTCCCTTTATTATCCAGCTACACCTTACTTGTTTACAATAATCGAGCCAAGTATACTTGGTAAGATATATGAAGCATTTTTGACAGAATGCTTAATTGTTGTGGATGGAAACGTAGAGTTGGCAAAGAAAAATGAATATAAGTACAAATCAGTTGTTAGTACACCTACAGAAATTGTTAAGTATATGGTGAAAAACACTTTAGAATTAATTTGTGAAAGTAAAAGTCCGATAGAAATCTTGGATCTCAGAGTTATTGATTTGGCATGCGGATCGGGTGTTTTTCTGGAGGAGGCTTATCAGTATCTGGTTGATTATTGTACACAATGGTACGAAATAAATAAACCAGAATACTTATTAGAAATGAGCAATGGAAAACATAAATTGCCAATTGAAGATAAGAAGGAAATATTAAAAAACTGTATTTATGGGATCGATATAGATGTTCACGCTGTTGAAGTAAGCAAGTTTTCGTTAATATTGAAGTTGATTGAAGATGAAACGGAACCATCTGTAAAAAACGCTACGCCTATTTTACCTGAATTATCAGCTAACATAATGCATGGTAATTCACTGGTAACAGATAAAGATATTGAAGGGACTAATATCTCCACAAAAGAGCTTTTAGAAATAGTTCCATTTGATTGGAACGAAATAAATAATGGAGAAAAATTTGACGTTGTATTAGGAAATCCGCCTTATGTAAAAACAGAAGATATGCATTCATTAGCAAATGAAACTGAATTCGATATTTATAAAGGTAAGTATTCAAGCGCATATAAGCAATTTGATAAATACTTTTTATTTGTCGAAAAATCATTAGAAGTCTTAAAAGATTCAGGTGTACTTTGCTATATCATACCAAACAAATTCTATAAAATAGCCGCGGGTCAAGAACTGAGAAAACTTCTATGTAAAAACATCAAGAGAATGGATGATTTTGGAGATACACAACTATTTCCTGATAAAACCATATACAGCGCTATCGTAACAATTGGTAAGAATACATGTGATGAAATGAATTATTCTCATGTGTCTTCTTTAGCAGAACTATGGTCAGGAGAAGAGAATCAAAGTGTTAAAATCAAAAATATAAGATTGAATCAAGAGCCATGGAGTCTTTCAACTGACATAGAATTTTTGAAAATACTCAATGCATTAGAAGGAAAAACCATACCGCTTTCTAACGTAGCAAATGTTTTTAATGGAATCCAAACAAGTGCAGAACGAGCAGAATCTTTTTCTGATAAAAAGGAAGTATATTGGTTTGATGAATCATGCATTGTAGAAGAAAATGAGCAAGAAGTTAGAATAAATAAATTTGGATCAGAATATAAGATTGAAAAATCATTACTTAAACCTTATTTTAAGCCAACTAAGAAAACTGAAAAAGGAATGAAGACTTATTCTATTTTGAAAACGGATAAAAGAATTATTTTTCCCTATGATTCAGAAGGAAAGTTGATTGAGAAAAGTGTAATGAAAAGGAAATATCCAGGGATATTCCAGTACTTAGAAGATTGCTACGATAGATTAGTTCCTAAATGTTTGAATGATGGGATCGGACGAGATATTTCAGATGCAACAGAAGATAATTGGTATAAGTATGGCAGAACACAAGCTTTAACTGCATTTATTAATACACCAAAACTTATTGTGCGTGTGTTAAGTAAAGAGCCAATGTATGCATATGATAGTAGTGATATGCTAATTGCATCTGGCGGCACTGCTGGATACTGTGCTATCAGTGAATTACCAGAAAGTAACTATTCATTGGAGTATATTCAAGCATGTTTATCACATCCATTTACAGAAAAGATTTTTCAGATGAATGGGAGTGATTTTGAAGGTGGATTTACCGCTAGAGGTACATTTTTATTAAAGAAAATTCCAATTGTAACTTTGGATTTTGAGGATGAGAAACAAAGGGATTTATATAATGCGGTTGTTTCTAACACAAAGAGAATATATGAGTTGAATTATGAAATGGAAGAAAAATCGGATAAAGCAACACTAAATATTCTTGAGAAGGAAAAAAATAAGCTGATGAAACAAATCGAGCAATTAATAACTCGTGTTTATCAGCAGAAATTTTAGGTGGTAATATGAAATTAAAAGAAGATAGCACAGAACAGAAGTTAAGAGGTGCTTATTATACACCATTGCCATTAGCCGAAATGATGGTGGAGTTATTTTGCGATGATGAAACCATAAAGGAAATCTTAGAGCCAAGTTGCGGGGATGGTGTATTTATAGATGGACTAATAAAGACCGGATACATCGAAAAAATAGCTTCCATTACTGCTATTGAAATTGAGAAAAGCGAAGCGAAAAAGTTAAAGAATCGTGTAATAGATGAAAAGAAAGTTAATGTATTAAATAAAGATTTTTTTGATTTTTATAAACAGCACTCTGACAAGAAAAAGTACGATTTAATTCTCGGAAATCCTCCATATATCAGATATCAATATCTTGAAGAAGAACAAAGAGATATGATGTCTACAATTTTGACTTCTCATGGGATGAAGGCAAATAAGTTAGTTAATACGTGGGTTGGCTTTATTGTTGCATGCGTCCATATGTTGAGTGATACTGGGAAAATAGCATTTGTTATTCCAGCAGAAATATTACAAGTGGCATATGCAGAAGACTTAAGATTATATTTGTCAAATTCGTTGTCAAAGATTACATTGATAACATTTGAAGAATTGGTTTTTCCTGATATTGAGCAAGAAATAGTGGTGTTTATTGGGGAAAAGGGAAAACAAGAAAAGGGAATCCGAATTGTGGAACTTAATAATCTGGATGATTTAGAAACGTTTGATATTGAAACCAACGGATTTCAAAAAATGCAACATGTACATGAAAAGTGGACGAAATATTTTACAAATAAGAAAGAAAATGAATTGATACGGAAGATAAAGGAAGATGAGAGATTTCAAAAGCTATCAGATGTTGCGCTTATTAACGTAGGAATAACAACTGGTAATAATAAATATTTTTCCGTAAGCAGTGAAGTGGTAAAAAAATATGAATTACAAGAGGTGGTTCGTCCGCTCATTGGAAGAAGCTCTCATGCACATAGTATTTATTTTGAGGATAAGGATTGGCTAAAAAATGTTAAGAAAGAAAAAGCAGCATATTTAATAGATTTTCCGGACAAAGATATTAGTGATTATCCAAAAAAACATACAGAATATATCAATCTCGGAGAAAAAAATAAGGAACACACAGGATATAAATGTTCAATCAGGGATAGATGGTATCGAATTCCGTCTATATGGGTTCCTGATGCATTTTTCTTGAGAAGAAATAACTTATATCCTAAATTTGTACTGAATAAGTGCAATGCTGTTTCTACTGATACAATGCACAGGATTAAATTTAATACAGGAATTGATACTGAAAGGATAGCCTTATCCTATTATAATAGCATCTCTTTTGCTTTTACAGAGTTGTGTGGAAGAAGTTATGGCGGTGGAGTCCTTGAAATATTGCCAGGTGAAGTGGGAAATATTTTGGTGCCAAAGCTTGATCAGATACCGATGGAGAAGGTAAGAGAAGTGTTAGCAAGAATTGACACAATCATAAGAAATGAGGAAGATATAGAAAACGCTTTAAATATTGTGGATCAAGAAATTTTGGTTGATGAAGTTGGTATTGATTCAACAATGTGTGAAGAAGCTAGGCTGATTTGGAAAAAAATGCAGGGAAGAAGATTAAAGAGAAGTTAGAAAAGTCAATAATAATGGGCTGATGTAATTGATATAAGTCTTATATTAGGTCTAAAAACATTTATTTGAAAGGCATATGATCAAGCATATGATGGAGATGAATAAAGAAAACAAAGTATATATTGAATTGATTCAAAAATTAGGTTATGAGAATAATTCTTCATATAGAGTTGATGAAAGTGGAATATATGATGAATGCTTTTTTATTACGATTAACAACGAAGAGTATCCAGTTGTAGGAATCAAGTTCATGGATGAGGTTGAGGATGAAGAAATATGGAAGCAACATATTATCTTTTGGAACCGTAATGATGTACCAATTTCTATATTGGTGTTTCCTTATGAATATAGAATTTATAATAATTTCTCGTTGAAAAAGGGAAAAGTTCAGCTGTTTAGTAGTAATGATAAGAAACATAAAAGTTATGATTTGCTAAGTAAGTTATCATCTTCTAATATTACTACAAGACTGGTTTGGGAAGAGCTTACAAGATTATCTGAACCAAGTGATAGAGTGGATAGGCAGTTATTAAATAATTTAAAAAATACAGTTATTCAAGTACATGAAGAACAAGGAATGCAACTTGATGTAGCATATAATTTTATGTCACAATGCATTTTTGTAAAATATCTTGAGGATCGAGGGATGATTACTTCGAAAGTATTTGAAAGGTGGCATGTTAATAACTTTACGGAATTTTTAGAAAAAGGATCATGTAAAGGATTATTTGATTTTTTTTGTTTTTTGAAAAAGCGATTTAATGGAGACTTATTTCTTGTTGAACAGGATGAAATCCCAAATGTGAAACAATTAGATATTTTTTATAGATTTTTTAGGGGTGACGATATTTATGATAATGGAAGCAGTCAGTTGAAGTTGTTTCCCTATAATTTTTCAGTTATTCCTATAAGTTTGATAAGTAATATATATGAAACATTTCTTTCGATGGATGATGAGAAAAATAATGAAAAAAAAGCTGCAGATGTAGGTGCTTTCTATACACCTTCATATTTAGCGGATTTTATTACTTATAAAGGATTTGGTGAAATTAGTAAACTTAAGGATATTCCAAACATATTAGATCCTGCATGTGGTTCGGGTGTATTTTTGGTAAATGCATTTAAAAACCAAATTAATGTGCTTAAGCATACTGAAGAGATTGTGACACCAGAAAAATTATGCCAAATAATGACTTCAATGATTTATGGTGTGGATATAAATATTTCAGCACTAAAAATTAGTTGTTTTAGTTTATACATTGCTTTACTAGATGAGTTGATGCCTAAAGATATCATTGAGAATAAATTTTCATTCCCAAATTTGATTGGATACAATTTGATAGAGGGAAGCTTTTTTTCGAATGAAGTTGAAGAAAAGTTAGTTGGGAAGAAATTCGATTTGATAGTGGGAAATCCACCATGGAAAAGTATGCCTTATTCGGATCATATATCCTATTGCCAAAGCAATAGAATTCCGATAGCAGATGCACAGATAGCACAAGCTTTTATTTGTAGAGTTAAAGATTTTGCAAATGAAAATAGTAAAATTTCTCTGTTAATAACAAATTCGATATTTACAAATAGCAATAGTAAAAGGTACTTAGATTATGTACTATCTAATTTCTCTATTGAGCATATTTTGAATTTAGAGAATGTAAAAGCTCAATTGTTTGCACATGCTAGTTATCCTTGCTCAATTATAACTTATAATTGTAAAAAGCAAGAGGAGTATGTTATTAAATATTGTACATTTCAAACAAACGTTTTGTTTCGGCTTCTACATAAGTTTGTTTATGATAAAAGTAATGAAATTGGTATTTCTAATCATAAATTAATAGAAAATGAATATTTGTGGAGAGTTTTGACATATGGAGATGAATTTGATGCTGAATGTATTAGTGAATTAAAAAAGTTTCCGGAATTAAGTCAAAGTATTGGTTCACTAGATTTTGTACAAGGTTATATTACAGCTAATAAAGGCAAAACATGCGATAAATTTAACGGATATAAAGGTGGTTCTTTAAAAGGCTGTTTTTCTCCATATGGGATTGATTATGAAAATGTTCCAAAAGTAATGCCTGATGTAAAATATGATAGACCGAGAGATTTATCAATTTATACATGTAAACATAAAGTGCTTATTAAAAGAACATATAATGAAAAGTGTTGGGGAGCTGCATATGTGACAGAACCTTTAATTTTTAGTAATGACTTTTCAACATTTAATGATTACACAGGTGAAAATATCAATCTCTTACGATACTTGGAAGGAATTTTGAACTCAAAGGTTTTTAGATATTATATATATTATGTTTCGAAAGTAAAGGCGGCAAAAAAGCCAGAGGTAGTAAAAGATGATGTTTTACATTTTCCTATGCCTATTTACGATGAAAATAATAATATAATAATAAAAATAGCATCTTCTGTAGAATTAATTGAAAAAGAGGTTCGCAAAAGCTGGGAAAACATAAATGTATTTGGTGTGAGTGATAAGATAGAAGTGCTGAAAGAAGAGTTGGATCAACTTATATTTGAATTGTATAAATTAGATGAATTTCAGAAATCTGTGATTATTGAAGGGATTGAACGATTTATAACAGATAATAAAAATATAAATTATGCTGATAATCAAGATTACGTTCAATTCGCTGACTATATAAGTCAGTACTTTAATTATTACATGTCTATCGATCTAAATTACAAATGGAAATACCAAGTTCAGGAAGGTCAATTTTATTCCGTAATAAGATTTTTCTTTACAGAAGAAGCAACGCTTGAAAAGAATTTTGTTGATCTAGCTGGACTTATTGGAGTTAAGTCAATTAATCAAAAGCTTCTAATTCAAAAGCAAATATTAATATTTGAGGAAGATGGTTTTCAAATAATACAAAGTAAAGATAAAAATAATTGGTCAGTACGAAAAGCAATGCGCGTGGCAGCAAAAATCACAAAACAAATTATGCAAACAGGTGATGATTTATGATAAATGAAGAAAAAAACTGGTTTGGCGTATTTAGAAATAATTATATAGATAATTATATACGTCTTGTAATTCAATCGTATAACTGCATTCAGACGAGTAGTAGAAAACAAATAAAGAAAGAAGAAGAGAGGCGAACAGAATTAGTTGATTTTATGAGACAGCTAAAAAATGAATACCATATAACATTTCCAATAACATATGAGAGCGGAATAAATTCAAAACGAATGGATATATGTTGCTATTTAGATGGGTTGACCGAGAATTTTTATATCTGTTTTGAGTGTAAGCGTTTTTTGAAAACTACAACAACGAAGAGCAATTTTTATAGCGAATATTATGGAGAAGGAATAAAAAGATTCGAAAATAATGAATATAGTGCTCATATGTCGCAAGCAGGTATGATTGCGTTTCTAGAATCAGGAGATTTTGACAAATTACAGAAACTCATGAATAAAGAACTACCCTCAAATGCAGTAGCAATGAGTGTCAAGGATTGTTCATCAGAGTATGGGTATAATTTTGTTCTTAAATCTGCTCATAACAGAGTGGCAAAAAATGGGAACATATCATTGCATCACATTTTAATGGATTTAACCTAGATAATGATTTCGTTAGTATGGGAAGTAAATCAAGTCGAAAAATTGATATTAAATTGATATTAAAAACTTCTGAAAAACCATAAAATATATATAATAGATGCAAAAACTTAACGAATATATATTAAGTTAAATCAAAAAACACCACATACATCTTTTCCGGTAGGGAGTTTGAGTTGTAGCAGGTGGATTTCAGGTTAATCATTTAGCACTAATTCATTAGTATGCACAAACTCTGCGAAATACTTATTTTAGCTTGTCTAAGCTGATTGCTAACTATTCCTGAAGCAATCGAGAAATTAAAAACTCCAGATAGAATCACCTGCGAATCTATCATAAAATAGCGAGATACAAAGGAGGTATAGAAAACATCCTCCTTAAACAGCGGTGAGGAGTAAATTATTTTGAACTAAACTTTTTCTGTTATAATATCCTTTTCAGCACTCCCGAATTGATTTATCAAAGTCACCAAAAGCCCACCATCAAATAAGAGCCGCATCTATTTATCCATCAAAGAATGGATAAATAGATGCGGCTCTTTCAATTTACTCATTTAACTTTGACTCACTACCCCGCACAAACCGCCAAATACTCATTCAACTTATCTACCAGTACATCTGCATCAATACCATGTACCTCACAAGCATCCTGTAAGGATTCAACCTGAGAAGAAGGACAGCCAAGACAGTGCATCCCCGAGTTCATTAAGATAGGAACAAAACTGGGATTAATTTGTATGATTTCACCGATGATCATTGATTTTGTAATTGTTTGCATAATAAATGCCTCCTTATTATTAATTCCTGTATTTAGGTTCAGTGCATCAAAGTCCTTCCATGCATTTGCCATTGCTACTACCCTTTCAAAAGTTCTTCTGATACACGAATCGTATTCCGGTAATTGAGAAACTAGCTTTATCGTTTCCTTGGCAAAGAATCCTATCCGATTAAGCATTGCTTCCATATATAATGTACCATCTTCCATTATAACAGGATGTAGCTATAGCTACAACTACGAAAATACCAACTGATATAATGTATCTATGAATAACAGGAGGTAATAAAGATGGGATATCGGCTTACCATAGATGAATTTGATAATTATTTAACAAATCTATCAAAAGAGTTCCGAATAGTTGCACCAAAGCGTTGTACGGGCAAGGGTTCCTTCTCCGACACGGATGTAATTCGTTATGAATCGATCACGTCCTTTGGAGAAATGGAGTTAAAGGCAAAGTCCTCCTATTCTCCGAAGGAGATCTTTTATCCAATTCGTGAGACCTTATTCCAATTTATGAATAACAAAGCGATAGAACCGGAGATTGATACCAAGCCGATTCTTTTGTTCCTAAGACCTTGTGATACAAATGGAATTAAAAGACTGGATGCAATGTTTTTAAAGAACGGACCGGAACAGGATTATTATTATCTGAGGCGGAGAAAGCTTCTGAGATTAATTCTCATTGAATGTGTAGAAGGGTATGATAGTTGCTTCTGTGTATCAATGGATAGTAATAAAACAGAAGACTATGATGCGGTCATCCGTTTGGAAGGGGATAGCATACTCTGGAATGTGAAGGATGAAGAACTATTACGTGATGAACTAAAGAGCGGAACACCTGCAGACTTTGAGGTTCAATTCATAAAAGAAAATAAAGTAAAAGTTACCATTCCCCCGGTGGATTCCATAACCAAAGAAACCTTTGGACATGAACTTTGGACGGAGTATACCAAACGGTGCATTGGTTGTGGTCGTTGCAATGCAGTCTGTATCAGCTGTTCCTGCTTTTCGATGCAGGATGTAAGAAGTGATAACGAGAGAAATATTGGAGAGCGTAGAAGAGTTTGGGCAAGTTGTCACGTGGATGGCTTCACGGATATGGCAGGAGGGCATCAATTCAGGGATAAGAATGGTGACAGAATGCGATTTAAGACAATGCATAAAATCAATGATTTCTATAAACGTTTTGGATATCACATGTGCGTTGGCTGCGGAAGATGTGATGATATTTGTCCGGAGTATATCTCCTTTTCAAAATGCATCAATAAACTGAACGAGATCGTAAAGGAGGGTCAAAAGGATGAATAACCCTTATGCCACCAAGTCCTATGAAATATTAGAGATAAAGTCAGAAACCGCAATTGATGTGACCTATAAAGTTGCATATGAAGGTAACGTAATCGGAGGTCAGTTTATGGAGATATCCATCCCGGGAGTTGGGGAAGCACCGATTTCTATCAGTGATTTCGATGGACAATCCCTGGATATGACAATTCGTAAAGTTGGCAGATTAACGGATCAGATATTTGACTTGAAGATCGGTGACTATTTATTTATGAGAGGACCATATGGGAATGGCTTTGATCTGAAGCATTATAAAGGCAGAGATCTTGTTATAATCGCAGGAGGAACAGGTCTGGCTCCTGTGAAGAATCCCATACGTTATTTTGTAAACCATCCTGACGAGATAAAGCAAATAGAAGTCTTACTGGGCTTTAAAACTCCAAAGGATATTTTGTTCCCAGAAGAAATCAAGGAGTGGTCTAAGAAGTGCCATGTATGCCTGACTGTGGATGTACCGGATGAAGAATGGCAGGGAAAGACGGGACTAATTACCACACATGTGAACAGCCTTGATTTAAGTGATGTTAAGAATAAGGTTGCAATCGTGGTTGGACCTCCGATTATGATGAAATTCATAGCACTAGAACTAATTAAGCAAGGCTTTATGGAAGAAAATATATGGGTTTCGTTTGAACGCAAAATGAGCTGCGGCATCGGTAAATGCGGTCATTGTAAGATTGATGAAACCTATGTATGCCTGGAAGGACCTGTGTTTAATTATACGAAAGCCAAGAATTTGTTGGATTAGGAGGATGCTATGAGTGTAGATAGAAAAGCAATAACCAAGAATGCATATCGAATAACGAAGGTCAGGAATAAGACGGCTTTACGAATCAGGGTTCCAGGGGGACATCTGGAAGCAAAGTTTTTTCCTTTAATCCAATCCATTGCAGAGGAGTACGGGAACGGTACCGTTCATATTACCACCAGACAGGGCTTTGAAATTCCGGATATTGACTTTGAAGCAATACCGGATATTAATCAGAAAATCCGTCCGCTCATTGAGGGTCTGGGATTAAACATGACCATTCGAGGGGAAGGGTATCCAGCTGCAGGAACCAGAAATATCTCTGCTTGCATTGGGAACCGGGTATGTCCCTATGCAAATAACGATACCACAAGAATTGCAAAGGAACTTGAGAAAGTGGTATTTCCTCATGATTTTCACTTTAAGATAGCTGTTACAGGCTGTCCAAACGATTGCATTAAGGCGCATATGCAGGATTTTGGTATTATCTGTGCAACCGAACCACAGTATGACGTCTCCAAATGCATTAGCTGTAATGCCTGTGTAAAGAACTGCAAGAAACGGGTTAGTAATGCACTCTCTATGAAGGATTTTACGGTGGAGAGGGATGAAGGTCGTTGCATTGGGTGTGGAGAATGTGTATTAAAATGTCCCACCGGTGCATGGAGCAGAAGTGAGAAGAAGCTCTTTCACATGGTAATCATGGGAAGAACGGGAAAGAAAAATCCAAGGCTTGCAATGCCTTTTATCAAATGGGCGAGCGAGGAAGTAATTATTCAAATCATTAAAAATACTTATCCGTTTGTGGACCGCTATATTGATCGCACTCTGCCAAAGGAACATATTGGCTATATTGTAGACAGGGTTGGTTATAAGGTGTTTAAAGAGGAAGTGTTAGAAGGGGTCAACCTGAATAAAGAAGCAAAGGTAGCAAGGAACATACAGTGGAGCGGTTATTGGTATAACAACAATGAGGAGTTTCAATAGCAATGACTAGGCAGCCGGTACCATGTAACCGATAGAAGAAAGGGTGGAAGATATGTACGAAGAGATGGTTGGAAAGATATCAGAGGTAGCACAGAGTAAGGTGGCAATTTTAAAAGCGAGCCGATGGAAGTACATGATATTATCAATGTTTGCGGGTATTTATGTAGGCTTTGGTATATTATTGATTTTTAGTGTTGGAGGAATGGTGGGAGATTCACCCTTTAAGAAAATCTTAATGGGGATATCCTTTGGTATTGCGTTGAGCTTGGTATTGATGGTAGGTTCCGAACTATTTACCGGTAATAACATGATTATGACGGTCGCATCACTTAATCAGAAGGTAAAATGGATGGATACAATTAAAATCTGGGGATATTCTTTTGTTGGAAATCTCTTGGGTAGTATTCTTTTAGCTCTGCTCTATGTTCTCTCAGGAAGTGCGAAGGGACCAATAGGAGAGTTTTTTATCAAAGCTAGTGAAACAAAAATGAACGGAGCGTTTGGGGAGCTTTTCTTTAAAGGTATTCTTTGTAATATGCTGGTGTGCTTGGCTATCTTTTGCTTTATAAAATTAAAAGAAGAAACAGCAAAGCTGATTATGATATTCTGGTGCCTATTTGCATTTATTACTTCAGGATTTGAGCACAGTGTTGCGAATATGACGATTATGTCTGTAGCGTTATTACTACCGGATAGCGGGCTTACAATTGGTGGTTTCCTACAGAATATTATTCCGGTAACACTGGGTAATATGGTAGGCGGAGCGTTCTTTATTGGAGCAGGTTATTGGTATGTGGGGAAAGGTGCGAAATAGTTTGGTGTAATTTGTGATATCACGCCTACACAACGTTTGATATACGAAGCATATATATTTTAAGGATATTAAAGGTATTGTAACGAAGTCTGTGAAGAGGACATTACAATGCCTTTTTTAATTTCGAATATTGATAATGTTAGTTTACTTTGACATAAACGTGCTATATCAGGGCTTTTTACATTCAATCTGGTGTTAATAACCAAAATACAACAACTGAAACGTTTCTGTTTTTGCAAAGATAACGAATTATGGTATATCATGGGAGAGAATTACATTAAGTGATATTTGATACAAATAGTTGATAAAAAGTGAAATGTTTAGTATAATTATACTAATGTAGGATTGACAAGCTATTATAGCTTTATTATAATATCACCATTGCGTAGAAACGTTTCGGTTTATATGTGATAGAAATGATAATTAGGAATGAATTGTTACTTGGGGAAGGTAATTAATAAGAGGAAGTATCTATCGGTAAAAGGATAGATGATGTCACTTGAACACAGCAATAACCTATAGGGGGTATTTTTTATGTATCGGGTCTTGGTAGTGGATGATGAAGTGCTGGTTAGAGAGGCGATCAGTGAAAATATCAGATGGGATGAATTGGGATATGAATTGGTTGGCAGTTGTCAGAACGGCAAGGAAGCAATGGAGTTTCTTGAACGGAATCCTGTGGATGTTGTTTTGACTGATATTTGCATGCCCTATGTTGACGGGATGGAATTGAGTGAACATATTTACAACAACTATAAGAATATTAATATCATCATATTCAGTGGATTTGATGATTTTGATTATGCCAAAAAAGCAATTAAGTATGATGTAGAAGAATATCTTCTGAAACCGGTCACAGCATTTGAATTATCAGAGGTGTTGACCGAAGTTAAGGAAAAGATTGATAAGAAGAGAGAAATTGAACATAAAATAGGAAAGTTAAATGAGACCTATAATAAAAACAAGCTTGTAATAGAGTCAAAAGCTATTGCTGATCTGATTCAGGGAAGCAGGACACAAGAGGAGAATTTTAAAGCATTAAGTGATTTGGATATTACCTTAAACTCCTCCGAATATAAAGTCGCGGTAATCAATATTGAATTTTGCAACGAGGGGTTCACCTCAGAGGATGACAGCAAACACTGTACTTCACTTATGACCTTTTCAGTCTATAACATCTGTGATGAGATTTTGAAAAAACATAAGGCAGGGCTGGCATGTTTGGGAAGTGAGAATCGAATTTTTATACTTTTTCAGATGGATAAATCTGAACAAGGGAGTATAAAGATTAAGGACATATGCCTTGAAATGCATCGAATGGTTAAGAAATACTTGAAGTTCGAAATTATGATCTGTACCGGGAGAAGTGTTAAAAACCTTAGAAATATACATCTCTCCTATGAGGAAGCACTCGAAACCATAAAGTATGAGTATATACTAGGGAAAAATGCTGTTATTGAAATGGATGACATTATCTATATTAAGAATAATATTAAGAACAAAAGTAATACCATAACCATGGAAGAACGAATAGATTCCTTAATGCTGGCTACCAAAATTCACGACAGGCATAGTATGAGTGAAATATTGCTCCAGGTTCAGGAGGATCTCAAAAATGAGCTGGCTGATAAGACGAAATGTGATTTATACATGCAGCAAATCGTATTATCCATACATAAATTGTTGAAAGCTTCAAACCTTGACGATAGTGAAATATATATTCAAAAAGATCTTTTGTTGAATGATTTAGCAATTGGTAAAACGCTAGACGAAGCGATGAAACGATTGGGAGAGTATTGTTTTAAAGCGACGGATGAATTAGAGATGCAAAAGAACATCGGTGGTAAAAAGCAGGCATTGTTGGCCATGGACTATATTGAGAAGAACTACTCCGATGAGAACCTAAACCTTAATTCTGTTTGTAGTTATCTCAGTATCAGTGTCAGCCGTTTCAGCACGATTTTCAAAAGCGTGACAGGCGAAACCTTTATGGAGGTTCTGACTAACATAAGAATGCAGAAGGCAAAGGAATTATTAGAGAATACGGACTATAAAAACTATGAGATTGCGGAAAAAGTTGGTTTCACAGACCCGCATTATTTTGGAATCGCATTTAAAAAGATGACAGGAAAGACTCCATCGGAATACAGTAAGGAGAAGAGGAAGGCAAATTGGAAAAAGGGAGAAAAGGTAAGATAATCTTTAAGCATATTAAAAGTATACGCTTTACCATACTTCTTTCATTTTCCGTGCTCATAGTGTTTTCACTGTCGATTTTCCTCTTGATCTCACTTAACTATACGGAAACGACAGTAAGAAATAATTCGATTGGTTACACTACCCAGCTGATTGAACAGGTGAACGGGGATATTGATTCTTATATTGATTATATGGAGAACATATCACTGCTGGTTACCAGCAACGAGGATGTAAGGAAGTATCTGTTTTCAGAAGGACTTGTTGATAGTCATAGCTTTCAGCTAAGAGCAGCCATATTAGATCAGTTCAATACGATTATGAAAGCCAGACAGGATATCTGCAACATCGCAATTATTTCGAATAATGGAAGGTATATTATTAATGACGGTAGGGATTTTACCAATGACAATGTATCGGTATTTGATCTGGCCTGGTGCAAGGATGCATTTTTAAAGCCCACGGGCACCTCGTTGTCCTCCTCCCATGTTCAGAATGTAATTAAGAATAATTATAAATGGGTTGTTACCCTTAGTAAAAGTATAAAAAACACTTATAATTCAAAGAGTTCCGGGGTTTTCTTCATTGACTTAAACTATAACGTGATTAGCGATATGTGTGAAAGCAATAGCCTGGGGGAAAAGGGATATGTATTTATATTGGATCCCCAGGGCAATGTCATTTACCATCCTCAACAGCAGTTGCTTTACAGCGGGCTAAAGACGGATTTGGTGAAAGAGGTAATGAAGAGTAAGAAGAACCATTTTGTCGTAAATGAAGGAAATGAAAGCAAACTATATACGAAATCTACATCAAAAAAGACAGGGTGGACTATTGTCGGGGTTGTATATGAATCAGAGTTAATGAAGAATAAGACACAGACTCAGATGATTTATCTGTTAGTAACCTTTGCTTTATTGGCAGCAGCTGTAATTACTTCTGCAGTGATTTCCACCAGTATAACCAGACCGATTAAGATTCTTAAGGATTCCATGAAAGAAGTGGAGAAGGGGCGATTTGATAACGCGAATATTGAAGTGATTCGGGATGATGAAATTGGTAGCTTGAATAAATCTTTCAATATTATGACAAGAGAAATTCAAAAACTGATGGAAGAGAATGTATATGAGCAAAAGCAAAAGCGAAAGAGCGAGCTGAAGGCATTGCAGGCGCAGATTAATCCACATTTTCTTTACAATACTTTGGATGCGATTATTTGGATGGCGGAGGGCAATAAGAATAGAGAAGTTATTCTTATGACATCATCGTTAGCGAAGCTTTTACGTCAAAGCATTAGCAATGAGAAGGAAGTAACCACCATAGAGAATGAAGTTACCTATATAAAGAGCTATCTGACAATACAGAAAATGAGGTACAAGGACAAGCTGGAATTTAGCATCGATGTGGAAAAGGATATCTATCAGAATGAAATTGTAAAGCTTGTGCTGCAACCTCTGGTGGAAAATGCTATTTATCATGGAATTAAGTTTCTTGACACCCTGGGAATGCTTCAGATAAAAGGATATTCCCTGGGAAATGATCTTATTATTAAAATATCAGACAATGGCAAAGGAATGTCAGAAGAAGCATTATTACACATTTTTGACGAACATAAAATCAATTATAAATCCAATGGAGTAGGGGTCTATAACGTACAGATGAGACTTCAATTGTATTATGGAAAGAATTACGGTATTTCCTATGAGAGCGTTTTGGGAAAAGGAACCACAGCCACAATCACTATTCCAAAAAGGAAGGCGGAGCTAAAGAAAGATGAAAAATCATAAAGTATTGGTTATAATCATAGTTATACTTTGTATTTTAGCACCTTGCATTTGGATTCTCGTTAATAGTAATATGAAGGCTTCAAAACCAATCAGAGTAATCTACGTACTGAAAACAAAGGATGATACCAACAGTTTCTGGTCGGCGCTGATGGGCGGAGCGAAGATGGCTGCCAAGGAATACGATGTGGATCTAGAAATCGTGGCACCGAAAGCGGAAGAGGATTACAAAAGGCAGAATGAGTTGATTGAATGGGCCATTGGGCAAAAGCCAGATGCCATAGTTCTTTGCCCCGCAGATTATTCTGAAACTACTGTAATGGCAAAAAAGATAGCAGATAATAACATTAAACTGGTGTTTGTTGACTCCACGGTAAATGAAAATATTCAGAATGCGACAGTTGCAACAGACAATTATCTTGCTGGCAAGAAAATGGGCGCTTACATGAAACAATACATTAAATCCGACACAAAAATTGCAATTGTATCCCATGTGAAAACTTCTTCCACTGCCATTGAAAGAGAGAAAGGCCTCAGGTCTGCTCTGGGAGAGGATGAGAAAAAAATTCTTGAGGTTGAATTTTGCGATTCCTCCTATCAGAAGGCTTTTGATTTGACAGAAGAAATACTTAAAAAGCATCCCGATATTAATATGATTGCAGGTCTTAATGAATATTCTTCCATTGGTGTGGCAAGAGCAATCAAAAGTATGGGGTTAAAGGATAAGATAAAGGTGATCGGATTTGATAGTTCTATAGAAGAAATAGAGCTCTTGGAGGAAGGCATCTTTCAAGCAATCGTGATTCAGAAATCTCTCAATATGGGGTATCTGGGAATGGAAGAAGCGGTAAATCTGGTAACAGGAAAGAAAGTAGATGCGAATGTGGATTCCGGATCACAGCTTATTACCAAAGACAATATGTATACGGAAGAAAATCAAAAATTATTGTTTCCGTTCTTGGATAACAAGGTTGTTGAGAGTGAGTAAGTCATGATCTTTTATGAAAAAGAAGCGAGGGAATGACAAAAAAAGATACAGCTCGGTGCTGGTACCAGAATTTTGCTTTGAAGTTACTCTTTTGTATTTAAATTAAAATCAATTTTTTAAGGTTGCTACTAAAGAATATATATTTCACAAGAACGAAGAATAGTGCATTGGTAATACCAAACAGAGACAAAGGTCTTAAAATTGATATCAAGTGGTTGAGTGGAATTATTAATACATAACTGCGTCAGTGATAATGATATCAGAAATTAAGAGCGTTATCTTTTATTACAGTCTGTAGACTTCAAATGAAGTTTAAGACTGAAGTAAAAGATAACGCTCTTTTTATATACCAGCAAAGAGGAAGTGAAGGCAGTTAAAAATAAAAATCCTCTAGGGTAAAAATATTTCAAAAGGTTATTATTTTACACTCATTATTTACAGTAGAATTTTAACCATTTTGAAAAGGATATTCTCTTAAAAAGTCTTCCACTTCTTCGTATAATACAAGCAGATTAATTGATTATTGAATTCCTAGAGAAAACAGAAGGAAGGTGAAGACGTGGCTGAAGTTATATTGACAATGAAGGGGATTGATAAGACCTTTCCCGGTGTTCATGCTCTGGATCATGTGGATTTCGAAGTAAAAAAAGGAGAAGTCCATGCATTGATGGGTGAGAACGGAGCCGGTAAGTCAACACTAATGAAAGTGTTAACCGGAATATACAAAAAGGATTCCGGAAGCATCAGCTATGAGGGTAAGGAAGTGGAATTCACCAGCCCCAAGGAAGCACAAGAAGCAGGGATTGAAATTGTGCATCAGGAGCTGAACATGATGGGACACCTGACAGTGGCACAGAATATTTTTATCGGCAGGGAATTCATGAAGGGCAAGCTGATTGATGACGGAAGAATGAACAGCGAAGCTAAGAAGCTCTTTGATAAGTTAAATATTAATATTGATCCCACAGAGAAGATGTCCAGATTAACGGTTGGAAAGCAGCAGATGTGTGAGATAGCGAAGGCAATCTCCCACGATGCCAAAGTTATTATATTCGATGAGCCTTCCGCAGCACTTACGGAATCAGAGATTGAAGAGTTGTTTAAGATTATCCGTGACCTTAGAGATAAGGATATGGGAATTGTATATATCTCCCATCGTATGGATGAAATCAAAGTGATTACTGATCGTGTAACGGTAATGCGTGATGGCGGATATGTGGGAACACTGATTACAAAGGAAAGCACCAAAGATGATATCATCAGCATGATGGTGGGTCGTGTAATCTATGAAGATCCCAAAACCGTAAGCAGTGTCCCGAAGGATGCTCCCGTGGTACTTAAGGTAGAGCATTTAAATGCTGGTAAGCTGGTAAAGGACGTTAGCTTCGAATTACATAAAGGTGAAATATTAGGGTTTTCAGGACTGATGGGAGCCGGAAGAACGGAGACTGCAAGAGCGTTGTTTGGTGCAGACCCGAAAGACAGCGGTGATATCTATATTAATGGTAAGAAAGTAGATATTAAATCCCCCATGGATGCGGTAGCCAATGGCATTGGTTATCTGTCCGAAGACAGAAAACGATATGGAATTATCGTACAAAAGACCATTGCAGAGAATTCTACCATGGCTTCACTGGAGAACTTCATGTCAGGAATCTTCATTAATAAGAAGAAGGAAAGAGAAGTCAGCAAGAAATATGTGGATCGATTAAAAACCAAGACACCGAGTGTGGATCAGCTGGTAGTCAATCTGTCAGGTGGTAATCAACAGAAGGTGGTTATTGCAAAGTGGCTGGTAAGAAACTGTGACATATTAATCTTTGATGAGCCTACCAGAGGTATTGATGTTGGTGCAAAGAATGAAATATATCATCTGATGAACGAGCTAGTTGCAGAAGGGAAGTCAATTATTATGATTTCTTCTGAAATGACTGAAATATTGAGAATGAGCGACCGAGTTATAGTTATGTGTGAAGGCAGAAAAACAGGGGAGATTGATATCGCCGAAGCCTCACAGGAGAAGATTATGAATTCGGCAACGCTTAGATATTAGGAGGAAGAAGAAGTGGAATTTATTAAAAACAATTCGTTGGTAAAGAAAATTGGATTTAACAAGTTGGTTCTATGCTTGGTTATCCTTGTAATGTATGGAGCATTTGCAATGGTAAGCCCAACTTTCGTAAGCTATCCGAGAATTTTAAGTGCACTTAGCTATGCTTACTTTTTAGGGTTTCTTGCACTGGGTGTGACCTTTGTAATCGGTACAGGTGGTATTGATTTCTCTATTGGACCGGTTATGTTCTGCGCGGCACTGATTTCTGGTCAGTTGTTAGTAAAGAGCGGGTTACCATTAGGGGCAAGCTTAGTTGTGAGTATTCTGGTTGGTTTGATTTTTGGTTCTTTGAATGGTTTCATGGTAGCTTACCTGAATATACCCCCATTCATTACTTCCATGGCAATCATGCAGATTTCAAAAGGTGTGGGTTCCGTATTCACCAAAACTCAGTCCGTTAGCTGGCCACAGGCTACGGAAGCAAATGGATGGTATCGTTACCTGGTAAAAGCAAAAATTGGTGGAGTAGAAGTACCTACAGGTCTTTTCTTCCTGTTGATAGCAGCAATTATTTGCTCCATTATTCTTAATAAAACAAAAATCGGTCGTAATATTTTATGTATCGGTAGTAATAAAGAAGCAGTACGTTTATCCGGTGTAAATGTTAGAAAGTGGCAGATGATGGCTTATATGATATGCGGTATCTTAGTCGGCATCGCAGCAATCTTCTTCGTAGGTGCATATACCACAATTCAGCCGGGACTTGGCGATCAATATAACAATGAAGCAATTGCTTGTGCTGTAATGGGTGGAACATCCATGGCTGGTGGTATTGCATCCATCGGTGGAACCTTTATCGGTACCATGATTATCGCATTACTTCAGGAAGGTATCCTGGCAATGGGCTTTACCAAGGATTATCAGTTAGTTATCACTGGTGCTATCGTAATTATCGCAGTATATATGGATATCATGTCCAGAAGAAGAAAAAATTAAGCAGGCTTTTATTGTAGCTGTGAAACTAACTTTGAAAGGATAGGAAGTAAACGTGAGTGAAGTTATTTTAACGATGAAAGGCATAGATAAGACTTTCCCCGGTGTTCATGCACTGGATCATGTGGATTTTGAAGTGAGAAAAGGGGAAGTACATGCATTGATGGGTGAGAACGGAGCCGGTAAGTCAACCTTAATGAAGGTGTTAACCGGAATATATCGTAAGGATTCCGGAAGTATTACCTATGAAGGCAAGGAGATAGAGTTCACAAGCCCCAAGGAAGCACAAGAGGCAGGTATTGAAATTGTGCATCAGGAGTTGAACATGATGGGACACCTGTCAGTGGCTCAAAATATCTTTATTGGTAGGGAATTCATGAAAGGCAAACTGATTGATGATGCCAAAATGAACAGCGAAGCCAAGAAGCTCTTTGATAAGCTGAATATTAATATTGATCCCACAGAGAAGATGTCCAGATTAACGGTAGGAAAGCAGCAGATGTGTGAAATTGCTAAGGCAATCTCCCATGATGCCAAAGTTATTATATTCGATGAACCTTCTGCAGCACTTACAGAATCCGAGATAGATGAGTTGTTTAAGATTATCCGTGATCTTAGAGATAAGAATATGGGAATTGTATATATCTCTCACCGTATGGATGAAATAAAAGTAATTACTGACCGCGTAACAGTAATGCGAGATGGTGGATATGTGGGTACTCTGATTACAAAGGAAAGCACCAAGGATGATATCATCAGCATGATGGTAGGTCGTGTAATCTATGAAGATCCCAAAACAGTGAGCAGTGTTCCCAAGGATGCACCGGTGGTACTTAAGGTGGAGCATTTAAATGCCGGCAAGCTGGTAAAGGATGTTAGCTTTGAATTACATAAAGGCGAGATATTAGGGTTCTCAGGACTGATGGGAGCAGGAAGAACGGAGACTGCAAGAGCATTGTTTGGTGCAGACCCGAAAGATAGCGGTGACATTTTTATTAACGGCAAAAAAGTGGATATTAAATCCCCTATGGATGCGGTAGCCAATGGAATCGGTTATCTGTCCGAAGATAGAAAACGTTACGGAATTATAGTACAAAAAACCATTGCAGAGAATTCCACCATGGCTTCACTGGATAACTTCATGTCAGGTATCTTCATTAATAAGAAGAAGGAAAGAGAAGTCAGCAAGAAGTATGTGGATCGATTAAAGACCAAGACCCCGGGTGTTGATCAGCTGGTAGTGAATCTGTCAGGTGGTAATCAACAGAAGGTGGTTATTGCAAAATGGCTGGTAAGAAACTGTGACATATTAATCTTTGATGAGCCTACCAGAGGTATTGACGTAGGAGCAAAGAATGAAATATATCATCTGATGAACGAGCTGGTTGCGGAAGGGAAGTCAATCATTATGATTTCTTCTGAAATGACTGAAATATTAAGAATGAGTGACCGTATCATAATCATGTGTGAAGGCAAAAAGACCGGTGAGATTGACATAGCGGAAGCATCACAAGAGAAAATTATGAATGCGGCAACGCTTAGATAGGGGGAAGATAATGATGTCTAATAAAAAGGGAAACATATTAACCAATAATGCGATTATTCAAAAAATCGGCACGCAAAAGCTGGTTGTAATATTAATCATAGCGGCACTATATTCATTCTTTAGTGTGGCGAGTCCGGCATTCAGACAGTATTCAACAACACTCAGTATCATGGATTATTCCTATTACATTACATTAATGGCAATCGGTGTTACCTTTACTCTGATTACCGGAGGTGTTGACTTATCAATCGGTACCGGTCTTGTATGTTATGCACTTGCCGGAGGGTATCTCGTTGTTTATAAACATATGCCGGTTGAAGTTGGTATTCTTGTTACCTTGTTGTTTGGTATTGCAGTAGGACTTTTAAACGGTATCTTAATCGCGGTTATGAACTTACCGCCGTTTATTGCAACACTTTGTACCATGATGATGACCAGAGGTTTAGGTTCTCTTTGCTCGGGCGGTTTCGGTATTCCATGGCCACAGGCAGGAACCGAAGGATCATGGTTTCGTAACATCTTTAAAATGAAAATTGGTGATACAAAATATCCCGTTGGTTTTCTTCTGATTATCCTATTGATTATTATTATGTCAATTGTACTAAATAAGACAAAAGTAGGACGATACATCATTGCTATAGGAAGTAATAAAGAAGCGGCAAGACTTTCAGGTGTTAATGTTAAGAAATATCTGATTACTGCCTATGTAATATCTGGATTTTTCGCAGGTTTAGCAGGTATCGCTTATGCAGCGACCTTCACAAGTATCAATCCCGGTACCGGTGCCGGCCTTGAGTTAGATGCAATCGGTGGTGCAATTATCGGTGGTGTATCTACAACCGGTGGTTCAGGATCAATTGTTGGAGCTTTACTTGGTGTATTCGTTATATCCATGTTAAAGACCGGTTTGCCTTATATCGGACTTCAAGCAAACTGGCAGCAGATTATTACCGGTACAATCTTAATCAGTGCGGTATTAATTGACTTATTAAAGAGAAAGAACAAGTAATACAAAACAAGTAATACAAAACAAGTAATACAGTACAAGTAATCTTATGTATGGAAACGCGAAAGCGATTCATAATAAATAAAAAGTATGGAGGGTTTAGTAATGAAGAAAAAATTTTTAGCAACCGTTCTCAGTATGGCTTTGGTAGCAAGCTTACTGGTTGGATGCGGTTCAAAGCCAGCTAGCACAACACCTACAACAGCACCTACAGAAGCACCAGCAGGTGACGCAACAAAGGCTCCTACACAGGGCACAGACAAACCGGCTGATGGCGCAATTGTAGCAAAAGAGGCATATCATTTTGAAATCGTATCAAAAGGTTTCCAGTCTACATACTGGCAGGCAGTTTATAAGGGTGCTTCCGCAGAAGCAAAGAAATTAGGCGTAACAATCAACATGGTTGGACCTAACTCAGAATCCGATATTGCAGACCAGGTACAGATGTTAAACAGTGCAGTAAATGCAAAACCCGCAGCAATCGGCTTAGCTTCACTTGATACAAAAGCAGCACTTGATGCTATCACAGCAGCTCAGGCAGCAAAGATTTCAATCATCGGTTTTGACTCCGGTGTTCCGAATGCTCCTGAAGGCGCAGTAGCAGCAAATGCATCCACAGATAACTACAAAGCAGGTGCAGTAGCAGCAGATGGTCTATATGACGGTATCAAAGGCAGAGTAGCAAGTGCATCCGCTCAGGTTAGAGTTGGTGTAGTTAATCAGGATGCTACTTCCGAATCAATCTGCAACCGTGGTTTAGGTTTCATTGATGAACTTATCACAAAGCTTGCAGCTGATGGCAAAACAGCTTGCGTAATCGGTAACGATTATTATGTATCCAATGTTAAAGGTAAAGTAGTTGATCAAAAGAGTGCAAACGTAATCATCGAAGTACGCGTTCCTTCCCAGACTACAACAGAATTAACAGCAATCGAAGCTTCCACAATCTTAAATGAAAAAGATACTATTGCAATCTTCGGTTCTAACCAGACAGCAGCAGAAGGCGTTGTAACTGCAAATGATAACTTAAGTAAATTAGGAACAACCGATGATAAGATTATCGGTGTAGGTTTTGACTCCGGTTCTGTTCTTAAGGGTGCAATCTCCAACGGAATTTTATTCGGTGCAGTAACTCAGGCTCCGGTAGCAATCGGTGAAAAGATGGTAGATTTATTAGTTCAGGTAGCAAACGGTGATACCGTAGCTAATGTTGACACAGGTTGCCAGTGGTATAATAAAGACAATATCACAAGCCCTGAGATCTCCCAGAACTTATATGATTAATCTTTAATTTGATAACTTGCCAGAAAAGGAGCTACCCATTATTGTGGTAACTCCTTTTCGGCGAGTGTATTTGTATACATACAAAAGTACGATATTTTTTGAAAATAATCAGACAGTGGACTCTGTTTGATTTCCAAAGGTGATAGTTTAAAAATCAAGAGGAATATGAATATATGCTCTGTATAACGATCAAATACAGAATACAAGTTTAATTGAAACATTCAGTACTTACTAATGGGAAATATTGTACCTAGATAAATTGTGGGACATGAAGCAAAGCAGGATAAATCGTTGCTGAAATCACGCATACGTGAAAAGGATGGTGTGGCATGATAAAGAGAAGGAAGTTCATAAGAGAAAAGGTTTCATGGAATTTTAGAATAAGAGGCATACGTGTAAAGCTGGTGGGTGCATATTTGATACCGGTTGTATTGATAGTCCTTCTTGGAATACTGTCATATACCAGAGCATCGACCGCAATTGTATCGAATTATAAAGAGGCAACTAGAAACACCGTTCAAAAAACAGCAGAATACTATAACTTATTGATGATGAATATTGATACAAAGGCACAAAAGCTTTCCAGTGATAGTCGTCTCAGAAATTATTATAACGGCGATTTTAAGGACTCATTAAAAGATGAAACAAACAGTTACAGTTCTATCAATCAAAATGTTCTTTCTGAAAAGACCTCAGACCCCAATATTGACTTAATTTGCGTGCTCGCACCATACGGAAAAAGTATCACCACGAACGGAATATTTGAAAAGAATATATACTCTGAGTTTATGAAAAGTGAGGAAGGTAAAAGTATTCTTGCTTCCTCCAATACCTCGACACTCTGGCTGGGAAATCATAAGTTTCTGGATGAAAGTCTAGAGATTTCAACCAATTCCTATGGCATATCCTTAACAAGACAAATTATTAATAATAAGATGGAGACCGTAGGAGTTGTATACGTAGATATCAAAATGAATGCAATTCAAGATCCCCTAAAGTCCATTCAACTTCCAGAAGGAAGTGAATGTGCCCTTGTCATTTCGAATGGAAGGGAAATCACCTCAAAGGGTGACAACAAAGAAGCAGTTTTCTTCAATCAGGAAGATTATAAGAATGCGATTCAATCCGAGAAAGCTACCGATATGAGATATACCACGGATAATAAAAATCTTTTTATATATTCCAAAGTAGGTACCCATGGTACGATGCTCTGTACCATGATTCCCAAAAGTGCAATCTTAAAACAGGTAGAAGGAATTAAATTCGTGACCATAACCATGGTATTGATTGCAATTATACTTGCAATGTTAATTGGTTTTATCCTTGCACAGGGAATTGGAAGTGAAATCGGAAGAATTAACGAAGTTGTAATGAAGGCGGAGGAAGGTGATTTGACTGCCAATCCCCTAACCAGACGTAAGGATGAATTTATGCTTTTGAATAAGCACATTAACGGTATGTTTACTGGAATGAAAGGATTAATTCATCGAACGGCTAATGTAACCAACACCATACTGGAATCAGCAAATGCGGTTGCTTCTTCATCGGCTGAATTGGTAGTGAATTCTAGAAATATCACCGAGGTAGTGGGGCATATTGAAGCGGGAATTGAACAACAGGCGGAAGATGCCCAGAAGTGTTTAAAGAAGATGAGTGATTTGGACGAGAAGATTAATTATGTGAATGATAGTACCGATCAGATCAATCATTCTGCCAATAGCACTAAAACTATCGTGCTGGAGGGTATTACAACTATGGATGAGCTGGGTGCAAAATCCAAGGCAACCTTTGCAATTGCAAAAGAAATTATAGAGAATATTGAACAGCTGAATAAAGAATCAGCCTCTATCAGTGAAATCACAGGCACCATCAATAGCATTGCGGATCAGACCAATTTGTTAGCGCTGAATGCCTCCATTGAAGCAGCAAGAGCGGGAGATGCTGGAAAAGGCTTTGCCGTTGTTGCCAATGAAATAAGAAAGTTAGCGGATGAATCCCTGAAAGCTTCGGGCAAGATTAATGAAATCATCGGAAGCATACAAAAAAGGACAAAAAATACTGCAAACACTGCAAATCAAGCAGGTGATATTGTTCAGTCCCAGGAATATGCTTTACAGAGTACTCTAAAGGTATTTGATAATATCACTACGCATGTGGAAAGCCTTATTAAAAATATTGATGAAATATCAGAACGAATTAAAGATATTGAGGAGACCAAAAATATTACATTGTCGGCAATTACGGATATTTCTTCTGTGCTGGAAGAGACGGCTTCTGCATCCTTAGAGGTACAATCAGCTGCGGAACGTCAATTAAGTGCCACGGAATCTCTTAATAGTGCGGTGGAGCTTCTGAAGGATGAATCAATAGAGTTACAAGGGGCAGTGAGCAGTTTTAAGATATAATATAAATGATGATAAGAGGGGATATAAGCCCAGGGTTAAATACCAAAAATCCTCTTATAAAAAACTAAATATTATCGATTGATATGTGCTCGGGATGAGAATAAGATTATTTCGAAGACGAATTGATGTAAACAGTTTGTATCGTATGCATTTTTGTCGTCGTTCATCTCGAGTACATTATTTATACTTAAACATATTAAATATATATGTATTAAATGCATTGCATTTTATCATGAAGATTATGGGAGGTTGCTATGTCATTAAGTTTAAAGGAAGTTTTAAAAAAATATCCGGATTTTCCACCGCTGATTGCAATCAAGATTGATGTGCAAAGAAGAGGAGTTCATTACACGGAGAAGGCACTTGAAGCTTTGGATGAAGAGAAACATCAGGTCAGGGGGTCTACGTTGTTTGGCGCAAGGGACGGTAAGCTGACTCCTATACCGGAATCATTGGTATTACGAGACGGAAGTGTATTATTAACGGACTCTACTCCAATTGAGAAAAATCCTTATCTTGTAGATGTAGTAGACAGTAAAGTGGTGTTAGTTGATGAGGGGGAAGTCATAGAGTCAGTAGAGTATTGGCCTAGACCCGAATATTACGGAAAAATAACCTCCAGTGGAAAACCCATGGAACATGTGGTAACGGTTCGCCCTCAGAGATTACAAGTCATGCCCTCTAGTTATTGTCATTTTTGGAATAACGATCATGGCTGTAAATATTGTGATATTGTGAATCATTTAAAGGATCAAAAGAATGAACTGGGTATTAACCCTAGACTAAAACCGGAAGAGGTTGCCGAGACGATTAAAGAAGCTTTGAAACAGCCTGGTAGATTTTCCAGCATTTGTCTTACGGCGGGATCGGATACAAGGGGAGCGGAGCCCTTTGATGAAGAGGTGGATTACTATATAGAAATATTAAAGGAGATAGGGAAGCTTTTTAAAACGGAGCGCTTCCCCAGTCAGCTAATTGGAACAGCTTTTAATGAGAAGCAGCTGAAAAGATTATATGATGAGACTGGTTTAAGCAGTTACACCGCAGATATTGAGGTTTTGAATGAAGATTTATTCAATTGGATTTGCCCTGGAAAAGCTGAATGGATTGGCTATCAGGAGTGGAAGAATCGATTAATTAAAGCGGCAGAGATATTTGGTAGAGGAAATGTGAACACCGGGATTGTGGCTGGAGTTGAGTTTGCACAGCCCAATGGATTTAAGGATGAAGATGAAGCGCTAGAGGCAGTTCTTTCAGAAGCAGAAGAGCTTGCAAAGCATGGAGTCTCAACGGTATATATGGTATGGATTCCAAGACCACACTCCTATTTCCATGATCAGGAGAATGCATCTCTGGAATATTATGTCCGTCTTGCAATCGGGCTTCAGGAATTAAGGATTAAGTACGGTTTGAATGTGGATTTCGATGACTATCGACGCTGCGGGAACCATCCCGATTCGGATTTGGCTAGAATTATATAGGAGGAAGCATAATGGGAATTGAATTATTAGAAAAGGCGGCAAAGGTAATCAGTGCACGATGCTCCATTAAGGTTCTTGCTACAGTCGATTCACAGGGGCTTGCTTATGCGGAGGAGAAAGAGTTTTTAGAACTAACCAAGGATGGAAATATTATTTTTCTTGAGCTACTAGAGACATCAAGAACATATAAGAATTTCACAAGAAGTCTTTGGTTTAATCAGAACATATCACTGACCGTTATAGGAGAGGATAAAACCAGTTATCGCATTATCGGGAAACCGGAGAGAATCCTTGTAAACGGAGATCAATACGAAATCTATTATAAACAGATTCGGGAACTGCTGGGAGATGTGGATCTGGCAGCAATTTGTGTTCTAGAGCCAATCGATGTTTCTGATATAACGCTGTTACGCGAAATAAAGAAGCAGGATAAAGAATTACCTATATTCAAACATTTGGATCGACTACTAAAAGAATAAGTGAGGTGAAATATATGTCTGATGTTACAAATGAAATTAGAATAGTAACAGCTAAAAAAGAAGAGGTTCCGGTTATAGTGGAGCTGCGAAAAATTTTATTTGAAGATATGGGCGTTCCGGAAAGTTCTTTTATTAATGACGTGTATAAGGTAATTACCAGAGATTATTTCAAAGAATATGAGCAAGGAAGAATACAGCATTATCTTGCTTATGATGGTGATCAACCCGTTGCAATTGCAGGAGCACTGATCAAACAGGACTTTCCGTACTATCTGTTTTTACCCGGTAAATATGGTTGGATTGTGGATGTGTATACCAAACCGGAATATAGAGGGAAAAAGCTTGCTTCTAAGTTAATTGAGTTAAGTCATCTATGGTTGAAAGAACAGGGAGTTCAGGAATCGAAGCTTATTGCATCTGGAAGCAAGGCTAGGGAACTTTATTCCAGAATCGGGTATCGACCAACCTGGGAGATGAGCTATAACTTGTCCGATCAACCTACCTATAATGAGTATATCGATCAAAACAGGGATGGAGACGGTATTTAGAGTATACGGAATAACAATGATGAAATTTTCACATTTATGAAAGGTGAGGTATTATTATGGCCAGATTTCCACAAAAAGGAGCGGATTCCACAATATTGTTGGAGTATATGAAGACATTAAAAAAGCATGATGCCGATTGGAATAAGGGAAGGACTTGGAGCCTTGTTTATTATGCCGGAGAGGAGATAACAGAGTTTGTTGAACAAGCTTATCTGCTATATTTTCACGAGAACGGATTAAATCCGTTGGCATTCCCCAGTTTACGTACCTTGGAGAACGAGGTGATATCCATGGTTACCGATTTGTTTCATGGTGATGAAGCAACAAGGGGAAGCCTGACTTCAGGGGGAAGCGAAAGTATTTTGATGGCGGTTAAGACGTATCGCGATTTAGCAAGATATCAACACCCGGAGATAGAAAAGCCTGAAATGTTAATACCGATTACTGCACATCCGGCATTTGAAAAAGCGGCACATTATTTTAATGTGACTCCGATTCACATTCCATTAACAGAGGATTATAGAGCCGATGTGAAAGAGGCAAGAAAGCTGATTACTCCAAATACCATCTTAATCGTTGGTTCGGCACCCGCTTATCCCCATGGTATTGTAGATCCTATTAATGAGTTATCGGATTTAGCCCTTGAGAAAGGGGTGCCCCTACACGTGGATGCATGTCTAGGAGGCTTTATTCTTCCATTTGTAGAAAAGCTTGGATATTCGGTGCCGTTATTTGATTTTCGAGTGCCGGGGGTAACTAGTATATCCGCTGATGTTCATAAATATGGGTTTGCTTCCAAAGGAGTATCAACCATATTATACAGAAATAAGGACATCAGACAGTTTCAATACTTTGCATATGATAAATGGCCAGGTGGATTATTTGCATCACCCACTGCACTTGGAACCCGCCCGGGAGGTGCCATTGCAAGTGCATGGGCGGTGTTAAAATACCTGGGTTTGGAAGGGTATGTTAAGAATGCAGAAGGAATCATGAAAACAACCAAAGCGCTTCAAGAAGGGATTGCGGCAATACAAGGATTATATATCATCGGCAAACCGGAGGCGAGTGTGTTTGCAATCGGTTCAAACGAGCTTGATTTGAGTGTGATATCGGATCGAATGACAAAGAAAGGCTGGCACATGGATTTGCAGCAGTATCCGGATAGTCTTCATTTTATGGTTACCCCCGCACATGAAGGTATTGTGGAGCAGTTTCTAAAGGATCTTCGTGATTCAGTGCAAGAGACGTTAAAGGGGGCAGAAGAAGGGAGTAATCAGGCGGCATTCTATGGTCTGGAAGGTTCGCTTCCAGAGGGCGTGAATGTTAAGGATTACCTGATTTATATGCTCAATGAGCTTATGACTTCCCAAGATACAGCTGAGTGGGAAGAAAAACAATAAAAGTTTTGAGACAACGAGAGATAGAATCAGGTGTGAAATGAGTACAGGATAAGAAGAGTCTACATGGCATAAAGGCTGATGTATGCCTCTAAACAATTCATTGTATAAATACAGTTAGAAAAGGCACTCTTGTCATGGATTGGAGGAAAATATGGGAAAAGATTTTGAAAAATTAACAGCAGGTAAGAAATTATTTTATGGTTCCGGGGAAGCAGTTTCGGTTATCTCAGTTACTGCAATCGGTCTATACTTTATGTATTATTTAACTGATGTAGTGGGGATATCACCAGCTGTGGCAGGAACCATATTCTTAGTGGGAAGAGCCTGGGATGCAGTGGTAGATCCGATTTTAGGCTTAGGCAGTGACAGAGTAAATACACGATTCGGAAGACGCAGACCGTTCTTCCTTGGAGCAACTTTTTTCTTACTTATTTTTTCCGCTCTATTATGGAATAAAGCGGACTTTGGAAGCTACACTGTGATTTATTATATTCTAGCTTATGTGGGGGTGGTTACGGCGGTTTCCTCCTATCATGTTCCTTATCTCAGTTTTATTACGGAATTAACGGACGATTATAACGAAAGAACCAGTGTATCCAATTATCGAATCGCCTGCCAGCTGATTTTTGGACTGGTAGCAGCCGTAATTCCCAAGATGATAAGTGATGCCTTTCATGACCCGGCGCTGGGGTACAGAGCAATGGGAATTGGAATTGGTGGTTTTATCAGTATTTTGGCTTTTGTGATATTTCTTTTCTCGAAGGAAAGACCAAGAGCAAGTGTGGAAATAAAATTAAATGTTAAAGAGGAGTTAATCAGCGTCTTTCGTAACCGTCCCATGCGTTACCTGCTACTAATTTATGTAGGCTGCTATGCGGCAGCAAATGTAATTGAAGGCTTTGTTATCTATTATATGAAATATTGGTTAAATCGCGAAGCAGACATGTCAATTCTGTTGGTTATCGTAATCCTTACCGGCGTGATTTCACTGCCCATATGGACTGTCATATCAAAGAAAATCGGTAAACGTAATACCATCTTTTACGGACTCCTCCTATGGGCAATTGCTCAAGTGACCTGGCTGTTAGTAGCTCCCGGATCAAATCCTCTGGTAGTATATTTTGTAGGAGCGTTTGCCGGTGTGGGGTATGGGGTTGCACATGTGCTACCCTGGGCTATGCTTCCTGATGTACTGGATGTGGATGAGCTTGAAACCGGTCGAAGAAGAGAAGGGTTATATTCCGGTGTTATGACTTTTTTTATGCAACTTTCTAATTCGGTTGCAATCTTTATCATTGGAATTGTATTGCAGCTGGCTGGCTATGTACCGAATGTTGGGCAAACGCCGACCGCTTTGAGTACAATTAAGTGGACCATGGCTTTGGCACCAGGTGTATTCGTTCTTCTTGGATTAATTACAACGTTATTTTATCCATATACGAAAGAAAAGCATCTGGAAATTCGTAAAACCTTGGATGAAAATCAAAAACGAATCGCTTAGTGAAGAAATTCTAAATTGATTTGGGATGCGTAAGGAAATTGATAAGAGGTGCAATGATGAAATTTATACTTATAAAAATCAAAATTTTTTCTTATATAAATCAAAACATTTTCTATAGAAAATTAACCGACATGAATGTAATATAAACATATAAGAATAATATGTTATTTGGGAGTTTCGCTCATTGCGCAGCCCCTTTTAACAAAGAAACATGAAGAAAAGAGGAAACGATATGGGAAGATTATTTACTTCAGAATCAGTTACAGAAGGGCATCCTGATAAAATTGCTGATCAGATTTCAGATGCTATTTTGGACGCGCTAATTGAAAAAGATCCTAATTCCCGAGTAGCAGCCGAGACTACCGTTGCCACAGGATTAGCCCTGGTTGTGGGTGAAATTACAACTCAGGCGTATATTGATATTTCTAAAATAGTCAGAAATACAATTCGTGAAATTGGTTATACACAGAATGCAGGTGGATTTGATGCAGATTCCATTGCAGTACTTACTTCTATTGATGAACAGTCCGCTGATATTGCCTTGGGAGTGGATAAAGCGTTTGAATCAAAACAGGAAGGCGCGACAGAAGATTTTGGAACAGGAGCTGGTGATCAGGGGATTATCTTTGGCTATGCAACCAATGAGACAACCGAATATCTGCCACCTGCCATATCCTTCGCACACCGTTTAACAAGAAAGTTATCCGAGGTTCGCAAGAATGGAACATTACCTTATCTTAGGCCCGATGGGAAATCACAGGTAACGGTAGAATTCGATGAACTTGGTAAAGTAGTTAGAGTGGATACCGTCGTTATTTCGACACAGCATAGTGAAGAGGTAACACTGGAGCAGATTAGAAATGATGTAATAGAATTTATCATCAAAGCAGTCATTCCGGAAGAATTGCTGGATGAAGGTACAAAATATTATGTGAATCCAACCGGTCGCTTTGTCATCGGAGGACCCCAGGGGGATGCAGGACTAACCGGTAGAAAGATTATAGTGGATACCTATGGCGGGACAGGTAGACATGGTGGCGGAGCATTCTCAGGGAAGGATCCGACTAAGGTTGACCGATCTGCAGCTTATGCCGCAAGGTGGGTGGCGAAAAATCTGGTAGCAGCTGATGTAGCGGATAAGCTTGAGATAGAGCTAGCCTATGCAATCGGTGTGGCTAAGCCTGTATCCATTGCAGTTGATACCTTTGGCACCGGTAAGATTTCTGATGAAATTATTGTTAAAATAATTCAAGAGACCTTTGATTTAAGACCCGCCGCAATCATTGCAGCACTTGATTTGAGAAGACCCATCTATAAACAAACAGCTGCTTATGGTCATTTTGGACGTACCGATATTTCTTTACCCTGGGAAGAGTTAAATAAGGTGGAAGAAATCAAAGGGAAGTTTAATAAATAATTGATAGGAGCAGTTAAAGGGTTTTTGTTTAGAGAATGGGAGTACTGATAAGCCGTCTGAATCGGAGTTGATTAAGGAGGGAGAATAATATGTCGCATAATATTAAGTCTGGAGCGGCGAAAGGTCATAGGAAAAGGCAAACTCGTTTCTTATTTCATAAAGAAAGGGTGGAAGAGTTATCAATCAGTATTGCTACATTTTTGATTCTGGGAATTGCTTGGTATCTGGTAACAAAATTCAAGTTGGTATCCAATGTATTTGTCCCAACGCCGGCCAAAGTATTAAAATGCTTCGGAGATTTGATCCTTGAGGGATATAAAGGAACACCACTGTTCAAACATCTGGCGGATAGCCTTTATCGCTTGCTTAATGCCTACTTGATGGCAATCCTTTTTGCAATTCCATTAGGTTTAGCCAGTGGATATAATCGTAGAATACGAGCCGTATTTGATCCTCTGGTAGAATTTTATCAATCACTTCCTCCACTAGGTTATTACAGTTTATTAATCATATGGTTGGGAATTGAAAATAAATCAAAAATAACCTTACTTTTTCTCGCTGCTTTCGCACCTATCTACATATCTGCTATGTCCGGCGTTAAAAGTGTGAGAGAAGATTACATTAATGGAGCATATACCTTGGGGGCATCTAAGGGTCAGGTTTTCTGGCATGTGATATTACCTGCAAGTTTGCCCTATATCTTTACCGGACTCAGAACCTCAATGGCAATCGCATTCGGTACTCTTGTAGCGGCAGAAATGGTTGCTTCCATAACCGGCATCGGTTGGATGGTATTTGATGCAAGCCGATTCTTACAAAGTGATGTAATCTTTGCAGGACTCATCGTAATGGGAATTACCAGTATCATACTTGATCGAACGATTCGTTTTGCAGAATCTAAGATTGTGCCTTGGAAGGGGAAGGAGTAATCCTAACCAAAACGGAAGGAAATCAATGATATAAAATAAAAATAAAGGAGTGTATACTATGAAACATGGGAGAAAATTATTGAGTGTGATCGTATCAATCGTACTTATTGCAACAGCTTTGGTGGGTTGCGGATCAAAAGAATCTTCGGATAAAACAGATACAAAGACAACACCCACAGTAGCACCAACAGTAACAACTGCACCCACAACGGCTGCGCCTACACAAGCACAGGTAGAATATCCAAAGACAGTTACCATCGGATATTTTACAATGAATGATGATAATAATCTTGTAAAAGAAAATGGTTGGTTAGAAGAAGAACTTTCAAAATCAGGGACTACCGTAAAATGGGTAAACTTCCAGGCCGGACGTGATATGAACAATGCGATTCTTTCCAAGTCAATTGATTTTGCTGGGGGAATCGGTGATCCGCCGGTTGCAATTGCTGCCTCAACAAGCATTCCTTATCAGATCTTCTGGGTAAGTACTGTTCTTGGTGAATCTGAGGCATTAGTAGCAAAAAACAGTGCTAAAATTTCATCGATCAAGGATCTTAAGGGTAAAAAAATTGCTACAACAGTAAGCTCCACTTCTCATTATAGTTTATTAAGTGCTTTGGAATTAGAAGGACTTACAGCGAAGGATGTTAAGATTATTGACTTAAATCCTACGGATATCGTTGCAGCATGGAAACGTGGAGACATTGACGCGGCATATACCTGGGATCCAAGCCTTGGCGAACTGTATGCAGACGGTACGAAATTGATTTCCAGTAAAGAGCTGGCTACAAAGGGAGCACCTACCGCTGGTTATAATATCGTAAGTGATGAATTTGCATCTAAATATCCTCAGGTAATTGAATTATACTTAAAAGCATTAATTAAAGCTCATGATTTATACGCTGCTGATCCCGACAAATCAGCGGAACAGTGGGCGAAAGCAAACAGCATAACAAAGGAAGAAGCATTAAAACAGGCAAAAGGCAATGTATGGCTTACTGTAGATGAGGAATTATCCTCAGCGTATCTTGGAACAAGTGCTGCAAAAGGCAATTCTGTAAATAGTTTAAAGAAGATCGGAGATTTCCTGGTTGATCAGAAGTCCCTTGAAAAAAAATTGGATGCATCCGCATATGATAAGTATATTAACCCTTCCTATCTTGAAAAGGTGAAGGCGGAACAATAAGAAGAAAAGAACTGGGAGGTAATCCGATGGCTCTGGTGCACGAAGAAAATTCACGGAATCGAAATCCGAAAGAGGGAGAAGATAAAGCGTTGAAGGGTAATCAACTTTGCTATTATCCGGATGATGCGGATACCCGAAAGCCGGTAATTTCTTTAAAGAATTTGGGGTTGACCTATACTTCGGAAAACAATCAGGTCAATGCACTGGAGGATATTAACCTCGAGATTAAGGAGGGAGAATTTATATGCCTCCTTGGCCCCTCCGGTTGTGGTAAAAGTACTTTGCTAAAGGTGATAGCCGGTTTCATAAGTCCTTCCGAAGGGGAAGCATATGTAAATACCACCAAGATATCAGGCTCTGATTGGAATAGAGGGGTTGTGTTCCAGCAACCCGCTCTTTACCCTTGGTTAAGTGTAGAGGATAATGTAAAGTTCGGTCTTAAGATGAGAAAGTTGCCAAAAGCTGAGCAGAGAGAGCTGACGGAACACTATTTGGAGAAAGTGGGGTTATTAGATTTTAGAAAGCATAAACCTTATGAATTATCAGGTGGTATGAGGCAAAGGGTGATGATTGCCAGGGTATTGGTGAATAATCCGTTAGTTTTATTAATGGATGAACCGTTTGGTGCATTGGATGCACTAACCCGAGATCAGATGCAGAACCTGCTTCGTAGTATTTGGTGGGAGAGTCATAAATCCATTCTATTTATCACCCATGATGTGGATGAAGCCCTTTCCTTAGGGACTAGAGTATTGGTCATGTCTCCTAGACCCGGTAAGATAATCAAAGAGTTTAAGACCTCTTTTACTAATTCAATTACCGGTGAAAATGCAGATCAGATAAGGTTTACATCAGAATTTAAGAAAGTAAGAGAAGAAGTATTGGACTTGATTAATCATGTAAGAACCGAGTATTACATTTAAAATGAGTTGGGAGTAATAAATATATAAAATCCTCTTTTGAAGCGTAATTATTACGTTTTAAAGAGGATTTTAGTTTATAGGATACTTAGCTCAAACAATTAGTATTGTATCGCCAAATCTTAAATTTGATAATCAATATATTCCGAGTTTCGAAACTTTGCAGCACTTTGACCGTGAATTGCTTTAAATTGTTTTAAGAAATAATTAATATCCTTATAGCCCAGCTGATAACCGACTTCATAGGGTTTCAGATTCTCAGAGCGGATAAGATATTCAGCGTGAGTCATTTTAATTAAAGTCACAAAGTCATTGTAACGTATGCCAAGCTTTGTGGAAAAGGTACTGCTAAGATAGGTGTTATTCAAAAAGAATTGTTCGGATATCAGCTTTAATTTTAGATCCTTTTCTGGGTTAGATAACAGATATTCGCAAATATCTCTCAGATTGGGATCCGAAGTGATAGGATGAAGCTTTTTTAGTACATTTGCCAGATAATCGAGCTTGCGGCAATAAAGGCTTTTATAGGCATTATCATCCCCATCACGAAGAAAATCAATTTCATTGAAAAAAACGGGATTAATATATTGCTTCAACCAAGGGAATTTCTCGTATATGTTTTTTATAATATTATGATATAATTTCTTGATGATAATATCCGCTTTGATGATATTGTCTTCTAATAGGATATAAAGATTATCCAGGGTGGTTTTAAAGGATAATATGGTCATGGGGTCGTTTTCGCTTAGCTGGTTTACAATTGAGGCTTCTTCTGTGAAAGGATAGAGACGGTCAAAATTTTCATCAACAAAGGAGTCTGTACTGCGTGAGCCAGATGGACGGGATAAGAGGAAGGAGGAAGCTCTTTTAAGAAGATCAGCCAGACTTTCCTCTGTGGCAGGCTTGACCAGATAGTCAAAGGCACCTAGAACAATCCCCTCCCTTGCATAATGAAATTCACAAAATTCACTGAGAAAGACCACACAGGAACATAGATTTTCTTTCTTTATTTCACGAAGCAATTGCAATCCGTCAACAACGGGCATACGAATATCAGTAAGAACCAAATCATAGGATTTCGCTCGAAGCAGATCCAGTGCCTGTTTACCATTGTTCGCTTTATCAGCAATCCAAAAACCGGAAGCTTCTCCCCATATCTTTAGCTTTTTGAGCTCAGTGAGAAAGATATCACGGTCATCAACAATTAATGTTTGAAACATAAGTACCCCCCTGTATATGAAATCCTTATTTTAGGATATGAATAGGTGAAATGGTAAAATAAACACAAGCACCCACTCCAACTTCACCGGTAATCCAAACTCTACCGCCGAATTTTTGGATAATTTTCTTCACAGTCGCCAGACCTACGCCACTTCCTTCGTAATCATCCATTGAATGCATTCGCTGAAACATCCCAAATAAATTCTCAGAAAAATTCATATCAAACCCTACGCCATTATCCTTAACGCAAAACGCATGTTCTTCATTGATATATTGATATTCTGCAAAAATATGTACTTCTTCCTTGTTTTTTGTAAATTTGAGGGCGTTAGATAAAAGATTAACAATCACTTGACGAATTAATATCCCATCCGCTAACAGATAGGGCATATCCGTGGTAATGGTTAAATTGATGGCTTGCTTTTTTGGATATCCAAGCATCAGTTCTTGGAATACGTCACGTATCATTTGGGGGAGGTTGATTGTCTCCTGAATGGGAACTGCATCAGCATATTTCGTATAATCAAGTAGTTTGTTTATTAGTAACAGAGTATCACTGCAAAGAGTACGAATATTTTGAATAAGTTCAATACCATCTTTGCTTATCTGTCCACCGAAGTCTTCAATAAAGATTCTGGCATAACCATCAATCGCTCTTACAGGAGCTTTGATTTCGTGTGATATGGTGCTGTTTAGTGCCTTCAATTCTTTTATAGAATTTATAGTGACATCGCTTTGGTTCAACGAATCCTTCAAAATCTTCACTCCCCCGGCTCTTTTCATTCATTCTTGAAAGATAGAATTGATACAATTTAAAGCATATTAAACATATATGAATTAGGTGGTTTAAGTATACAATTTTCCAATGTATTTGTCAATTATATTTCTGTGTGGAAGGAGTCCTGTTATTTAGAATGAAACCTAAAGATTTACTATATTTTATCAAAAGATTGTCATCTAGTTTTATGTAGTGAATTATCATATTATAGTAGTTAATAATTGCAAGATGGAACGTATTCATTACTTGAAGGGGCTGAAAAATGAGTAAAATCAATGTTTTAATCGTTGAAGAATTTAAATATATTGCTGACTTAAATGTTCTGGAGCTACGAAGGGGAGGATTTGAGGTCGAAGCTCAGTATGTGTGCAGTGAAGAGGCAATGAAGAAGGCATTAGTTGAGAATGATTTTGACATCATTCTATCCGATCATTCTACTCCTCATTTCAATGCACTTCATGCGCTGTTTATCAAAAATATGTTATCACCCGAAATACCGTTTATTATTGTATCCGAAGATGTATCCCCAGAGGTGATTTCATTTGCAATGAAAAACGGATGCTGCGCCTATCTTGTAAAAGAAAATCTACACCAACTGGGTATTTTGGTAAAGCATATACTAAAAAGGATTGTTGTGTCCGATAATTTGTAGTAACTGATTCTATGAAAGAGAGGAGCCCGTATGTAAATTAGGACTTTCTCTTTTTTCTATGTTTAGAAATAGACAATTGTGAAACATCATTCTGAAATAAAGGAGTAACAATGCTAATATAAAGTTGCTTCGCAAGTGGTTGATGTTGACATGATGAAAAGGAGGTAATTAAGTATGGAAAGTCATTCAAAGCTTGATTATGTGATGAAAGCTTTGGACATTTCAGGTGATTCATTGGCAAAAACTTTGATGGTAGATAAGACATTAGTGAGCAAGTGGCGAAATCAGCGTAGAAAGCTAGGGTATGATAGCCCCTATATAAATAAAGTTGCAGAACATCTAATCATTTCAGAGGCGGAGCAAAAGCGAGGAGTAATCCATAATATATTGAAATCATATCGGCCGGATATAGCATTTACTAGTAAGGAACAAAAGATAGAAGCCTTTAGTTTATGGTTGTCAGAAGAAACAATTGAGATGCAACAAAAAGAGGAGGGCAAACAAAAGAGGATTTACACGCCTAAATACGGATATAATACAAATGTAAGTATATTCCTTGGGGATAAGGGCGTTTTTGAGGGAGTTGCATATTATATGAAATATCTACTTACCCTCCCACCAGGGGAAATTATGTATATGATTGATTACTCAGGAATTAATTGGAATTATGGAGATGAGGGCAGAGATAAGCAGATGAGAATTCATGCTTATATGGAACTGTTTCGACCGGTTCTGGAATATGGGCATAAATTTATCATTGTAGATTGTGACACCGACATCCATAGACCTTACCGGGCTATATTTCGTTGGATGGAATTATATTTGACAGATGGAGTTGAGGTGTGGGTACATCCCAGACTTCATGAGGAGCAGTACTATAGTACCTCATTTTTAGTAAAGGATGAAATTGCTTTGCAGTGTATTTCAGCGGAGGGAAGTCCCAATTCTCTTCAAGGTCTGATGTATCATAACAATGAAACAATCAATTTTTTAACCAATAGCGCTAAAAAGGTGTACCATCGATCAAAGAAACTCATTGAGACAATAGGGGTGAGTGAAACTGTTAGGATGATGGATAGGGTAGAGGAGTATATCAAAGCAAGAAACCGAATTTATATGTTGAATCCCTCATTGACGTTACAAATCATAGAGGAGGATTTACTGTTAAAAATTCTTAGGGACAATCTAGTTGGCGAGGAAGCCGTGGAAGAATGCTTGGAGATACATAGAAGATTCAAGCAATTGAAGAAACAATGTAGTTATATCTCAATCTATAATTTGGATTATTTAGAAGAAATGTCATCCCAAGCTTTAATTTGTGATAACAATCTATCCGTGTTATGTGACAGGAAAATTTTTATTTCGAAAGAAAACTGGAGAAGTATGCTAAGAACCATGATACAACTTCAGGAGTTAAAGGAGAGCCAGAGTTATTTGGTATTAACTTCGTTTCGATATTTGAGTTATATTCCGGATCATTTGAGTATTATGGTTCAGGATGACTGTATGGTCGCAGCATGGAATGTTACCAAGTACAAGAAAAGGTTGTATTGTGTGAATCCAAATGTAATTGCAGGATTTTATCGTTATCTGGAAGATATCTGGTATATGATTCCCAGTGTATGCAAGGAAGTAAAATGGAGGAACAAACAGTTATTGCGAATGCTGGAGCATGGCAAAAGAGAAGATATATCAAGGGATGTATTAACTTAAGATTGAGTTAAAAAAATTATTAATATTGACAAAAAATAAGTTGACAGATTTAAAGTCATAAAATATAATACTAAACATATAAGTAATATATGAAATAAAATATATGCTGACTAGAAAACTAGAGGCTGTTATTCCGAAAGGGAGGCAGTCTCTTTTTGTATATTAAAAGGAAATATATTTTATTTTGCATAGTAGGGAAAGAAGAAGGAGTGGTTATATGAAGCGATGTTGTAGATTGGCTGTTATTTAGAAATTATTTTTATTGAAAATCGGGAAGCACCTGATTTCATGAGTATGAAACAGCCTGTGAGGCAGATAGGAGTAATTATGAGTAAAGAAAATAGCAATCAAGTAAAAGAATCAGGACTGAAGAAGTCCATATTATCCCCAATTGAGGTTCTTGCACAATCCATCGCAAGCATCGCTCCAAGTGCCACCCCAGCTCTCGTAATCCCTTTAGTTTTTTATTTTGCAGGAAATGGTACCTGGTTATCCTATTCCTTTGCCACTATAGCAACTTTATTAGTTGGTGTAAATTTGAATCAATATACGAAACGTTCCGCATCACCCGGGTCACTGTATTCCTTTGTTGTGAAAGGTCTTGGTAGTGGAGTAGGTGTAATTGCCGGATGGGCGCTGGTATTGGCTTATCTCTTGACAGCGAGCGCGGTATTGGCAGGATTTATCAATTACGCACATGTTTTGATTTCCTATAGCGGAGTATCCGTTCCTCCATTAATCATTGGAATTGTGGGTGCTGTTATTGCTTGGTATATCGCTATTAAAGATATTCAACTTTCAGCAAAGCTGATGTTGGGCTTCGAAGCGGTTGCATTATTCTTGATTTTTATTCTGGCAATCGTGGTTTTAGTCAAGTCAGGCTTTAAAATTGATCTTAATCAAATTACATTAAAAGGGGTTACTCCCGGTGGAATTGGTCTTGGCCTTGTACTGGCATTCTTTAGCTTTGTAGGTTTTGAAAGTGCAACCTCGCTGGGTGATGAAGCTAAAAAACCATTAAAAACTATTCCAAGAGCAGTCATCATCAGTGCAGTATTTGTAGGATTATTCTTTATCCTTCTTTCCCATTCGGAAATTTTAGGCTTTGAAGGAAGAGACACTACATTAAGCAGCTCGGCGGCACCCTTATCTGAGCTGTCATCCTTTTATGGAGTGAAGTTCCTTGGACCATTAATTTCTGTAGGCGCTTTAATTAGCTTCTGGTCTTGCTTCCTTGCCTGCACCAATGCAGTCGCACGTATTCTTTTTTCAATGGGACGACACGGATTATTTCATCCTTCCATTGGTATTACCCATGTAAAAAATAAAACACCCCATATTGCAATTACCATATCCGCAGTTTTGGCTGCAGTTGTAACGTTCTTGTTAATCATTAATCGTGGTGGAATAACTCATATTGGCGATTTTTATAAGAATAACGAATTAATTATTACCATTTATAGCTGGACGGGAACTCTGGCCACTTATGGGTTTATATTTGTATATGCACTGATTGCCATATCAACTCCGTTTTATTTGGCGAAAGAGAAAGAGCTTAAGACCAAACATATTATATTGGCGGTGTTAACGATTCTTGTTCTATTAGTACCGATTATTGGCAGCGTATATTCAAACTCAATTTCGCCTGCGCCATTGCCGTATTTTATCTTTATCTTCTTAGCCTGGTTAGTGGTAGGAGGCTTATGGTTCTTCATTCGTAAGCTTCAAGCGCCTGAAGTATCCGAAAATATTACGAACTACGTGGATAGTGTGCACCAACACTATAAAGATATCAGAATAAACGGAGACGGCGAGGGGATTTAAATGAGTGTTCAAGATATAAAAAAATACATAGAAGAGAATCAAATTACAACAGTTGAAGTGGGGTTTGCAGATATATGCGGTGTGCTTCGTGGAAAACGCCTTCCTGCAAGACATTTTCTGAAAATAGCAGAAAGCGGAACGGGATTGGCAAAAGCTCCTTTCGCATGGGATGTTCAATGCGGTGTATATGATGATATCGAATTGGCTAACTTTAGCAACGGCTTTCCTGATATGAATGCAAAACCTATTTTAAGTACATTACGAAAAATCCCTTGGAGGGAAGGTAGTGCATTCGTACTTGCAGAGTTGGTGGATGAAGAAGGTCATCCCGTTAAAGTAAATCCAAGAGAAGTATTAATTCGTGTGCTAGAACGTTATAAAAAGCTAGGTCTAAGACCATTGGTTGGTTCTGAATTGGAATTTTACTTGTTTGACTCCAACAAAAAGCCGGTGTTTGATGGGGTACAGTGCTATTCCTTATACCGTGGTGCAGAGCTGGAATATGTCATTCGTGAGATGAGGGATGGATTGGAAGAATTGGGGATTCCGCTGGAAGCATTCCACATTGAATACGGTCCCGGACAGATTGAAGTAATTCCGGAATATGGTGACGTATTAGAAATGGCAGATCATACAGTATTGATTAAAAATGCAGTGAAGGAAATTGCGAGAAAGCATAATTTATATGCCTCCTTCATGCCAAAACCCTGGTCGAATGAATCGGGTTCCGGTTTTCATGTTCACCAAAGTTTGTGGAATGAGGATCTGACCGTTAACTATTTTGAAAGTGATAAGAGCATTGCAGACGGATATCTTGCCGGATTACTGAAGTTTTCGAGAGATTTTAATGCACTGGTATCGCCAACGATTAATGATTATAAAAGGTTCCAGGAGAATTCCTTTGCACCTACCAATGTAACCTGGGCACAGGATAACCGGACGGTATCCACCAGATCTCTTCTGGGTCTTGGGAAGGGAAGTCGTTTTGAGCAGAGAAATGGGTCAGCGGCAGCGAACCCTTATTTGATTATAGCTGCAAGCTTAGCATCCGGATTATATGGAATTGAGAACAAACTTTCATTACCAGAGGATACAAGTCATTCATTAGCGTTTCCTAAGACCTTGGCAAGTGCACTTGATTATTTAGAAGCAAGTAAGGAGGCAAAAGAATTCTTCGGAGAAGAATTTATAAAATTGTACCTTACTTTAGGAAGGCATGAAGTCGATTTATTTAATTCTGCTGTAACTGATTGGGAGTGGCAGCGATATTTCGAATTCATATAGGTATTATATGGGGAAGTTGCTTATTATTAAAACAGGACCAACATTGGATGCTGTGAAAGAAAAATATGGTGAATTTGAAGATCTGGTTATTAGTAAAATCGGAATTAATCGAGAGGATATAAGGGTGATTTCGGTTTATAAAAATGAAGCACCATATTTGCCGGAGAATACTTCTGGCGTCATTATATCTGGTTCAAAAGAGATGGTTACTGAGGAAGCAGCCTGGATGAAGGTGACTGCAGCTTGGATAAGATCACTGGTATCAAAGGAAATTCCGATTTTGGGAATATGTTTTGGACATCAACTTCTTGGTTATGCATTTGGTGGAAAGGTTGGTTATCATCCGAAAGGACCAGAATATGGACAGTGCAAGATTTGGATTGTAGATCAGGTTGAGAAAGATCCGATTTTTCATGATTTTCCTAAAGAATTCTTAGGATATGTAGCACATTATCAAAGCATTTTGGAATTGCCAAAAGATGCCAGAGTAATAGCCACGGGTAATCACGAATCTTACCACGGTGTGAAATTCGGAAAATATATCTGGGGAGTGCAATTTCATCCGGAGTTTAATTCGGAAATTGCCTGTTTTCATCTAAAGAATCAAGAAAAGGAATTGAGGCATAGAGGATATCCGATGGAGGAACTCTATGGAACAATCAAAGAGGAAGATTATGGCCAATTAATTCTTCAACGATTCTACAAATTTGGTGAGCAGAGATTGTGAGCTAATAAAGCGGAAGGGGCAGTTGTCCCTTCCGTCTTTGTGTAGAGTTGACAGTGGATAGACAAAGGAAAAACAAAGAGATGAAATGAATAAAAAGATGACACATAGTTGACATATGAAAATAGTATGTATTCATTGACAGTATGTTGACACTGGGGCTATAATCACTTTATACATATAATACATATATGAATAATATAATATAGAAATTAATGAGAGCAATATTGGTGGAACAAATAAACGTAGCATTTCAAGTTGAAATTTATTCATGATTTTTAAGGAGGGAAAAGATGGCAACTTATAAACAAAGTTTAGTGGAGCTGATTGGTAATACACCCCTGCTTCAACTAAATCGATTTATTGAAAAAAAGAATGTGAAGGCAACCTTGGTGGCAAAGCTTGAGTATTTTAACCCAGCAGGAAGTGTGAAGGATAGAATAGGATATGCAATGCTTCAGGCTGCACAAGAGCAAGGACGAATTAATAAAGATAGTGTAATTATTGAGCCCACCAGTGGTAATACCGGCGTGGGTTTGGCATTCGTTGCTGCGGCCTTAGGTTATAGAATTATTATTACCATGCCGGAGACGATGAGCGTGGAGAGGCGAAATCTTTTAAAGGCGTATGGGGCTGAATTAGTACTCACCCCGGGAGCGGATGGCATGCGCGGAGCCATACGAAAAGCAGAGGAGATAGCGGCTCAGATTCCAAACAGCTTTATTCCGCAACAGTTTCGGAATCCCTCAAACCCTAAGATACATAGGGAGACCACTGCACAAGAGATATGGAAGGATACGGAAGGAGAAGTTGATATCTTTATCGCTGGTGTGGGTACAGGAGGTACGGTTACCGGAGTAGGAGAGGCCTTGAAGGAAAGAAAGCCATCGATAAAAGTAATTGCAGTAGAGCCCAATGATTCCCCCGTATTATCAGGAGGAGCACCAGGAGCTCACAAAATTCAGGGAATTGGCGCAGGATTTGTTCCGGAGATCTTTCAGATAGAAGTTGTTGATGAAATCTTTCGTGTTAAAAATGAGGAAGCCTTTGAAACTGCCCGTGAGCTGGCACAAAAGGAAGGGTTATTGGTAGGAATTTCATCAGGGGCAGCAGCTTTTGCAGCAGTGCAGATAGCAAAACGGGAAGAAAACAGAGGAAAAACAATTGTCGTTCTTTTACCGGATACGGGCGAGCGTTATCTATCTACAGGGTTATTTGATGATCCTAACCTTAGGATATAGAACAGATTTGCATACATAAATCAGAAATATAAAAATGTAATAAAAGCCTATAAATAAAACTTGAAAATATAGAAATCGGATTAAGCACTAACAAGAGACATATGAAGTGGCTGAAAGGATGGATATTAGGAGTGCATAACTTAAATTGTTTTTAGGTAGAAGGAGGTATCCATGGCTGGATCAAAAGAATTGGTGGAAAAAGCATTCCATCTGGAAAAACCGGATCGTACGCCTGCAGGCTTTTGTCTTGGAGGCAGCTGGCCAATCTTTGCAGAGGGCAAGACGTTGTATAATTTGTTATCCGATCCGGATGAGGCGGCAGATATATTCTTTCGCGTCAATGATCGTTTGGATGCGGATTTTGTGACTGTAGGAACAGGAGCGACCGCATTTGTAATTGAAGCACTGGGAGCAACCATCCGCTTTAGCGGTAATGGAGCTCCGGAAATTATCTCACTACTGGTAGAGAAGGAAGAGGATATTGATAAGCTTGATATCACCAAGGCATTACAGTCACCCAAGGTTCAATGGCTGAAAGAGGTGGCAAAGGGAGTGGTAAAGAGAAATAAAGGGAAACGAAGCATATTTGTCAGTGGGAGAGCACCTTTTACCTTAGCAGGTCAAATCTATGGACTTGAAAACTTGTCCAAGGCACTTTATAAAAATAAGGCTCTTGTAGAAAAATTATTGAATTTTACTACTGATTTGTCCGTGGCGTATTATGAAGAGATGTTAAAATTAGAGGGAATTGACGGTATCTTTATTGCAGATCCCAGTGCCTCCGGTGATGTGGTATCCTCTAAACATTTTGAAGCAGTGGTGGTTCCTTATATAACTCGTGTAATAGAACGTTTGAAGGGGTATCAAAAGCTTTCCGTTCTTCATATTTGCGGTAATATTACGGATCGATTGCATCTGTTGCCACAAACCGGAATTCAAGTAATTTCACTGGATTCCAAAGTGGATCTTGGAAAGGCGAAAGAAATTTTAGATGGCAAAATAGGAATTGCAGGTAATGTGAATCCGGTATCGGTATTGGAGGATCAACAGCCGGATGGTGTCTATGAGGTGACAACCGATTGTTTGAACCATGCAGCGTATGATGGGGGCTTCTTACTTCTTCCGGGTTGTGATATCTCAGCTAAAGTGTCGGAACAAAACGTGAAAGCAATGGTAGAAGCTGCTCATCAATGGAAGCATAGTCATTAAGAAAGAACGGAGGGATTACCTTGAGTTATTTGGAATTAAATGCAGCACCATGCCGTGAAAACAGACTTGGTACAACGATAGAATTTGGTGGAAAAATTGGTGAGGTACACAAACAGTTCTGTGGAGGATGTCTTAAAAACAGAAGAAGAGCCTTCAGTCAGGGAACAATATGCCAGCTGCTTCCCGCTACGGCAATTCTTACCTCCTTGCAGGATACGGTAGTCATTGTTCATGGTTCAATTGGCTGTGGCGGTGCGGTTCATTCACAGGGAGCAGCCATCCGATTGGGACAGTTTAACAGCGGAGATAAAAATCCCAAGGGCGTGCTTTGGTTAAATACCAATCTGAATGAGAAGGATGTTGTGACCGGAGGAGAAGTGAAACTTAGGAAAGCAGTATTGGAGGCGGATAAACGTTATCGCCCGGAGGCAATTATTATTCTGTCTACCTGCGTCCCGGCAATTATCGGAGATGATATTGATGCGGTAGCCGATTCATTAAAGGAGCAGGTTTCAGCCTCCATTTTACCCATTCATTGCGAAGGCTTTAAAACTAAGGTTATGGCAACTGCATATGATGCTATCTTTCATTCCTTCTTGCGTAATTTTGTGGAGGGTGAGGATGAAGTTCGATTTGGTGTATATAATAATAACCTTGCTATCGAAGAGGAGAAGCAACGTCGCAGCAGACTGGTGAATCTATTGAATGTATCCTCCATGACGGGACCGGATCAGAAGGAATTAATTCGATTATTGAATAAGCTAGGGCTGGAGGTCAATATGCTCCCCTGTGATGCCCATCCGGATGCATTCCGCTTGGCTCCCTTTGCAGCACTATCCATTGGTGTATGCCCCACCCATGATGATTATTTCATGACCTATTTAAAGGAACGCTTTGGCGTACCGTTTATTGGAGGACAGATGCCCATTGGCATTAGGAATACAGGTATCTGGTTAAAGCAGGTTGCGAAATTTTTTGGACTTGAGGAAGCAGCAGATAAGATAATCGAGGAAGAAGAAAAAGAACTAACTCGTGCATTGGTTTCGCTGTTAGACACCTTAAAGGGTAAGACTGCTATGCTCAGTGCCGGAGAGATTCGAACCCTTTCTACAGCGATTCTTCTTCAAGAGCTGGGAATGGAGATTCTTGCAGTAAGACCGTACCATTATGATGAATTTGGGGAAAATGAAGTTGCAAAATTAGAAAAGGCAGACCCGAACATTATTATCAATGTTGCAACCGCACAACCGTTTGAAGCAGTAAATTTGATTTATCGCAATAAACCGGATGTTTATATCGGTCATAACTCGGATAATGTGTGGGCAGCAAAATGTGGATGTTCAATTTTACCGATTTATGGAGCAGGCAATGTTTACAGTGGCTATGCAGGAGCCTTTGATGTTGCAAGGAGATTGTTTCGCCATTTTAATAATACAGCCTTTAATGACAAATTATCAAAACATGTGCGTCAACCATATCGTGAAAGCTGGTATCATCAAAACCCATTCCAATATATCAAAGGGGGAAAAGTAAATCATGAGTAGTAGCTTTATTGAAAGACCTAGAGCCTTTTGTGCCTTGGGGGGAGCCTTGATCACCGTATCCGCGCTTCCTGATACAGTACCCATATTACATGCATCCATGGGATGCGGTGGGAGCATCTACTGGAATCAGTATGGAACTACGGGATATCTGGGAGCAGGATATTGTGGCGGCTTGGCGGTACCAAGCTCCAACGTGCTGGAACGGGAAGTGGTATTTGGAGGGTTAGAACGACTGGAGGAACAGATAAAATCCACGCTGGAGATTGTAGAGGGTGAATTGTACATCGTACTGACCGGTTGTACCACGGATATGATTGGTGATGATATTCAGGCAGTTGTCCGTGATTTTCAGGATCAGGGAGCGAATATCATCGGGGCGGAAGCGGGAGGCTTTCGAGGTGATGGCTACAAAGGGTATGACATTGTACTATCCGCACTTGCACAAGATTATATAGAAAAGAAAGAAACAGTGAAAAAGGGCAAGGTAAATCTGTGGGGGGTGGTTCCCGGACAGGATGCATTTTGGAGAGGGAATTTATTAAAGCTTCGAAGCCTGCTGGAAAAACTGGGGCTGGAGGTAAACACCTTTTTCACGGAGCATGACACCCTGGAGGGTATTAAAAATTCAGGAGATGCACAGCTTAATATCGTTGTATCCGAATTCTTTGGTGTATCAGCTGCAAAAGAATTTAATCAAAAGCATGGAACTCCGTATCTTACCGGTCAACTGCCCATTGGTCCCACTCTGACGACAGAATTCTTGCGTCAAATAGGTGAGAAGCTGGAACTCTCTAAGCAGGTGGTTGAGGGAGTTATTGATTGGGAGAACACGAACTATTATCGTTATATCGAACGTGTGGCGGACGCTTATAATGATCTGGACTGGCAAAGATATGCTGTCATTGTTGGAGATGCGAACTATGCGCCGGCTATTACAAAGTTCCTGGCGGAGGATTTGGGCTGGTTACCTGTTCTTATGGTAGTAACAACCGAAGTATCTGAGTCAAACAAATTGATACTTAATAAAGTTGTGGAAGGTTTATCCTCAAAATATCCGGTAGGAATTGCCTATGAGAGTGATCCTACCGAAATAAGGAATCACTTGTGGAAGCTGGTTCCGAGGCGTTCCGACAGCCCCTATTACCACGATATCTCTCCTGCCTTTGTCATTGGAAGTCACCTAGAACGGGAATTTGCAACCGATCTTGGTGCTGCCCATTTGACGGTATCCTACCCGGTGGGCAATCGTGTGGTATTAAACCGCGGATATGCGGGCTTTGAAGGAAGTTTATCCTTGATTGAGGATCTATTGGCAGTAATTGTGGCACAACGTTAAGCAGGAGTGATGAAAAGAGGTAACTATGAGCATTGAGAAGGAAAAATTATATAATGGCTTAGCCGATGCAGTGGTTGATATGGATGAAGACTTAGTAAGTGATTTGTCATATCAGGTAATAGAAGCAGAATATGATGCTTATGAAGCAATTGATCAGGGTTTGGCAAAGGGAATGGAGCGTGCCGGACAGTTATTTGAAGATGAGGAGTATTTTGTACCAGAGCTTTTGATGTGTTCCGATGCCATGAATGTAGGAATTGACATTCTCAAGCCCCATATCCTTAGAGAAGCCTCTGATCAAAAATATAAAATCATAATCGGTGTAATTGAAGGAGACACTCACGATATCGGTAAAAATCTGGTGAAGCTAATGCTTTCCTCTGCAAATTTCGATGTAATTGATCTGGGTCGTGATGTGCCTGTGAGTACCTTTGTAGACAGGGCTGTGGAAGAAGCAGCTCAGATTATCATGATATCTTCACTCATGACCACCACGATGGATCGAATGGGGGATGTAATAGAGCTATTAAAGGAACGAGGAATCAGAGAACAATATAAGGTAGCGATCGGTGGTGGCCCCGTATCGCAGTCCTTTGCTAATAAAATTGGTGCGGACGGTTATTCCGCGAATGCAACAGAGGCAGTTCGTCTGGCAAAGCACCTGGTCGTAAAGGAGAGCTGATATGGATGTGTTTTCTCCGAAAGAGCGTTTGATACGTGTTCTCAATAAGGAAGCAGTGGAGCGCCCGCCGGTAATTTGTCCAGGAGGTATGATGAACGCGGCAATTGTTGATGTTATGAATACAACAGGGCACACTCTTCCAGCCGCACATCATTCTTATGATTTGATGAGTGAATTAGCTTATGATGTACACCAAAATACCGGATTTGAGAACTTTGGAATTCCTTTTTGTATGACAATTGAAGCAGAGGTGCTTGGCAGTAAGATTAATTTTGGTACCTTGGAGTGTGAACCGAAGATTGAAAAGGAACGATATCAATCCGTGCTGGAGGTGGATTTTCTTCCGATCTCAGCCATGGAACAACATTCCAGGGTTGGAACAGTGGTGGAGTCCATTCATCAGTTATCAAAAAAACATCCGGATATTCCGGCAATTGGTAGCCTCACCGGTCCTCTGAGCACCGCTGCCTCGCTAATAGATCCGATGAATTTTCTAAAGCAGTTGCGAAGAGAACGTGAGGGAGCTCACCGTGTGCTGGATTATGTCACCAGGCACTTAATCGCATATGGAAAACTAATGGTAGAGCAGGGAGCAAGTGCTATTTCCATTGCTGATCCGACTGCAACCGGCGAGATTCTGGGACCGAAATTATTTGAAGAATATGCTGTGCCCTATTTGAATCAGTTAATCGAAGCAATCCACCGTATGGGAGTGCCGGCTATCGTGCACATCTGCGGAGAAGTGGGAATGGTAAAGCCTCAACTCAATATGCTGCAAGGGAATGCGATTAGCGTAGATGCCTTTGTGAATCTGAAAAAGATGAAGGAAGAGAACAATACATTAACCACAATGGGCAATCTTAGCACTTATCTCTTAGAATTTGGAGAAGCACAAAAGGTATATCAAAGTGCAAAGCATCTACTAAGAGATAGAATTGATATTATTGCACCCGCGTGCGGACTCAGTACTTCAACCCCACTGGAGAACATCAAAGCATTTACTCAGGCAATTACGGAGGAAAATAATGGGTGAGATATACTTTAAGAATGAAGAAAGCAGAGTAAAGGTGGAAGATGGAACCACGATTTTACAGGCGGCAAGATTAGCCGGTATATTAATTGAATCGCCCTGTGATGCAATCGGTACATGCGGAAAATGTAAAGTTAGGCTGGAGGGTAGTTCTCTTACAGAAGCCAAGATTAAGATAGAGAAAACTAATCATCGTGTATCCCCGGAGGAAGAGAGAGAGGGTTACGTGCTTTCTTGTCAGACTAAAGTCTTTGGAGATATCACGGTTCTTACGAATAATATACCTTCCAGAAATAATACCTTGAAGATATTATCAGAAGGGAACAGCTTTGAGTATAATATTAACCCTTATATTACAAAGAAGGTAATTGGAAGGAAAACAGAGGTTTATGGAGGATCTGTTTTCCTTGGCGAAGAGGAGGAGGAATCATCCCAAGCATATGGAATGGTAGTAGATATCGGCACTACCACATTAGTTGCAGCATTGGTGGAATTAAAAAGCGGAGAAGAATTAGGAGCTATCTCCTCCTTAAACCCACAAAGTCTGAAGGCACAGGATGTTTTGACTAGAATTAATCTCGCCTCCAATGAAGACGGTCTTTCTCAAATGTATGTGGCCATTACGTCGGAATTAAACCGAATGATAGAGGAGCTGAGTGCTACATATTCAGTAAAAAGGGAGTGGATTTATGAGGTGGTTTATAGCGGAAATACGGCGATGATACATTTGGCAACCAATATTAACCCGAAGCCTCTCGGTCAGTATCCATATACACCGGTCATCAGAGGGGGCAATACGATAGCTGCCTGTGGACACATTAATATATCGCCCTTTGGGCTGATTTATCTTCCACCAATCATATCTGCTTATGTGGGACCGGATATCACCTCAGGCGTAATTGCCTCACAATTACAGCATGCGAAGGGAACGACACTGTTTATTGATATTGGAACAAACGGTGAAATGATTTTGGCAAAAAACGGTCAGTTATTCGCGACCTCAACAGCTGCAGGACCTGCCTTTGAAGGGATGAATATTGAATATGGCATGAGAGCGGGGAATGGAGCAATTGAGTCATTTTCGATCACGGAGGATAACCGGATAGAAACAAAAGTTATCGGAGAGGTAGAAGGAGTTGGTATCTGTGGCAGCGGACTCCTTGATGTGGTTGGTGAATTGGTCAGAGTAGGAATCATCGGATCAAACGGTAAGCTGACTAAACCAATTGAGGAAAGTCAGTATCATGATTTGGGTAATAAATTAATTCTTAAAAATCAAAAGCCGGCTTTTTCTATCATTGGTGATGTAGTATTAACTCAAAAGGATATCCGGCAGGTGCAATTAGCAAAGGGAGCAATTCGAGCAGGAATTGAGGCTCTCCTTAAGCAGATGAATATTTGTGCAAAGGAAGTAGACCGAGTAGAAATTGCAGGTTCCTTTGGCTTTCATCTAAAGGAAAGCAGCCTGATTCATATTGGTATGCTTCCTGCTGAATTCGCCGGAAAGATTCATTTTGTGGGAAATACCTCTAAGTCGGGAGGAAAGGCATTTTTATTAAACAAAGATCTTCGGGAAGTCGCATCCAAGGTGGTTCACAATATTACGGTAGTGGAGCTTGCCAACAGTGAAGGATTTGATAAATTATTTATTAAGGCGATGAGCTTTTAACGGGATGGTGAGGGAAATGATTCAGAATGGCAAAGATTATCGCTGTGCACCGCAAGTATGTAGGCAGGGTCTTGAACATGAGGAATGGAGTAACTGCTATGAAAGTAGCGAACACGTTCTGGAGTTGGCAAGAAAGGTGATGAGAAGGAATGACAGTTCATGCCTGAAGCTTCCTTTTGATGATTATGTGGAGGCACAAGCCTTTGGAATAACAGTGGACCGCGGCCTTGAGCTGCCACAAATCAGATACCTCCCGAATGATTCACAACTGGGTTTTTTGTTTGATAGGAGCCAATATAATGAGCAGTGGTATAAGCTGGTGGAGAGGATGCCTATCAAAACAATTCTTGGTGCCATAAGTTTAGAACAGCAAAATCCTGTTCTTCTTCAGGTTCAAGCACCATTTTCCTTATTGGCATATCTAATGGAGCCGATGGAATTGTATAGGAAGCTGCGAAAAGATCCGGATGGAATGAAGTGCTTACTTCATAGGGTGAGTGTAGAATTGGTACGATATGTAAAGGCGGCCCTTTCAATGGGGGCAAAAATTATCTCAATTGCAGATCCCTGTGCTTCCTTGGAGATACTTGGAGAAAAGAATTATCAGTTATTTGCGGGTACGGCTCTGATGGATATGCTTTGGCAGCTGGAACCATTCTTGATCCAGGGAGTCGTTCATTTATGCCCCAGGAGCTCGTACTTGCTGGAGCGATACGGATATATAAGTGTAGATAGGATATTGGTGGAGGAAAGGTGGCAAGAATCCGTACTATTAGATATGGCGAGGAATCAAGATATTTATTTTACCGGGCATCAATGCATTCATAAACGGTATACGGATCATATACATACATTTCGAATCAACATTGGAGAAAGAGGTGACCGATGTAAGGAGTGATGGGAATGCAGTTTAAGAAATTAACTCCTGAGGATCTAAAATACAGTGAGTTAGCTCAGGCAGTGGTTGATATGGAAGAAGATCGGGCTGCAGAACTGGCGAAAGAAATTGTTTTGGAAGGAATGAATATTCACCATGCAATTGAATACGGATTAGTGCGTGGGATGGCTCGGGTGGGGGAGCTCTACGAGTCGGGTGAGTATTTTATACCGGATTTATTGGTGTGTTCCGATGTGATGAATCGAGCATTGGATATCTTAGAAAAAAATCTTCCCCGGGAAGGTCGCATATTGAAGGGAAGATTAGTGATCGGAACCATTCAGGGAGATACGCATGATATTGGTAAGAATATCGTAGCGATGATAATACGCTCTGCAGGATATGGGGTGCTTGATTTGGGAAGAGATGTCTCCCCGGATTATTTTATAGCACAGGCTTTGGAGTATCATGCGGATATTATTGCAATTTCTACTCTATTGACCACCACGATGAATAGTATGGGTCAGGTGGTTCGGTTATTAGAGGAACGGAATCTAAGGAACCGATTCAAGGTAATAATAGGTGGAAAGCCTGTCTCTCAAGCTTTTGCGGAGGCTATCGGAGCGGATTATTATGCAGAGAGTGCAGCAGAAGCGCTTAGAATTGTACATACAATCATGAAGTCAAAAAGACATAAAAAAGAACTAAATATCAATAACCGAGAGATCCAAGCAGATAAAAGTAAATTGAAGCATGATATAAATAAACGGGAATCAGTCAAACATGTATAAAACCAAAGGAGGAAGATCATTATGTCAGAGAAAAGAATTAGACAAGTGGCAATATACGGGAAAGGTGGTATTGGAAAGTCCACTACTACACAGAACCTTACTGCTGGCTTAGTAGAGCAAGGTAAAAAAGTTATGGTTGTGGGATGTGATCCAAAGGCGGACTCCACAAGACTATTATTGGGTGGATTGGCACAGAGAACGGTTCTTGACACCTTAAGAATTGAAGGAGATGATGTGAATCTTAATGATATTCTAAAGGAAGGCTTCGGAGGTACCAGATGTGTGGAATCCGGCGGACCAGAGCCGGGTGTTGGTTGTGCAGGAAGAGGAATTATAACTTCAATTGGATTGTTGGAAAGTCTGGGTGCTTATACGGAGGATTTGGACTATGTATTTTATGACGTATTAGGGGATGTTGTATGTGGAGGTTTTGCGATGCCGATTCGTGAGGGCAAAGCGAAGGAAATCTATATTGTGGCTAGCGGAGAGATGATGGCTTTATATGCTGCGAACAACATTGCGAAAGGAATACAAAAGTATGCATTAAAGGGTGGGGTTCGACTGGGAGGAATTATTTGTAACAGCCGTAACGTAGACCGGGAGATTGAGCTGCTTCGTGCATTTTCAAAGGAACTTGGTACAAAACTGATTCACTATGTACCCAGGGATAATGTGGTACAAAGAGCAGAAATCAATCGAAAGACGGTGATTGAATATGATCCAGCTGCCAAGCAGGCAGATGAATATCGTCAGTTGGCAAAGAATATTGAGGAAAATCAGGATTTTGTTATTCCTACTCCTATGAGTCAGGATCGTCTTGAAGAAATTTTGATGGAATTCGGTTTGTTTGACGGGGTTGCATCAGATTATAAAATCTAGTTTATGAAATCTTTTCTTTTTCGTTGGAGCTAATGTTTAAAATACCCATGAAAAGTATTGACATATCCATTTAATGGTTATAAAATATATAAAACATATAAGTAAAGTATGATATTTTGAAAGGGATTTTATTACGACGGAGAGAGAAGGGGTAACATATGATAAGTATATTCAACGAAAAATCTAATTCTTATGCAAATACGCTGATTGAGAGTATTTCACAGGGAAATCTTACAAAGACGGCAGAATTAAAGAAGGCAAAGAGATCTTTAATATTGACGAATATCAATCGTTTGGTGTTTATTTTAAGAGGATTTATCGCTCAGGTTATGACCTTGACAGACAAGACCATCAATTATACCACCGGGTTAAAGAAGGATACCGAGAATATTAAATTGTTCAGCAAGGAGAACTCCGAGCAAATTGCCCGTATTTCTGAAGATATGGGTAAAATGACAGAAATGGTAAAGGAAACAAAAGATTATTCCGATGAAATTATTGATTTGGCTCAAAAGATTGCATATAAATCCGAAATAATCAAAAACATGCAATATCGAAATCTAAATACCGTGTCATCAGAGTATGAAAAGCTGGATCATCTGATTAATAAAATTCAAAAAACTGCGAATGCAAATATATTGACGAATAAAAAGATTAAGAATCTGGAGGAAAAGATGCATCTGATTCAAACAATTGCTGATCAGGTGAATTCCATCAGTGCCAGTACGAATTTATTATCTTTAAACGCTTCTATTGAAGCAGCAAGAGCGGGTGATGCGGGGAGAGGTTTTTCTGTTGTTGCTGATGAAATCCGTAAACTTGCTGAATATTCAGCGAATCAATCGAATCAGATTAAAGAGATCATCGATGGAATTAATGGTGAAATTATTAATATAACCTCGAATATTCAAAATGAAATCAACGAGGTGAATGAATATATATCAATATCAATTAGTACGAAGGAACAGTTAAATGATCTTAAGCAGGATACCAGAAGTTCCTTCGATGAATTTTTGGAAATCGATAAGCATATCGAAAATCAGGAAGATAAGGTCAATAAAATAGGAGATTCTATTTCTGCAATTCATCAAACCTTACAAGATATTAATGAATCAACAGCCCAGATTGCTGCAGCTTCTGATCAGCAGTATATAACCACAGAGAATACGTTTGAAAAAATATCCAATTTAACGTTGATGAATGAAGATATTAAAGCTTATTTGGACTCTTTTATTAAAAATTATAAAATTAATGAAGAAAAACAAAAATATATAGATAACAGTATCAATACGCTGAAAGAAATAGCCGGAGTGAAAGAATTAAGAAACATGGATTATAAAACTGCAACTCCGGTGCTTAAAGAGCAGTTGGAAAAATATCCTCATTTTGAACTATTGGCACTAATGCAAAGTGATGGATTAAGAAAGGCGATCACTCTTGATTATACGGAGCAACAGGTTTATGTCAACTTTTCTCATCGCCCGTATTTTAAAGAAGCAATTGCTGGTCACGAATTTATTTCCAAACCGTATATTTCTGTGGATACGAATAACTATTGTATTGCCATGGCCGTTCCCATACAGGGAGATGGGGGTTCAAGCCTAGGGATAATGATGGCGGATTTAAAATTGTAAAGGGTATAAAGAGTATCATATAAATAGGACTGGTTTATGATAAGTTATCATTGGGAATGTGCAATTGATTCTTAAGGTGATATTATTATAAATCAGTCTTATTTTTAACCGGCTGGAAGTTATCTGTAGCCACGTACCTAAGAGGTGGGAGAAGGAGCAGGGTCAAATAAATATAAGATTGACATCATCCCTAGAAGGTGTACAATAGGTTTGAAATTGAATGGTTTTCAGATAGAAATAATATTACATAGACGGTAAGGGAAATTCTTATGATCTGCAAGTTGAAACATGTTTTAATAGGTAAGAAATTAATATTTTATTCTTTATTGATCTTTTTTGCAGCTGTGACAGTATTCTTTGTTAACAATAATGAACGATTTTACCATAATACCATTGGCAGTATTCTTGCGATTAAGGAAGAAAAGAGATTGGATTCTTCAAAGAGCGGGGATTTATTGGAACAAACATTGTCCGTTCGTATTCTTAATGGCAGAGATAGGGGAGAAACCCTCGAGGTGAATAATTCCTATTCTTCTACAGGAGCCTATGATTATCGCTTTCAAGTTGGTGATAAAGTGTTTTTAAAATTAAAATCACCTTCCGGCGAATTAATTGCGCCTACGATTACCGGTGTGAAAAGAGATCTCTATCTAGTGATTACGGCATGGGTATTTTTCTTATTTATATTATTCATTGGTAAGAAACGTGGATTTCTATCCGCACTGAGTCTTGGGGTCAATATTATTGCGTTTTATTATGCACTGGATCTATACCTACGAGGGGTGAACCTGATTCTGCTGTGTGCACTTCTCATCATTGCCTTCACATTCTTTACTATGATATTGGTACTTGGCCGGAACAAAAAAGCCTATGCATCCATTCTTTCCACATTAGCGGCAACTTTTTGTACCATATTGATATCCTACTTTGTCATGTTACTTACTAATAATAGCGGAATGCGTTTTGAAGAAATGCAGTTTATTACAAGACCCATAGAACCTATTTTTCTGTCTGAGATATTATTAGGCTCCTTTGGTGCCATTATGGATGTTGTGATTACGATTACCTCTTCTCTCTATGAGTTATCAGCCAGTACACAAGATAGCAAAGCGTTGATGAAATCAGGCTCCGAAATCGGGCGGGATATTATGGGCAGCATGTGTAATGTGCTTCTTTTGGCGTATATAAGTGGTTCCATTCCAATGATATTATTGTATATGAAGAATGGAATGCCGGTTTTTAATTCCTTTTATTCGAACCTTTCTTTGGAGCTTGTAAGAGTATTAACCGGTAGTATTGGGATTGTACTATCCATACCGATTACAATCAATATCACACTGTTTTTTCTTAAGGGATTAAAGCGTGGAACTCACGAATAGCAGAGTAAAATTGATTATTATATGCATTATTGTTGAAAAGTTTTAGAGTAGCAGTGGGTCAAGCATGTGTTTGTATTAACTAAGAAATAGGAAGGCGTAACAATTATGAATATTATTATTGTCCTTGCATTTATATTGTTTTTTCTGATGGAGCAAGTGGGAGGCAAGCAGGGTGTAAAAGCATTTTCATCGATGTTTTTTAATATGGGAGTTTTATATGTTGCAATCAGGCTGATGGCGAATCTCTTCGACCCAATGTTAGTTACTATAATATCCGGGTTTGCGATCAGCTGCATCATATTATTCTTTAACAACAAGACAGGTAAAAAGACCATCGCTGCTTTTCTATCCGTAATGATTACCCTCCTCTTAATGATTTTCCTGGTTGATAAGGTGGGTGAGATAGCCAAAATACAGGGCTTTGGGGAGGAGGAGTTTGATGAGATCAGTTCCTATTCCCTCTATATCGGTATTAATTTTACCAAGCTTTTGGGATGTACGTTGATTATGGGTCTGTTAGGGGCGGTAATTGATGTTGCCGTTTCAGTATCTTCTGCTGTCTTTGAATTCCATCAAAATAATCCCTTATTAACGAAGAGAGCATTATATAATATGGGTATGAATGTGGGACGAGACATTCTTGGAACAATGACAAATACAATCTATTTCGCTTTCCTTGGTGGATATTTGGCACTGATTATCTGGTTTAAGGATCTCTCCTATTCCTTGGGTGCAATTATGAATTCCAAGGTTTTCTGCGCGGAAATCCTTCAAATCCTCCTTAGCAGTCTTGGAGCTACTATAATTATTCCAATTACCTCATTAATAACTGTCTATATGGTACATCTGGATCAAGGAAAAGAAAGTAAACCCATAACCTGATTTACTCTGTGAGTGCTATATTAAAGTGATTGGATGAACTGAGAATGATATTTTAACCAGCTAATACTAAATTTTTAAATAAATCAACCTATGAATATAAGGAATTAAGAAATCAACCTATGAAATCAACCGTTTGGTTGATTTTTTTTTTGATCTGGAGAGCTATGATAGCCTCAACAGAGTTGCGAATGGTGCAACATATACAAATACGATGAATTATGTTGTATTGCAATCACTTGACCAATAGAAAGAAATGAGGAGGAAAGACATGGTTGAATTATTATCAGTCAAAAATATTACTAAGAGTTTTAAAGAGAACAGGGTATTAAAAGACGTAAGCTTTGATGTGAATTTTGGTGAGATATTATGCATTCTTGGTCCCAATGGAGCAGGAAAAAGTACTACGATTCATATTTTGACTGCAGCACTTGGAAGTGATGGAGGAGAGGTTTTATTTAAAGGGGATAAAATAAGGAATCAGCTAAAGTCCTATAAACGGTCAATCGGGATTGTTCCCCAGGATATTGCGCTATATGAAGAACTGAGTGCTGAAAGCAATCTGAGATTTTTTGCATCCCTTTACGGGCTGCATGGTAAACGCTTGGAGGAGGCAGTGAGTGAAGCCTTAACCTTTGCAGGACTTGAAGATAGAAGAAAGGATAAGGTGAAAACTTTCTCAGGGGGCATGAAGAGGAGACTGAATATAGCTTGTGCCATTGCGCATCATCCGGAACTGGTTATTATGGATGAACCCACTGTGGGAATCGATCCCCAAAGCAGGAATCATATCCTTGACTCCATTAAAAAGCTTCGGGAGCAAGGAATGACCGTAATCTATACCACACACTATATGGAGGAGGTGGAAGTAATCTCTACAAGAATTATTATTATGGATCATGGCTCTATCATTGCAGAAGGTACGAAGGAAAGCTTAAAAGAGGAAATTGAGCATGAAAAGAAATATTGGATTGAGGTAGAAGAAAACGGCAAGGTGGAACATGATGCTTTCTTTCGGATTGAAGGAGTTAAGTCAGTCACTCTGAATGGAAATACCATTGAGATTACAGTGTTGAAAGGTATTGAAAACCTGGATCGTATCATTGCACTGCTGAGTGATAAGGGAGAACGGATACGCAATATAACCAGTGAGGCGGCTAGCCTTGAAACAGTGTTTTTGAAGCTGACAGGACGAAAGCTGAGAGATTAGGAGGGGTAAATTGAATTGTGTTATCATCACTAAAATTTTGCTTCTTGTTAAAATGGGAAGGATGGAAAGGATATATTATGAGAAGTTTACTAACAATTTTTAAAATGGATATGAGGAATCTATTCAAAAATCCTGTTCTGGTTGGTTATAACTTGATTTTTACAACCTTATTGGTATTGATTATGGGGTTTTTATCCAGCGGAAATTATTCTGCTTCCAAGGATGCATATCAGTATTATTTGATTTCTTTGGTTATTTATACAATGTTAAATGGAGCCATGACAGCATCAAACTGTTTTATGGAAAGAGATATCAAGCGACCCAACCTTCGAATTATTCATTCCCCTGCTGGAGGCTTTCCGATATATTTTTCTAAGATTCTTTCTTCTTTTCTGTTTGATTACGGATTGCATCTGATTCAGCTGGCATTTTTATGCCCTCTCTTAACTGTTACATTGGGAGAAAGACCGATTTTTTTCATACTGCTTATGGCTCCGGTGGAGTTTGGGGCAGCAGCGCTAGGAATTTTTTTCTGCTGTATCTTTCATTGTGAAGAGACTACAAGCACATTATTAAGTACTGCAATCAGCCTGCTCTGTGTGCTGGGAGGAACCTTCTTCTCCTTGGACGGATTTGGAAAGGCAGCCTCAATTGCCTCCGGCTTATCCCCGGTGAAATGGTTGAACAATGCTTTCTTTGGGATTGCCTGTGACAATAGCCTTGCTTATTTTTTGCCGGTCTTTCTGGTCACAAGTACGGTATCACTTCTATTAGTTGTGGGTTGTTCACTATTTTTTCGAACGGAGGATTATTTATGAGAACTTTCTTACAGGTCTTAATCAATGATTATAAAAGAACCATGCCACGTCTTATGACGGTTACAATAATTACAATCGTTACACTGACAACCATGGTGCTTGCGGTTTATATTACCGGATTGCAACAGGTGAAGGGGCATGTGGCTTATATTACAAACCATTCTCAGGATGTTTTGATAAAGAATTCAAAACATCTGGATATCACGGTTCTTAAGAAAAAGCCTCCGTATTCTGATTTGATGAAACAAAAATACGATGCATTTATCACGGTAGATAAGGAGGGCGGGTATCAAATTGAGAGCTTGCGAAACCAAGATTTTAAAAACATGCTTCTATTCCTGTTAAAGAATCCGAAGGCTGATATAAAAGCAATCAGCTCAGAGCGAGGGGTAGGCGTCAATATCATTGGTTTTATGATGATGTTCTTTCTGCTGATTTCCTTTTCGAACCTGTTTGGCTTCGCGGAGGATAAGGAGCAGGGGCAGCTTAAGAGGATTACGGGAGCTCCTGTTTCCTTTCTAGGATATCTTGCGGCACATTGTATATATTGTCTGACTATATTAGTGCCGGAGTATCTGCTTATTGTGGGAATGAAATTGTGTGGAGTAAATACCGGTTTTTCTCCCGCAGAGTACGCAGCACTTATGATGACATTGGCCTTTTTAGGGATATCAGTGGCTCTTTTCTTAAATACAATAATTCCAAAGCCGGATAATGCTTTGATGCTTGGTAATTCTGTTATAATTCTAACATCAGTGCTTTCGGGAAGTTTTTATTCTTTTTCAAAGAATAACCCCCTGTTAGAACACATTCTGGTTTTTATTCCCCAAAAGCAATTTATGGATTTTGCAGAGTACCTGCAAAATGGGAAACAGTGGGATCATATCGGCTCGTTGTTATATATCATCGTTTTTTCAATGACACTATTCGGACTTTCCTGGATGCTGCTGTATCATAACTATGTCAAGAAGGTATAATATGTAGTCCTCCACTTGCAATATATAAAAGTCGGGATTACAATAAGGATAAAAATGGTTAAGGTGAATAAATATGGAACTCTTCCACGATGCAATGCTTCTTTCTACTAAGTTAAAAATACCTGCTCCCCGCAAGAATTACATTATACGAAAAGCGCTATTTACCCAGCTTTCCCAATGTGAAGATATGAGTGTAATCTTCCTGCGAGGGGGAGCAGGAACCGGTAAAACAACATTATTATCCACCTTTATCCGTGAGAATTCTCTTAAAAAATTCTGCTGGATGACGGTTGATTTGGCGAATGCAGATGTATATTCCTTCTGGCTTTATTTTACGGCATCCATCAGCATGTTTTGGGAGGATGGGGAGAGTTTGCTCTCTTTCATAAGATCGAACCCTGAAGTATCACATATGGATCAACTGTTAATTATGTTGATTAACCGTATTTGCGGAGACGATGACTATTATGTGGTACTGGACGATGTTCATAATATTAAGGATGAGGCATTGATAAGGAGTTTAGAGTTCTTTTTAAATGCAATGCCCATGAATTTACACCTCATTATGCTATCGAGAGAGGATCCCCCCGTATATTTGGGTTCCCTTGCAGTATCCGGAAGATTTCTCTTTATTGAGGGGAAACAAATGCTTCTCTCACCACAGGAGGGAATGGCCTTTTTAAAGGATACCTTAAAGCTTAGTGAGGGTGAGGAGGAGCTTGAGCGTATCAATAATTATGCGGAAGGTTGGATTGGAGGGCTACAGCTTGTGGTGGCGGCAGGAGCCGGCGGCAAGTATGCGGGTGAACTTTTAAGAGCCGGTGGAGGAATTGCTGCGGAGTATCTAACCCGTGAAGTTTTTGAAACACTGACGCAAATTCAAAGAAATTTTCTGATAAGGACGGGTATTTTGTCGTATTTTGATAGTGAAGTTTGCTCATTATTGTTCGAGGATTTTACAAAGACAGATTTTGAACAAATAATGGAGGAGTTAATTAGAAAGAATCTTTTTATTAACTGTATGGATGAGCAGAGGGGCATATATCGTTATCACAATATCTTATCTGAATATCTTATCCATCAGTTTTCTATGCTGCCCGAAGGAGATAAGAAGAAAACATATCGAAAATCCGCTTATGCCTTTGAGATAAAAAACGATTATGAAGAGGCATTAAGATTATATGATGCTTCCTCTGATTATCTGGAGGTTATGCGGATTGCCAGAGCAATGGATGGTCGAATAGAAGCCTGGAGCATTCTTGACAGGGTACCGCTGGAACACTTAATCGAAGATGGTGATCTGGCAGCCCAATGCTTTATGTATAATATGGGAAAGCTGAATATGGAACGCTGTAAGACTATATTTGAAGCCTTTCAGGAACATTATGCAGATAGCGATATCTTTAAGATTCTTAAATTTGCGGAGATTTATTTTACAAAGAATGACGGCATAATGCCAATGTATTATGCAATGAATGTGGATCAAATCGATAAGCTTGAGTTGAGAGCTGTGACCAAAGCGATGATATTGGTGGAGAATTCTACTGCTCTAGTAGATCAAATGCACTATGAGGAGGCAGAAAGCTGTATTAAGAGAGCGATTCAAATAAGTGCCGGTACAAATATCTTTATTGATTTTTATGCGTATAATCAATTGGCACAGATCTATGAAGAAGTCGGACGGCTAAATGACAGTCTGCTCTGTTATGAGAAGTCCAAGGAGATGTTAAAATCACCATCCTTTCTGACAGCCAATGGAACGAATTATTATTTTGGATTAACAGGGGTGTATATGCGCCGGATGGAGCTTGATAAGGCGACATGGACTCTGGAGAAAGCAAAGGAATTAATTGAGGAACAGCATATTCGAGTAGATATTACGGACATGACGCTGATCTATCATCTCACAGAGATGTATTTTCTAGATGGCAATGAGGAAAAGGGAGTTGAGGGAGTATTTGATATTATAAAGAAGTACCCCCAGTACAGTATTCTGACCTTAGGACGACTGATCCACGAGATGGAGTGTAGGAATATACTCCCCCAGGAGCTGTCAGAAAGGTTTATTAAGGAGCTTGACAAAACAGAGAATTATAGAAACCAACCGTTTATGAGGTTATTAAGAGCAAGATTATTATTTAAACGTGGAGATACAAAGGAAGCAATGAAGGAAATAGAAGATATTCTAAGCTTTTCCCGACTTCACAATAATCAAACTCGACTGGTGGAGGCAGGACTCTCAAAGCTCGTCTTACTGGTGCATTCCGCTCAAGAAAGCGATAACCAAAGAGAGATTAATAACCTTCTGTGTGAAGCAGTTCATTATGCTCATGATAATCGAATTCTTATGCCTTTTTTTCTGGATAGGAGGATTCTGCTGCCATTGTTAATAGAATGGTGGGGGTACGTCAAAAGAAAGAAGCTGCTCACAGAAGCGGAAAGTGACTTTGTGAAGGATATTCTGACTCTTTGTGGATACTCCCCACAACCTGAAAGTAGCAGGGAAATATTGTCCGCGCGTGAACTGGAAGTGCTTCAAGAGATGGCACTTGGTATTACCAACCGTGAGATAGCAGAAAAACTTTGCATCTCACAGGCTACAGTAAAAACACATCTCATTAGCATATTCGGGAAGCTGGAGGTATCTTCCCGGATGATGGCGGTAGAAAAAGGGAAACAGGAGGGGCTAATCAGGTAGGTCTGATAAATGATAAAGTCTTTATGCAAATTGCCATTGCCACAGTATAAATAAGGCTTGTGACATCCGAATCATAATTATAATATTACATCAAATTCCCGTTCAATCATCTGAGTGATCTTATTTGTATGAATTAAATGGATAAAATACTCCATATCCGGATAGAGATAACGATCTTCCTTAAAAAAAGAACTATGGGGACGGACATGGGAAAATATGAAACTTGCCATAGGGGAGGGCTTTAACCCGGTAGAATTGACGGTTATCTCCAGTGCCTGAAGGCTGGTCATCAATAAGATTCCTGTCATTTGGATTAATTTTTTTGAACACTTTAGTGATTTCATTGCGCCATGATAAGCCATGGAAACAGGATCCTCCTGACCTGCACAGGTGGTGATGGAATCAACAGAGGCGGGTGCGGCAAGCAGCTTAAGTTCACTTTGCAAAGCGGCCTGGGTATATTGGGGAATCATAAAACCGTTGTTTAAGCCGGGATCCATTGCTAAAAATGGAGGTAATCCGTTGCTGATATGATGATTTACCAGTCGGTCCGTGCATCGTTCCACAAAGTTGCCAAGATTGGCATAAGCGATAGAAAGCATATCACAATGGGTTCCCACATAGGAGCCGTCAAAATTACCGGTCATAAATACCTTGCCATAGGCCTCACCCTCCATAAGGATTACGGGATTGTCAGAAATGGAAAGCATTTCGTTGACAATGGTATCAAAGCTCTCGTGGATTAAATGAAGGCAGGAGCCGAGAACCTGTGGAATTGTACGCAGCAAGCAGGCATCTTGAATCGTTTCATGCCTGTATTTATCACATATTTGGCTGCCCTTTAATAAGCGCTCCATGTTTTTTGCAACCATTTGCTGGCTGGTATGCTTCTTTAGTTGGTGGATTGTTACATCAAAGGCTTTGGTGGTACCCTTTAAAGCTTCAAAGGAGAGCGCTCCGGTAATTTGAATATGTTTCAAGGAGGTAAATCCATAAAACAGAGATAGCAGAGCCAAGGCTGTTACTGAGGTGGTACCACTGATTAGAGAAAGACCTTCTTTACATCCTAATTGGATTGGAGAAAGGTTCCTTTGGCTAAGGAATTCCTTTGCAGGGAGCTTTCTTCCATCTTCCAGAAAATACCCTTCACCAATCAACGTGAGGCAGATATGTGCCTCCACCGACAGGTAACCTACGGAACCTTCTCCCGGAGCGAAAGGATGAAGATCTTGATTCAAAATATCACAAAGTAATTGAAGCGTATCAATTTTGATTCCGGAGCAGCCCCACCCGGTATTTAAAATAATCATAAGGATAATTGCGCGAACTTCTTCCTCATTTAGAGGATCGCCCACGGAACAGGCATGGGAACGGAGTAGGTTGGTCTGCAAAAGGGATGCTTCCTCCCGTGTAATAGCATAGTTTACGTTATCTCCGAAGCCCGTAGTTACTCCGTAGATGGCAACGCCATCTTCCAGGAAGCCTTCAACAAGCCTCCTCGAATGTTCAATTCTTTTTACGAGATAATCCGAGAGAGTAATGCGTGCATGGAACTTTGCTACGGCAATAAACTCTTCAAAGGTAAAATCGTTCTCATTAAGTTCTACGGATTTTATTTTTTCGATTTCTTTCAATGATATTTGCTTCATTTTTCATCTCCATAAGGAATAACTATTTTTATAGATTGGTTTCTCGTTTTAACTCTTTATTCATATTGTCGCAATTATAACATACGGGTTTTTGGTTTGTATATCCATTTCGGTCCTCTAATACAATTATCTAAATACTTTTGACTGTTTTTTGACTGCTTGCAAGTATGATATCTCAAAAGGATAAGAACACGTAAAAGACAGACAGGAGGGGAAAGATGAACCGTTTATTGATTAAGCATATATCCCAAATAGCGACTCCCTGCGGTTACGCTCTGTTAAAGGGAGAGGAAATGAACCACATTCATTGCATCAGTGATGGAGCGATATATATGGAAGGGGATACCATTCGATATGTGGGTACAACCAAAGATATCCTTAAGAAAGTGGATGAGAAAGAATGTGAGGTTATGCTGGCAGAAGGGAAATGTGCAATTCCCGGGTTTGTAGATTCTCATACCCACTTCCTGTTTGGTGGATACCGACAGGATGAGTTTGTGGAGAGAGTCAACAAAACACCATATGAAGTAATTATGAAGAGAGGAGGAGGGATACAATCTACAGTGAAGGCTACCAGGAACACAAGTCTGGAGGAACTAATAAAAGAAGGCAGCAAAAGAATAAAAAAGATGATGGAGCAGGGAGTTACCACTCTGGAAGGAAAGAGCGGGTACGGTCTGGATGATATAACGGAAAGAAGGCAACTGGAGGCGATGAAACGTCTGAACGAAGAAGAAGCAGTTTCCATTGTGCCGACCTATTTGGGGGCTCACTCCATTCCTCACGATTATGAGGGAAAGGCAGAAGAATATGTTGACTTCATGCTTAATAAGGTGCTTCCAATTATCTCAGAACAAGGGCTTGCAAAATTTTGCGATGTGTTCTGTGAAGAAGGAGTATTCTCGGTAGAACAATCAGAAGCCTTATTATGGGGAGCCAAACAACTTGGGCTTAAAGTAAAGATCCATGCCGACGAATTAACTGGATTAGGGGGAGCGGAGCTTGCGGCGCGTTTGGGAGCCCAATCGGCAGATCATCTGCTGATGGCATCTGAAAATGGGATTCTTGAGTTGGCTGCCTCAAATACAGTTGCCACACTACTTCCTGCAACAGCATTTTGCCTTAACAAACCCTATGCCAATGCCAGAAAGATGATAGACCGTGGATGCGCGGTAGCATTGGCGAGTGATTTTAATCCGGGTAGTTGTTTTTCCTCTTCCATTCCCTTACTATTTGCGCTGGCTGTGCTGAAAATGAATATGACCATTGAGGAAGCACTCTGTGCCTTGACCCTTAATGGTGCTGCCGCCTTAGACCTAGCGGGAATCATCGGAAGCATTCAGGAAGGGAAAAAGGCGGACATTGTATTATTGGAATACCCGGATTACCGGTTTCTGGCTTACCATACAGCAAGTCAGCTAGTAGATACTGTAATCAAAAACGGAACAATGATTTATCAGAAGAAATAGTCTTTATGCAAATTCCACAGGATAGGTGGATTTCAGTCGGGAGGTTATTTCTTCGACAATGGATTGTTCAATGGGAGAACCAAGTTGATTTACTGCATTCCAAGCGGAGGCTAATAACGCTCTGGCCTGGTCAAATTTACCCTGTTCACTGTAATACATAGAGCAATAACCCTTCGTAATGCTGCGTCCCATTAGCGTAAAGGAATTGTCATAAATTTCATTAGCCACCAGGAAATTATCATATGCAAGTTTGGTTTGATTATCTTCCTGATAAGCTAAGCCCAAATTAGTATAATAGGTAGCGATTAATGTGATATTATGTTTTAGGCACAAATCCACTGCTTTTTTATAATAATTGATAGCAGAGGAAAAATGCTTTTGCTTACGTTCCATTTCTCCCATGTAATTATAGGCAGCTGAAATATTGATCACCCGTGTATTAACGGGAATAATGTTGTTCTCTAAAACGGATATGGATTTCTTCAAATGATCATAACAGGAGTTATAATCACCCTGCATAATGTCAAAAAGTCCATTGAGACGTAAGAAGAGAGCATACTCCAACCACATTTCATGATCCATTGATAGGGTCAATCCTTTTAATATGTATTCCTGCATTAAATTCGGCTGATATAACTGAATACCATAGTAAACCATCTGTCGATAGGCTCTTAGCAGATAAGAGGGGTTTTTCTTTACATAGGCAAATAAAAATGATTCCTTGATGCTAGTGATGCCATCATAGTATAAACCGGACATAATACAATATCTTCCTTTGGCAATTAATAAACGTGCATATAACTCCTCATATAATTCAGAATCATAAAACTGGTTTTTGCAGTCAATTAATTTTTTTTCAATCTCTTCAAAATATTGAAGCAGATTATCCGGTGTCTGAAGACTATCGGATGACAGTTGGCTGGGATACAGCTCAAAGAGAGTGGTGGATATATCTTCAAATTGATAGATCTGATAAGTTAAAGTCTTTACAGTGTTCCCTGCCAGGGTGAAGTAATGGATTAATTTATTATAAAAAGATGCATCATTTTTTGATAAAAGCTGTTCTAAAGTATTAGCGATACTGTTGCTTAATACCCTTTGCTTTGACGGTGGAATTTGTGAATTAACGTAATCCCTCATTTTTGAGTGGGTAAAGGAAAATTGGATTTCATTATGTACCAGCTTTTCCTTGATTAGTGCCCTCATCTTCAGTTCATCCAATGCATTCATCAATTCCAGGGAACTGGCTCCGAATACACGCTCCAACAAATCCAGGGAAGCATAGTCATGAAAAAGAGAAATGATATCAAGAATCTGTCTGGCTGTAGTTGTTAGGTCGGAGAGTCGTTGCGCAAGAATGCTTTGAGCGTTCATAGAAAGCTCTGTTAATTCTCCCCTTTCTTTATAAGTATTCAATAGTTCAATCAGAAAGAAGGCGTTGCCAGCAGTTTCCTCATAGATTTTATCAATGGGTGCAGGGGTTAGCTGTGATATACCGGGGAACGATGATATAATTTCCTGAACATCTTCCTTTGTAAATCGATTCAAATGAATTTGAATAAGCAGATTTTCTTTCTGAATCCCTCCGATAAACTCCAACATCTCCGTATCAAATGGTTCCAGTGCAGTTATGATTGCCATAAAGTTTTTATGAAGATCTTGAACCATATTGGTTATAAAATATCTGCTGGTATGATCTCCAAAGTGAAGGTTGTCAAAAATCAGCATGACAGGTATCTGCTCCGTTATTAAAGAAAGAATGCGAAAAATACCGTTGTAAACCGCTCTCAAATTCATGGTATTGGAGACGTCAAAGGAGACAGAGTTAACAACAGGAATTTGATTTCCAAACGTAGGGAAAAACTGAGCAACAGTCTGAATGTATGTAGCAGGAATTTTAATATCGTGATTTTGCATGTAATCATCCAGTTGAAGTAGGATGCTGTTCCAGGGATATAGTAAAGTGCCGCGTTCCTGTGAATAACAGTTTGTTGTAAGGATCAGCAGATGATCAGACTTGACGGATTCACATAGGCTATGGATGAGATAACTTTTACCAATCCCATTTTCTCCGCTGATAAGAGCAACCTGTACTTTCCCATTAACAAAATTTTGGTAGATATTTTTTAATAATAGAGCTTCCGTCTTGCGACCTCGCACTACGAAACTGTCCGTATTCTCTTCAATAGTTGAGGTTTCTGCCCATTCTGTCCTAAGTTGACGGTATAGGTTTGTGATATCTTGACCAGGTACGATTCCCAGCTCTTCTCCTAACTCTTTGTGCAGCTTTTGATAGGCTTTAATTCCTTTTAAATATAATTTATTTAAATAATAAGCTTCTATTAAAAGAGAAACAATTCGTTCATCGTAAGGGTCAACTTTCATGTAGGCCATGCAGTTGAGTTCGATGTCTGATATTTTATCATATGGAATCGAACGAATGTATTCGTAAAGCTTGATTAGATAATGAGATTTGATATTTTCCCGTTTTTCCTCCAACCACTCTTCAAAGGAGGATGAATTTTTAATAAAAAATCCGGTAAGAAAATCACTGACATAGCAATGAATCGTTCCGTTAATAACCAGCTCATCTAAGTCACATTTAAAATTAATCTCAGAATTGATAGTAAGGAGCGTCTTTTTTGCGGAGGTGATTACTTCATAACCAAACAGCTTTTTGATTGTATATAGTGCGTGACGAAGGTTCTTAAGAGCGGTTTCTGAGTCAGCATCTTCCCAAAGCAGATAGGAGATCGTTTCACGAGTGACGGTTTTTTCCACTGCAAGATAATAAAACAAAGCCTCAGCCTTCTTATAAGGGAATAGAATGGGTTCCCCATCCGATAGAACGATCGGTGTTTGCAAAAGTGTTGCATTGATTGTGTGCATGGTACACCCCCTTTTTTCGATATTTTACTATAGGGTTGATTGAATGTCAAAAAAATAATCGTTGTCAAAAAATTATTTGACGTTTTTTAGACTATAACATGTTATACATATAAGTATTATATGAAATATATTGACCACGGAGAGCTCACAATGGATAATGAAAGCATAAAAAAAGCGATGGTAATAAAGTTGGAGGATAGTATACCTGATTATCCTAAAATCCTTCCCGGGTACCGGAGAGCACCAAAGCGGGAATCCAATCTCAGCGAGAATGATAAGGCATTGGCAGTCAAAAATGCGCTCAGATATATTCCTGAGCAATTTCACAAGCAGATGGCAAAGGAATTCTATGAAGAGTTAAAGGAGCTTGGGAGAATATATGGGTACCGTTACCGTCCAGAGGGGGCAATAACTGCAAAACCAATTGATGAATATAAAGGAAATTGTGTAGAAGGGAAAGCATTTCAGGTTATGATAGATAATAATCTGGACTTTCAAGTAGCACTTTATCCATATGAGTTGGTTACCTACGGTGAGACGGGTCAATTGTGTCAGAACTGGATGCAATACCAGCTGATAAAAAAATATCTTGAAGTTTTAAATCACAATCAAACGCTTGTAATCGAATCCGGTCACCCATTGGGGTTGTTCCAATCACATGAATTGGCGCCACGTGTTATGATAACCAATGGCTTGATGGTTGGAGCATTTGATAATCCTACACAGTTTAACCGCGCGGCAGCACTTGGCGTAGCAAATTACGGGCAGATGACTGCTGGAGGATGGATGTATATCGGTCCCCAGGGCATAGTGCATGGAACCTTCAACACATTGTTAAATGCAGGAAGAATCAAACTTGGAATTAGCAAAGAAGAGAACCTTGCGGGAAAGCTCTTCGTATCGTCCGGGCTTGGGGGAATGAGCGGTGCACAAGGGAAGGCAGCTAAAATTGGTGGAGCGGTGTCCATCATTGCCGAAGTTGATCAATCAAGAATCAAGACGAGATATGAGCAGGGATGGATTCAGTATTACTCCTCGAATTTGGAGGAGATTATCTTACTTTCTGAGAAGAAGTTGGAAAATAAAGAGGCATTTGCAATCGGTTATTATGGCAATGTGATTGATTTGTTGGAATATCTGGTTGAGAAAAATATACAGGTGGATTTGCTATCAGATCAAACTTCCTGCCATGTACAATATGATGGTGGTTATTGTCCTCAGGGTTTGACTTTTGAAGAACGTACTAGGATGTTAGCTGATAACAGAGAAGAGTTTAGCCAATTAGTAGACAAATCTTTAAAACATCATTTTGAATTGATTTGTGAGCTTACCAAACGAGGGACTTATTTCTTTGATTATGGCAACAGCTTCTTAAAATCAGTATATGACAGCGGAGTAAAAGAAGTTTGTAAGAATTTAAAGGATGAACAGGATGGATTTATCTTCCCTTCCTATGTGGAAGATATTTTGGGACCTCAGTTATTCGATTACGGATACGGACCATTTCGTTGGGTATGTCTTAGCGGAAAACAGCAAGACCTGAATATCACAGACAAAGCTGCGATGGAGTGTATAGATACAAAGCGAAGGTATCAGGATTTGGACAATTACATATGGATACGGGATGCAGCACTTAACGAGCTGGTTGTAGGAACTAAGGCTAGAATTTTATATCAGGACGCAATGGGCAGAACAAGGATTGCATTAAGATTTAACCAGTTAATCAGAGAAGGAATCATTGGACCTATTATGCTGGGGAGGGATCATCATGATACAGGAGGTACGGATTCCCCTTATAGAGAAACCTCCAACATTAAGGATGGTTCGAATATAATGGCAGAAATGGCAACCCACTGTTTTGCCGGAAATGCAGCAAGAGGTATGAGTCTCGTCGCTTTGCACAACGGAGGAGGAGTTGGTGTGGGGAAAGCAATCAACGGTGGTTTCGGTATGGTATTGGATGGAAGTGAGAGGGTGGATACTATTCTTAGAATGGCTCTTCCATGGGATACTATGATTGGTGTAGCAAGAAGATCCTGGGCAAGAAATGAAAACTCAGTGGATACCTGTATCGAGTACAATAAGGCATATGGCGAGATGAATCATATCACGATTCCCTATATTGCAGATGAAGAACTGATTCGAAATATCTTGTAATATTACAAACGGATAGGAAAAGTTCGGGAGAATCTTCCAATGGTTGCAAATATAAATAAACTGGATGTATGACGGTGTGAGTATATGGATTTAGAGATAAAGATTAATATAAAAAGATTAATGGGGAATTTAGATGAGTTGTCCAAAATCGGCAGGAATGAAGGCGGTGGGATAGATCGTCCTTTCGGGAGCGAAGCCGAGAAGGAAGCCAGAGGCTGGCTTCTTGATTACTGGGAGAAGAATTTAAAGCTTCCAACAAGGGTGGATGAGATAGCTAATCTTTGGGTGGACTATAATACTCAGAGGACTGGGAGTAAGATTGTAATGGGTTCCCATCATGATACGGTTCCGGACGGAGGGAAGTTTGATGGAGCGCTGGGCGTATTATTAGCAACCGAAATTCTAGAGACAATTTTAGAAAATAATTTAAAGCTAAAACATTCGATTTCCGTAATATCCTTTACAGCAGAAGAACCAAATCCCTATAATGTATCCACCTTGGGTAGTAAGGTGCTTTCCGGTAGATTAAAGAAAGAGGATCTTTTGAAAATCCAAAACCGTAATAATAAAGAGCCGCTAGAAAAACTCATTCATCAGCTGGGTGGTGATATTCATGGGGTAAAGGAGACCTTAATGGATAATCAAAACATTGCAATGTTTCTGGAGTGCCATATTGAACAGGGAAAGAGATTGGAGCAAAGGAACGCATCACTTGCTGCGGTAAGCCGCATTACCGGTATTCGAAGAGAACAATATATTGTAATTGGTGAAGCAAATCATGCCGGAACAACGGTTATGAAGGACAGAAAAGATGCCCTGCTGGCAGCGGCACAGCTTATCCTTGAGATAGAGAAAATTGCCAAAGAGATTGGTAGCGATGATGTGGTAGCAACGGTAGGATATATGAAGCTGGAACCCAACGAATCCAATATCATTCCAGGAAGAGTGTGTTGTATGGCTGATATCAGAACCTATCAGCCTGATATCGAGAAAGTTTTTGAACAAAAGATCAAAGAAATGATTCTTCGAATTGAAAAGGAAAGAACAGTTAAAATTCAAAGAGAGATTCTTTTACAGCAGCCGCACACGGATCTTAGTAAAGAGGTGATTCGAGCAGTTCAAAATGCGATGTTAGCACTAGGGGAAGAGCCTATTTCATTAATTAGTATGGCGGGTCATGATGCGGCAAACATGGCGAGGATAACACAGAGCGGAATGCTTTTTGTACGCAGCGAGGGTGGTAAGAGCCATTGTAAAGAGGAATATACCAAAGAAGAGGATATTGAGAAGGCAGGGAATGCAATGCTTCGAGCAATATTAATACTGGATGGAGATTAATAAAATGACAAGAATATTTATTCCCAAATATCTATATATAAATAATACCTTCCTTGATGGGACAGCGGTTGTTATTAAAAATGATGAGATTATCAAAATCCTTCCGGTTCATCAAATCACGGATAACTATCCGGAGGCCGAAGTAATCAAATTGGAGGAACAGGTCTTACTGCCAGGAACCGTGAATGTACATAACCATTCCTTTCAAAGCCTATTAAGGGGAATTGCAACAGATCGTCCTTTTTTGGAATGGAGGGATCAAGCACTATATCGTTTTTCACCCCGTATGTCGATTGAAGATATTTACAATGGTGCGTTATTTGCCTTTGGGGAGATGATGAAACGGGGCGTAACCTGTGTATCGGATTTCTTTTATTTACATAACTTTGGAGAAGAAAGTGATGAGGCGGTAATAAGAGCTGCAAAAGCAGTAGGAATGCGTTTGGTTCTTGCCAGAACCATGTACGATTGGGAGGGAGCACCCTCCGGTTATGTGGAAAGTATTCCTCAGGCAGTGAATCATACAAAATTCTTGGCAAGGAAGTATAACAACAAAGATCTCATGGTAAACATTCTTCCTGCACCACATAGCTTGCATGGGGCATCACCTGAGATGATTAAAGCCGGTCACGCTTTAGCGAAAGAGCTACACACCTGTTATCACATTCATGTTGCAGAAGAACCGTTTGAGGTGGAGCAGGTAAAAGATGAACACGGAGGATTGACACCTATTGAATATCTGGACTACTTGGGAGTTGTGGATGAACATATGGTAATTGTCCACGGAGTTTGGCTAAAGAACAGTGAGATAGCGTTATTAGGCAAAAGAAAAGCGAAGTTAACCTATTGCCCGTCGAGTAATATGTTTTTAGCAGATGGAATTACCGATATACCAGAATATATGAAAAATGGGGTGTTGATTGGTCTGGGTAGTGACGGTGCCTGCAGCAACAACCGGATTAGTGTTTTTGAAGAGATGCGCATGGTTTCCATTTTACAAAAGGCCAGAACCGTTGATGCGCTCTGTGTAAATTATCAGCAGGCTTTTGATATGGGTACCATCAATGGCGGGAAATTATTGGAATTGCCCATAGGGGAAATTAAAGTTGGTTATAAGGCCGATTTTGTCGGAATTGATATAGAAGATTTTTCGATGATGCCAATCAGTGATAATCTGGAACAGTTGCTGGCGAATGTGGTTTATTCCATGGAACCCACGGCTATAAAAACAGTTGTGGTCAATGGTAATCTGACCGTAGCAAACGGAACGCTTCTGATGGTTGAGGAAGCGCTTATCCGGGATAAAGTAAAAGAAACAATGAAAAGATTGGGATCATTTTAAAACAAAGGCAAGGGATTAAGAAACTCAAAAGTATTTGTGGTTTAGAAACTTCTTTTGCGGCACCTCACCTTCAAGGAAGGTGGTAGAACGTAGTGGGTGCGTAGAAGTATTGACAATTTGTGTTATCTGATTTACTATATGGCTATACATAGTAAACATATAATAAATGTATGATTGAGGAAAGGAGGTATAAAATGCAACAGATTTTAGATTACTTAACGCATAATTGGAAGGAACTTTTAAAATTAACTGTGGAGCATATGGATATCAGTCTAATATCAATTATTTTTGCAATGATAATTGCGATACCACTGGGAATCTTCAGTACTCGATGTAGCGGCTTATCGAAATTATTCAAAGGGATATTCGGAACGTTACGTATCATTCCAAGTTTGGCGATTTTAGTTCTTTGCATTCCGATTATGGGAACCGGTCTGAAGCCTGCAGTGACAGCTTTAGCAATTTTGGCTATACCACCTATTCTGATTAATACAACCTTGGCATTTAGAACCTTGCCCGAACCGGTACTGGAAACTGCATTTGCAATGGGAATGGGAAGGTGGAGGACATTTTTTGAGATAAAATTTCCGTTGGCTTTTCCACTTATATTTGCAGGGATCAGAACAGCGGTTGTGGAGGTTATCGCAAGCGCCACACTGGCTGCGTACATTGGGGCAGGAGGGTTAGGAAGCCTGATTTTTACTGGACTTGGCTTGATGAGATCGGATCTGTTGATTATCGGAGGTGCTTCGGTGGGGGCGCTATCCCTGTTGTCAGGATTTTTGCTGAATAAAATAGATCGCCGGATTACGAGATATAAAAATCCAAGTAAATAACAATTATTTTTTAGCCTATCAAGGCAGGAAGGGAGAACATTATGAAGCATTATTTATTAAAGAAGTTATCGTTAGTTTTAGCAGTCATTTTAGTATTAGGAGCAATCGCAGGTTGCGGTAAGAAAGGGGAGGAATCCAGTACCAACACTACCTCTACACCGAAACCTACTCAGACAGCAGAGCCTACCAAGGCAGCAGAGCCTACTAAAGCAGAGGACACTAAGAAAGATACCGTGATTAAAATCGGTTCCAAGGATTTTACAGAGAATCTTGTTTTGGCAGAGATCTATGCACTGGCTCTTGAAGCGAAAGGTTATAAAGTTGAAAGAGTTTTTAATCTTGCAAGTGCAGTAGTTCATACAACATTGGTTAGCGGTGATATTGATTTGTATCCGGAATATACAGGAACAGGCTTATTATCCATATTAAAGCTTCCATTAGAAACCGATCCTCAGAAGGTATATGATACGGTAAAAGCAGAATATGAAAAGCAGTTTAATTTGGTATGGCTTGATTATGCACAGGCAAATGATGGTCAGGGACTTGTAATTACAACCAAAGCAGCTACAGAATATGGCATTAAGACGATTTCTGATCTTCAAAAGAATGCAGGAAAATTAAAATTCGCATCCCAAGGTGAATTTGATACCCGTGAAGACGGTATTCCCGCATTAACAAAGACCTATGGCGATTTCAAATGGAAATCCTCCAAGGTGTATGATAACGGATTAAAGTATGAAGTATTAAAGAATAATGAAGCAGATGTTGCTGTAGCGTATACAACAGAAGGTCAATTGGTTGACAAAACTTTTACTTTGTTAGAAGATGATAAACATGTATGGCCTCCTTATAATATTGCACCGGTTATCAGCAAAAAGGTACTTGATGCGAATCCGGATATCGCAGATGTCTTAAATGGAATTGATGCTAAGATCGATACCAAGACAATCACTGCATTGAATGCAAAAGTAGATGTTGATAAGCAGGAATACGAAGAAGTTGCGAAAGAATATTTTGATTCCATAAAGTAGTTCGAATTATTGCTGATTAGATAGAACCATGACCCGAGTGGGCGTTATAAATAAGGTGTATGAAAGATTAAAGTTTTATATTCTGTTATAAAGCATTTTACAAACTTATGAATTTGTCATACAAATGTCATACAAAGAGTTAAACAGGAATGTTGTACCGCTAATATATGCCGCAACTCGGGTTAGCAGGGTTGCGGCGGAACGGAGATTGCAATGATAAACCAAGTATTCATCAATAAGTTTCAGATACCGGAGGTTGCCTACCCGTTTCTTGATCGCATCTTTTTACCGGAAGAAATCGAGTTTGTTGCAAGGATTAATCCATCCATATTTACAAAAGCCGATGTTGAGCAGCTGGGGATAAAGAAAGCCGAGGATTTTATAAGACGCAGTTATCAAAGAGGAATTATATCAATAGTTGAAGAAGAGACAGGAACTTATAAGCTGTCGAATTTTTATGGACGGCTTGATATCTTCTCCATTTCGGAAACGGATACCTATAGAAGCTTTCCCAGGAAAGACAGAGAAGCGTTGGATGGCTGGTATTTTGATGCTTACTATGAAGGTTTATCACAGGATTCTACGGAAAGACCTACACAGGATGAAATTTTACCTCTTGATCAGGTATTGGATTTTATTGATCGGCAGGAAAGACCGGTGTATCTTAACTATTGTGACTGTAGAAGCTTGGGAGGAGTTTGTGGATTGCCCACAAAAACCTGTATCACTTATAGGAACGGAATTAATTCCTTTGTCCACCGCGGGCTTTCGGAAGAAATCACAAAGGAACGAGCAAAGGAAATCGTAATAGAAGCAGATAAAGCGCGGTTGATGCATACCGTTAATCCAAACGGAATCTGCAATTGCTGCGGTGATTGCTGTTATTTATTCCGAGCACAGGAAAGAAGAAAAAGCGGAGGATTTTGGCCAAAAACGGAACAGGTCATTTCTCTTGACCATAATAAATGCATTAAATGCGGTAAGTGTATCAAAACCTGCCATTTTGGAGTGTTTCAAAAGCAAGAGTTGATACTGGTGGATCAATCAAAATGTATCGGATGCGGAATTTGTGTCAACCCATGTCCGGTCAATGCGTTAACATTGTTAAATAGAGCACGCACTTTGGAATAAAGCTGTGCGGGAATGAGGTAGAAAGAATGGGTATTGCAGCTGAATTTATTAAAATTAACAAGCGCTTTCCAAAAGCAAATTATAATGCGCTCAACGATGTGAATCTGAGTATAGAGGAAGGGGAGTTGATTACGATCTTGGGTACATCAGGATGCGGTAAGACTACCTTGCTTAAGATGGTGAATCGGATTTATGATCCGGACAGCGGTGAGATTCGGTTGTTCGGAAAGAATATCAAAGAGATGGATCCGGTAAAACTCAGGAGAGAAATCGGTTATGTAATTCAGCAAGTGGGACTCTTCCCTCATATGACCATATATAACAACGTAGCCACTGTACCGAAAATTCTTGGTTGGGAGAAGGAGAAAATCAAGCAAAGAGTCATCCAATTATTTGAATTGGTGAACTTGGATTATAAAGAATTTAAGGATCGCTATCCGGCTCAGTTGTCCGGTGGACAGCAGCAAAGAATTGGGCTTGCAAGAGCATTAGCCGCAGATCCTTCCTTAATGCTTTTGGATGAACCCTTTGGAGCCATAGATGCTATTAATAGGGAGAAACTTCAGGATGAGTTACTTCGAATTCATGAAGCCTCAAGAAAAACCTTTTTATTTGTCACCCATGATATCAATGAGGCTTTTAAACTTGGAACCAGGGTGTTAATCATGGATAAAGGGGAAGTAAAGCAATTTGGTACTCCCTCAGAAATTGTGAAAAACCCGGCAGATGAATTTGTTCAAACCCTGCTTCGATCCGCAGGAAGGCAATACATCGAATTGGACGGAGGAGGGATTTAATGATTGCCTACTTTGAAAAGTATCATGATAAACTGTTTGATGCGCTTGCGGAGCATTTAAAAATAGTAGGAACAACCTTATTGATATCAATTATTTTAGCATTTGTTATTACGGTCATTATCATAAAATCCGAATTTTTATCGGGTCTTGTGATTCAAATATTTGGAGTTGTTTACTCCATACCAAGCCTCGCGCTATTCTCATTGCTGATACCAGTGATGGGAATCGGATCTAAAACAGCCATCTTTGTATTGGTACTATATAACCAGTTCCTGTTACTTCGCAATAATATTGCAGGTCTGCGTAGCGTGGATCCCGCAGTTTTGGAGGTTGCTAAGGGAATGGGAATGAGTAATTGGCAGAGGTTATATAAGGTTGAACTGCCCTTAGCGTTACCGGTTATTATGGCAGGAATTCATTTGGCGGTGATTTCAACCATCGGTATTGCGACCATAGCAGCGACAATCCATGCAGGAGGACTTGGAAGAATTCTCTTTGACGGTCTGAGGACTATGAATACCAATAAAATTATTTGGGGTACTATATTCTGCGCGGGAATCGCTTGGCTTGCAGATATCATTTTACGACTACTGGAAAAAATTCTTTATAAAAAGGCGGGATATCAGAATGAGTTATGAAGCTTACAAAGACAATTCACTTGGTTTTACAACCAGACAATTACATGCTGGCTATAATCCGGCGGAGCATTACCGGTCAAAGGCGGTTCCGATTTATCAGACTGCAGCCTTTGAATTGGGTGACTTTGAACGATGCACCAGATTGTTTGATTATTCCGAGGAAGGTCACTCCTATGTGCGTTTTTCAAATCCCACCAATGATGTACTTGAGAAAAGAATAGCATCACTGGACGGTGGAAGTGCGGCGTTATCTTTAAGCTCCGGTATGGCGGCTATCTCCAATACCTTTTTAAACCTTGCTAAGGCAGGAGATGAGATTGTTGCAGTTCAAACGCTGTATGGAGGAAGTACCACACTTTTAAATAAAATTTTACCGGAATACGGAATCGTAGGTCGCTTTGTAGAAGATGAGAATGATATTGAATCCTATAAAAAGGTAATCAACGAAAAAACAAGGGCAATCTATATTGAAAGCCTTGGTAATCCGGGTATGAATATTGTGGATATTGAAGCAATTGCTAATCTGGCCCATGAGAATGGTATTCCCTTGGTAATTGATAATACCTTTGCTACCCCATATTTGCTAAGATCCTTTGATTATGGGGCAGATATTATCTGTTACTCCGCAACCAAGTATCTGGCAGGTCACGGAACCATTATTGTTGGTCTTGTGGTGGAAAAGGGTGATTTTAATTGGCTAAATGGTAAATTTCCTCAGTTTGAATCCTTCTATGAGGAATATAGAGATTCAATCGGCGAGGAAATTTTGAAGAAAACTATGTTTACTAAGCGCCTTCGTATTCGTTATTTAACCGATCTTGGTTCCCATCTTTCTCCTACCACTGCATTTTATCTGATGCAGGGAATGGAAACCCTCTCTCTTCGTATGGATCGACATACTCAGAATGCTCAAAAGGTAGCAGAGTTTTTAACAACTCATCCCCAGGTGCTCTCTGTAAACTATCCAGGACTGCCGGACTCGCCGTATTATGAACTGGCTAAAAAATATTTCCCAAAGGGGCCGGGAGCAATTCTCTCCATTCGGTTAAAGGGAGGACTTCAAGCTGCAAAGACTGTTCTTAAAAAGGTTCGTGTCTTTGACTATATGGTAAATGTGGGAGATGCAAAATCCTTAATCGTTCATTCTGCTACTTCGACCCATTTCGGACAGACGGAGGAACAAAGAATCAAAGCGGGAGTTTATGAGGATACCTTAAGGATATCGGTGGGAATTGAGGATGCAGAGGATTTGATCGCTGATCTTAAACAGGCGCTGGATGCCATCGAATAGGGCTCTAGAACTGGGTGAAATGACAGTGAATGCAGCCGGCATTACCAATGGAGCAGGGCATTTAGAAGTTATAATTGAAAGATAGATCAAGCATCAAGAACTGGAGCGGCCAGTTTTTGATGCTTTTGTGCGTTTTTTGAAGATATGACTGCATGGAAAGCGTGATACTGCTCTTACTACAGCAGTAAATAGGCAAAGTAAGACTTGTTGGGAAAATTGTCTGCTTAGCAGGAATGATATTATAGACTCTAATAAATCTGAAGGAACAGCAGCAATAAAAGGGTGGAAGATGCTATGGCAACCCAACAGCAAAAGCCCATAATAATAGCTTTCCCTCCCTTTTTTAGATGGTATGTATTATCTTATTTTACGAACTCAATAAAGTCCTTCGCTGCAGCTGTTAAATATTTGTTCTTATGATAAATAATGTGATATTGACGTTCAAAGGTAAGACAATCAATTTCAAGTCTTGATACCAGCTTCCGATCAAGATAATCTTGCGCCAGTCGCAGAGGGAGAATTGAAATACCGAGTCCCGCAGATACGCCGAGTAGAATGGCTTCCGTACTGGTGCTTTCCCATATTGGTTTGATGGATATATTATGGAGGGATAGAATCGATTCAGCAAGCTCCCTGGTTCCGCTGTTCTTTTCTCTCATTAAAAACTTCTGATCTGCTAAATCCTTTATAGTAACAATTACCTTCTGTAGTAATGGATGATTTTCATTACAAATCACGATTAATTCATCTTTAATAAAATCCTCTGAAATGATATTTTCTGAATGAACAATTCCTTCAATTAAAGCAAAATCCAATTCGTTTTTCAATATCATATCTTCAATGATGTCCGAACTGTCAATGGTAACCTGCGTTTGTATATTTGGATATTGATCTGCAAACCCTTTTATGTATCCTGGCATTAAATGAGTACCAATCGTTATACTGGAACCGATTTTTATTGTGCCGGAATTGTGCTCTGATTTTATGGTATTACCCAATTCTTCAAACAGGGAGAGTATATGAAGTGCATATTCATATACAGTTTTGCCTACATCGGTTAAATAGATTTTTTTGGAAATTCGTTCAAAGAAAGGCATATGGTAATAAGTTTCCAATTCCTTGATGGCACTGCTCACAGCTGGTTGTGAGATATATAGTTTTTTTGCAGCCAGAGTAATACTGTTTTCTTTGCATACAGTAGCAAAGATTGTTAAATGTCTTAAGGTCATACATTTGCTCCTTATCTTGAAAATAGAAAAATAATTGAACCATCATTATTGTCGGTATTGTAGGATGAACAGATAGAATGCCTACTTTCCTAAGTTACTTCGGGATTTGCTTATTTGCTTCCGCGCTGGAGTTGTTTTTGCTATGAATATAATAATTAATCTTCTTGGTCTTCATCCTTATTATGTGATTTGTTTATGGTTAAAATTAAATTTAAAACAAGAATAAACATAATGAAATGCTTATGCATATAATTATAAATCCGAATTATACTTATGTAAATCTCCATAGTATAATAAATAGTGTACCAATTGTTATGGACTCTGATTTTTTTCTGACAGAAAAGGTTTATTAAATATTATTTCTATGGATGATGCAAGATCTGATGAGAAGGTTAAGATAATTAGAACGATTAATGCATTATCAGCAGGAATCTTACGTTTTGCGAATGTTGTTATTGGCACAGAATAAGCAGGGTTATTAGACCCTTCGGTATAGATATGTAATTAGAATAAGAATAAAATTGAAGGAGTTAATAGGAATGAAACGGAATGCCAAATTATATCTTCAGTTATTCGTATCAACCTTCATGTTAAGTGCGTTTACGGTAGGGGGAGGATTTGTGATAGTCCCCCTGATGCGTAAGAAATTTGTAGAGGGATATCATTGGATTAAAGAAGAGGATATGCTGGACTTAACAGCAATTGCACAATCGTCACCCGGTGTGATCGCCGTGAACGCAGCCATTTTGATAGGTTATCAGGTTGGAGGAATAATAGGTTCTATGATAACCATCCTGGGCACAGTACTTCCGCCATTTATCATATTATCGGTAATATCAGTTGCATATACGGCATTTCGGGATAGCTTGATTGTACACTACGTTCTGCTTGGAATGCAGGCAGGGGTTGCGGCAGTTATACTGGATGTGGTTCTTAGTATGATAAAGGAGCTGTTGAAGGAAAGAAAATTGCTTCCCGTTATAGTAATGATTGGAGCATTCATTGCAACCTTCTTTTTTACGGTAAATGTTGCATATGTGGTTTTAATCAGCGGCTTCATTGGCGGGTTAACAACCCTGTATTTAAAATACATGAAAAAGAATGGTGAACGAGAATGATATATTGGCAGCTTTTTTTAAGTTTTGTACAGATTGGTTTATTTAGCTTTGGAGGTGGCTATGCAGCTATTCCCCTAATTCAAAATCAGGTTGTAGACATACATGGATGGTTAACCATGAAGGAATTTGCTGACGTTATAACAATTTCACAGATGACTCCCGGACCCATTGGAATTAATGCAGCCACCTTTATTGGAATTCGTATGGGAGGAATATTAGGGGCGGTTGTAGCTACAATCGGATGTATTTTGCCTTCCTGCATTATTGTATTGACGCTTGCATATTTCTATCAGAGATTTCGTAAATTATCCGCTGTACAAGGAGTTTTGCAGGGATTGAGACCAGCAGTAATTGCAATGATTACCTCGGCTGGATTAGAACTGCTTATCTTATCCTTTTGGAGGGAAAAAGGTATTTCGCTTAACTATAAGGGGATAGACTTTATTGCCGTCGGAATATTTCTGGTTGCATTTACTATTATTAGAAAATGGAAGGTAAGCCCGATTTTGCTGATGCTAGGTTCTGGTATCAGCGGCTTCGTTCTGTATTCTTTTTTTGCTAAATGAAAGAGGAGTAAATTATCTATAGGGTAAAGCAGTGTAGAGTTTTAAAAATGTTGTTTTGAGAAACCCAAATAAACATTTGAAAAACGGACATTAGATTGACAGTCGGAATGTTTTGCCATTAGAGCTTTGAGTATTATTGCGAATCAATTTTCTCTTTCTTCTTATAATTTTTATTGTAAAAGTATAAATTATATAATATTCCAAAAGCTAATAGTATAAATGGATAATTAATGATGGTATAAACTTGGCGATCTGTACCAAATGTAATACTAATTTTTAATGCGAATATTGTAAATCTAATATCATTTAAAACTCCTGTACCTTGACTCCCTGTCAGAAGTAATGTATCTTTTATCTGTTTCATAAAGAAAAGTGTCTGAAAGATAGTTATAATTGCGATGTTCACATTTATATTTAAACATCTTCTTACTGATTTTTTATCCATATATAGTTATCCTTTCTTATCTAATTGAAATCTACGGTGATCCTTATTCCTTGTAATATTATATTGCATATTCTCTTAAAATCAATATCTTTGATGAAAATTCCGATTGAAGAAAACCACATGAATATAACGATTTGTTTTATAAGGACATTCCTGACAAATGTTCTTGATTGTACTAAGAGATGCTCTATGTTACGATTGGATTAATAAGTTTTATATAATATGTGCGAGAGACATCAGCTGACCATTTCCTATGATAGACTTAACAAGAAGAGAAACGGAGTAAGTAATTTAGGCAGACATGGCATTTTATTCTGCGAATTCCGGTTACGATAATAATTGAGAAAAAAATAATTGTATTTACGAGATTGGATATTTACTATTATTGTGTTATTAGCACCTAACTATTATAAGGGATAAGGAGAATCGGATGAAGGTCAATGTGAAGCGTTTGGGAAAGCGTAAGAATTCTATTGAAGTAATTGATATGCAGCTTGCCAAATCACCAAGTACAATTAGGGATTTGATTGAGGAGACTGTGAAGTTCTGTGTAAACAGATTTCTGGAGAACTGTTCCAATCAGGAGGTGTTAAAAGCCTTGTCATTGCAAGAGATTCATGATAAGGCATCAACTGGAAAGATTACCTTTGGGGTGCTGAATGGGGAAGTACAGCCTAAGGAAGATGAAGCTATAAAAAGCGCCTTGGAGGCATTTTTGGATGGGATAGTTGTCATATTTATTGATGGGATACAACAACAGAAATTAAGTGATCCAGTAGAAATTAATGATGCTACGGAAGTAACATTTGTACGTCTGACCATGCTAACGGGGAGGTTGTGGTGATGAGTCAATATAATCATAAGACGAGAATACAGTTGATGAATGAATACAAAAATCAGATACAGAAGAAAGCTGTTTTTCAATTATTGCTTGCCAATAAAGAAACCAAAGCAATTATGAAGGAACTAAGGAACTTTTCTGATTACAGGGAACCACAAACACCCTATATCAATAAAAGCCTGGATAAATTTCAAAATGGAAAATATGATTCCATAAGTGAACTTATGAAAAAAGAATATTTAAAACTAATTGAATTATATATTCCAAAAGAGTACCATAACCAATACTATTATATCATTGATAAATATACTCAGTTCTCTTACTCAAAGTATCATAACAGGAGAACGGTACGATGCAATGAACCAGTGCTTTGGGTAAAAAGAGCACTTCGATTAATATATGATTACTATATGTTTGAATTTTATGAATGTACAATAAGCCAGTATTTAAAGAATGAGCTGTCTGAGGAGAAGTGTGATTATAAACAAAATTGTTCATACGACAGTGAAGTTGAGTATTTGGATGATATGATTGCAGCCCAGCTTGATCTTGGCAATGAGGAATTGAAAAACAACATCAAAGAAATTCTTTTCAGCGAGAATAATACCTCCGTTGTCACAGTAGAACTCATCCGTGGAATATTAAAAAGCTCTGTGGGAGAATTACATAAGTTATTGGGTGATTTTATGCTTGCAGCCAGACTGCAGGAAGGAGTTCGACAGGCTGTTTGCGAAAATATGGACTGCGGAACAAAGGAAGGATTCTTGGCACTTTTTCCAGTGATCTGTGACCATAACCTGGTGCGTTATTCTTCGGTAAAGCGAGCCATAGCTACCTGGACAGGGATTTTTGATGAAAGTAATGTGGATCGAATTACGAATAAAATTCTATCTTTGATGAAGGAATGTCTCTTTGACCTTGAAAAAAGAAGGCAGTATTCCAATAGCAATGACAGCATAGAGATTATGATAGCTTTATGGGCAATGGGCTTTGAAAATGTTGATTTGGCAATAGAACGTATGGAGCAATACTGGAAATTCGGCACCAGAAACCAGAAGCTTACTATGTCCTACTATAACATCTCTTTGTATCATTATAAAATCTGCGGAATAATCAGTAAAAAGATATTTGAGGAATTCAGTGAGGACTTTGAAATGCTTGCGGCATTCTTACCCATGTACTTAAGTGAAACGAATAATTTAATATGGGCAAGTGTAAAAGAGGAAAAGAAAGGAGTTACACTCTATCATGTACCTCCTGTAACAGAACTTTTTGAGAATAAGGAGGAAGCATTTAAGCATTTTCAGATATTAAGGGATGTTTATGAAGCCCTTCCGAACAAAACGTTGAGGTATTCTCCCTGTATTTTTCCATGGCATGGTGTGTCGTTATCAAAAGGTCAACTGATGAAGCGTATGTGCCTGATTGCCTATGTTTTAGAGCAAGACGACTTAATAGAATACACCGCCGGACAGTTATCTAGCATCGATAATTCGGATGGCTATCATGAGCGTAGCCTATGTCTTGAGATACTGCTTCATCAGCCAAGGACAACTGCACAAAAACAATTATTGGTTAGTTATATCGGAGATAAGCAAGGGGACACCAGGGATACTGCCTACAAATTGGTAAAGAAAGTAAAACTGGACGAAACGAATTATGTTCAATTAGAGCAATTATTAAAGTTTAAGACTGGGGATATCAGAAAGCATTGTATTGAATTATTGAATACACAACCAACGGAGTCCATACCCTCGTCAGTATCCAGATTATTATCGGATGACAGGGAAGAGGTACGGACTGGTGGTCTGGATGTTGTGCTTCAACTAAAACGCAATAAAACCAAGGAGGCAGTATATACAAAATGTCTTGATTATGTTGAGAGTGTGAAGAACCCCTCCGCAAAGGAACAGATTTTAATTGACGAAATAAAGGGTAACACGAAAAGTCAGGAAATATTAAGTGATAGAGGTTATGGATTATATGATCCAGAGGTTTCTGTGGAGTTAACGCTTCCTGAATATAATGAAACATTATTAACCTCTTTTTTTAATATTCCTACAGAGAATTTAACTAAAATCCTTGGCAAGCTAGAGGATTATATTCAAGAACATGCACATCTGGAATACAAGGGAGCCTCAGGAGAGGAATATCTATTAGGGAATGGGTTGAGACCTATAACCCATGAGGAGCTTCCACCAGAAGAAATCATGCCCTTTCAAGAGCTATGGCGTGATTTTTATCATAAAGAAATCAAGGATTTTAAAACCTTGTTTAACCTTTATATGGCAGTAAATAAAGGGATGAGTTATTCCACCAAGGTACCAGAGAGGATAGCAAAATTAGAAGAGTTGATTCTTGGCAAGGATATCATGGGAGTGGAGTTTCAATCCATTAGCCGAAATCTTTACCTAAGGTTTGATGAACGGGATATCATTCCTGTGGTTCTTGATATTCTTTTGTCCATCTACGGTGACAAGCACCAGATAAAGGAGATTGCAAAGAGTTCCTTTCTTTGTATACTTCATTATCTATCTAAGAATCCGATTTCGCTAATAATGAAAGAAAAAAGCTCCTATGATCGTCAAATTCTATCTTTTTTAGAATCTTATGAGATGATTATTTATCAAAAATATTTGGAAGAGTGGAAGAGCGAAGAGGAATTTGCACAGCGTTTTACTATTTATAAGAGATTTGATGAGAGGTTAGGAGTAGCTGTTCGAAATAGATATCAGTGGGAGAGGAGATATTATCTGAATATTCTGGATTATGTGAAGGCCTATGATTTGGGCATAATTCCAGAAGATATGGTATATCAGGCAATCTTTAAAAAGCTTGGACTTGAACAAAGCCTGAAAACACTGTCCTATTTATTTAAACAGGATATAAGACATTATGAAGCGGTTCAATTAAAAAAATATGGGTTAGAGCAGGATAAGGTGATTAATCAGGAACTATATCACAAGGCTCGTCATTTTTATCAAACAGTTGTAGATAAAATACTTGATGTAGAGTTAAAAAGAGGAGACACGCCAACGGTATTTTCTTCAAGCATCTGCCATATAACCTGTATTTTTGGTATGGAGCGTCTGGTAGAGATTTTGGTCGCACTTGGAAAGGACGGTTTGGAGCGTAGTTACTATTATTATGGTGAGGGGGCATCAAGAAAAGAAAGTCTGAGCCATTTGCTGAAAGTCTGTTATCCGAATAAGGGAGAGAATGCTGAACTTCTTGGTAAATTATTGCAAGGAAAAGGAATTACGAAAAAACGTCTGATAGAAACAACCATGTACGCTCCCCAATGGATGGATATCATGGAAGAATATCTTGGAATGAAGGGCTTAAAGAGCGGTTGTTATTACTTCATGGCTCATATGAATGATTACTTTGATGAAAAGAAGCAGGCAATGATAGCCAAGTATACCCCCATTGAGACGGAAGCACTAAACCTTGGAGCCTTTGATTTGAACTGGTTTAAGGAAGCTTATGAAACTCTGGGTGAGAAGAATTTTGAACTCCTTTATGATTCTGCAAAATACAGTTCAAGCGGAGGCAAACACGCAAGGGCGAGAAAATATGCAGATGCAGCGCTGGGTAAAGTTACCCTTGAGTATTTGGAAAATACCATAGCGGATAAACGTAATAAGGATTTATTAATGAGTTATGGTTTAGTTCCTCTTGGGGATAAGAATGATTTGTTAAGACGTTATGAATTCCTCCAAAAATTCTTGAAACAGAGCAAGGAGTTTGGCGCACAACGAAAAGCCAGTGAAGGGAAAGCAGTGGAAATTGCTCTGGAGAATCTGGCTACTGCCGCAGGCTTTCAAGACGTAACCAGACTTACCCTTATGATGGAGAGCGAGCTAGTAAGAGCTTATGAACCTCAAATGGAATGGAAAGAGCTGGGCGATTATAGGGTTAGGCTGATTATCGATGAGTTAGGGCGGGCTGAAATCGAGATCTATAAAAAGGAGAAGAAGCTGAACTCCGTTCCAACAACTCTAAAGAAAGAGGAACACATTGAATTACTGAAAGAAATCAGAAAGAAATTAAAGGATCAATATACTAGAGCAAAGAAAATGTTTGAGGATGCCATGGAAAACAGTATAGAGTTTACTTTTGGTGAACTCGCAGAAATTTGTTCTAATCCGGTGGTACGACCGGTTCTTACTTCCCTAGTATTTGTATGGGAAGAGGCGGGGGAGAAGAGCTTCGGATTATTGTATAAGAGGGAGGGATTCCAGGGAGTAATGGGAGATGTAAAACAAGTGAGAACGGAGTGTATCGTTCGTGTTGCGCATCCCTTTGATCTTTATCAATCCGGTTGTTGGCATTCTTATCAGATATATTTATTGAATCAAATCAGAAATACTCGACTGGTGAAACAGCCCTTTAAACAAGTATTCCGTGAATTATATGTTAAGACCGAGGAAGAACTTGAGAAACGAAATTCCTTATTGTTTGCAGGAAATCAGATTTACCCACAAAAAACTGTCTCCTGTCTTAAGAACCGGAAATGGATTGCGGATTATGAGGAAGGGTTACAGAAGGTATATTACAAAGAGAATATTGTGGCAAGAATTTATGCAATGGCGGATTGGTTTTCTCCCAGTGATATTGAGGCACCTACCTTGGAATGGGTGGAGTTTTCTGATCGAAAGAACTTTGAGGCACTTACAATTAAGCAAATACCTGATATAATCTATTCCGAAGTAATGAGGGATGTTGACCTTGCAGTCAGTGTGGCCTATGCCGGAGGAGTTGATCCGGAGGCAAGCCATTCGACCGTAGAAATGCGTAAGGTCATCATTGAGTTTAATCTTCCTTTGTTTGGACTTGACAATGTTATTACAATCGAAGGAAATCATGCAATAATCAATGGGAAGAGATCAAGTTACAGCATACATCTTGGAAGTGGTGTTATTCACCGACTTGGGGGTCCCATGCTTCATGTTCTTCCGGTCCATTCTCAAGAGCGTGGCAGATTATTCCTTCCGTTTATTGATGAAGATCCGAAAACTGCTGAGATTATGTCTAAGATTGTTTTATTTGCTAAGGATGAAAAAATTAAAGATCCCTATATATTGAACCAATATTAGCAAGTGAAATATTATTGCTCATAGAAGGATGACAGAAACAAATTCTTGTAGGTTTAGCTTTTATAAGGAGAAACTCGATAGCAATAATTATTGTATGCACAACAGATACAGGAACGGAAGCCAATGCCGAAAGAACTTAGGAGTGGTGAAATTCGTATCTGTTGTACATACATTACCAGCAATCATATTGTTTTACAATTGTCTATTGGCTTTTAATCCAAAATGCTATGTATCTTTGAGTGTACAATAATTTTAATTAATTTGTTTCAAAGCTAGCACTTTAATCCGAAAAGTATAAGGTAGGAAAGAATTTTAATAATAAAATCAACACAAATATAAAATTTTATTTCGTAGTACCTTATATTGGTTGGAAAGATGTATTTTTACTCTTTCAAGACAGAGTTGAGCACATACGGACAGGAAACTGGCCGTAATTTTTAATATAATTTACTTACAAGGAGATGATAAAAGATGGAATGGGTTAAGACTTTAAATCAAGCAATTGATTACATGGAGATGAACATAACGGAGGATATTGGCTGCAAGGAGATTGCGGAACATATCTATCTTTCCAATTTTCACTTTCAAAGGGTATTCAGCTTATTAACAGGACTAACAGTTGGGGAATATTTAAGAAACAGACGTCTGTCTCTGGCAGGTCAGGAACTGTTAAAAGGCAGCAAGGTTATAGAGGTTGCCTTAAAATATGGATATGCAACCCCGGAAGGATTTACGAAAGCCTTTGTCAGATTCCATGGTGTCACACCAAGTGATGTAAGAAAACCAGGCACAGTTCTGAAAGCGTTCCATCGCCTTGTACTAAAAATAATATTAGAAGGTGGTAATAGTATGGATTACAGAATTGAGAAAAAAGAAGCATTTGATGTTGTAGTAAAGACCAGATATTTTAATGAGAATAATTCAGGAACAGAAATACCAAAGTTTTGGACGGAGTATCTTACCACAGGACTTGATGAAAAGGTCTGTGGAATGTTCGGAATTTGCTTTGAAGAAGATCGCAAGGGCAATGATTGGAAATATGGCATTGGTGCTGAGAAGGAAGCAGTTAACGAAATCCCTGAGGGATTTGAAATTGTGACCATATCTGCGCAAACCTGGGCAATCTTTACCTGTATAGGGGCTATGCCAAAGGCGATTCAGGATTTGTGGATGAAGGTATACAGTGAGTGGCTTCCTGCCTCTAATTATGAACTAATCCCAGATTATGCGATAGAAAGTTATTCGGATGGAGATGCATCAAAAGAGGATTATGTTAGTGAGGTATGGATTCCGGTTAGAGAAAAGTAAAGTTCACATAGTTAACAAATTGACATATAATAATTAGTATGCTAAGATTCGTTTAGATAGGTAATTTGGAAATGCAACAATAAGGTCATTTTACAATTACCAGGCAGATTATTGAGATTAGGAGGATAAGCAATGAGTGGTTACGGTTACACACCTATTTGTAGCAGCAGTTGTCGTTCAAAAACACATATTTTTAATTTTGACGGGATGACTGCGCTCATTTTTAGGTAAACCACTCAGCTTATCTAAAAATATATGCAGTAAATCCCAAAGAACATGCAAAAAGATGCATGTTCTTTTTGTGTGCAAAATTCAGCATAGTGTAAAAATAAACTACATTTCACACCTAATGTTTGCACCAGCAAAGTCCTCGGCGCAAACTGACACAAAGGATAGACTTATTCAGCATAGTGTGAAAATGAACTACAATTTTCACACTAAAGTTTGCATCTGCGAAATCCTTGGCGCAAACTAACGCATAGGATAGACTTATTTAGCTTAATGTGAAAATAAGCTACGATTTTCACACCTAAAGTTTGCACCTTCAAAGTCCCTGGTGCAAACTGACAGAAAAAATAAATATTCTTAAACGAATTTATGCCTGCGATTTATAGTTGCAGGAAACAGAAAGGCATGGTTATTATTATGAAATTACAATATAAAAACAATCTAAAATACAATTATATATTTCGATTTTTAAGCAGCTTTGATCTATCCAGTGCAATCTGGGTGCTTTATTTGATTCATAAGGGTTTACCTCTTTGGCAAATTGGATTGATGGAGGGGATTTTTCACGTGATTAGCTTTCTTAGTGAAATACCGACCGGTGCAGTAGCTGATATATTAGGTAGAAAGAAAGCATTAATCCTTAGCAGAGTTTGCCACGCTATTTCAGCAATCATTATGTTGTTTGCTTCTGGGTTTTGGCAATTTGTTATTGGTTTCGCTTTTTCAGCATGGGGGTATAATCTGAACTCAGGTTCAGAGGAGGCGATGGTATATGACAGTTTAAAGATGGTAGGAAAAGAAAATAATTACCTTAAGATAAGTGGGCATTTAGAAGTAATTCTTAACATAGCGCAGGGCATTGCAATTTTTATTGGTGGTGTTTTGGCAGAACAATCCTTTTATTACTGTTATGGAGCGGCGTTGTTTGTAAGTGTACTATCCTTACTGCCTTGTATTATGCTAAAGGAACCAGTAATCACAAAGAAAGAAGAGACACATCAGATATCTCTAAAAAAACATTTTATTGATAGTTATCAGGCCATTAGGTCAAATCCCAAAGTAATAGAAATACTGTTATCTTATTCGGTTATTTTTACTATTTATATGATTATCTATTTTTATGGACAGAAATATTTCTCGGAATTAGGGCTGGATAAAATGCAGATCAGCATGGTAATGTCATTGACATTGGTATTATCATGTATTGGTGCCATGTGCTGCAATTGGGTGGAGAGTTTGTTAAAAGAGCAGACAAAGGTATATGCAACCTTAGTGATTGGACTTGGTATTATCGGTTTGACTGCAGGCAATCTAGTGCTTGCAATTGTATGCTTTAGCATTATGGGCTTTGCCAATACATTATTATACCCGATTCAATCCAATGCGTTGAATAACCTGATACCATCAGAACAAAGGGCGACAATTCTGTCTGTGAACAGCATGGCCTACTCCTTATTTATGCTGATTTTATTCCCGATTGTGGGAGGAATAGCAGATAAGATAGGACTTGGAATTACCTTTATCGGACTTGGAGTGATTATTATTATTTCTTCGGTGGGATTGATTAGTAGAAAGAGGATTGGAGAATTGTTTGTCAAATCGTCATAAATGCATTTTCCCATACTTAATAAGTTGATATATAGTTATTGCATTCATTAAATTGGTTCTAGAAGTGGAATGCTTGATAAAGCGTAGGTGCAACATCACCATAGCTGCTTTAAGCATTCCACATCCACAATATTTTGTGGGGTTATAAAATTCCGATTGAGAATAAAACTTGTATTTTACTCAATCAGAAGATAGCAACAAAAATATAATGCATAGCAAGTAAACTGGAATACTATGTAATTAACAAGCATAAAAATGAAGATATACAATCGATGAGTTTTGTATAAAATTTAAAATATCAAATTAATACTTGACAAATAGAAAGGAACACATTATACTTTTAAAACATATAATACATATATATGATAAATGAATTAAAATTGACTAGTAAACTAGAGGTTTTAACAAGCAAGGAACAATGCTGTTAAAATCTTTTTTTTTATATCCAAAGGCTGTACTAAAGTAATGCGGTAAAGTGATTGGCATAATCAATGGAAGTGCAGCCAGTGTAGCAGCCAAAATGATTTGTTGAATCATTCAAAGCAAGCTATGAGGTAATGTCTAATCGTACAAAATAGGAAAGAAAAATACAATCAAAGTAACATAAAGCTTATATTTTATTCATGAAAAGAGGGAACGCTATGGGTTTAACAGAACACGCTGACAGCAGGAACATCAGAGAGCTGCATCCTTGCTTTGGAGCTGCTAAAAATAAGGGAAGAATTCATTTGCCCGTATGTCCGGGATGTAATATTGAATGTAACTTCTGTGATAGAAAAATTAATGATTTTGAGAAGCGTCCTGGAGTTGCAGCCTCAATTATCACGCCTTCCGAAGCAGCGGACATTGTTAAGAAAGCCAAAGAACTCAGCCCGGAGATTACGGTAGTTGGTATTGCAGGACCGGGAGATACCCTTGCTTCAAATCGGGCATTGGAGACCTTTGAGTTAATTGATCAAACACATCCTGAGATGATCAAATGTATGAGCACCAATGGCCTACTTCTTAAGGAACGGGCGGAAGAAGTAATTAAGGCGGGAATAAAGACACTAACCGTTACCGTGAATGCAGTTGATCCAGTCATTTTATCAAAAATCGTATCGAGTATCTTCTATCATGGTCAACGATATATCGGAGTGGAGGCCGCTAAAATTCTAATACACAATCAGCTGGAGGGAATCAAAAAGGTGTCCGAAGCCGGCGTTACCGTTAAGGTAAACAGTGTTCTGATTACTGAAATCAACAGAGAACATATCAAAGTAATTGCAGAGACGGTCAGTAAGTATGGGGCTTCTTTGTATAATATTATTCCTTTAATTCCACAACACAAATTCAGTGAGTTGAAGGAGCCAGAATGCCCGGATATCGATGGAGCCAGAAGAGAGGCTGAAGCCTATATTGATGTATTCCGTCATTGTCAGCGTTGTAGGGCGGATGCAGCAGGAATCCCTGGAAAGACAGATATTTCGAAAGAACTTTATGGCGGGAAAATAAATCCCAAGGAGACATTTTCCCATGGATGATGAAATGATGAAAAGGAAAGCTCTTAAGGAATGAAGTTAAAACGGAGGATTTATATGAGAATGATTCAATTACAATGCATACATGAGGGATATCGGGGTGATTTTTGTTAAAGCATGGAGCGTGTTACAAAAATAATCTTGTTTGTACAAGGAGAGGATTTATATGGGGTATAAAATTGCAGTAGCCACCAGCGATGGAATACATATTGATTTACATTTTGGTCAAACAGAGGAATTCACAATTTATCAAATCTTTGAAGATGATCGTTATGAACGGATTGAAACCCGAAGGCTAGAGACAATTCAAGCGTGTTCTCACCAAAGTGCTTCCGGTTGTGGAGGTTGTGGAACCAAAAAAAGTAAAAATGAACGTGTATCTTTAATTGAAGATTGCCGCTGTGTGCTATGTGCAAAATGTGGATTGGGAACAGAGACAGAACTGGGTAAGCGTCATATTACGTCCTTTGTCATAGAAAAAAAAATCGATGAGGCATTACCGAAGATTATTCGATATTATGGTGGGAAAGCAGAAAGAGGGTGATAGCCATGCTTCAAATTGAACACATCTATAAGAACTTTGGGAAATTGGAAGTATTAAAAGATGTCAGTTTAACTATAAATCAAGGGGATGTTGTGGCAATCCTTGGACCTAGCGGTACAGGAAAAACAACCTTGTTAAGAAGCATAAATTTTTTAACCAATGCGGATAACGGAACCATAACCATTGATGGTTATTCGGTGGATGTAAAGCATCACAGAAAGAAGAATGTGCTGGAATTAAGAAGAAAAACAGCAATGGTCTTTCAGCATTATAACCTGTTTCAACACAAGACCGTGGTGGAAAATGTAATGGAAGGGTTGATTATTGCAAAGAAGCTGCCAAAGAAAGAAGCCAGGGAAAGAGCACTTTTGGAACTGGAGAAAGTGGGGTTAAGTGATAAAACCAATTCCTATCCCTGTGCTTTATCAGGTGGACAGCAGCAAAGAGTAGGTATCGCCAGAGCACTGGCGCTAGATCCGAAGGTGTTATTGTTTGATGAACCGACCTCAGCCCTTGATCCTGAGAAGGTGGGAGAAGTATTAGCAGTAATTCGCAAGGTTGCAAAAGAAGGTATCACAATGCTAATCGTTACCCATGAAGTGAACTTTGCGAGAAATGTTGCGAATCGAATTATCTTCATGGACGGAGGAGAAATCGTGGAAGATGGCTCGCCCCAGGAAGTTTTTTTAAATCCGAAGGAGGAAAGAACGAAACAGTTTCTAAAGGGCTACAATGACGAATTTGTTTACACAATATGATTAAGGAGGTCATAGTGAATGGGAATCAATTTGAGTTTACCGGAAGTAGAGCCTAGGGAACAAAGGCTGAACTCGATCTTATCCTTTCATGGTAAAGCAAGTGAACTTCATGAAAAGTCACTGGGCGGCAAACTGAAGGTCAAAGATAGAACATTCAGTCAGTGCGGAAGTTGTGCTTCGGGGAGTGCTTTTACTCTGAATGCGATTATTATCGATGCGGCAGTAGTGGTTCATGCACCAATCGGATGTGCCGGTGATTTTGCGGGGCATAATCACGGACGTCACCAGGGGACGCTCCATAGGGGATTAAAATCCGATAACCTGAAGGCAATCAGTACTAATTTGGAGGAAAAGGACACGATATATGGTGGATCAGCGAAGCTTCGGGAAGCCATTCATGAGGCATACAAAAGATTTTCACCCAAAGCAATCTTTGTAAACACCTCCTGTGCCTCCGGTATCATCGGGGAGGATATAGAGAGCGTTGCGGATGAGCTGGAAGAAGAATTGAATGTTAAAATTGTTCCTGTTTATTGTGAAGGCTTTAAATCGAAAATATGGAGTACCGGATTTGATGCAACGGCACATGGAATAGTCAGAAAGCTGGTAAAGCCTGCAACAAAGAAGGAAGATACCATTGTTAACGTATTTAACTTTCAAGGAACACATTCTTTTACAGGAATTCTTGATAAGATCGGCTTAAAGCCAAGATATCTTTTTCCCTTTGCTACGGTGGAGGATTTAGAAAAAATGTCGGAAGCAGTGGCTTCCACTCATATCTGCGAAACACTGGGAACCTATGTATCAGCAGCATTAGAGAAGGAATTTGGGGTTCCGGAGGTAAAAGCACCAGTTCCCTACGGTATCCAGTGGACGGATGAATGGCTTAGAGATTTGGGAAGGATTACAAACAGGGAAGAATTAGTTGAGAAAGTAATTAAGGAAGAACATGAACGTATCCAGCCAAAGCTTGAGGAGCTTCGCAAAGAATTAAAGGGGAAAAGGGTATACATTCTTGCCGGTGATTCGTTTGTTCATAGTATCGTAAGCTCCTGCAGATCCCTTGATATGGATGTCGTTGGAGGAGTAGCCTTCCATCACGATCAGATTTATGACAATGATTACGGTGAAGTTAACAGCATCGGCAATATGATTAAATATACCGGAGATGTGGAGAATTATACGGTTTGCAATATTCAGCCCTATGAGTTTGCCAACATTTTGAGAGAACTCAAGCCTGATTTATTGGTGGTAAGACATGGACATATTTCTACCGTGGGAAGTAAGCTTGGAATTCCATCCTTTCAAGTTTCGGATGCGAATCTGGGGATCGGCTACGATGGAGTGGTTGATCTTGGGTATAAATTGTACGAAACAATTAAGACCAAGCGAATGATTGAAACCATAGCAAAGCATGCGAAGCTGCCGTATACCAGCTGGTGGGATCAGCAGAATCCCTTCCTGTTCGAGCCTGGCGAAAAGTAATAAGATTAAGACCGACAATGCTCGGTGGAATGGAGAGTAGAATGAGTAGAGTAATTGAACAGCCCAGATATACTTGCGCCCTTGGGGTACAGCAAAGTGTATTGGCGATTCCGAGAGCGATTCCAATTCTCCATAGCGGACCCGGTTGCAGCAGCAAGGTTTCTGCAATCAAAAATTCAGCCGGGCAGCAGGGAGAAGGCTATGCGGGGGGCGCACATGTTCCTTGCTCCAATGCTACGGAGAATGATGTTGTATTCGGAGGAGAACGCAGATTACATGAAACAATCCGTGGTGCACTTAAGGTAATGGACGGGGATCTGTTTGTAGTATTAACCGGATGTACGGCGGATATTGTAGGCGATGATGTTCCCTCGGTAGTGAGTGAATATAAAGATGAGGGCTATCCCATTATCAATGTGGAAACCGGAGGATTTAAAGGAAATAACTACTTTGGGCATAACCTTTTTCTAAAAGAGATGATAGATCAATATATTGGCGAAGTAACTCAGGAGGTGAGAAAGGGATTGGTCAATGTGTTTTCCGTCATCCCTTATCAAAACCCCAATTGGAGAGGTGATCTTGAAGCTATCAAAAAGCTGCTGACTTCCATAGGGCTTGAGGTAAATATCCTGTTTGGTCATGAAAGTAAAGGAGTTAGTGAGTGGAAGGATATCCCCAATGCACAGTTCAATTTGGTATTGTCCCCTTGGGTGGGGCTTGAGGCAGCAGAGTACTTACATAAAAAATTCAATACACCCTATCTCCACTATCCTGTTTTACCCATAGGAGCGGAAGAAACCTCCAGATTTTTAAGAACAGTCGGTGAATTTGGTGGTGTCGAGAAGGAAAAGGTGGACGCTGTCATCAGGGAGGAAGAAGAGCGGTTTTATAAATATTTTGTAGACACCGCGGATTTCTTTACAGAGATAAAGAACGGTCTTCCCTACGAACTGTATACGATTGCGGATTCTACCTATGCCTTGGGAGTAAGTAAGTATTTAATCAATGAACTGGGATATACGCCAAAACGTGCTTTTCTGATTGATTTGGTACCGGAGCGTTATAAAGGCTTTATCACAGAAGAATTTGAGAAACTGGACTCCGAGTATATTAATCATGTTCATTATGAGGAGGATGGAGGAAGGATTGAGGCAATTATCAGGGGAGATAAGAACAGGCCTCAAAAAACTCTGATTTTGGGAAGTCAATGGGAAAATGATCTGGCAAAAGAAATCGAGGCAGCTATTACCTATCTTAGCATTCCGATTTTGGAGAATTTAATCTTAAATAAGTCCTATATTGGTTATTTTGGGGGGCTGCGACTGATTGAGGATATCTATACCAATATTATTGGAAATAAGAATTTTACCTCCAGATTCCGGGATCAAATTATTATCTAGTCGGTGGGAAGGACGTATATGCGGAGTATACAAGGCCTGCAATAGCATTGTTTGGAATTAGCTATACTTAATCTTAGAGGTAGTTATGAAACACGATAATAATTATTGCATACATAATACCAACACGAAAAGTACTTCGCAATTACCTATTAATAAATGCAAGGAGGATGGGAATGAGCTTTGATGTTGATTTTGCGGTGAACTTGTTCTGGAAGTCGTTGGGGGCTGCAAAAGTCACACTTTTAATCACCTTGGTGTCTCTGCTGTTAGGCTTGCCGTTGGCATTTGTGATTGCCATTATACGCCTGAAGAAAATTCTGATCTTAGATCAGATATCCCAAATATATTTGTCCTTTATCAGGGGAACGCCAATGATTATTCAGATTTACATCATATTCTATCTGGTACCAGGGCTGTTGAAGGGAGTGTTCACAGATCTGCGAATCCCGGTTAACGTATATGATATGAATCCGATTATTTATGCCTTTATTGTATTTACATTACATACGGCAGCATATTTGAGTGAGATTTTTCGGGCGGCTCTTGCCACAGTGGATAAAGGGCAAAGTGAGGCAGCTCTTGCCAGTGGGTTAAGCACCTTACAGGCATATAAAAGGATTATACTTCCGCAGGCATTTGTAGTAGCAATACCCAATATCTGCACCACCACGGTTGGAGTATTGAAGGGAACTTCATTGGTATTTGCAATGGCAATCAAAGATATCACTGCCACAGCAAGAGTAGAGGCAAATTCCAGTTATAAATTTGTGGAAGCCTATGTTGATATTTTGATTATTTATATTATCATCTGCTATTTAACGGAGAAGTTATTTAAATTAATAGAAAAACGAATCACAGTGTATCGAACCACATAATATAACCGCATTGTCGGGGAACGGAGAAATTATGAAGAATAGATTTAAAATTATTACTGCAATCACTCTTATTTTAAGCATTACAACCCTGCTGTTTGCAGGATGCTCCAAATCAGAACCAACCTCCACGGGTACAAAGTCCACGGATAAACCGGCTTCGACACAAGCACCCGCAGGAGATAAGCCCAAGGTGGTAAAGGTAGTTACAAACAATAATTATTATCCTTTGACTTATTTGGATGAGAGTGGAAAGTTAGTAGGTTATGCCATTGATGTTGCTAATTTGGTGGATGAAGCACTTCCGCAATATGAGTTTAATATTGAGCCATCTTCCGGTGATGCGATCTTGCTTGGTCTGGAAAGTGGAACCTATGATGTGGCAATCGGTGGATTCTATTGGAATCCGGATAGGGAAAAGAAATTCATTTATCCGGAATTTGATGGCGGCGGAATTGTTGGTGTAGTGGCAAAGAAAGAAAATTCAGATGTAAAGGATCTTTCAGCAGTAGCCACCAAAGGGTTGAAAGTTGCTCCTACGCTTGCAATTGGCGGTATTATCGGGGTGCTTAATAAATATAATGAGCAAAATCCTAACAATAAAGTGAAGTTTGATACCATAGAGTCCAGAACGGAAGCAGATATCTGGAAGGGTATTTTAGATGGACGTTATGATGTGGATGTGGCGAATAAGCATACTTGGAACCAGATTGTAGCTACGGAGGAAGGAAAGAAATTTAAGGATGCTCTCGTCTTTAACAGCTTTACGGTTGTAAAATCCTATGACTTATTTAATAAGAGTCAAATTCAGCTAGCAACGGATTACAGCGAAGTAATTAAGAAGCTAAAGACAGACGGCACTCTCAGCAAGCTTTCCGAAAAGTGGTTTGGAGAGGATCTGTTCAAGCTGATTACGGACGATGATAAATAAAGGTGCAAGTTAGAACGATATAAAGTTTATGATTTTCTACCTGACATAAGGAAAGGATAGGAGGGGGTTAGGTGATGTTTGATCTTGTATACTTTTTTAAAAGCTTGAAGCAATTGTTCCCATATATAGGAGGAGCTTTGGATATTATGGGAAGCTCGGTATTGTTTGGAATATTGTGGGGAGGAGTTCTGGCATGGCTAAAACTTGGTAACAGTGCTGTTTTAAAAAGCTTTGCAAATACCTATACAACCATAATCCGCTGCACCCCCTCCATTGTTTTGCTTTATGTAATTTACTACGGTCTTCCCATGGGGTTAAACGCCTTAGGAGTCAATGATGACATAATGGGAAAACGGGAATATTTGATTTTGACCTTTGGAATGTTTTGTGGTGCCTCTCTGTCGGAGGTATTTCGAAGTGCATACTCCTCTATACCGATCGGGCAATATGAAGCAGGAGTGAGTATCGGGCTTACCAATTTTTCCGCATTTCGCAGAATCATTTTTCCACAGATGTTTCAGGTAACCCTCCCACCTCTTGGCAACACCATTATCGCCGTATTAAATGAGGCCTCCCTTGGTTTTGCCATAGGATATGTTGATATTATCGGAAGGGCGACCCTGTTCAGTCAACAAAATTACGGAACAAAGAATTTGGAGATTTTTCTAGCAGCGGCATTTCTTTATTGGATTTGCTCCATTGTAATTGGAAGAGTGGTAAGTATCATAGAGAAATATTATGGAAGATATAAAGTAGAATATTAACCTGATTTAGAAAATGATGTAACCAATTTTTTAGCCACAGACCGACAGTTTTGTGAATGTGATAATTTTAATTATACCTTGTGGAATGAAATAAAGTAATGGTTATCCAAAACAGACACTGTTAGATTTGTAAGGCAGAAGGGAGATACATATGCCAAGAGTAGCAGAAAAATTAACTGAATTAATTGGCAATACCCCCTTATTAAAGTTGACTGACTATAATAAGGAGAAGAAGGTAACGGCAAATCTAATCGCGAAGTTGGAATACTTTAATCCTCTCGGTTCCGTTAAGGACAGAATTGCACTGGCAATGATTGAGGATGCGGAGCAAAAGGGAATTATCAATAAAGATACCGTAATTGTGGAACCCACTAGCGGAAATACCGGAATTGGTCTTGCTTTTGTGGCAGCAGCGAAGGGATATCGCATTATTATTACCATGCCGGATAGTATGAGCAAGGAGCGAAGGAAACTCTTGACCGCATTGAATGCAGAGCTTGTTCTAACCCCTGCAAAGGATGGAATGAGAGGGGCAATTCAAAAAGCGGAGGAAATATCCTTTCAACTTCCTAACAGCTTTGTACCCAGTCAGTTTGAGAACGCCGCCAACCCGGAGGTTCATAAAAGAACAACTGCTCAGGAGATATGGAATGATCTTGACGGTGATATTGCGGTCTTTGTAGGTGGTGTGGGAACCGGAGGTACCATCGCAGGTGTTGGAACCGCCTTAAAAGAGAAGAATCCTGAAATTAAAATAGTTGCAGTGGAACCCTATGCATCACCGGTTCTGTCCGGAGGGGTTCCCTCCTCCCACAAAATTCAGGGCATTGGACCAAATTTTCTTCCTCCCCTATTTGAATATGGAGTAGTGGATGAAATCTTCAAGGTAAGAAATGAAGAGGCAATTGAAACTGCTCAGGATCTGGCAAGAACGGAAGGCTTGCTAGTTGGTTTTTCCTCCGGGGCAGCGGCTTATGCTGCGACCCAAATCGCTAAAAGAGCGGAATTTAAAGGAAAAAATGTCGTTGTACTACTCCCAGATACAGGGGAGAGGTATTTATCAACGGAACTGTTTGACATAGTGGATCGCGTAATTTATCAAAACGTATAGAAAAGAAGGTATGATATGAGTAATTTTATTGATAGACCCAGATATTCCTGTGCGCTTGGCGGAGCGTTATCAACCATGAGAGCAATTCCAAGAGCTATTCCGATTATACATGCGGCCTCCGGTTGTGGTTATAATTTATATAATGCTACCAATGCCGGTTCTGCCTATCTTGGAGGGGGTTATTGCGGGGCTGCCTCTCTTCCCAGCTCCAATGTAGGCGAGAAGGAAATTGTGTTTGGCGGTGAAAAGAGACTTGAGGAAGAAATTAAAACTACTCTGGAGGTAATGGACGGAGATTTGTTTGTAGTACTAAGCGGTTGTATGGTAGAAATGATTGGGGATGATATGGATTCAGTGGTACGAAATTTTGAGGATTCTCCTGCACCGGTCATATATGTTTCAACACCAAGTTTTCAGGGAAACTCCTATTATGGATATGATTTGCTTTTGGAAGGTTTTGTGAACAGTTACATACCGGTGAGTGAAATCAAAGAAGAAAAGAGTGTTAATATTCTAGGAATCGTACCAGGAGGGGATGTGTTCTGGAAGGGAAATTTAAAAGAAATAAAGAGAGTGTTATCCTTAATCGGAATTAAAGCCAATACTCTGTTTGGGGAAGGAGAAGGTCTTGTGGATATTCGAAATTCCTCCTCATCCTCCTTAAATATCGTGCTGTCCCAAGTATATGGTATCAAAGCTGCACAGGCCTATGAAGCCCGTTTTGGAATACCCTATCTAAGCACTCAGTTACCTGTTGGTTATCTTCAAACGGAGCTATTTATCCGTGAAATAGGAGCGTACTTTAATATACCACAAGAAGTAATTGACCTTGTTTTGGAGAAGGAGAGAGTTATCTATTATGACTATTTTGAACGTTTCTCCGATATTTATACGGATGCTGACCTGCAGCGCTATGCGGTTGTAGTGGGGGATGCGAACTATGCTCCTTCGGTGACCCGATTTGTTGCAGATGAACTTGGATGGATTCCGAAGTTATCGGTGATTACTGATCTTATTAATGAAAAGCAAAAGTCGGCATTAGCGGAGCAATATGAGAAACTGGATTCCGGTATTAAGGTTCATGTAAAATTTGATACCAATACCTCCTCTGTTCTAAAATATCTCAGGGAGGCTTGGGAACCGAATAAGAACCAGAAGTATTATGATGCATTTTCTCCGGCCGTAGTTCTTGGCAGTATACTGGAGAAAGAACTGGCAGCGAAGCTCAATGCTCCGCTCATTACCCTATCTTATCCGATTACTAACAGAATTGTATTAAACCGTAGCTATGCAGGCTTTAACGGAGGTCTCATCTTGACAGAAGATATCTTAAGTACATTGGTTGCAGGCAGATAGGAGGGAAGGATATGGCTTTTAAATTAACGGATACAGCGCCGGCAAGAGAAGAAAGACTCAAGGCCGGTATTGCATACGGTGGAACTTGTGCCCATCTTGAGGAGTGTGTATCAAAGGGGTGTTTAAATAATGCAAACCGAAGCTTTAGTCAAACCTATGGATGTCAGCACAGCTTAAGCCTTGGCATTCTCAATACAATCAGAAATGCAGTCACTATTATGCATGCACCACTGGGCTGTGGGGCTTCCTCGGTTAATTCTGCAGGACAGCAGGGAGCAGCTTTTCAAAGGCTAAGAGATCCGAATGCGGAGGGAACGATTATCCTCAACACTAATTTGGATGAAGTAAATGTAATTGGGGGCGGAGAATCAAACCTAAAAGCAGCTATCCGTTATGCGGAACAGGAGTTTAGACCGGAGATTATTATTGTGGTAGGAGCTTGTGTGCCTGCTTTAATTGGTGATGATATTGACTCCATTCTAGCAGAGCTTCAGCCTGAGATATCGGCAACCTTAATTCCGGTGACTTGTGAGGGCTTTAAGACCAAGGTCATGGCAACGGCATATGATGCGGCTTATAACGGAATTATGAAGAAGCTTCTGGGGAAGGTGGAACGAAAGCTTACCACAGTAACAGAAGATTTTGAAGATTATAAAAGAAAATATCTGGCCAGCAAAACAGTGAATATTTTTAACGTAGGCTCCATGAGTAAAGATGATGAGAATGAGCTGGAACGATTATTAAATGCTATTGGTCTATATGTCAAATTCCTGCCTTGTTATTCTGCACCTGAGGATTTCTCATACACCTTGGAGAATGCTTTAAATGTTAGTATCTGCGGAACACATGATGATTATTATGTAGAGTATTTACAGCAGGAGTACGGGATTCCATTTATTATCGACACCATTCCCATAGGGAAGAAGAACACCACCCGGTGGGTATTAAATATTGCAAAGCATTTTGGCATAGAGAAAGAAGCTGAGAATTTTTTAAGAAGAGAAGAAGAAGCCTTAGAAAAAAGCTTGCTTCCATACAGAGAACAGCTAAAAGGTAAGACCGTTTATTTGGGCGGTGGTGCAATTAGAATTGTGGCTACGGCTGAGGTTCTTCAGGATCTGGGGATGGAAATCGTAGGGTTTAAGGGACACCATATTGACAAGTTCATTGCACCGGTCTTTGAGGCTCTAGAGAATATTGAAGAAGTAACCTTTAATGTGGCAACCCAGCAGCCCTTTGAACAGGTGAACCTGGTAGAACGGCTAAAGCCAGACGTGATTGTGATACATGGAGGTCTGAATAATATCACTCCCAAATACGGTGCTCCGATTTTACCCTTATTTGGACCCACCTTTCATTATATGGGATATTCGGGAGCCTTTGATATTGCCAGAAGGCTGGCTCGTAAATTGCAGAACAATCAATATAACAAGAATATAGGAAAGAATCTGAGGGTTCCGTATAAGAAGGAATGGCTGAACAAAGATCCGTTCACTTATATTAAGAACGACTAACCATAGAATAAGAGGTGATTGTATTACACAGTGTTCGCAATGATCATACAAGGTTCGAGATTTTAAAGGTCGAATTATAGTGATGCGAATCAACTCTATGATTCTATAATATAGTTGAGGTTATATTATTAAACGGTTGCCTACTATTATTAAATAAACATTAATTGATACTTGAACCCTAACAAAACATAATTAAGATGGAGGATTGACATGGCTGAAAAAAAGATACGACAAATTGCGATATACGGAAAGGGAGGGATCGGAAAGTCCACCACAACACAGAATCTAACTGCCGGGCTTGTAGAAGCAGGGAAGAAGGTTATGGTTGTAGGATGTGATCCTAAAGCGGATTCTACCCGCTTATTACTGGGAGGATTGGCACAGAGAACCGTTCTTGATACTCTGAGAATAGAAGGGGAGGATGTAGACTTAAATGCCATTCTAAAGGAAGGTTTTGGCGGAACACGCTGTGTGGAATCAGGCGGACCAGAACCTGGAGTTGGTTGCGCAGGAAGAGGAATTATTACCTCCATTGGGTTGTTGGAACGATTAGGCGCTTATACAGAGGATCTGGATTATGTATTCTACGACGTACTTGGTGACGTTGTATGCGGTGGATTTGCTATGCCAATCAGAGAAGGTAAAGCAAAGGAAATCTATATTGTAGCCAGTGGTGAGATGATGGCATTATATGCAGCTAATAATATCTCCAAAGGAATTAAAAAATATGCTTCCAAAGGAGGCGTTCGCCTAGGAGGCATTATTTGTAACAGTCGTAATGTGGATCGCGAAATTGAATTGCTAAGAGCTTTTGCAAAGGAACTAGGTACAAAATTAATACACTTTGTGCCTAGAGATAATGTAGTACAAAGAGCGGAGATTAACAGGAAAACAGTAATCGATTATGAACCAGGATCTGGTCAGGCAGAGGAATACAGACAGTTGGCAAAGAGCATTGAGGAAAACCAGGACTTTGTAATTCCTACTCCAATGAGCCAGGAGAGGCTGGAAGAAATCTTGCTTGAATTTGGATTGATGGATGGTCTGTTGGATTATAAAATTTAAGTTGCTCCCGCAGGAAGGAGGAGGTTCGAGTGTCAATTATATATTCTTATTTTGATGGAAATTATATCGGGATAGAAGAATTAGTAAGGAGTAAAGAGAATACAGGAGTACGAAGTGTTTATATCAATCTCACGAATCAATGTCCCTGTGCATGTTTATTCTGTATTCGCACCGAACTGACACAATCGGGAATGGATGACCTATGGTTGAAAGAAGAACCGTCCGTACAGGAGGTTATTCATGATTTGGGAAGGCTTGACTTATCGCAATACGATGAAGTTATTTTTTGTGGGTATGGAGAGCCCTTTATGCGACTGGAGGAAGTAATAGAAATATCAAAATACCTGAAAGCAAACCATGATATTAAAATTCGTGTAAATACCAATGGATTAGCCAATTTGATCTACAATAAGAATATCGTTCCTCTTATTGCTGAGTCGGTGGACAGTATATCAATAAGTTTAAATGCTTCAAATGAAGAGGAATATTTAAGATTAACAAACAGTATATATGGAATTACTTCCTTTTTGGGGATGCTTCAATTTGCCATAGAATGTAAAAAAGTAATGAAAGAAGTTCGCGTATCAGTCGTTGATATTATCGGAAGGGATGAGCTAAAACGATGCAGAGATTTGACCGAACAATATGGACTCGATTTAATTGTTAGAGAATACAGACATTCTTAAGTGCGTGTTCAAATCTCTTAAATAGTATGAATTCAGAAAGGGTAAGAAGATGGGAATCAGAGTGGCAATCGCATCCTCGGACAATATCGTTGTAAATCAACACTTTGGTCATACGCAGCATTTTTATATTTATGAAGTGTATGGGGAGAAAGAATACCATTATATCGAAGACAGGGAGGTAAAGCCTCCTTGCAGCTTTGGAGAGCATGATCAGAATATGCTTGAAGAGGCAGTCAGAAGTATTCATGATTGTCAATATATTCTATGCACTCGTATTGGCGGAGGAGCCAGATTCCTGTTATCGGAATTTGGCATACAAAGTTATGAGATAGGAGATTATATCGAAGATTCCTTAAAACGAATATGGAACTTGAATCAATTGTAAGAAACCTTAAAGTCTTCAAGAGCAGTTTGTGCCTTTTGAAGATTTTTTGTATTTATTGAATCATTTGTTTAGGATACGGAATATATTATAAAATATACTTGACATATATGTTAACATGGCATAATATCTATTGCATACTATTCATATAATATATATATGAAAATAAGATGTAATAAAAAAGGAAATATAGCAGTTATAATTGATGCTAAAATACCAAGAGGTATGGTTAATCGATACTGTTATAGCGAAAGGAATAAGGAGGAATAAGAAATGAGAAACAAATTAATCGTAGGGGTACTTACTTTAGCAATCTTAGTTGGAGGACTGGTAGGTTGCGGGACAAAGGAATCGAATAAAGATGCAGCAAATAATAGTTCACCAACCCCCGTTGTTACAAAGGCGGCTGATGATAAGGATACAAAGAAAGATTTACTTTCTGAGATTAAAGAAAGAGGAAAACTCTTAATTGGAACAGAAGGCACGTATGCACCGTATACGTTTCATGATGAGTCTGGTAAACTAGTTGGCTATGATGTTGAGGTGGCAGAAGCAATTGCAACAAAATTAGGTGTTAAGGCAGAATTTGTTGAAAGTAATTGGGATTCTTTAATTGCCGGTCTTGATGCAGTACGATATGACGTTGTAATTAATCAGGTAACTATTACAGATGAGCGCCTTAAGAAATATGATTTCTCTACCCCTTACACAATTACCAGAGCTGCTTTAATCGTAGGCAAGGATAATGATAAGATTAAGACTTTTGAAGACTTAAAGGATAAGAAAGCAGCACAATCTTTGACGAGTAATTATGCAACCCTTGCAGAAAGTTATGGGGCAGAATTAATTAGTGCTGATGGTTCCTTTAGCAAAGCGATTGAGCTTGTTTCTACTGGCAGAGCACAAGCAACGATTAACGATCAAGTTTCTTTCTATGATTTCCTAAAGCAAAAGCCTGATGCACCGGTAAAACTGGTTGATACACTTGATGATGCAAGTAAGAATGCCGTTCTAATCAGAAAAGGAAATGATACTTTTGTAGAAGCGGTAAACAAAGCGTTGGATGATATTACAAAAGATGGTACATTGAAAAAACTTTCTGATAAATACTTCGGAGCCGATGTTACCAAATAATGATAGTAGGGAAAAGAGGTAACCTATATGCATATCAGTGACAGAACCTTGGAGATAATTGTTCAATCTTTTTGGCCAATCGTAAAAGCAGGTCTACAATTTACGATTCCGCTGACGATATTTTCGTTTTTGTTTGGATTAATTATTGCAATATTGGTTGCCTTGGTACAAATTGCGAATATTAAAGTATTAAAGCAAATCGTTCAGATTTATGTTTGGATTTTTCGCGGTACACCCATGCTTGTGCAGATTTTCATCATCTATTTTGGATTACCCAAAATAGGAATTCTATTAGATCCATTACCGGCAGCTATCATTGCATTTTCTTTAAATGTAGGAGCATACTCATCGGAAACAATCCGAGGAGCTATATTATCCGTACCAAAGGGACAATGGGAAGCCGGTTATGCATTTGGTATGACTTTTTCTCAAGTGTTTCGAAGAATAATATTGAAGCAGGCAGCAAAGATATCCATTCCACCACTATCCAATACCTTTATCGGTCTTGTAAAGGATACTTCGCTGGCTTCCACAATTACTCTTGCAGAAATGTTCATGGTAGCACAAAGAATTGTTGCATTTCGTTACGAACCCCTTTTGTTATACTGTGAATTGGCTGTGATTTATCTTATAATATGCAGTATTTTGAATATTTTACAGAGCTATCTTGAGAAGAAACTGGTGCATTAGGAGATGAGGTGAAAAAATGCTAGAGGTTAGAAATGTTCATAAAAGTTTCGGTGATAATGAGGTACTGAAAGGGGTCGATGTCACGGTCGACAAAGGAGATGTGATAGCAATTTTAGGACCCAGTGGATCCGGAAAAACAACTTTTTTACGTTGTCTGAATTTCTTGGAGCATGCAGATCAAGGAAGCATTCATCTTGGAGATATCTCAACTGAATTTACACGCGCTCACAAGCATAAAATTATTAATATCAGAAAGAGAATGAGTTTTGTCTTTCAAAATTATAATCTCATTATTACAAAAACAGCATTGCAAAATGTAATGGAGCCACTAATTGTGGTTCAGAAGAAATCAAAAGCTGAGGCGAAACAAATTGCCCAGGAAGCACTTGATAAAGTAGGTCTTTCCAATCGATATGATTTTTATCCAAGTGAACTCTCAGGCGGCCAGCAGCAGAGAGTGGGGATCGCAAGAGCAATTGCGGTAAAACCCGATGTCATTCTGTTTGATGAACCAACCTCCTCTCTTGATCCTGAGTTGGTAGAAGAAGTACTCAGCGTAATTAAAAATATTGCCAGTGAAGGTACTACCATGTTAATTGTAACCCATGAGATTTCATTTGCTCGTGAAGTGGCGAATAGGGTAATCTTTATGGATGGCGGAAAGATAATTGAGGAGAATGAAACAAAGGAATTCTTTACCCGTCCAAAGAATGAAAGGACGATCGAATTTTTAAATCGTTTTATACCTGTTTTCAATTCAAATCTGTAGTTGAGAACTTAGTGTAGTAAAAGGAATAATGACTTTCTACTAAGTTAAATTGGGAATTATTAAATTGAATGCTTGCACAAACATAGTCACGCAGTATAGGTTTCATTGTTTATAGAATCCGGTGTTATTTTGCCTTTTGGCAATTAACACCGGATTTTGTGAATGATTTATAAACGTGAATGCTTTTATAAATCAGCTATTGAAGCGCATGAACTTGACACCCGTATTAATTTATGAGTTAAATTTGACTCGATAGTAATTTATATAATCTGAAATTATTCTGACGAAGTAGATTATGTTATCCTCTTCACCGGCCGAAGCACCTCGTAGCCAATCATTTCCGGATAATGCTTTTGATAATCTGGACAATCCTCTTCATTCCATTCAAAGCCCTGTAATGCAGGATCATAATTCCAAGCCAGTTCCTCAACCCGGTTCATGACTTCTTCACAGTCCATTAAAAAATCAAAAGGAGGATGATAGAAAACGAGATAATAACTTCCGGGAATTTCTTTGACCTCAAAGCCTTCCGGGATGGGACCGTTATAATCATCCGCTACACCAAAACCATAGAAATATCCTTTCTTTTTCTCTTTATAAAACCAGCCTGCTGTGTGGGTGGTAATAATCGGATGCATAGTATGTTCCATGCTGTCTATTATACCGCAGACCTCCTCACAATTATGCTTTTCCCAAAAGCCGTAATAACTTAATACACTATCATCCCAAATTCCGATATATTTATGTGCTGGGACATATGCGGTTCTTATATTTGCTTTTGTTAAACAAGTTTCACTCATAGTTGGCTCCTTATCATCAATATGTTCAGGGAAAAGTACAGTACGCTTAATGGGAAGAATAATGGGAAGAGGATTTTTGCGATATTGATACGGGGTGTAGCCGAAACGCTCTTTGAACGCCCTGGAGAGTGCTTCTTGAGAAGAATATCCGTATTTCACCGCAATATCTAGAATCCGTTCTTTGTTATCACGAAGTTCCAAGGTAGCCCTGCATAGCCGCCGGCTGGCTATATAGTTCTTTAAGGTAATACCCACAACCCGGTGAAACTGGGTAGAACAATAATAGGGCGAATATCCGATTTGTTTTGACATCTCACAGAGTGTGGGGGTTTCGGTTATATTCTCTTCAATCCAATCAATCATTTTCTGTATCGATTCATTCCACTGGTACATGTGTTTTCCTCCCTGTAATTACAGGATAATAGATTTGAGCTGTAAAAAACTTGATATGACTTGCAATGATTTCTATTATATTACATTATATCATGGTAAAAGCTGCTCGTAAAAAAGATATTATTCCCGATGGGAACAATTGGGGATGGATGTGTAAGCAAAGGTTTTTTTATGTTACCTCTAGAAGTTTAGGCAACTAATTGGTATAGTTAATCTGACAACAAGATAATAATATCAAAACTTAGCGAAAGAAGGGATAATTTTGATTAAAGCGATATTTTTTGACATAGACGGTACTTTAATTTCAAAAAAGAGAGCCAGAATTACGGCTCCCATGATAGATGCATTTGAACAGCTTCGAAGTAAGGGAATTTATTTGTTCATAGCTACTGGGAGGCATCGATTGGAGCTGGAAGAAGAAAAACTTCTTGAGGGAGTATATTTTGATGGATTTATCACCTTAAACGGTCAGTATTGCTATAATAATAAAGAAGTAATCTATCGGAATGCCATACATAAAGAGGATATCCAAAACATAATTAATCAAATTAATCACCATCCCTATCCTTGTATGTTTCTTGAAGAGGATAGAATGTACATTAATATGATTAATGAAGCAGTAAAAAAGGCACAGCATGCAATTTATACATCGATTCCTCCGATAACAGAGATCAGAAGAGCTCTTGAGAATCCGGTCTATCAGATTGTATCTTTTTTAGAGGATGATGAGGCACAAAAATATCCGTTAAGTATTATAAAGCATTCCAAATCCACTCGCTGGAATGCTTATGCCATTGATATTGTCCCGAAAAGCGGGAATAAACGGGAAGGTATTTGCAAGGTTCTAGAGTATTACAATATTCCGGTGGAGAATACCATGGCCTTTGGGGATGGAGATAATGATATTGAAATGCTTCAATATGTAGGTATTGGTATTGCTATGGGCAATGCAGAGGATACAGTAAAGAAAGCTGCTGATTTTATTACACTGAGTGTGGAGGAGGATGGAATCCTTAGTGCCTTGGAACAATACGGTTTGCTTTCGTAGGATGATATAGAAATAGGGGAATGGGAGTAAATAGAATGAAAAAATTAATCATAATTCTTGGAACCGTAGGAGTTTCATTCTCTGCAATCTTTGTAAAATCTTCATCGGCTCCATCTATGGTTTTAGTATTATACCGTGTATTATTTGCTACTTTGATGCTGCTGCCTTTTGTGCTTCTACGTTTTCGTAAAGAGTTAATGGGATTAAAAGTAAGTACACTGATAATGCCAATCATAAGCGGTATATTTCTCGGGCTGCACTTTACCATGTATTTTGAGTCTTTGCATTATACCAGTATTGCGTCCTCGTTAATTCTTGTGGACACCGAAGTGTTCTTTGTAGCCGCGGTCATGATTTTGGTTTGGAAGGAACGAATATCAGGAAAGGCCTGGCTTGGGATTTTGGCAACGTTTCTTGGAAGCGTTCTTGTAGCCTTGGCTGATTTGGGTACGGGCAGCAATATGATTATGGGCGATCTTTTAGCATTTGCCGGAGCAGCGTTTATGGCGGTTTATACCTTGTTCGGTAAACAATGCAGAAAGGTCATGAGTACTACGGTATATACCTTTCTGGTCTATGCATCATCCACCATTACTTTGCTTATGCTGACTTTAATAAAGAGAATACCCCTTACCGGTTATGAGAATAAGAATTATTTGATTGGCTTTGGTCTTGCTGCCTTATGTACCCTTTGCGGACACAGCGTTTACAGCTGGGGACTGAAATATGAGAAAGCCTCTTTTATCTCAACTGCCAAATTGTTAGAACCGGTATTTGCCTCAGGATTAGGGCTATTGATCTTCGCAGAGATACCCTCCGGGTTGGTAGTGTTCGGTGGTGTAATCGTAATAGGAGGAGTTTTTTATTATTCCCGTAACAGTGAGGGGAAAGCAACAAATCAATTACAAACTAAAGTGCTAGGAAATGAGGAAAAACACGGATGAGTAGCAATAAAAAAATAACAAGTGCAGCAGTGATCTGCATTTTGGCGTCCATATGCTGTGCTTTGTGGGGGAGTGCATTCCCTTTTGTTAAGATAGGATATCGATTACTTGGAATCTCCTCTCAATCGACTTCCTCTCAAATATTATTTGGGGGCTTACGTTTTACACTAGCCGGCATCTTAACTATTTTATTTGGAAGTCTAATCTCAAAGAAAGTTTTGCTTCCATCCAGAGAGAGCATAAAAAATATATTAATCTTAAGCTTGGTTCAGACCGTTTTACAATATGTTTTCTTCTATATCGGTCTATCCAATACCTCTGGGATAAAGGCCTCTATTATTGAAGGAATGAATGTATTTGCTTCTTTATTGGTGGCAGGGATGGTTTACCATATGGAGAAGTTGACAAAAAGAAAGCTGATAGGCTGCATCATTGGGTTTGTGGGAGTTATCCTCGTTAATGTCAATGGGGATGGAATTGATGTGAACTTTAAACTGACCGGTGAAGGATTTATTATTTTATCTGTTATCGCCTATGCATTTTCTTCCGTAATGTTAAAATTATATTCCAAGAAGGAAAATGCAATTTCGCTTAGTGGTTATCAATTTGTAGTTGGTGGATTATGTATGGTACTTCTTGGCTTTTCGATGGGGGGGAAGGTTGAGAATTATAGTAGCGAATCCATTGCGATTTTAATCTATCTGGCATGTGTATCCGCAATTGCATATGCTTTGTGGGCAATCTTGTTAAAGCATAACCCGGTATCAAAAGTTGCGGTGTACGGTTTTATGACGCCGGTTTTTGGTGTGATTCTATCCGCTCTGCTGCTGGGGGAACAAAAGTATCTCGGATACAAATGCTTCCTTGCTCTTGTCCTGGTTTGTGCAGGTATTTATATTGTTAACAAAGAGAAATAAAAAGTGTTACAGAGTTCCTGGGCAACGTCCATTGCCACAGTATAAACAGACCTTATAACACCTTAATTAAGATTCAAAAAAATGCCGTGCAGTCTAGAAAATGAACTGCTTCGGCATTTTTTATCTTGTATAGAATAGCAGCTTATCTCATACTTATTAAGAAAGAGGGATAAGGAGTACTCTATGGATCCGTTATATTTGTTCTTGGCGATTATGGCAGGTGTATTCACCACCATTGAATCCAGCATTAATTCTCAACTAGGGAAATATCTTTCTCCGGGTGTTGCCGCTCTCCATAGCCTGATTGTTGGTTTATTATTTATGATGTTCTTTACAGCAGCAAAAGGTGATATTTCAAGATATACGAAAGTAGTGAATGTAAAACCCTTCTGGTTGATCGGAGGAATTTTTGGCGCAATGATTATCTATTTGTCCTCCAAATCAATCCCGGTGCTTGGAATCTCAAATACGCTAATATTAATACTTGCAGGCCAGCTCTTGAGCGGACTTGTGCTGGATGTTGTCGTTCTCAATGCAGAGGTCAGTGTAAAGAAAATGACTGGAGCAATTCTTTTTTTGATTGGAGCAATCATATTCATTCGAGATTGAAAGGATATAAGTTGGCTCTTAGCTTACCTTAAGGCATTCTTTGGTATTAAGAAAACGATTCAGCTGTTTCTTAAGGGAATCGCTAACCCCAACTAAAGGTAATCTGACTTCGGCAGAATCAATGAGACCAAGCTGATTAAGCATATATTTGATAGGAGCAGGATTGGGCTCTTTGAATAATAGAGGAACAAGTTCGTAAAGCTCCTTCCAGATTGCAAAAGCACCGGCTTGGTCATTCGCCTGCATTTTTTGATAAACCTCCACGAATTTTTCTGTATTAATGTGGGAGGAAGCTAAAATTCCACCATGTCCTCCAAGGGCTAGGGTCACATAGAATAAGGCGTCTTCACCGGTCAGAATGGAGAAGTTCTTTGGAGGATTCATAAGCAAGGACATGGTCTGCTTCATATCACCGCTGGCATCCTTAATTCCTACGATATTTGGAATATCAGCTAAGCGATACAAGGTTTCATTTTCAATATTTACACCGGTTCGGTAAGGGATATTATAAAGAATTATGTTAAAATCGGTGGCTTCTGCTACAGTTTTAAAATGAGTGTAAATACCTTCTTGATTTGGTCTATTATAATAGGGACATACGGACAAAATACCCTGTATGTCGTACTTTTCAGCTATTTTGAGTTTCTTTATTACCTTGGCGGTATAATTCCCACCAATTCCTACATAGATAGGTAAGTGAGCTTCATTATATTCTAAGGTCTTAGAAATCATTTCTTCAAATTCATAGTCATCCAGTGTGGGAATCTCACCGGTGGTTCCAAGCGGTATAATTCCGCTGATTCCTTTGTCCGAATAGTGATGAATCATTCTTTTATACGATGTATAATCAATCTTGTCATTGTGAAAGGGAGTGATAATCGGCAGCCAAACACCATTTAATTGCATAAGTAAACCTCCTAAATACATAATTTCAGTTTTCTGATTCTATTTTACAGAACATTATTTTTTAAAAATATCATAATAATGCTTTGAATATTGCATATAATGCTTTATAATGATGGAAATAAATGAACTGTTTTACAGGTTTAGTGAATAGTAAGGAAATAAGTAAAGATAATTAATCTTACTGTAAAGACGATTGCTAGTTCAATACAAACATAGCTCGTATAGTTGCAGGGGCAGATTCGGGTATAAATATGGAATAAATTATACTTTATCTTATGCAAGTTTAATCAGGAAGGGAATTTGTTTTACATGCTTTCCTGTAGATGAAAAACACAATAGTGATTGAAGGTTGAAGAGTAAGACAAAGCAATTAGGTAATTGGATAAAGGGCAGAGAATGCAGTGAAATCATAGATTGTAAGCTAGAAATAGCAATGGAATGAAACAGCGTAATTATTTATAGGAATAAATCCACAGGGGGATGATGGATAATGAGTACATTTGAAAAGTTCGGATATTTGGAGAATGATTTTAGGATGTTTCATATCGTGGACAGGCAGCGTAAGGAATTTGCCTTTCATTATCATGACTTTAATAAAATTATTATCTTTATCAAGGGAAATATTAATTACACGGTAGAAGGAAAGAATTATGCCTTAAAGCCCTATGACATCGTATTAGTGAATGCAGGTGAAATTCATAGACCCTCGGTACTGGATCATTCGGAATATGAGAGAATTATTATATATGTTTCCGCTCAGTTTTTAAATGGCTATGCAGGTCAGGATTACAATCTGAATGATTGCTTTGAGCGGGCAAAGAAGGAAAAATCAAGTGTACTGAGAATTCATTCTCTGGAGAAGAGTAAGTTGTATCAGGTATGCTTAGAACTGGAAAACTCCTTTTCGGATGATGCCTTCGGAAAAGAACTGTATCAAAAGATATTGTTTTTGGAGTTTATGATTCATTTAAATCGTACGGTGCTTTCTAATCATATCAACTATCTGGATTCCGTGATAGGCAGTACAAAGCTGGTACAAATTCTTGACTATATCAATGAGCATTTGGCGGAGGAGATTACCATTGATGCTCTTGCGTCTCATTTTTTTATTAATCGCTTTTATCTAATGCATTTTTTTAAAGAGGAGACCGGATATACCATTGGTAACTATATAACAGAAAAGAGATTGCTGTTCGCTAAAAATCTGGTTCAAAAGGGGTGCTCGGTAACGGAAGCCTGTTATCAGAGCGGCTTTAAGAACTATTCGACTTTCTCCAGAGCCTTTAAGAAAACCTTTAATACGCTTCCTAAAAATGCAACAATGATTGATGGTTGATCAGAAAGGATTCGAGTATTATAAGCTCTGTCTATACGGTGGCAATGGCAATTTGTACAAAGCCAAAGAATCATGCTGAAAGGGTTTATGATAATCGAATCCTAATGTTAATCAGATAATGAAAGGAAAATATAATTATGAGTAAAATTATTATTACCTATAACGAAATCAGCGAGCTTAATCATTCCCTAGAGGATAAAGGAATGGATGTGAAGCTCCACCTTCATGATACCTGCGGTACTCAAAGCTTTACGGTTAAGACTGGCGCTTCTTGTGATAAGGAGCAGCTTGAAGCAATGAAACAGATGGTTACGGAGTATTTCAAAGAAAGAAACATTACGGTGGATTTCTATGAAGAGGATCAGGGATTACAGTTTGTTCTTTCCTGAGATTATGAAAATATATACTATTGCTAACCGCTTAGGCATATGATACACTAAGCGTGTACAAAGGCGTCGCGGATAGAGCGGCGCCTTTTGTTAGTTTGCGCGCCATGGGCGCGCTCTTACGGGTGCAAGTCCCGAGTACGCCTAGGTAACAAGGAAGTACATAGCTGAATCGCAAGGGTGTCTATCGTGAGGTGGAATCTGAAGGAGGCGAAAGGCAAATCTCTGACCTGACGGACAGAAATCACATATAAGGCTAAGCTCTGTCTGGTAAGTCCGCTAGCAAGGATGAAGCCGTAAAGTTACCACTTGTAGGAGCAGAGTAAATGTGGCAGGTACATGGAGAGAAAGAGCGTGCACCTTAAGCGTGGAGGTCTCACAGCGGTTTCATTAGCCGAGTAACAACGAACTGTGAGAAGTCAGCCGAGCCCATAGTAGTGAGGAAATTTCTGTAATGGAAATGGAGCGAAGGGGCGAACAATCAATCAGTTGGAGTATAGTCTCGATTGCAGAAAAGACAACATCTGCCGTAACCAATCGGGTAAAGGATGGTCAATTTAAGTGAGACAGAAAGGAAACAGCGCATGGACACAAGTAGTCTAATGGAGCAGATATTAAGTAAAGATAACCTCAATACAGCATATCTGCAAGTCGAACGAAATAAGGGTGCGGAGGGAGTGGACAGAATGAAGTACACAGAACTCAAAGAGCATCTTGAAAAGAACGGCGAAATCATCAAGGAACAGTTGAGGACAAGAAAGTATAAACCTCAACCAGTACACAGAGTGGAGATACCAAAACCAGACGGAGGTGTCAGAAACCTAGGAGTACCAACAGTAACAGACCGATTTGTACAACAAGCCATAGCACAGGTATTAACACCAATATATGAGGAACAATTCCATGACCATAGTTATGGTTTTAGACCGAATAGGTGTGCACAGCAAGCAATTATCACGGCACTTGACATGATGAATGATGGCTATGACTGGATTGTTGATATCGACCTTGAAAAGTTCTTTGACACAGTAAACCACGACAAGCTAATGACACTTATTGGAAGAACGATTAAAGATGGGGATGTAATCTCAATCATCAGAAAGATCTTAGTTAGTGGAATCATGGTGGATGACGAATACAAGGAATCAGTAATAGGAACACCCCAAGGTGGAAATCTGTCTCCGCTTCTTGCAAACATCATGCTGAATGAACTTGATAAAGAGATGGAACAAAGAGGACTTAACTTCGTCAGATACGCAGATGACTGTATCATTATGGTCGGAAGCGAAATGTCGGCAAAGAGAGTAATGAGAAATCTCATGAAGTTTATTGAAGAGAAACTAGGGCTTAAAGTAAATATGACAAAGAGCAAGGTGGATAGACCAAATGGTCTAAAATACCTCGGTTTTGGATTTTACTTTGATAGCAGAACGCACCAATTCAAGTCTAAACCGCATGCAAAATCAATAGCAAAGTTCAAGGCAAGAATCAAACAGCTCACTTGTAGAAGCTGGGGAGTAAGCAATACTTATAAAGTGCAGAAACTCAATGAACTCATCAGAGGGTGGATAAACTATTTCAAGATAGGAAATATGAAAACACTCTGCTCAACGTTAGATAGTAACATCAGATATCGTTTACGTATGTGTATATGGAAACATTGGAAAACTCCGCAGAACAGAGCAAGGAACTTGATGAAACTTGGAATAGACAAAGATACAGCTATGAGAGTTGCATATGCAGGCAAGCGAATAGCTTATGTATGCAACAAAGGAGCGGTCAATGTCGCTATAAACAACAAGAGACTAGCCTCATTTGGACTAATCTCTATGTTAGACTACTACACCAAGAGGTGTGGTACTTGTTAAGTTGATTGAACCGCCGTGTACGGACCCGTACGCACGGTGGTGTGAGAGGTCGGGAAAGTTTATAAATTTTCCCTCCTACTCGATTATACTCCCGTAAGGAGGTGCTTCGTATGTCTATTATGGTAAAAAAATTATATAAGAACGCCACATTCCTATACCAAATGAACTTAATCGGAGGCAGAAAAGGACTCACCAATCTCGTTCAATGGGTGCATATTATAGAAGATGATGGAATTAGTTCCTTGCTTCATGGTAAGGAGTTGGTATTCACAGCGGGAATATTAAATCATGAAAAGGATTGGCTGCTGAATTTTGCACATAAACTCTATGAGGCTGGAGCCAGTGCGTTTGTGGTCAATCTGGGACCCTATACAAAAGAGGTATCCCAAGAGGTAATTGACTTTTGTGATGAAGTGAGCATGCCCTTATTTACAATACCTTGGAAGACAAAGATGGTGGATATGACCAGGGATTTTTGTCATAGGATTATGAATAATGATACCGCGGAAGGAAATATGGCTTCTGCAATCAAGAATATCATTTTTAAAATAGGAGATCAGGAAACCCAGATTCTTCAGATGGAGCGTTATGGATATCAAAGGGATGGATTCTTTTGCTTTATCAGCATTTATGCACGGGATAAAAACGGAGTGCAATCTCAGGAATATATGGATACTCTGGAATTTTATGCTGAGAAGACTGCCAGAAGCATCCATGAACTTTTTGTATCCTTTTCCTACAAAGATTGTTTGATTCTGTTACTGGTAGATTATTCGGATAAAGAGATTGAAACCTTTGTGAAAAATTTTCTGAAGTTGAGTCAGAAGGATAAGAACCGGTTACATATAGGAATCAGCTCCAATCAGCAGGGATTATACAAGCAGGATAAGAATTTTGAGAAAGCCTATTCTGCCATGGAGATGGCGGTTAAGAAAAACGAGGCTGTGAATTATTATGATAAGCTGGATGTATATAAGGTGCTTCTGTCGGTGGGTGATAAGGCGATACTAAGAAGCTATTATCGTGATTCCGTGGGTAAACTGGAGCTTTATGATAATAAGAACGGAACGGATTTGATGACTTTGTTGAGAACATATTTTGAGAATAACGGGAGTCTTCAGCTGGCAGCAGAGAAGCTCTTTGTGCATCGGAATACCATTACCAATCAGTTAAAGAAAATCGAGCAGGTTACCGGATACAACCCCTCTGATCTGGAAGATCGGGTGAAGCTTTATATGGGGTTATATATTAAGGATATTCTATGAAGGTATATGATTCTATGTATAGTACTTTAAACTAGGATTTAGATAATAATATTCAAGCATAAAATGGAATAGAAATGAATGAATTAGCGCGTAGTTGAGTGATAATTAGTAGAAAATAATTATAAATTCTGAGTATTATTGAAAGTTATATAAATTAACTGATTGAGCGTTACTGTTCACTCCCAATTCAGAACTCGGCATAATGATTACGATAAATGATTTCCGAAAAGGAGTATTTGTATTCGTCGGTTCTTAGGCTCTGTCTTTTAGAGCCTTATGTACCGCTACGTAATGCAACTAAGCGCAAGCGTCTCCGTATCGGAAAACATTTGTCGTAATCATATTCTCAACTTTGACTGGAAGTGAACAGTGACGATTGTGCAACTGCACAAGAATTATTGTTCACTTATCAATTGCTTTTGAGGAACACCCTTTATATAATGGCATTAAGTTAATAAACGAATTGGAAGCAGCAAAGAAGCTCGATCAAGAGGATTCTAGGCTGCTTTTTTTCTATTCATTAGAATAAGAAATCAGGGAGGAATATAGAATGACCGGTGAAGAAATCAAAAGCACACTAAAGGAATACAATCTACAATCTTGGAGCAAGCAAAGGAATTTAAATCCGATTCCTGTTGATAAAGCAGAAGGAATTTATTTTTGGGACTTTGATGGAAACCGCTATTCGGATATGTCCTCCCAGTTAGTTAATATGAATTTGGGTTATGGGAATAAAGCAATTAACGATGCAATTAAAGAACAGGTAGATCAGTATTGCTTCGTAAGCCCTTCTTACGGATCAGAGTCCAGAGCTAAGCTGGCTAAGAAAATCATTGAATTAATGCCTGACAGTATGGGAAAAGTATTCTTTACCAATGCCGGAGCAGAAGCCAATGAAAATGCGGTAAAGATGGCGAGAATGTTTACCGGTAAGAATAAAATTTTCAGCCGGTACAGAAGTTATCACGGTTCATCCTTCGGAGCTGGTAACCTGACCGGTGAGCCAAGAAGGTATGCATTAGAACCGGGAATTCCTGGCTTTGTAAAATTCATGGACCCATACCTCTATCGTGAAGCCATTGAGTTTGCGTCAGAGGAAGAGGCAACAAAGTTCTATCTGACAAAGCTTGAAGAGCAGCTTCTATATGAAGGAACTAATTCTATTGCAGCAATTGTGCTTGAGACCATAACAGGATCAAATGGTATTATAATTCCCCCTAAGGGATATTTGCCAGGTATCCGGGCTCTTTGTGATAAATATGGTATTTTGATGATCTGTGATGAGGTTATGACTGGGTGGTGCAGAACCGGTAAGATGTTTGCTTTTGAGAACTTTGATGTAGTACCCGATCTTGTTACCTTTGCAAAAGGTGTAACCTGCGGTTATGTTCCGCTGGGTGGTGTAGTGGTAAGTAAAGAGATCGCATCCTACTTTGATGATAATTTATTGTCCTGCGGACTTACCTACAGCGGTCATCCTCTTGGATGTGCAGCGGGAGTTGCCTGTGTAAATTATTATGAGGAAGCAAACATAGCAGAGCATGTGAATGAGGTTGGTAAGGTTCTTGGAGAATTGCTTGAGGATATCAAGGTGTCACATGACTGTGTGGGTGATGTGAGATATATCGGATTGTTCTCCGCAGTTGAACTGGTTAAGGATAAAACAACCAAAGAAGCATTGGTGCCTTATGGAAGAGATCCGGAAGGTGTAATGGGAAAAATAAACGGCTATCTGAGAAGTCGGGGCTTTATGACTTATACTCATGAGAACATGATTATTATTGCACCGCCGCTTATTATTACAGAGGAACAACTAAGAGAAGAAATAGTAAAACTGGATGAGGTACTTTCCATTGTAGATAAGGAATTTATATAAAATCAGGAGGGATTTATGGCATATCAATTTACCATGCCCGCCAAGGTGCTGATTGGTAATGGTTCCTTGGAAGGCGCCGAAGCATCCATGAAGGAATTAGGAAAGAAAGCTTTAATTGTCACTGGTAAAGTTGTAACAAAAACCGGTTTGGTGTCAATCTTAACAGACTTTCTTGCACAATGGGGTATAGAATATGAAGTATTTAATAATATAACCGGTGAACCTACCGAAGAAATGATTGAGGAAGGAGTTACAGTTTTTAAAGAGAAAGCTTGTGATTTCCTGATCGCAATCGGAGGAGGAAGTCCTTTGGACAGTGCGAAAGCCATAGTAGCTATGACAGTACTGCCCGGAAAGCTCTCAGATTATATGGGAGTTGAGATTAAGGGCAAGTTTCCCCCCATGGTTATGATACCGACAACCTCGGGTACCGGCTCAGAAACTACGAAATTTACAATTATAACTGACACAAAGAAGAATGTTAAGATGTTACTAAAAGGAGATGCTCTTTTACCGCAGTTGGCAGTTCTTGATCCCTCCTTTACCATCTCTGCACCGGCTGGTATTACAGCGGCAACAGGAATGGATGCATTAACCCATGCAGTGGAGGCTTATACTTCAAGGAAAGGGAATACACTTACTGACTTGTATGCGCTTTCTGCAATTAAAAGAATCTTTACCTATCTGCCCATTGCTTATAAAGATGGTAACAATAAAAAAGCAAGGGAAGAACTACAGATTGCGGCATTTGAAGCTGGGGTTTGTATCAATAATGCTTCTGTTACCCTGGTACACGGCATGAGCAGACCCATCGGTGCATTGTTCCATGTACCCCATGGAATCTCTAATGCCATGTTGATTAAAGAATGCCTTTCCTTTGCACTGGATGGATGCTATGAACGATTTGGTACCATCGCAAAAGTCATTGGGGTTGCAAAAGAAGACACGGAACCAAAAGAAGCTTCCGAAGCATTTCTTGAAGCACTGGAGGGAATATGCAAACAGTGTGAGATACCGTCTCTAAAGGAATATGGCATATCGGAGGAAGAATTTGGAGGTCTGATTGATAAAATGGCTGGTGATGCCATGGCAAGCGGCAGTCCCTCCAACACAATAAAAGAGGTCACCAAAGAAGATTTAATCACAATATACCATAGGTTATGGTAACTCTAGTTTCGATTTTACAATGGCGTAAAGCGTAATAGCTTTACGCCATTTTTAGTTAAGGAGGAAATCAGTATGAATGTAACGGAAAACATGGATGAAGAATTTGAAACAGAAGTATCGGGACAGGAGGTAGAAATCAGTATCACCGATTTATGCGTCAGCTTTCCGGATAAAAACGGCGGCGAACCGGTAAATGCACTTCAAAATATTAATTTGGAGATTCGCCAAGGGGAATTTATCTCCTTACTGGGACCCTCCGGTTGCGGAAAGACCACCCTGCTACGTACCTTAGCAGATTTACAGCAGCCTACCAGCGGAACCATATCCGTAAGAGGGCAGTCTCCTAGAGAAATTCGTATGCAGAAGAAATATGGTATCGTATTTCAAAATCCAGTTTTGTATGACTGGAGAACCGTAAGAAGGAATGTGTGCATGCCCATGGAAATGATGGGTATTCCAAAGAAGGACAGAACCGCCAGAGTAACCAAGATGTTGGAGCTGGTTGGCTTAATGGAATTTGGAACCAAGTACCCTCATGAATTAAGCGGTGGTATGCAGCAAAGAGTTGGTATTGCCAGAGCGTTGGCGATTAAACCTGAAATATTATTAATGGATGAACCGTTCTCCGCACTGGATGAATTCACAAAGGAGAAACTTCACGAAGATTTACTTAGAATATGGAAGAAAACCAATAAGACAATATTATTTGTAACACATAATATTCAGGAAGCAGTATTCTTATCCGATCGTGTGGTTGTATTATCACCTCATCCGGGAAGAGTATCTGCGGTTGTAGATATTGATATCCCAAGACCAAGAACCTTGTCTACAAAAAACACACCGGAATTTAATGCACTTGTAGCGAAGGTTCGCAATAGCTTTGAAGGTGTGTAATAAGAAAGGAGACCATTGATGAGCACCATAAAAAAAGTTCTCTCCTCAAAGAAAATGGTAACAGTAGTTTGGGTGATCGGTCTTATCATCGTATGGGAGATCGGAGCCACGGTGATTGCCAATACCAAACGTTCCCCTGAAAATGTGCTTCCCCATATCTATCAAATAATCGAATCAATTTTTAGCAAAAAGATGGTTAGCAGCGGGCAGACTGCAATTGAAATAGTATTAAGTAATGCGGGAATTACCCTATTTCGTGCCGGTATCGGTTTTGTAATCGGTGCATTTATCGGATTTGTATTGGCACTGTTCATGAATTTATTTACATCCATTGAAAAGACAGTATTCCCATACTTGATGATGATTCAGATGATACCGATTCTTGGTATGGCACCGATTGTTCTGGCAGTTACAAAGGATATTGATAAGAGTAGAATTGTGATTGCTGCCATACTTACCTTCTATCCGGTAGCCACTAATACTTTGGCAGGCTTTAAATCAGTAGAGAGAGAAAAGCATGAACTGATGTATTCCATAGCTGCAACCAAATATCAAATTTATACAAAACTATTGATACCCTCCAGTATGCCTTATCTATTCACCGGATTAAAGATATCTGCACCCATGGCTATCACCGCTTCCATATTAGTAGATACCCTTCAAGGAGGGGGCGGGTTAGGTTGTATGCTGTCACAGTCTTTAAAGCATGCCATGTCAATCTATGTATTCTGGCAGATTGTGTTCATTAGTGCATTAATCGGTATACTGAGCTATTATCTGATGACATTGGTAGAAAAGGTGATGTCACCTTACAAACGTCCATCAAAGGTAAAGAAGTAATAGACAGGAAGGCTTCTTACGATATGAAACGGAGGTTAAGATGGAGAGCAAAAAGAGATTTCGACTGAATAAAGAATCAATTTCAACAATTATGTATCCGATTTTGTTTGGAGTAATATTCATAATACTTTGGCAGACCCAGATCTTACATAAAATCATAGGAGCGGATACCTTCACACTTCCGCTGCCTGGAAGAATTATAACGATTATACAGGATAACTCCCCTGCAATTTTAAAGAATGTAAAGGCAACGGTTATTGTTGCACTGGGAGGACTGGTACTTGGGTCTCTGTTTGGATATGTACTTGCAATTATTGCAGCGGTATTTACCAAGTGGGGTGCGGGAGGATTAACCATTGCCTCCGCCTTTAACGCAATCCCGATTATTGCAATTGCACCAATTCTCAACAATTTAACGAAGGATTTTAGTAAAGATCCGAATACAAGAAGTATGCTGGCGAAGATGCTTGTCGTAATGATTACCTGTACGGTATCGATGAGTATCAACGCCTTTCGTGGTTTTACAGAGCTAAAACCGTTCTCTCTAGATTTAATGCATTCTTATGCCGCCAGTAAAAAGACGATTTTCTTTAAACTAAGGGTGCCCAATTCTGTTCCCTATGTATTTACAGCACTGAGGGTAAGTGTTCCTGGGTGTGTAATCAGTGCTTTGGTTAGTGAATACTTTGCGGAGTACATCATTGGAGTAGGGCGACAAATCAGGGAGAATATCGTGCTTGCACAATATGCTACCGCTTGGGCGTATATCCTTGTAGCTTGCGCCATTGGAATTGTGCTTTATGTAGTACTTCTAATTATGGAAGGTATTATGTTGAAGGGACGCCGGTAGGGGCGAATTTCAACTTAATATATATTGTTAAAAATAGATAGTTGCGAAATACAATAGACCTTTACATGCATAATAGATGCAATTCCTGAGCGGAAGCTAAGCCAAAGAAAGCATTGGTGTGAAGAAATTTGTATATGTTGTGCATGTAATATCCCCAACGATATTGTTACGCAATTAACTAAATTAAAAATTATAGGAGGATTTATTATGAAATCAATGGGAAGAAAATTAACAAAGTTATGTTCCTTATTATTAACAATGATTATGGTGATGACAGTACTTGCAGCTTGCGGTACCAAAAAAGAGGAGTCTCCATCAACAACACCTACAAAGGCTCCCACTGCAGCAGCAACTAAGGCGCCTGAGGCAACCGGTAAATACTACGCAGCAGATGCAACAGTAGAGAGTATTGTAAAAGATGCTGCTGCCAAAGGTCAGGTAGGTAACTGGGGTCTTGGTAACGAATATGAGATTCAGGCACTTTTAACAAAGTACGGTCAGCCTACTACCTTCTTAAGCCAGGCATTTGATATGGACGGCTTTGATGATGACTCCATTCTTTTAGCATCCGCCATGACTTACAATGAACTTGGTTTAGTAAAGAACAATTATGATGGCGGTTATGGTTATGGAGATCAGGTAAAATACATCGATATGAATGATGAAGGTGTTGCAATGCTTGAGGATAATATCTTCTGTACCAAGGAATTTGCAAAAGCAAATCCCAACACGGTAAAGGCATTCATCTACGCTTCCATGAAGGGCTGGGAATATGCTTGTGCAAATCCGGAAGAAGCAGCTGAAATTACTTTCAAATATGGCTCTTCCGTATCCGCTGACCACCAGAAATACATGGCTTCCGAAGTTAAAAAGCTGGTTGAAACTGATACAAAGGGTGCAGCAGTGAAAGATTACGGCAAATTGGATGATGGTGCATTACAGCAGACACTTGACCTTGCTAAGCAGTACATCAAATTAGAAGATTCCACAGCAGCAGACAAATTAAAGGCTTTAACACTTGATGATATCAGAGACAGCTCCTACTGGACAGATGCAAAAGCGTCAGATGGCAAATTCACTCCGGAGAAGAAGGATATTTCCATCCAGTTAAAATGGTTGCCTCAGGCACAGTTCATGGGATACTTTGTAGCATTAGAAAAAGGTTATTATAAGGATGCAGGCTTAAACGTAAAGGTTGTAAATGGTGGCGGTGATATCGGTGAGACCACAGCGGTTTATTCCAAGCAAGTTGACTTTGGTGTGACATGGGTATCCAACTTAATTGCAGCAAATGCAGGTGGTATGGATTTATTAGAGGTATCTCAGGTATTCCAAAGATCCGGTCTGGTATTAGCTTATAAAACAAATAAATAATCATACATCCGATATAAGGATGAACTGATACAAGCGGATGAACCGCTACGAAAAATACAAAGAAGATTAAATACAAAGAAGATTAAATGTCACAGAAGTTACAAGGTAGGATTGATTATTCAAAACTGTAGTTTAGGTTATGGCGGTAAAAGTGGTAAGCTGCATAAGGTTTTAGCCAAAATGTTTCGCTTTCCATGGAAACCGCCTGCTAGCCTAAATATGATATAAGAGTATTATAGAAAAATCAGAGTATATTGTCCTTTAAGGAGGCGGAAATTATGGATTTATTAATTAAGAATGGAACAGTAGTTACCGCAGAGGAAAGCTATATCGCAGATATTGCTATAAAAGATGGAAAGATTGCCTGTATTGGCACAAAGCTTGAATTTGAAGGTGCCAGCGTTGTAGATGCAACAGGTAAATTAGTTCTTCCCGGTGGTATTGATGCACATACCCATTTGGCGATGCCCTTCGGTGGAACTGTATCAGCGGATGGATATCTTTCAGGAACCAGAGCTGCTGCCTGCGGAGGTGTTACCACCGTATTTGATTACCCGATGCAAAGAAAAGGTAAGGGTATTATGGAAACGGTGGAAGGAAGAAAAGAGTTATGTGATCCGGAAGCATGTGTGGACTATGCATTTCACTGTATTATTACGGATTTAAATCAGGATACATTATTAGAGGAATTTGAAACAGCCGTTAAAAACGGTATTACCAGCTTTAAGTGCTTTCTTGTGTATAAGAAGGAAGGCATGATGGTTGATGATGCAACCTTAATTAAGGTGCTTTTAAAAGCAAAGGAAACAGGAGCTATTACAAATATTCACGCAGAAAATCCCGATGTAATCGATTTAAATATAGAAAAGTTTTTAAAGGAAGGCAAAACCTCGGCTTGGTATCATTATCTTAGCAGACCGGAGTTTGTGGAAGCAGAAGCAGATAAGCGTGCAGTTCACTGGGCAAAATCAGTAGATGCCCCCTTATATATTGTGCATATGGCAGATAAAGAAGGACTGGAAGCAGCAGTGGCTGCCAAGAGAGAAGGAGCTCCTATTTTTATTGAAACCTGTCCACAGTACCTTGAATTTACCTGTGATGTATACAAAAGAGAGGATGGCAGAAACTTTGTCTGCTCCCCTCCAATAAAGGCACAGGAAAGCCAGGATGCACTTTGGGCAGCAATCAAATCTGGAGAAATTGATACGGTGGCAACGGATCACTGTCCCTTCCAAAGCTATGAAAAAGATTGGGGAAAAGATGATTTTACTAAGATTCCCAACGGTTGTGCGGGAATTGAAAATCTCTATCCCTATATATTATCTGCTGCAAATGATGGTAAAATCTCATTTAACCGCGCGGTGGAGCTTTGCTCTACCAACCCCGCTAAAATCTTTGGATGTACCCAAAAAGGTTCTTTGACCGTGGGAAAGGATGCGGACATTGTAATCTATGATAAAGATAAGGATTTTACTATATCGGTAGAGAATATGCATTCTGATTATGACCATACCATTTGGGAAGGAAAGAAACTGCACGGCTATCCGGTTCAAACCTATGTGAGAGGAAATCTGGTATATGATAATGGTGACTTTGTAGGTACACCGGGATATGGTGAGTTTATCAAGAGAGAGCCAAACTTCAGATAACCTCTCTGGATGGAATAACTAGTACTGTAATAATTAAAAGTTTGGAGTGATATTTATGAGTAATACCGCTTATAAAGAAATATCGATGATTGAAGAGGTTGGAGGTTGTCTGCTCTGTAATGATGCACCCTGTACGAAGGCTTGTCCTAAGGCAATTCCTGTTGATTCTGTTATCCGTTCGCTCCGTTTTGAGAATAAATTGGGCGCAGTATTGAAATTACCGGAGCATTTGCCCTGTAAGGAATGTGAAGTGAAGGAATGTATGCAGGCATGTTTGAAAGGGAAGATAAACCGTCCTGTGGTAATCGATGAAATCCTTGAAGATGCATCCTCCTATAACAGAGTAATCAGGGATAGCGCAGACTTATCCATTCGCTTTTGCGGCGTGGAGTGTGAGAATCCCTTCTTCCTTTCCTCCTCCGTAGTAGGAAGCAATTATGAGATGGTTGCCAAAGCCTTTGATATGGGTTGGGGGGGAGTGGCCTTTAAGACGATTGGAACCTTTGTGCCCAAGGAGGTATCTCCAAGATTTGATGCTCTTCGCAAGGAAGCAGTTCCTTTTGTGGGGTTTAAAAATATTGAGCAGATATCAGACCATACCCTGGAGGAGAACCTTTCTTATCTTAAAGAATTAAAAAGGGATTATCCGACAAAAATCATTATTACCTCCATTATGGGTCAAACCGAAGAGGAATGGACGTATCTGGCAAAGCTTATGACTGAAGCAGGAGCGGATATCATTGAATGTAATTTCTCCTGTCCTCATATGGCTGCCAATGGGTTGGGTTCAGATGTAGGTCAAAATCCGGAGCTGGTGAAAGCCTATACCAGAGCAACCAGAAAGGGAACCTCGTTGCCAATTCTTGCAAAGATGACTCCCAATATCGGCAATATGGAGATTCCTGCAATTGCAGCCATGGAAGCAGGAGCAGATGGTATTGCGGCAATTAATACAATTAAAAGCATAATGAATGTCAATCTGGATACATTTGCATCCGGTCCTGATGTGGTAGGCAAAACTTCAGTTGGTGGATATTCCGGTAAGGCGGTAAAGCCCATTGCACTCCGTTTTATTCATTCTATGAAAAGTCATAAGGAGCTGGAAGCAGCACCAATCAGTGGTATGGGAGGAATCGAAACCTGGAGGGATGCAGCAGAATTTCTGGCATTGGGGTGTGAGAACATTCAGGTAACTACATCTGTTATGCAGTATGGATACCGAATTATAGAAGATATGCTTGAGGGCATGAGGCTATATTTGAGCACCCATGGATATGTTTCGGTTACGGAAATGATCGGTAAAGCCTTACCCAACATCATATCTGCGGAGGAACTTGAACGGGATTCCATCTGCTATCCTAAATTTGATCGAACCAAATGTGTGGGCTGTGGAAGATGTTATCTATCCTGTTATGACGGCGGACACCAGGCTCTCATACAGGATGCGACTAATGGAAAGCCAATTATGGATGCCTCAAAATGCGTTGGCTGTCACCTGTGTGTTACGGTCTGTCCGGTAGAAGCCATTTCGCAGGGCAAGCGTGTTATAAAGAAGGAAAATTGCATCAATGAAGAGTAAATACAAGGAGGGATTACCATGTATTCATGTAGTTTAGAGCGTTTAAACGATAAAATAAAAACCTTTAGTAAATTCGGAGATACCGGAAGGGGAGGAATTACAAGATTTTCTCTTTCTCCGGAAGCATTGGAAGCTAGAGCAGAATTTGTAAGAAGAATGGAAGCGATTGGCGCCACAGTTGTGACGGATGATATGGCAAACATGTATGCAACCATACCCGGCTCGGAGGAACTTCCTGCAATCTATTCAGGTTCTCATATGGATTCTGTTAGACAGGGCGGTAATTATGACGGTATTCTTGGAGTATTAACCGCTATGGAGGCGGCAGAGACGATTGTGGCGGAGAAGATTCCCCACAGACATCCTATCACAGTAGTGGTTTGGACCAATGAAGAAGGAGCACGTTTTGAACCGGCAATGATGTCCTCCGGCGTTATCTGCGGGAAATTTAATAAAGCGGATATGTTAGCATCGGAAGCGAAAGATATCTCTGGCTATACCTTTGGAGCAGCTTTGGAAGAGAGCGGCTTTAAGGGGGAGGAATCAAACCGGATTACCACAGCGAATACAACGGCATTGGTGGAATTACATATTGAACAGGGGCCGGTACTAGAGGCAGAAGGCTTTGATATCGGCGTAGTAGAAGGGGTATGTGGTATGATTAACTTTGAGTTCACATTCACCGGTCAAGCAGGTCATGCAGGTACTACTCCAATGAAATACCGCAAGGATGCATTATATGCTGCTACTAAGACCATTCAATATCTTCATGATGAACTGGATGAGCTGGACAGTAAATTGGTTTATACCACAGGTAAGATATCCTGTCATCCCAACATTCATACCATCATTCCCGATGAAGTGAAATTTACCTTGGATGCAAGACATCAAGACCCCGAAGTAATTAAGCAGGTACTGGCAATCATCCATCGAATTCCTGAGGAAGTAGAAAAATGCCAGGTAAGCTATCAGGAAGCATGGTCAAGAAAGACAGTATCCTTTACCTCAGAGCTGGTGGATTATGTAGAGAAGAGCGCGCAGGAATTTGGTTATTCCAATCGAAGAATTTACAGCGGTCCCGGTCATGATGCACAGTTTATGATTGATATGGTGCCTGCAACCATGATCTTTGTACCCAGCGTTGGCGGTCACAGCCACTGTGAAATTGAATATACACCGGTTGAACATTGCTTAAAGGGTGCCAATGTATTGTTAAAAACCTTGCTTCATATTGATCAGCAATAAAGAGTACTGAACATAAGGCTATGTTTATTAAATAAAGTAATGATGGAGGGCAAATATCTTTTAATAGCATTCTGTTAATATTTATGGAAGCAGGAATCTCCTGACTTTGAGTAAACGGTTATTATTAAAATTCTAAACAGGGCGATTCCCAACATCAAAAATAGATTGTGTAATAAACAATATAACAAAGAGGAAGGATGAGAGACACTTTCCTGGTCGGTTAATTTTAGCTGATACGGGAAAGTGCTTCTCCTGCTTCCTCTTTTTTTGTGGCTCTTTGTATAAAGAGTTGTAATAAAATGCTTCTCTATATAACCATGACTTTTGTCATGGTTATATCTATCCTATGGCACTTAATGGATTGATTACCAGTTGATATAATGGATACATAATCGATATTAGGTTGGAGGGTATGAAGTTGGATAATATAGTTTTAAGATTAGAAGGCTTAACAAAAAAGTATGATAATAAGCCAGTAGTGGATCATATCAATTTGGAGATAAAGCAGGGTGAAATATTTGGTCTGTTAGGACCCAACGGAGCTGGGAAGAGTACGACCATGAATATGGTATGTTCACTGGTTAAGCCTACAGCAGGGAAGGTTGAATTATTTGGGCTTGATACCAAAATGGAGATGAGGAAGGTAAAAGCAAAGCTTGGCTATATTCCTCAAGAGCTTGCAATTCACGGCAATTTGAAGGCATGGGAGAATGTGGAGCTGTTTACATCACTTTATGGTATCAAGGGAGAAGCACTCAAAAGAGCGGTGAGAGAATCCCTGGAATTTGTGGGTTTGGAGGATAAGAGGAACGGTTTTTCAAAGAATTTTTCAGGAGGGATGAAGCGAAGGTTGAATATCGCTTGCGCAATTGGGCATAAGCCGGAGCTTTTAATATTTGATGAGCCAACCGTAGGCATTGACCCGCAATCCAGAAATTTTATACTGGAGAGGATTAAATATGTGAACGAGCAGGGTGCAACCGTAATTTATACCAGTCATTACATGGAAGAAATCGAAGCCATTTGTACCAGGATTGCAATTATGGATAATGGGAAAATTATTGCCATTGGTACTAAGAAGGAATTAGTTGAAATGGTTACCTCGAATCAGAATAGTGAGATGACCCTGGAAGAGGTATTTCTAACCCTGACTGGAAAGAAACTCAGAGACTATGCAGAGGGGGAGATGTGATGCCTTGGATATTAATTAAGAATAATCTGAAGCTGATGTTACGAAGCAGATGGATATTATGCATGATGATCATTATGCCCCTGGTTACCATTGCATTACTGTCCAATGCCTTTCGTTCCATGATGAATACTACCTACACCATTCAAGAATTTAAAGTGGGATATCGCCTGAACGAGAATACGTCTTATAAACCGATGATGAAAGGACTTCAAGAAGCCTGCAAGGAGAAGGATATTATTTTAGAGGAATATCCTCAGGGGGAGATTCGTGAACTATTGCAAAATAGAACAGTAGCGGTATTTGTGGACATTCAAAAAAATAATACGTATACCATTTATCAGTCAAATGAGAGTAAAACGGAAGCGGCGGTGACGGACAGCATATTCTCCGGATTCTTTTATCAGTTGGCAGAAGAAATCACCGTTCAAAAAGAATCAGAAAAGGGAAATGTGGAAAGCAGTAATCTTAGGGAACATTACGCTGTAAAGCAGGAAAACTTGCCCATAAATCCGGTTCCGACTGCTGATATCTATTATGGAATCATATATATCGTATATTTTGCCTGGTGCGGGCTGGTATCATTGGTAGCAGTCATTACCAGTGAAAGAAAAAGTGCTATTCCGAACAGAATGAAGATAACACAGATGACGAAATTTGGCCAATATCTTGCCAAATTTATTCCCTGCTCTTTGACAATTTTCATCCAGACCTGCATGAGTTGGATGTTATCTGAACTTCTCTTTGATATTAAGTGGGGGAATATTGGGTTATCTATTTTCATTGTGGCTTTGATTTCAATGGCATCCAGTGCACTTGGGATTTTATTGTTTCAGTTGCTGCCCAATGTAGCAATCAGTATTGTGGTAGGATTTATTATTACCTGGGTGTGGGGGTACTTTGGAGGGTCCTTCCAAAGTTATATGTATCTTGATCTGCCGAAGGAATTAATTCATAGCTCGCCAATTTATTATATCAATCGGACCTTGGTAGAGTTCTCCACAATGGGGAGAAGCGACTATACCGGTATTACGGCAATTTACTTGGTATCCATTATAGTCCTGTGTAGTTTGGGAGGTATGTTATTCATTCATAGGAGGGCACAGGAGTGAGTTTAAGTATATTGATGCGCCAATACACAGCAATCTCTACTAGTATAGAAATGAGGGAAATAGGATGGGGTTTATTACATTAATAAAAGTCAACTTAAAGTTGCTTCTTCGAAACAAAGGATATGTGGCGTTTTTAGTCATTCTTCCAATTATATCCGTAATCATGTTGAATTTAAATAATACTGAGACGATGTTTGCACAGCAAAATACCAATGAAATCTATGAGTTGCATAGTGAAAAGGAACAGATTTTAAATGTAGCAAATGATAGATTGAGTATCATGGTGATTGATTGCAGTCACTCAAAAGCATCCGAATATATGTTAAAGGTATTGTCAGGAACCAGTTCTTACCGAATCTATCGCTTTCGAGGGGAGGGAATTACTCTTGATAAAGCCAGGAAGATTGCATTAGATTCTGCAAATCACGGTTCAGTAGCAGCAGTTCTCTTCCTACCCGAGGATTATGAGAGAACAATACTTAGCGAGAAGGACAGTGATTTGGTGTTAATGAGAGCCACCAAAGATGAAAGAATCGATTTGCTCGTTAATCATATGAATACCTTGCAAGGGAGCATAGACCGTTATGCAAAGCTTTCCGGTTATGAGAAAGTGAAGCTTGAGAAGTTATTGGATGCTTCATCTGAAAACTGGTTCAAAAAGAATAGCGTAAACATTGAGGTAGGAGATGAGCTGAATCTCACCTCGAAGCAAAAAGGAAACAGTTCCAGTATCAGTTATTCTCTTTCCTTTTTAACCATTGGATTTTTATTCAGCGGTGTATTTATTGCAGCTACAGTAATAGAAGAAAGAAAAAACCGTGTTTATAATCGATTTCTGCTCTCAACCTCTTCTGTAGTCAACTATGGAGTATCAAAGTTAGTTATGGTATTGTTAAGTGCCATCATGCAAACCGGTATTATAGCCATTGCAATCAAATTAATCGTAAAAGCGGATTACGGAATTAGCTTTCCCAGCTATTTATTCCTGGTATTTTGTCTGGGGTTAATCTTTAATCTGTTCAGCGTGGTAATTGGTCTGTTAACAAATAATGTAATGACCTCTAATTATATCGCTTTCTTGACCTGGACACTGTCCTGCCTGTTAGCGGGTCTGTATTTTCCGTTGGATGGAGCCTCAAAATGGTGGAGCCGGGTATCGATGCTGATGCCTCAGCGTTGGGTGGTAAAATCTTCTGAGATGCTGATGGCAGATAAGAGCGGTGTGTATACCATGTTCTTATTGGTAGTGGGCAGTTATTTGATCGTAATTCTTTGTGCCGGACTATTAGGGATTACGTTACGTAGAAAGGAATAAGTAGGCTTTTACATTTTACTTTTGGTATGGTAAACTATTGGCAATAAATTGCCTATGAACTCTGTTGAAGACCCACCCTATCATATTTGGTTATAAAAGTAATTCCTGAGTCGCTGAGGTACAAATTTAGATATATAAATTTCCTATGGGGGAATGGAGATAAAATGAGTGAGAATGTGAAAAAATATTATTTTGCAGTGGTAAAACTATTCTGCATCATTTTATTGATCATCTACTTCGTATATAATAGTGGGAAATCACTTTGGGAAGTCAGCCTGGAGTGGTTTCTTCTTGCTATATTTTTGTTAGCGGCGCTTTGTTTTGAGCTGACAGGAGAAGATGTTTTTCTTCGAATGAACGAGGTAGGGAAGGAACGTTCAGGGATAAAACGTATGGGGAATAGGCAGGCGAAGGTAAATCTTATCAGCTTGATAGCAGAAATTCTGATCACTCTTCTTTTGTTACTATTTGATAGGGAGATTAACATGGGCATCTATCTCTATCCAATTGTATTGCTTGATCTGATATTGTTTTTTCGATTATCCTTTTGGCTTACTTTATGTGCGGTAATGGGTGTTTTTATTAATCAGGAAAACAGGTTGGTTTATATCGCCTATTGTTCCTTCTTAGTAATCGTCTATTTTCAAAATTACATAGTGATACGAAGTTATCAAAAGTATATTGACGATTATGAACGGGAGGAGTATCAGTTGAAGGATACCTTAAACAATAAGGATTCCTTATATAGAGAACAGCTGGAAAAGAGTTCACTCGCGTTTGAAAATAGGATGCTGGAGGAAAAGACCAGATTATCACAGGCTTTACATGATAAGCTTGGGCATAGCATTAACGGAACGATCTATCAGCTGGAAGCCTGTAAACTTTTAATGAAAAAGGACACGGAACAAAGTAACCAGATAATACAAGGTGTGATTGACAGCTTACGCATTAGTATGGATGAGATCCGTAGTATACTGAGGAGAGAAAAACCGGATAAAAAAAAGATGGCATATCTTCAGTTAATACAGCTTTGTGAGGAATGTAAAGAGAAATATAAGATTAATGCCAAGGTGAGCTTTGTCGGTGAAGATAAAGAGATTGCAGAACATTTGTGGGATATAATTTTAGATAATACCATAGAAGCAGTTACAAATGCACTAAAGTATGCAAAATGCACGGAACTTTCTATTGAGATTATGATTCTTCATAAAGTGATACGATGTACGATTCGAGATAACGGAATTGGTTGTACACAAATGAAAGAGGGTATGGGGATTCAGGGAATGAAAAATCGCACTCGTAAAGTGAATGGTGTGCTGGATATTAATTGTGAGCAAGGTTTCCATATTAATATGATTATTCCGTTATAAGGTGTTGGCAGTATTAAGTTGGATGATATGAATACTTTGGAATACTTAAGTAACTATTAGCAATTATAATGAAAGTTGTATTCTTAGACTGGTGAAGGTAATACCTTAATCATAATTAAGATTAATATTGGTACAGAATTAGCGAATAGATTGATTTGTGGGGTGAGATGAATATGGATAGAATTAAAGTGATTATCGCTGACGACAGTGATTTTGTCAGAGATGGAATGAGAATTATACTCAGCTTGGATGAGGAATTTTGTGTTGTGGGATGTGCAAAGAACGGGAAAGAAGCGCTTGACTTAGGAATAAAGGAGGGAGCAGATGTCTTTCTAATGGATATCCAGATGCCGGAGATGAATGGAATTGAGGCTACGAGAGAAATAGTGAAGCGACGATTGGGAAAGGTTTTGATTTTGACTACCTTTGATGATGATGATTTGGTAGAACAGGCAATTAAAAGCGGAGCGGATGGTTATCTGATCAAAAATCATACTCCTGATCAGCTCAAACAGATGATAAAATCCATCCATCAGGGAGTAAATATTTTGGATGGTCAGGTGTTTTCAAAATTTACTGATTCCGGAATTAAACCGAGTTTGTCCTTTGATTCTACATTATTTACACCCAGAGAACAGGATATTATAGTATCCATAGCGGAGGGATTATCCAATAAAGAGATTGCCGAAAAGCTTTTTATCACCGAGGGAACGGTTAAAAATCATATCAGTACAATTTTAGAGAAGGGTGGGCTTTCCCACCGAACCCAGGTAGCTGTCTATTATCTGACCGGCAGAAGGGGGAAATAAACGGATATAAATAATCGCGGAAGTTGTTGTGATTTACTCAAACAATTTCCGCGATTATTTTTTAATTGATAATTAGAACATCTTATATATTATTATCAAAGTATGAATCTTTTGACTTTGTGCAAATTATCATTGATACAGTATAAACAGACCTTAGGACATATTAATCATATTTATTATTTTGAAGTGGTTAGTAAGGCATTTATTGCACCCTCAAGTTGTTCAAAGGCTTTTATTAAAATCTCTCTTGGGCAGGCAATGTTGATTCGTTCAAAGCCGTTACCTTCTTTCCCGAAGATATGTCCTGCATCCAACCATAGATTGGCCTTATGAACAATCAACTCCTTCATTTCGCTAGGAGTCAAATTCAGTTCTGAAAAATCCAGCCAAATCAGATAAGTGCCTTGGGGCTCCACTAATTTGATTTGAGGAAGACGTTCTCTTAAAAACTCTCTTACAAAATTCAAGTTCTCAACCAGATAAGCTCTTAGTTCAGTTAACCATGGCTCTCCATATTGATAAGCTGCTTTGCAGGCGATGAGACCGAGAGCATTCAGTTGACTATATCCGCTTCTCTCAATTTCCTTCGTGAATTTTTCTCGAAGAACTTCATTCTTAATAAAGATATTTGAAACCTGTAAACCTGCCAGATTAAAGGTTTTGCTTGGTGCGGTACAAGTAATGGTATTATCAGCAAAAGCATCATTAATATTTGCAAATACAATGTGCCTAGAACCGGGGTAAATAAAATCACAGTGAATTTCATCGGAGATAATCAGTACCTTATGCTTTAAGCAAATTTCACCGATTTTGGTTAATTCCTCCACCGTCCAAACTCTTCCCACCGGATTATGTGGATTACATAGGATAAATAATTTGACTTTGTGGATAACGATTTGATTTTCGAAGTCTTCATAGTCAATGGAATATTTGCCATCCTGATAAACCAGAGAGCTAACTACTAATTTACGATCATTTGATAAAACTGATCCACGGAAGGGGTAATATACAGGCTGCTGAATTAACACACCATCTCCCTCATTGGTAAAGGCTCTGACGGCCTGTGCAATAGCATATACTACGCCGGGGGTTTTAACCAGCCATTCTGCTTGGGTATCCCAGTTAAAATGTTTATAGAACCAGTCATGAATTACACTAAAATAATCTGCTTTGACATCGCTGTATCCGAATATTCCGTGTGAAACTGCTTCTTGAAGAGCATTCTGCACTTCCGTAGGTGTTTGAAAATCCATGTCAGCTACCCAAAGAGGAAGGATTCCTTCCGGCTTTCCACGCTCTACTGCAAAGTCATATTTGATAGAATTGGTGTTGTTTCTATCTACAATCTCGTCAAAATTATACATCATTTGTATCTCCTCCGTTCTAACTTTCCATTGCTTGTTTTAAATCATACAATAAATCATCGATATGTTCAATACCGACTGAAAAACGTAGCAATCTGTTGTTAATTCCCTTTGCTTCACGTTCTGCTTCTGGAACATCCGCATGGGTCTGGAGCATGGGGTAGGTGATAAGGCTTTCTACTCCACCAAGACTTTCCGCATATTGAATTAGCTTGACATTGTTAAGAATATTTTCAGCAGTTTCTTTCTCTTTCACATGGAAAGAAATCATGCTGCCAAAGCCTGAGGATTGTTTTTTATTGATCTCATAGCCGGGATGGGAGGGTAGGCCAATATAATATACAGCTTCGACCTTCTCGTGGTTTTCCAACCATTCTGCTAAAATCAAGGCATTCTTTTGCTGATAATCCATTCTAAGGGGTAATGTTTTGATTCCTCTTAAAAGCAACCAAGAGTCAAAAGGTGCTAAACCGGCACCGGTAGTTTTTACGATAAATCGAACCTTTTCGTCCAATTCCTGATTCGCCAAAACTAAGAATCCCGCTAAAGTATCATTGTGCCCGCCAAGGAATTTCGTACCGCTATGGAATACGATATCCGCACCTAATGTAAGAGGCTTTTGGAAATACGGAGAAAGGAAGGTATTATCAACAATCAATAATAAATTATGCTGTTTGGCAATACGATTTACTTCTCCTAAATCAGTAACATTCATCATGGGATTGGTAGGCGTTTCAACGAAAATTGCTTTTGTATTTGTTTTGATTTTAGATTCCAACTGTGTTAAATCACCGGTGTTAAGATAATCGACTTCAAGACCATTCTTTACATTTATGTGATTGAATAGTCGAATGGTTCCACCGTACAGATCTTCGGAGGCAAGGATGTGGTCACCCGGTGAAAACAATTCCATCAAAGTATTGGAAGCTGCCATGCCGGAACTGAAGGCAACAGCTCCATAGCCATTCTCCAATGAGGCAACGACTTTTTCTAACTGTTCACGGGTAGGGTTTTGAGATCTGGAATAATCGTATCCGGTGCTCATACCAACACTGGGATGTGCAAAAGTTGCTGTCTGATAAATGGGGAAACTGATGGCACCGGTGTGCTCGAGGGTGCGTGCATCATTATTTCCATGTACACATTTGGTGTTTAATTGAAAACTCATAGGTTACCTCCGTTAGCTTGTTAATATTTATTGTAAAATGCAACGATATTATTACTATTCATATCAAATAAATATGAAATGTATTATATTATATAATTCATATTTATTCAAGAAAATTTATAAGTACTTTGCGTTTGAATGCTGTTATAAAGATTCCTAAGTAATGTACAAAAGGCGTTCTGTTCTAAGGCTCTTCAAATTATTTATAAGCTTTGTAAAGTTCAGCACCTTTAAGCATAAAAACGAATATAGTTCCAAGGGGATACATATATCGGTAACCTATGTTTTTAGTATACCATAATAGTTGGCTACTATTAATGCGGTAGAGATAAATGCTAGGATAAAATGATTTAATATTAATTATTATAGCGAAATAGTATTGACATCAATTTGGAAAAGGATTATGATGTTTTAAAACATATTAATCATATCTTATAAGTATGATAATGGGAGGGAACAATATTGGAAAAGGAAAGTCGTCCCTTGCGCAAGAACAATATTGAAGAGAAGGATTTGAAAAAGATTATTGAATTTCTTGAGACGATTCAGTACGGTTCCGTTACTGTAATTGTGCAGGATGGGAAGATTATGCAGATTGAAAGAAATGAAAAAATCAGACTGAAGTAAAAAAATGCTGACCGGATAACTGGAGGTTTTGGAAGAGCTTTTCCAAGGCCTTTTTATGTTTTTTAATCTATATGGGGATTTATAATCGGAGGAAATAAAGTGAATAAAAGAAGAAGACGTATAGGAAGGGCGAAGAGTATTTGCACTTCTTATTAAAACGGAAAGGATGATTTTAACAATGAGAATATCGACAAAGGGAAGATATGCAGTTGATATTATGTTAGATATGGCAACAAATAGCACTGGAGAATATATTACCTTAAAAACAATTGCGGAGCGGCAGGATTTGTCGTGGAAGTACTTGGAGCATATTGTAGCGGTTTTAAATCGTGCGGGTTTCGTTAAAAGCATTAGGGGATCACAGGGAGGATATAAATTATCCAGATTGCCCAAGGAATATACAATTGGCATGATTTTACGATTAATGGAAGGAAGCCTGTCTCCTGTGGTGTGCCTGGATGATGAAAATGATTGCCCTAAGCAAAACCATTGTGTTACAATGAAAGCGTGGAAAAAGCTAGACGATGCGATCAATGAAGTGGTAGAGAGCATCACGCTAGCAGACTTGGTGGAGTGGCAGCATCAAAAAGATGGTCTATCATTAAACTAAGAAACTTGGGTTGGAGATTTGAAGGAAGCATGTGTATTTCATTTTCCTGATAAAGGTATGCCTAAGGTCAAAATTTTGCGCATAAGGAAAGGCACGGTTGTAATTATGGTGAACAAGTTACGGATTCAGGAGGAATTTTGCAGATTAGTTTCTGTTGATTCCATATCCTTTCAGGAAAGAAAGATGGCAGATTTGCTAACTAGCTCTCTGAATGAGCTTGGCTTTGAGGTGATAGAAGATAATGCAGGAGATTACTATCAGGGAACCTGCGGCAATTTATATGCGTTTTTAGAAGGAGAGATAGAGGGAGAGCCAATCCTGTTTTCTGCCCATATGGATACGGTTACCCCTGGGCTGAATAAAAAAGCAGTCGTTCATGAAGATGGCAGCATTACAAGTGACGGTTCGACCGTACTGGGAGCGGATGATTTATCTGGAATTGTCTCTATTTTAGAAGCGGTTAGAACCATCAAGGAACAAAAATTAGCTCACCGCAGCATAGAGATATTATTTACTATAGCGGAGGAGGTATATATCCGTGGCAGTGAAGTTTTTGACTATTCTGTAATAAAGGCAAAGGAAGCTTATGTTCTTGACCTGGATCAGGAAGTGGGTACTGCGGCATTAAAGGCACCCACAGTAATGGCTTTTACAGCAAAAATTATTGGTAAAGCCTCCCACGCAGGCTTTGCACCCGAGCTTGGTATTAATGCCATTGCCATAGCTGCGCAGGCAATAACAAAGATTAAACAGGGTAGAATTGACGAAGAGACTACGGTTAATGTAGGCTTGATTGAAGGCGGTAAGGCAAGGAATATCGTTTCGGAAGAGTGTATTATTAGGGGAGAGGTGAGAAGCCTTTCTCATAAAAAAGTACTATCGCAACTGGAAATATTGAAGAATGTAATCGATGAGACAACCACAAGCTTTGAAGCAGGTTATGAATTTGAAACCGAAATCGGATGTATCGCATATGAAGTGAAGAAAGACGATCCGGTTGTGAGAAGGTTTGAAAGGGTATGCAGGGAGTTAGGTTATCAGAGTACATATATAAATACCTTTGGGGGAAGCGATAATAACAATTTTCATCGCCATGGAATAAAAGGGCTTGTTCTTTCTTGTGGCATGAACAAGGTTCATTCCTGCAGTGAATACACGCATATTGAGGAACTAATAAAGTGTAGTTCTATCGTATTAAAATTACTGACAGATACAGAGGAATAAAGCAGCTGGGGAGGTAAATCATGAAGAATCCTTTAACTTATCAATCAACTGAATTTGATTGCGGACCTACATCGATGCTAAACGCAATTAACTATTTGTTTCATCGAAAAGATATTTCGCCCGATGTAATAAAAAGTATTATGCTTTATTGTCTGGACAGCTATAATAAAAAAGGGGAGGCCTATAAAAGCGGAACCACAGGGATGGCAATGATGTTTTTGGCAAATTGGTTGAATCAATTTGGTAAGGTGAAAAAATGGCCCATTCATTGTGAGATGATGAATGGTGAAGAAATAAAAATTAGTCAAAACAGCAAATTGGCAGAATGCCTCGGTCAAGGTGGCGTTGCAGTTGCAAGGGTTATGCTGGGTTGCTGGCACTACGTGCTCCTAACCGGAGTGGATGATGAATATGTGTATTTGTTTGATCCCTACTACCGTATCAAGCCCTTTCATATAGACGGGATTGAGATGATTAAGGATGAACCCACCAAGATGAATCGAAAGATCAGGCATGATGTTTTAAACAGTGAAAGCTCGGGTTATTATGCTCTGGGTAAACCGGAGGGAAGAGAGTGTATGCTGTTATTTAATCAGAAGACAAGAAAAACAATGGAAAGCATTGAATATTTTATATAAATAGGTTGATTTTGAAGCTCGATATTACCATCAATTTTGTTTCATAATTATTGATTTTGATTAAAAGATATCATTAAAAAGAGGGCATCCTTAAGTCATAAGATGACGTTAGAGATACCCTCTTTTTTGATTAAATTATAATTGAATAGCCAATAAACTATGATGAAAGGGCTATAGTCCCACCACAACTTATCAAAATATTATTCCCTTTACGAATGAAGTGGAAGAAAATGTGACTTTACTTACTATATAAAGAACATAAAGCCTTCTCCATCCTTATGTTTCTCTGCTTCGCTTACCAGATCAGCTAAGCTAATCTTTTGCAAGGTAGATTTAATAACGGAATCAAGTTTATTAAAAATAGTATCATTCATAGCTGCCTCAATATCCGGCGCTTTTTCTTTGATGGTTTCTTCTGTATTTTCAAATAATGAAGTTTCTACAGAGGATAAAATATCATAAACCGAAATCTGCTGAGGTAAGTTAGATAACTGATAACCGCCCTGTGAACCTTTAATAGAGTTGACAATTCCACCGTGTTTTAATAAGGAAAATACCTGCTCCAAATATATTTTTGAAATACCAAGCTTCTCAGAGATACTAATTAATGTTATATATTCATTACTATTATGGTTCTGTGCCATACTGGTAGTTGCTGCTAGTGCATATCGACCTTTTGCCGATAATCTCATTTAAACACCCCTTTTCATACTTGACTTATATGTATTGATAATATCTGAAATTAGTAAGAATGTCAATGACATATAAAATATATATGCATTAAATCGGTACTTATAAAGAGAGTATGAACATAAAATAATATTTTAAACCACCGAGTAGGTAAGCGTTCTGAACGAGGCGAAGGTAAAGCAAGTAAAAGGAAGTAAAGCAATCCATTGGCGTTCCTAGAACTATGACTAGGCTGAACTGTAACAAGAAAATAATAAATTTTTTAAAATACTATTGACATTTTTAATGAGAAGGAATAAGATAATATCAAACATATTAATCATATATGTAATATATAAAATTCGGATGGAGGTATTTATTATGTCTAAAGTATTTAAGAGTTTATCAGATTTGGTTGGAAAGACACCATTGCTTGAATTATCAAATTACGAGAAAAAGCACAATCTTGGTGCAGCAGTTATAGCAAAATTAGAATATTACAATCCGGCAGGAAGTGTAAAGGATAGAATTGCAAAGGCAATGATCGATGATGCTGAAGCAAAAGGCGTATTAAAGGAAGGTACTGTAATCATTGAGCCTACCAGTGGTAATACAGGTATTGGTTTGGCATCTATCGCTGCAGCGAGAGGTTATCGTTTGATCCTAACAATGCCTGAGACCATGAGTGTTGAGAGAAGAAATCTTCTGAAAGCATATGGTGCAGAATTAGTATTAACCGAAGGCGCTAAAGGTATGAAGGGTGCAGTAGCAAGAGCAAATGAACTTGCTGAGGAAATTCCGAATTCCTTCATTCCCGGACAGTTTGATAACCCGGCTAATCCTGCGGTTCATAAAGCAACAACCGGTCCTGAGATTTGGGAAGATACAGACGGTAAGGTAGATTTCTTAGTAGCAGGTATCGGTACCGGCGGTACAATTACCGGTGTTGGTGAGTTTTTAAAATCCGTAAATCCTGACGTGAAGGTAATAGCAGTTGAGCCCTTTGACTCACCGGTACTTTCTGAAGGAAGAGCAGGAGCACATAGAATTCAGGGCATTGGTGCCGGCTTCGTACCTCAGGTTCTGAATACAACTATTTATGATGAAATCATTAAGGTTAAGAATGAAGATGCATTTGCAACCGGTAAAGAATTATCCAAGACAGAGGGACTTCTGGTTGGTATTTCCTCTGGTGCAGCATTATGGGCAGCTACAGAACTTGCTAGCCGTCCTGAGAATGCCGGAAAGAATATTGTAGTAATCCTTCCGGATACCGGTGAAAGATACTTATCAACACCTTTATTCTCTGAATAAAAATTGCTTACTCTACTATATCCTGTGAATTAACATATTATCTGTAAATAGGCTGTTGCAAAAGGAAATCCCATATAGAAAGTGTAATTAAAGCTTTCTTTGGATTTGATTTTGCAACAGCCTATTTGCGATTATAGATAATTGTTTTGGTAAGCAAATAAGACTATCATAGCCATTTTGGAGGTAGAAGCCAGGATTAAGGTGTTTGATCGGTAAAAACAAGGGAAAATGATGTATGATAAGGGGCGGCAGGATTAAGAGATAGAAAGAATTTTTTTCCTCTGATTATCTGACGCAGATATATACAAATTCTATATATCTGATAAAATTACAGTAGAGATAAGAAATGTTTACATGGTTCAAATAGCATGTATGCATAAACGAAGAAAGTTATTTATCTATTCTACTTATGATTAGGAGGATGTATGAGATGGAGGAAAATCAGATGATAGGAGCAAAGAAATTGGTGGCATTAACCTTTGATGATGGACCTACGAAGGATATTACACCACTTATTTTAGACATTTTGCAGAAGAATGAAGTAAAAGCTACCTTTTTTGTGTGTGGAAGTAATATCGGGGAAGACACGAAGGAGATAATGCAAAGACAGATAAATCTGGGATGCGAAATTGCCAACCATTCCTGGTCTCACCCGTATATGGATCAGATGGAGATAGAAGAAATCAAGAAGGAGATTTCGAATACTAATCACATCATTTTGGAGCACTTTGGTATTACGCCGAAGTTCTTTCGCCCACCTTATATTGCTACCAAGCAGGAGATGTTCGAGGTGATTGATTTGCCTTTTGTAAACGGAATTGCCTGTGCGGATTGGGAAGCAGAAATCGATGCCAAAAGCCGAGCATCAACAATTATAAATAACGCAAAGGATGGAGATATAGTTCTTCTCCATGACTTTTCAGGTAATTATAATACCGTGGAAGCATTGGGGAACATCATAAGTGCATTAAAGCAAAAGGGATTTGATTTTGTAACTGTCAGTGAGCTCTTTCAGTTAAACGGGATTAACCCATTGGTGAAAAACAGATTATGGACCAACGTGTTTCAAACCATATGATTTTTAGAACTCCTCAAACATTGCATTCTTGGTAAAATGGATTTATAATTATTTTATATGATATGGATTCGGAGGTAAGGTATGGGGAGAGTAAGAATTGTTGCGGACAGTACCTGTGATCTGACACAGGAAATCCTGAAAATGTACGATATTACAATTATTCCACTAAATATTGTTTTGGAGGATAGAAGCTATCAGGATGGGATAGAGATAATACCAGAGGAGATCTATCAGTGGGCTGATCGTATGAATACAACCCCAAAGACTGCTTCACCCGAGATTGGATGCGTGATTGAGCGATTAAAGCCAATGGTGGACGCAGAAGAGGATATCATCTATATTGGGATTTCAGAGGACATGTCGGTAACTTGCCAAACAGTTCGGATGGCAGCTGAGGAACTGGATTATGATAAAATATATGTTATTAACTCTATGAATTTATCAACCGGAATTGGGTTGCAGGTGATTCGTGCAGCGGAATATGCGCTTCAGGGAATGGATGCTTTAACAATTGTAAGTGAGATTGAAAAGGCAAGGGATAAAATAAGTGCCTCCTTTGTGGTAGATACCTTGACTTATCTGCAACGCGGTGGAAGGTGTAGTGCCGTAACTGCACTGCTCGGAAACGCATTAAAACTCAAACCAATGATTGCTGTAAATCATGGTAAAATGGGCGTGGATAAGAAATACCGCGGCAGACAGCAGGCGGTAGTAAGAAGCTATGCCAAGGATTTGGAGAACCAACTGCGAATGGCAGATTCCAAGAGAGTATTCATTACTCATTCTGGAATTGATAAAGAAATCGAACAGGATGTTTATTTGTATTTGCAGGGGTTGAATTATTTTAAAGAGATTTTGATTACCAGAGCAGGCGGTGTGATCTCCAGTCATTGCGGACCAAATACCTTAGGAATCTTATTTTATAAGAACTGATTTCTCGAATAATTATAGAATAGAGTGCTTAGGATACTACATAAAGAATTATACTGTTTTAAAATAAGAAACGATATCTTGAATTTTTCGTAGGTGTTTTTGCTCACAATGTGACCTCAGCGTATAACTGTGTGTCAAGCAAGCGAACTACTTACGATTTCATCAAGATATCGTTTCGTTTTGATCTCAGATTAGAAAACCATCTTTTGCACATCAACATTTGCTATTTTCTTTAATTCCTGTTCAAACTCTTCTGCCTTATTCTCTGCATTATCAATAAATTCAAGTAAGATAAGTCCGTTTGGGCTGCAGGAATCAGGAGAAGCTACATGCAATCCAATTCGTGTATTAATCTCACAACCATATGCAGTTAACAATTCTTGAACATTCGGAGCGTTTTTTACACGATCTTTTAATACAAACCCTAAAATAACCTTTGCCATAAATTTAATCCTTTCTTGTTTCAATTATCCCATGAGTTTTAATATCTCCCATATCTTTTGTTTTATGAGATGATTGTTAAGGTATCAAATATCACGCCTTATTCAATGATTGTTAGCAGAAAACTCGGAAGTTTCTTGGCTCATAATAACAATATGAATAATAAAGTACAGGAATATTATAACATTTACTATAACATAGAAGCAGATAAGTAGAAATGAAATTATTTCGGTTATTTTCATGGTTTTTTGACTATCCTACCAATAGTATAAGTGCGAAAGGAAGGATATTACGTGGATTACAACGTTCATGAGGATAACCCTTTAAAACTATTTAACAGGATTATGAAAAGGGATGATAAATTATATATCAATCTTCTATTGGCGGGGTTTTGTATGCCTACGCTTTTAAGGCAAAAGCCTGCTTCGCTGATACAGATTAGTAAGATTTATGGAAGCTGGAATAATCTACTGGAATTACTTTGGGAAGAAACCACTCAATATGAGTGTAAATTAGAGGTCCTTTATGAAAATAGTAGCATGGCAAGTATTTTGATCTACCAGGAAGAGCTTTTGCATTCCAATATGATTCAACCTGAAAATTATCGTTATTTCAAAGAAAACGGTTATCAGGGGATTGAGGATAACAACAGGTTATTGAAGGCGGTGAGTAACCGACTGACTGGCTATAATAAGAATATTATTAATCAGTGCTCTGTTCGAGCAGAAACTTTGGACGAGCGGCTGGAGCTCTTGGGTTTTCCTCATGAGATTGGAGTAGTGTTAGGGTATCCGCTTGAAGATGTAAAGGGCTATATAATAAATAAGGGGAAAAATTATCTGCTCAATGGATATTGGAAGGTCTACCATAACAAAGAACAGGCAGAGAGAATATTTGAAAACTATAAAAAGATACAATCAAGTGCACTGGAAAGTGTGGGTCAGGGAAAGATATTTGAATCTATATAACAAATAAGCATTGACATTCCCCTTGTTCGGATGTATATTCATATAATAATTATGTATAAATATACAATGAGGTGATGAAGAATGAAGAAAGTATTTGTTGATGGATTATCAGGAACCACGGGGCTTAAGATACATGAACGACTTAGCTTGTATGATGAATTAGAGATGATTACGATTGATTATGATAAAAGGCGTGATGTGAAGGAAAAGGCGAAGTGCTTGAATGCAGCGGATATGGTATTCTTATGCCTGCCGGATGAGGCGGCAAAGGAATCAGTTGCCCTTGTTACCAACCCAAAGACTAGAATTATTGATGCAAGCACTGCATATAGAGTATCACCGGATTGGACCTATGGTTTGCCGGAATTATCTCAAAAACATAGGGAGGCAGTGATTAACAGCACCCGTTTAAGTAATCCGGGCTGTCATGCAACTGCTTTCATACTATCACTTTTTCCGTTGGTCACAAAAGGGGTAATAACTCCGGATATGTTAATTAGCTGCCAAAGCTTAACCGGTTATAGCGGTGGGGGGAAGGCACTGATAGAAAAGTATGAACTTAATGAGGGAAAGAATGATTATACAAAAGCACCGAGACCATATGCTCTTTCTCTGAACCACAAACATTTACCGGAGATGACCCTTCATTCAGGCTTGAAAGAAGAGCCCCACTTTGTACCCATCCTTGGTAATAATTATAAGGGTCTTGCAGTAATGGTACCTCTTCGCTCAAAGTTGTTACAGGGAAAGCCTTCTCCAAAACAAATCCATGAGCTGCTTGGCGAACATTATACAGATCAGAAGTTTGTTAAGGTGATGCCTTACGCAGATGACAGCGTATTATTTGACGGTGCGGTGGATATTACCTCCTGCAATGATACCAATCATGCGGAGATTTTTGTCTTTGGCAATGAAGCAAAGGGAACAATACTGCTTATGACAAGACTTGATAATCTAGGCAAGGGTGCTTCCGGTGCTGCAATACAGAATATGAATCTTATGCTTGGATTTGAAGAAGACCTTCATTTATAAATAAAGTTGGAACCAGGGTCAAAGCCAGTTTACGGTGACTTGGCGAATTAGATAAAGTCAAAAGAATCATGATTTAATGAAAATTAACAGGAGTGTATTACATTATCCTCGAAGCATGAATCTTTTTACTTTGTGCAAATTACCATTGTCACACTATAAACAAACTTATTAACTCATTAATCATCTTAAATAGTTTTAATCAGAGTAACAACGATTTGTTGAAATTCCTTTGATTTCAATGTGATATGAAACGTTTCTGACAGAGAACATATTTTATCCATTAGGCACACAAGAGCGGATTCTTTGTACTTAGGACATAAGTTGAGTGTTAAAGGCCACATATGTGTTCGGATAATATCCTCCTCAACAGGAGATAAGGAGTAATGCTTCTTTGCGTTGGCCAGTGCGAAGCCGGGATGATAAAAGCCGTGCAGACGATGGCTTTCGTGAGGAATGTGCCAGTCATAAAGATAGAAGTCGTGGAGCATTGCTCCTCGTATGATGCTTTTTCTGTCGAGAGAGGACTTGAAACGAAAAGACATTTTATAACTGGTATATGCCACTGCCAGACAGTGAAGATAAGTAGAGGTATTACCATGCTGGATGTATTGATGCATTTCAAAGAGTTTTTCATTTTCATGAAGCTCCTGCAATGTGGTGATAAAGTATTCAATGCTCTCGTCTGATAATCGCATTCGTAGCCCTTTCTGCATATAGAGTGTTAACATAAGATGAATAAGACTGATGCAAATTCTCAAAGGAGTTTGCATCAGTCTTATTATTATCTGCAATCAATTCCTAACATCGCAGGAATTAATTCTCATTAGTAGTTCATTGGCGAAGCCGGTTCTGTTGAATCAGGTGTTTCTTCAGAGTGGTGTGATAAGGTTCCATATACCACATAGGTGCAAGTGATTACGATAGAGATTAAAGTTGTGATATAACTCATTAAGCTGATATTGCCTAAGTTTGCAATTAGATGGATTAGTACGGTTACAATGGAAGCAGTTACTTTGCTATAAATGGCTACTTTAAATATTCTTGCATAGGGCAGGGTCAAGTGAGATACAGAGGACACAATCAATCCTACGATAGAATATAATAGTGCAGTTAAATAAAAGCCAGCGATCATAAATAAATACATGAAAATAATCACTATAATGAGAATGACGTGCAATAACGGAATGAAAGTATCTACAATGCTTTTGTCAAAGGATAAATTCCCTAAATCAGAGAAACGAAATTCTTGTGTTTTTGAATTGTTATAGCTAATCATATTAGTTTTGCTGATTAACATTACTTGGTTATAGGAATGGTCTACCTCCTCCAAAGTAAATTCATTTACACTCGTATCAATCAGGATATAGGTTAACCCGTCATCGTTTTCATAACGCTCCGCCACAGTTAATTCACCATGGGACATTTTAAAATCCGGTATATTCTCCTGTAAAACCTTTGAGATGCCTCCAGACCCAAATGCTCCATATGAAAACGGAATAATAGTAAAAAGGCTGATGATAAATACGAAAAGAAATACAAATCCAGTAAGACGGCCACTGCTCACCTTTGATAATCGGTAATACTCCGTCGGCTTTATCACGGCTGTTTTAATTTGTTGAAAGAAATTCATTTTAACTTTTTCCATTTAATTTCCCCCTGGTATGATTAAGGTATATGCGAACAAATGATGCAATTCACTCAATTTGAATGATATGAGGACAAAAAGCTTATGATATCACCAGATGAAAGATGCATCTTAGAATTGTATTAATTCTATAATAAATCGTGACAATATGAAAGATTCGCAATTACCCTTTCTATATAGCATAGTATATTTTAGTAAGGGATATTTGTCAAATATACTTTTAAAATCCAACTATTACCGGAGGTAATTATGAGCAATAAATTAACGGAAAACAGTCGATTTAAGGATGTATACCAAAATCCAATCGGCTATGATATCCTCACTAGATTACTACAGCAAATGAATATGAATGAATCAATGGTTACCAACCCCATGGTGAGTAATCTTCCTCTAAGGAGGGTGATTTTATTAACCCGAAGGTCATTTGGAGAAGGCTTTATGGATACACTTTTAAAGCTTTTAAACAGCGAGCCGGACTTGCCGGAAACTTCGGAATGTGAGGTGGATAGGAAGTGGTGGAAACAAGCAGTATTTTACCAGATCTATCCACGCAGCTTTCAGGATTTTGATGGGGATGGGGTCGGTGATTTAAAGGGGATTATCACGAGACTGGATTATTTAAAGGATTTGGGGGTCGATGCAATCTGGCTTTCTCCAATCTATGACTCGCCTAATGATGACAATGGTTATGATATCAGGGACTATTACAGTATCATGAAGGAATTTGGTACGATGGATGATTTTGATGAACTTCTGCGGGAAATACACAAGAGGGATATGAAATTAATTATGGATATGGTAATCAACCATACCTCGGATGAACATCCTTGGTTTCAAGCGGCAGTTAACGATACTTCTTCGGAATATCATGATTACTATCTCTTCAAAAAAACGGAAGATAACATTGAACCGAATAATTGGACTTCGTTTTTTGGTGGAAGTGCATGGAATTATTACGAGCAGAACAAAGAATGGGGCTTGCATTTATTCTCAAAGAAGCAAATGGATCTGAATTGGGATAATGAAAAGGTGAGAGAAGAAATCAAGAGTATGATTCGTTGGTGGCTTGAAAAGGGTGTGGACGGCTTTCGGCTGGATGTAATCAATTATATCTCAAAATCAAAAGATCTCCCTGATGGTGATGAAAATGTCGGGAAGATGATGGGGTATTATGGAATTGAACATTATTTTTATGGTCCAAAGCTTCATTCCTATCTCAGAGAGTTAAGAAAAGATGTCTTTGAACCCTATGAAGCCTTTACCGTGGGAGAAACCCCAGGGGTTGGAAGAGAGATGGGGAAGTTATTAACCGCAGATAATCGAAAAGAACTGGATATGATTTTTTCCTTTGATCACCTGGAAAATCCGGGACATATGAGATTTGATAACTATAAATATGACCTAAATATTTTGAAAGCACATCTTTGTAACTGGATGGAGAATTACACAAATCATTGCTGGATGTCATTATTCTATGAAAATCATGACAATCCAAGAATGATATCAAAGGTAAACTCAGATCCTCAGGTAAGAACGGTTCTTGCAAAGCTTTTGGCAATGCTTCAGCTTACCTTAAAGGGGACACCTTTCCTTTATCAGGGACAGGAAATCGGAAGTGTTAATAAAGCATTTGCTTCAATTAACGAGATTAAAGATGTGGAGAGCATTAATCTATATCAGGAAATACTTCCAAAGCTGGGGGAAGAAGCTGCCATGAGAAAGATACTTTGCGGAACCAGAGATCATGCAAGAACACCGATGCAGTGGAATGGGGAGAAATTTGGAGGCTTTTCAAAAAATCGTCCCTGGATTGATTTGAATGATGATTATAAGGAGTGGAATGTTGAAAAGCAATTGTCAGAAGAAGATTCTGTATTAAATTTTTATAAGAGCTTAATCCGATTAAGGAAGGAGCATTCCGCGTTAATATATGGTGAATTTTTAGCTATGGATAAAGGAAGAAAAGATATATTCAATTATTTTCGGACGCTGGAGGAAGAGGGCTTTTATATCGAGTGCAATTTGAGTAATCATCCGGTTAGAAGAATTAGATGGGCGAAAGGATATCAATTGATTTTGTCAAATTATGTTCAGCCGGATAAAGTATTAAGACCATATGAGGCGAACTTGTATCGATTTCAATAATTAAGGTGGCATGATAAACGTCCGTTTTTAATGTGGCAATTGCAATGCCAATGACCCTTTGAAAGGACTTTTGATACCCTATTAACAATTTAGAAAAAAGAGTTTCACATAGAATTGAATAGATGTTAACAAGAGATTGATAGAACTTTAGGGAAGAAGGAAGTAGAATCAAGCTAAAGATAGAGTATCGGAGGAGGACGATAATATAATATTGTCGACCTGAATGATAAGGTTGAAAGCAGCAACTTTCAACCAAAAAATCTGTGTTTGCGTTATCCTCGGCACGGATTTGGAGGCGCAAAAATTCTTGCGCAGAAAATGGAGGTAACGATGAATAAGGGTTCTCATATTTCACTAGCACTTTTCCTACTTGAGAGAGAAGAACTAAAAGGATTGAACCAACATAGAAGAGCATTGTTAATGGGCAGTATCTTGCCGGATTGCCTTCCGTCCTTCTTAACCACGAGACATACGATTACAGAAACATTTGAACTGGTAAAAGCTGAAATTCATAAATTATCGGGTGAATATCATAAGCAAAAGGGAATATCAAAGTCTTTTTGTATTCATCTTGGAATGGTCTTGCATTATCTGGCGGATTATTTTACGACTCCTCACAATCCAGGATTTAGCGGAACAGTAAGAAATCACATTGATTATGAACGTGCCTTACAGGTATATATTCAGTGCTATTTTGAAAATGGTGTCATAGTGGCTGAAGAGCAGGATATGGAAGAAAATGAAACACTCTTTGAATATATAGTAGAACTTCACAATCAATATTTGAATGAAGCAAGAAGTTTAATAACAGATTGTGAATATATCACTAGAATCTGTTATCAAGCTGCAAAAATACTAATGAAAGGCTTGAAGATTCCTGATATAGCAGAGGAAAGAGAGCAGGAAGTAGCAGCATGATTTATCATTTTTGGGGAATGACTATCAATAGATTGAAAAATCGGAGGTAACGAATTGCGTGCCTCCGATTTTTGTTATGTTCATTATGTTTTGTTATGTTCATTATGGTTTGTTAATGTTCATAATGTTCATAATGTTTTGTTCTGTGAAACATAGTTTGTTATATCTTGGATATTGCTAGGCTTGGAAAGTACAGTTGGATATTTTTATTAATTATGTTACAATATAACAACATAGCAATAGATACAGTTTAAGAAGGTTAAGATATCTTCTGTTTATAGTTACAATACCAGTTGATAACACCAAACACAACATCAGATCCGAAAGGAGTGAATAGGATATGGAAAGAGCTTCTATCTATAAGACGAGCATAGGCAGGTTCTTAATGATTGAGGATGGCGAAGCAATTACAGGTTTGCGTTTGTATACCGAGGATGAGAATGAGATATCCGACGAGCAGCTTTTGGTGGATTACGAAGTATCGCAATCTCCTCTTATGAAGATAACGGCCAAGCAGCTTGAAGAATATCTGAAAGGAACAAGAAAAAGTTTTGATGTCAAAATCAATCCAAAGGGTACTGAATTTCAGAAGAAGGTTTGGGAAGCGTTACGAGCAATTCCCTATGGTGAAACCAGAACCTATAAGCAGATTGCTGAAGCGGTTGGAAACCCGAAGGCTTCCAGAGCAGTGGGCATGGCAAATAATAAAAATCCAATTATCTGCATTACACCCTGTCACCGAGTAATCGGAGCCAATAATAAATTAGTAGGTTTTGCCTGTGGTTTAGAGGTAAAGGAGCAGTTGCTTCGTATGGAAAATAAAAATTTCTCAATAAAGCACTAATGTTAATAGGGTTATAAAAAATGAATATAATAATTTGGGATGAAAACGATTTAGTATCCCGATTGCATCGAGAGGGAATTTGTGTGGTTTCGCTTTTGGAACTGTATAAGTTCAATTTCACAATAGATGAATTCTTTGCCCTCGACGCATAAATAAAATTATCATAAGAAGACGGAGGTCACAATGAATAAGGAATGGTCATTGGATATACTTTATAAAGGATTTGATGATTCAAATTACGTAAAAGATAAGGAAGCACTTGTTAATCTGGCGAAGGAGTTAGAGGATTTTTGCAGTACTTTATCAGGTCAAAATAAGGATGAAGCTACCTTGGTAAAAGCAATTGAATACCTTGAGAAATATCAATTGCTTTCAACAAAATTAAATTATTATGTAAATCTGTGCATTTCAGTCAATACATCCGATAGTACAACAGTAAATGAAACCAACGGGATTGAGAGACAGGTTAGCATGTCCTCGAAGGCGTTGGCGATGATTCATAAATTTATTGCTGGTTACGATAACCTGGAGAGCTATTATGAGAGTTATCCGAAATTAAAAGAATATGATTACTTTATCTCTGAAATCAAGAAAGATGCAAAGCATCTATTAAGTGATGATGTAGAGGACGTAATTGCAAAGCTGAATATTTCTGCAGGTTCCGCATGGGGAAGTATGCAAAGCTTCCTGACTTCCACCCTTGAGGTGGAATACCGTGGGGAGGTTATTACCTTACCCGAGGTTCGTAATTTAGCACACAGTGAGGATGCCCAGGTTCGTAAAGATGCCTATGAAGCAGAGTTAAAAGCTTATGAAAAAATAAAGGATGCAATTAGCTATTCTTTGAATAATATTAAGACACAGGTAAATACCATCTGTGATTTAAGAGGATATGAATCACCGCTATCCATGACCTTAAGTAATTCCAAAATGAAGAAAGAGACACTGGATGCCATGTTAGAGGCAATTCGTGAGTCCCTTCCGTCTTTCCATAAATATTTGAAGCATAAGTCAAAAATTATGGGACATCAGGGCAGTTTACCTTGGTTTGACATGTTTGCACCGATTGGTGAAACCAATACGAAATTCACCACGGAGGAGGCAAAGGATTATTTAGTGAAGCACTTTAAAGGCTTTTCAGAGGATCTTGCTACTATGGTAGAGGAAGCATTTGATCATTCCTGGATTGACTTTTATCCAAAGAAGGGTAAGGTTGGTGGTGCTTTCTGCGAAAATCTTCCTTTCGTAAAAGAGAGCAGAATACTCACGAACTTTACTGGTTCACTGAATGATGTGGTTACACTGGCTCATGAACTTGGTCACGCATATCATGGACTGAATATTCAGGAGCATCTGCCGCTAAATGTTGATTATAGCATGCCGGTTGCCGAGACCGCATCCACCTTTAATGAAGGAATCATTATGGAAGCAGCAATCGAAGCAGCAGAAGGCAGAGAAAAGATTGCATTAATTGAAAGTCAACTTCAGGATGTGACACAGATTATTTGCGACATTTATTCCAGATTCTTATTTGAGAGCAATGTATTTGAGAAAAGCAAGGCGGGCTTCTTGTTTGCAGATGAATTGAATGAAATTATGCTGCAAGCACAAAAGGATGCTTACGGTGATGGACTGGATCATTCCACACTTCATCCTTATATGTGGGTGGTGAAAGGGCATTATTACTCAGAACATTTGAGCTTTTATAATTTTCCATATGCGTTTGGCGGATTGTTGGCGAGAGGACTGTATGAAAAATATAAGAAAGAAGGAGAAGCCTTTGTTCCAAAATACAAAGCATTTTTAAAGGCTACCACAATTATGAGTGTAGAGAATGCTGCTGCACAAGCTGATATCAATTTGGAAGATCCGGAGTTTTGGAGAATGAGTCTTGGGACAGTTGAAGATTTGATTGAGGAGTTTGTTCGATTAGCGTAAGATTATGACATTTATAATACCAAAATTGATTAAAAAACAAAAAAAGTGGAATATGTAATATCACATAAAATTAAGAAATGGTCAGATACTAAACTTGTAGCAATGTATCATGATTAAAGTTTTCTGTTAACAATAACTGACTTTGTTTTGCAGTCATAACAGATGCTTTAAGAAAGGAGCAGGTTATGAGTTTAGTAAATGAACAGCTTCCGGAAGGTCTTGGCTTTCGTTTGGCAATGGATATGAAGGCAATGTCCAATTTTGTAAATATGCCGGATGCAAATAAAAAACAGATGATTAATTATATTGAAAGTTCCACGACTGGAGATGAGGCGAAGAACCGGGTTACTGAAGTGGTTAGTAATCTTCATAATGGGGGAGCGTTCTGAAATCCGGAGGATAGGTACAATTGGAATTGTCTGAAAAGAGCAATGAATCTATATTTATATAATGGAACAGATTGAAATAAAAAGCTGTTGAAGTTTGATTTAAAAATCAAGTTCAACAGCTTTGCTTTTATAAAGATATATTATCTAAATCATTGACAATCTAGGTAAGGAGAACCCTAATTCATGTATTATCGTTCACTGCCCATAAAGAATAGTGCGATGGTTCCTGGACCTGCATGGGAGCCAATGGTAGGGCTAATCATATTGATAAGACATTGGTCGATATGAAGGCGTTCCTTAATCGTGGATGCGACAAATTGTGCATCTTCTAAGCTATCGCCATGGCTGATAAATACAATATCATTTTTAATGGGATAATTCTTGGTTTTTTCCTCCATTAAGTCGACTAAAGTAGTCAGGGCTTTCTTTCTGCCTCTTACATTATTAAGAGGTAATAATCGACCTTCGTTATTTACATGCAACACCGGTTTAACATTGATTAAAGTTCCAATAATTGCGGATGCTTTGGATACACGACCTCCGCGGTGTAAGTGATGTAAATCATCTACGGTAAACAGATGACATAGATTTAATTTGTTGCTTTCCAGCCACTGGGCTACTTTGTCAATGGATTTTCCGCTCTCTTTTAACTGTACAGCCTTATGAACTAATAAGCCTTCACCCATAGAAGCACAAAGAGAATCAATAACAATAATCTTTGCATCCGGATTCTCTTCGCATAACTCAATTGCTGTGGTGGCAGCCACGGAGCAGCTTCCGCTGAGCGGTGAGGAAAATGCGATATGAAGGATATCATAGCCTTTTTGAAGCAGATTGGTAAAAACATTTCTAGCGGTATCCGGATTGACGGCCATGGTTGTCGGCATAGCACCATTTCTCATGATTTTATAGAATTCCTTTGGATCAAGGGCATTCTCTTCTCCATACACAGTTTCATTAATACTGTAATATAAGGGAAGGAGAGAAATATTATGTTGATCCAGATACTCCTGAGGTAAATCGCAGGTTGTATCGGTAGTAATAATGAATTGTTTCATAAGCTATACGATCCTTTCATAGAAAAATAATGAAATGAGTTGCGTGGTTATAATCGGAATAAGCAAAATCGGAAATATATGTAGTAATCATAACGACATCATACATTATAACATACCATAAATACATGTATCAATATTTTTCCGACAGATAGTAAAATTTCTGAATGAATGACAGTTTGGTCTTGTCTACCTAAGTGAGAACGTCTCATCCATGAGAATTATTTCTCCCGGGTTTTTATAACGTAAAATTCTATACTGTTCCTTGCAGGAGTTTCCTACTCTTAGAATTGCGCAAAAAATACTTTTCTTATGCATATACATATGTTATAATACAAAAAGTTATTGATGTTAAGGAGGCTAACAATGAAACATATTCAGACTTTAAACACAAAAAACCTTAAAGATACTATGAAAAAAGGTGGATGCGGCGAGTGTCAAACATCCTGCCAGTCAGCATGTAAGACATCTTGTACAGTTGGCAATCAGAGCTGCGAGAACAAATAGATAATCGGTACATAAAGCACGCAATCTGATTCGGCAATTACATTTGGAACGATGATGGAGGTGTCTTAAGAGGCTTGCCAACTTGAGACACCTTTAATTTGCGCTCGTATCGAACCGGAACATTTGGTTTGAGAGATTATTCTAAAGTGAAAAGAAGGGATTGGGGCTGCCTTAAAATATTTTCATCCAGTTTAGCAGGGAAATATTTTAAGACAGTCCTATTCGTTGTTAAAAATGATTCGATTGTCAAAAGTCCTGTTTATATTGTGGGAATAACAATGTGCATAAAGCCAAATACTCATTTTTCTTTATGCAAATTGTTAATGAAATCTTTGAAGGAGCTTTCGACACCCGAATCAAACATTCTTATAGTGAATGTTTTTGTAAAGGAGGAAGAAAATTGGTACATCAGTTTAAAAATAATGGTTTTAATATGGTATTAGACGTAAACAGTGGAATGGTTCATGTGGTTGATGAATTGGCTTATGATGTAATTGGTATGTATGAAAAAAGTGACAAAGATGAAATCATAAAGGCAATGGTACACAAATACAGCCAGCCGGAATATGTATCCTTTGTAGCGGAAATCGAAGGCTTAACCGATGACAATAAAGAGCAGGTATTGGAGAATCAGATTCAGACTGTCTTTGAGGATATCGAAGAATTAAAAAATAGTGGATCATTATTTACCAGTGACATTTATGAAGATTACATTAAGGAATTTAAATCCAGATCTACGGTTGTTAAGGCACTTTGCCTTCATATTGCCCATGATTGTAACCTGGCCTGCAAATATTGCTTTGCGGAAGAAGGAGAATATAAGGGTCACCGTGAACTAATGAGCTATGAAGTAGGTAAGAAAGCTCTGGACTTTTTGATTGAGCATTCCGGTAATCGTAAAAACTTGGAGGTAGACTTCTTTGGTGGAGAACCGCTGATGAATTTCCAGGTGGTGAAGGATTTGGTTCACTATGGTAGGGAATTAGAATCCTTACATAATAAGAAGTTTCGTTTTACACTTACAACCAATGGTGTTCTGCTTGATGATGATATTATGGAGTTTGCCAATAAAGAAATGAGTAATGTGGTTTTAAGCATAGACGGACGTAAAGCGGTGAATGACAATATGCGTCCCAGTCGTAACGGAAAAGGTAGCTACGATTTGATCGTTCCTAAGTTCCAGAAGTTTGCAGAGAGCAGGAACCAAAACAATTATTATGTAAGAGGAACCTTCACTCATAATAATCTGGATTTTGCAGAGGATGTGGCGCATCTTGCGGACCTTGGCTTCAAACAGATTTCCGTAGAGCCTGTGGTAGCACTTCCGGAAGATTCTTATGCAATCACTGAGGAAGATCTCCCGGTATTATTTGAAGAGTACGATAAACTGGCGAAATATATGGTAGAACGTAAGAAGGAAGGCAAGGATTTCAACTTCTTCCACTTTATGATTGATTTATCCGGTGGTCCCTGCGTAGCTAAGCGTCTTTCCGGCTGCGGTTCAGGAACGGAATATCTTGCGGTAACTCCCTGGGGGGACCTTTATCCTTGTCATCAATTTGTAGGGATTGATGAGTTTTTGATGGGAAATGTATTTGATGGGGTTAAGAATACGGATTTAAGAGAAGAATTTAAGGTATGCAATGTTTATTCCAAAGAGAAATGTAAGGATTGCTTTGCCAAATTCTATTGCAGCGGTGGATGTGCCGCAAACTCCTTCAAATTCCATCAAGATATCAATGATGCTTACGATATTGGCTGTGAATTACAGAAAAAGCGTGTAGAGTGTTCCCTTATGATTAAGGCAGCAGAGAGCATGATGGAAGAGTAATAGCGCTTAGATGGAGGCGTGATGGAGAACTGGGTAATAAAAAATAAAAAGGCAGACTTTAACCATATCGTTCAGCAATGCGGTGTCAGTGAAGTGATCGCCCGCTGTCTTGTGAATAAAGGCATGGAGGACCCCGAATCAATCATTCGCTTTCTGAAACCGGACATCAAGAAGTTATATTCCCCTTTTTTGCTAAAAGATATGAAAAAAGCTTGTGAGCTGCTTTCGAAGAAAATCCTGGAAGGGAAAAGAATCCGCATTATTGGTGACTATGATGTGGACGGAGTAATATCCACCTACATTTTGTATGATACACTGAGCAGAATCGGAGCTAATGTGGATTATGAAATACCCGACCGAATAAAGGATGGCTACGGAATCAATGTCAATATTGTGAATGCAGCATATGATGAACAGATAGATACCATAATAACCTGTGATAACGGTATTGCAGCGGTGGAGCAAATTGCGCTTGCTAAGGAACAAGGGATGACGGTAATTGTTACGGATCATCATAGCCTCATACAAGCGGAAGAAGGGGTTCTATTGCCCCCGGCGGATGCAATCGTCAATCCCAAGCAACCGGATTGTACATATCCCTTTGAAGGGTTATGTGGTGCAGCCATAGCCTTTAAGCTCTGTGAAGCACTGATGATTCATATGGATCACAGGGATGAAGAATTGATTAGTGAGTTATTATCCTATACGGCAATTGCCACTATTTGTGATGTAATGGATCTGATTGATGAGAATCGTATCATTGTAAAATATGGGCTTGAATTATTGAAGAATACCTCCAATCAAGGGCTTCTGGCTTTAATGGAAGCCAGTAAAATCGAAAAGGAGCAGCTGAGTACCTTCCATATGGGCTTTGTAATTGGTCCATGTCTCAATGCTTCTGGAAGACTCGATACAGCGAAGAAGGGGTTAGAGCTTTTGTTATCCTCTTCAAAGGAAGAAGCGGTTCGATTAGCCCAAGAAGTTCGTGGTCTCAACGAGGTTCGAAAGAACATGACCGCTGAAAATGTGGAAAAGACAATTAGGCAGATAGAAAGCACTAATTTGATGCAGGATAAGGTGCTAGTAGTGTTCCTTGAAGATTGTCATGAAAGTATAGCTGGCATTATTGCGGGAAGAATTAGGGAAAGATTTAACAGACCGACCCTGGTCTTAACGGAAGCTGAGGGCTGTATCAAAGGCTCTGGTCGCTCTATAGAGCAGTACAATATGTATGAGGAGCTGTCAAAATGCAGGGAGCTATTCCTGAAAATGGGTGGACACCCTATGGCGGCAGGATTTTCATTATTAAAAGAAAATCTGGAGATCTTAAGGAACATGTTAAATGAAAATACCGCTTTGACTGATGAAATGCTGATTCCGAAGGTAACTATTGACATCCACCTTCCCCTTGGGTATATCAATGAAGGACTGATTAAAGAGTTAAATCTATTAGAGCCATTCGGAAAAGGAAATGAAAAACCTTTATTTGCAGAGAAAAATGTTAAAATTAAGTCTGCATTTATTATTGGAAAGAATGCAAGCGGTGTTAGGCTTCGAATTGAAAATCAATATAATAAAACGTTGGATGCCATTTATTTTGGTGATGTGGTGCAGTTTTTTCAGTATATAGCGGATACCTATGGAAGTGAGGAAGCAGAAAAACTGAAAACAGGAAGGGGAATAAACGCTCTCATGTCCTTTACCTACTATCCCAAAATCAACGAGTACAACGGCTTTAAGACGATTCAGCTTATGATTCAAAATTATCGTTAATGTAAAAAAAGATGTTCTATTGACACTTTTCATCAATTTTTGTTTATATTAGGATAAATATTCTTTACGGATGATTAATTATAATGCTATAATAAGCATCTATAAGAATAATTATAAAAATTCTGTAAAATTTAACTCTTTTACGGTGAGAATATATAGATAACACAATTAGTGAGCATCGGCTTACAACAGAAAAAATTATTTATTTCAGAAAGGCATGGATTAGAAAATGAAACGATTAGAAGAGTATGTAAGAAGCATCCCGGATTTTCCGGAACCCGGTATTATATTTAGAGATGTAACTAGTGTATTGCAGGATAAAGATGGACTTAGAATGGCAATCGATCAGATGCAGGAATTATTAGAGGGTATCGATTTTGATGCAGTGGTAGGTCCGGAATCCAGAGGTTTCATTTTCGGTGTGCCGATTGCCTATAATCTGAATAAGGCTTTTATTCCGATTCGTAAAAAAGGCAAGCTTCCCTGTGAGACTATTTCCATGGATTACGATTTGGAATACGGCAAAGCTACCATTGAGATGCATAAAGATGCGATTCAAAAGGGCCAGAAGATTGTTATTATCGATGATTTGATTGCAACCGGCGGTACCATCGAAGCTATAACCAAGCTGATAGAATCCCTTGGTGGCGAAGTGATTAAGATTATCTTCTTAATGGAGTTAAAGGGTCTTAATGGACGTGATAAACTAACTGGTTATGATGTAGAAGCCGTGATACAATATGAAGGCAAATAATTAAAGAGTATAGAAGTAAAGAAAGAAGGGTGGTGATATCATGGAAGAAATTAAAGAATTTTATGACTATGATCTGTTGACGCCAGCGACTACGGTACATGCAGATTTTACTGCACCAGAGATACTTTATAAGGAATTAATTGAAAAAATCCGGAGTTATCACCCTTCTGCAGATATCACGTTGGTTGAAAAGGCTTATCAGATTGCAGACAATGCACATAAGGATCAGCTTCGTAAATCAGGCGAACCATACATTATTCATCCGCTCTGTGTGGCAAATATTCTGGCAGAGCTGGAGCTTGATAAAGAAAGTATTATAGCAGGTATTCTTCATGATGTGGTTGAGGACACGGTATTGACAACCGAGCAGATTACCGAGATGTTCTCAGAAGAAATTGCATTATTAGTAGATGGTGTTACAAAGTTAACACAGTTAAATATGGATAAAGTGGAGCAGCAGGCGGAGAACCTTCGTAAGATGTTCCTCGCCATGGCGAAAGATATTCGTGTCATACTGATTAAGTTAGCAGATCGCCTTCATAATATGAGAACCTTGAAATTTGTTCCTCCTCATAAACAGAAGGAAAAAGCAAGAGAAACCATGGATATCTATGCTCCGATCGCTCAGAGGTTAGGTATCAGTAAGATAAAAATTGAGCTGGACGATTTATCCTTAAAATATCTGGAGCCGGAAGTATATAAGGATCTGGCAGAAAAAATCTCAACTAAGAGAAGTGAACGTCAATCCTATATTGAAGGAATTGTGACTGAAGTAAGGGAACATATTGAGGAAGCCGGTATTGAAGCTAAGGTTGACGGCAGAATTAAGCATTTCTTCAGTATTTATAAGAAGATGGTAAACCAGAATAAGACGCTGGAGCAGATTTATGATCTGTTTGCGGTACGTATTATTGTGGAATCCTTAAAGGATTGTTATGCAGCACTTGGTGTAATCCATGAGATGTATAAACCCATTCCTGGGCGTTTCAAAGATTACATTGCAATGCCAAAACCAAATATGTATCAATCTCTTCATACCACATTAATCGGTCCCAAGGGTTCCCCGTTCGAAATTCAAATTCGTACCTACGACATGCATCGTACTGCAGAATTTGGTATTGCTGCCCACTGGAAGTACAAAGAAGGTCAGGATGGCAAGAGTGGAACCGCTAATTCTGAGGAAGAAAAGCTTACTTGGTTGCGTCAGGTATTGGAATGGCAAAAGGATATGGCAGATAACAAGGAATTCTTAAGTTTAATTAAGAATGACTTTGATTTGTTCTCCGATAGTGTGTATGCATTTACACCCACCGGAGATGTAAAAACCTTGCCGGCAGGCTCAAATCCCATTGACTTTGCTTACAGTATACATAGTGCTGTAGGAAATAAGATGGTAGGAGCAAGAGTGAATGGTAAATTGGTTCCCATTGACTACGTAATTCAGAATGGGGATCGTATTGAAATCATAACCTCCCAGAATTCCAAAGGACCAAGCAGGGACTGGCTTTCCATCGTTAAGAGTACACAGGCTAAGAATAAAATCAATCAATGGTTTAAGACCGAATTAAAGGATGACAATATCACCAGGGGCAAGGAGCTGATTATTGCCTACTGTAAAGCCAAGAGTTTGGTAGTATCGGATCTTACAAAGCCTGAATTTACCGGTGTTGTAATGAGAAAGTATGGCTTTAGAGATTGGGAATCCGTTCTGGCTGCCATAGGACATGGTGGACTCAAGGAAGGTCAGATTGTCAACAAGCTGGTTGATGAGTATAAAAAGAAGAACAAAAAAGAGATTACCGATGATAATATATTGGAATCCATATCCGAGATTAAGGAACGTACTCCTGTTAAGAAATCAAAGAGCGGGATTGTTGTGGAAGGAATCCATGATGTTGCAGTTCGTTTTTCAAAATGTTGCAGCCCGGTGCCAGGGGATGAGATAGTTGGATTTGTAACCAGAGGTAGAGGTGTTTCCATTCACCGGACGGATTGCATTAATATCATTAATATTGCCGAAGAAGATAGGGCAAGATTAATTGATGCGGAATGGAATGTAGGAGACGGTAAGATTCAAGGCAGTGTGTATACTGCTGAAATCAAGATTTATGCTAATAATCGTACCGGTGTGCTGGTGGATGTATCCAAGGTGTTAACAGAGAATAAGATTGATGTGACCTCAATGAATGTACGTACCAGCAAACAGGGAACAGCTACAATCAGTATCGGTTTTGAAATTAATGGAAAAGATCATCTGAATGAAATAATTGCAAAAATCCGCAATGTAGAAAGTGTTCTTGATATTGAACGTACCGCGGGCTGATACAATAGTTTGAATCGATTGATGAAAAGGGAGGATAAAATGAGCAATTTAAAAATTAGAACACTGGTACTTGGTATGGTTCAAACCAATTGCTATGTGGTGATTAATAAAGAAAGTAAGGAAGCACTCGTTTTTGATCCCGCTGATCATGCTGAAAAAATCCATGAATATTTAACATCGAATGACCTCGTGTGTAAAGGTATCCTTCTCACACACGGTCATTTTGACCATATATTGGCGGCATTAAAATTGGCGGAGTTAACCGGCGTAAAGATTCATGCACATGAAGCGGAGAAAGAGTTGTTGGCATCACCACAGTTGAATGCGTCCACTCGTGCCGGAGTAAATACAAGTGTAGTTCCAGATATTTTATTAAAGGATCAGGAAGAACTCTCCCTTGCCGGATTTCGTATTAAAGTAATCCATACACCTGGACATACCGCGGGAGGAGCTTGCTATCATTTTGTGGATCAGGATGTATTAATCAGCGGGGATACTCTGTTTCATGAAGAAATTGGCAGATATGATCTTCCCACGGGTAACGGCAAAGTATTATTGGAATCAATTCGAACCAAGCTTTTTATCCTAAAGGATGAGGTGGGGGTTTATCCAGGGCACGGAATTCCTTCTACCATCGGCCACGAGAAGGGACATAACCCATATTTGAAAGATAGAACATATGGTGTATAACCTATTCCGACCGTTGTAAGACATTCATTAGGATGACTAACCTACGAGGAATGAGGAAAAATGATAGATATAATATTATCGGATAAAGCATATGAGAATGATATATATCCTCTGGTGAAAGCCTTTTATCCGAATGAAACCATAAAGGTAGTAAAAGAAAATTTGACAGAACTGAAAATCAGTCAACAGGAAGCTTGTGACAGTGAAGACAAAGACCATGACGCTGAATACTTTAAAAAAGATATCACTTTATGGATTGATTTTTATGTGGAACGTATTATTGTCCGCTTTCGTAAAGGGCATACTTCTTTTGATAAATCATTGGCATTGGATGAGCGGCTTACAAAATCCCAATATAAAAATACAATAAAACGTTTCTTGTACGATTTGCTATCGGAACAGACAGGCTCTCATTTGCCATGGGGAATACTTACCGGTATTCGCCCAACTAAGCTGGTATATGATATGCTAGTACAGGGAAAGTCAGAAGAAGAAATCTACCGGAATATGAAAGAAGAATACTATTGTTCCGAGGGTAAGACTTCTATGAGTATTCAGATTGCCAGAAGGGAACGAAAGCTTTTGGAGGAAATGGTCTATAAGAATGGATATAGTCTCTATATCGGTATTCCTTTTTGCCCCAGCACTTGTTTGTATTGCTCTTTTACCTCCTACTCAATAGAGAAATTCGCTAATCTGGTAGAAGACTATTTAGAAGCGTTAGAGAAAGAAATTGAATTTGCCGCAAGTTGTTTTCCTGATAAACCCTTAACCACCGTCTATTTTGGAGGAGGGACGCCTACTACCTTAACAGCAAGCCAGTTGGATCATTTATTAGGAATCCTAAGAAGGAAGTTTGATTTTACTCATGTGAAGGAATTCTGCGTGGAAGCCGGAAGACCGGACAGTATCACCAGAGACAAGCTGGAGGTATTAAAAAAATGGGGAGTGGACAGAATCTCCATTAATCCTCAGAGCATGAACCAAAAGACCTTGGATTTGATCGGAAGAAAACATACCATCCAACAGGTGGAAGAGGCGTTTGCCCTTGCCCGTGAAGTAGGGCATGATAACATTAATATGGATATTATTATCGGGTTAACTGGAGAAAATCCTCAGGATGTAAGTAATACGCTTAAAAAAATTGAGAAGCTGAACCCGGAAAGTCTGACGGTGCATACTTTGGCGGTTAAGAGAGCGGCAAGACTGAATATTGAACGAGAAGCTTATGATAATTTACAAGCAAGTGGTGTTTCTACAATGTTAGAGGATGTAATTCATTTTGCCAAAGAACATTCTTATCTGCCCTATTACTTATATCGCCAAAAGAATATGGCGGAGAATCTTGAGAACATCGGTTATTCAAAGTATGGAAGGGAAGGCCTTTATAATATACTGATTATGGAGGAAAAACAGACCATACTGGCACTTGGTGCAGGAGCGATGTCCAAGTTTGTATTCCATTTGGAAAATCGGTTAGAACGTGTGGACAATGTTAAGAGTGTCACTGATTATATTTCAAGAATTGACGAAATGATTATGCGGAAACAAAAATTTATTAATGACAATCCAGGAATATAATATCCTGTAAGATAGAGAATAAGAACGGAGGATGACTATGATAACACAAAGACCAAAAGGTACGCAGGATTGGTACGGTTCCAATATGCATAAGCGTACAATCATTGAAGGAATCGCTAGAAAGATATGTAAGGCTTATAATATAAAGGAAATCATTACACCTGTGTTTGAGCATACGGTATTGTTTCAAAGAGGAGTGGGTGAAACCACGGACGTAGTACAGAAGGAAATGTATACCTTTGAGGATAAGGGAAATCGAAGCATTACCTTAAAACCGGAGGGAACAGCTGGTGCGGTTCGTGCTTATTTGGAGAATGGTCTTTATAATGAAAGCCAACCCACTAAGATTTTCTATTTCACACAGGCATTCCGTTATGAAAAGCCCCAGAGCGGACGTTTTCGTCAGCATCACCAGTTTGGAATCGAATTCTTTGGAGCTTCCAGTCCGTTGGCAGAAGTGGAATTAATCACGATATTAACTGAATTCATGAAAGAACTGGGACTAAAGGGAGCAAAGCTTCACATTAACAGCATTGGCTGCGGTAATTGCAGAAAGACTTATAACGAAGCATTGCTGGAATTCCTGAAAAAACATGAAGAGGAACTGTGCCCCACCTGTCGTGAGAGAATGCAGAAAAATCCTTTGAGAGTCATTGATTGTAAAGTGCCTACTTGTAAGGAGATTGTCAGAAATGCTCCAAGAACCATCGAATATTTAGATGAGGAATGTAAGAACCACTTTGATGAGCTACAGAAGTTGCTTACAGAGCTTGGTATTCCCTTTGAAATCGATACCGGAATTGTAAGAGGTTTGGATTATTATACAAAAACCGTATTCGAATTCGTCAACGAGGAAGGCTTTACCCTTTGCGGCGGAGGAAGATACGATAATTTGATTCATGAAATCGATGAAAAGCAGGATATTCCTGCCGTTGGCTTTGGCTTCGGAATCGAGCGAATTCTCAATGAGTTGGAAACAGAGGGTGTGGAGCTGGAGCCGGAACCGTCCGTAGAATTATACGTAGGAATTCTAGGACAGGAAGCGAAGGCGGCTGCTTATGGATTGGTGAAGCAACTTCGCGGTAAAGGTGTTATCGTAGAGACAGATTATCTGGGTCGCAGCGTAAAGGCACAGATGAAATATGCCAACAAAATCGGTGCAAAGAATACTGTAATCATTGGCGCAGACGAATTATCCAATAATAAAGCCAATGTAAAGAATATGGAATCCGGTGAGCAAACAGAGGCTGCACTTGATAAAATAGCCGATTTGTTTTTATAGAAATGAAAAGCATGTAACGATATGTTAATGAATTGTAATAATAGGGCTGGATTCTTTAAATCCTGCCCTATTATTATATGGTGATAAGAACAAGCCAGAATATAGGCTAGGATAAATCATGGTTTAAGTAAAAAATGCTACCAAATACCATAGTCGCAAACAGGATAGTAATGTTTGCGGCTATAATTTTTATCTAAAAATCAACTTAATGGGAAGCTGTTCTAACCAAAAAATTGCATATCAATACATACTAAAATATACTAAAACTCTTAGCGCATACTACTGGAGAGTAATAAAAACATAAAAAAACACAAATATGGAATAGTTGACATAATTATACATAATTGTTACAATCCAATTAGAGGTAAATATTCTTTCTATTGTCACCTGTGTCACGTAAGATTCTAATGGAGGATCAATAATGAAGCTGTATAGAAATACAAAAATTTCATCAAAACTTATTCTTGGATTTTTGACTATTACATTAATTGGAGCGTCACTGGCTTTGTTTAGCATGTACAATATGCAGATTTTGAGTAATTCAGATAAGAGGCTGTATGAAGTAAATACCATGGCAATTAATTATTCGGGCAGTGCTGGAACGTATTTTCAAAGGATTCGTTATTTGGTAATAGAAATGACTACCCTGGATCAAAAGGATGATCGGGATAAAAATATACTCATGATAAAAGAGTTTGTGGTAAAAATCGATGATTTATTGTTAAAATACGGACAAACCATAACGGGAGATGAAAAGCAAAGTGCTCTATATAAGAAACTTTTAGATGATTTATCAAACTTTAAATATTTTTGTAACCAAATTTATCAGGCAGAAGAAGTTGGTAATATGGAGAAGGTAAAGCAGATTCTCTTAGTAGATGCGGATACGACAATAATGAGTATGAGGTCGCAGTTTGAATATTTAACAAACTACAATGCAGAAATAGCTGCAAAAGCTTCACAACAAAACCAAATGCTGAATCAGAGAACAATTAGTTATATGTGGTGCTTCTTTATTGTCGGGCTGATGCTATCCATATCACTTGGTATATTCATCGCTAAGTCAATCAGTAAACCTATTCAGATTTTGGTGCAATCAGCCGACAAGATTGCTGCTGGAGATATTAATGTGAAGGTGGATTTGGATCGTGAGGATGAGATTGGTCAGTTGTATTACTCGTTTGCGAAAATGATTGAAAATATATCCAATCAGGCATATGCCGCCGAAAAAATTGCAGGCGGAGACCTAACTGTGGAAGTTATGGTTCACTCCGAGGATGATTTGCTAGGAAAGAAACTATATGAGGTGGTACATAAGAACAATGAACTGCTTTCTAAAATCGCAGCGGCGTCCGATCAAGTTGCGATTGGTGCAAATCAGGTTGCTGAATCGAGTATTGCACTTTCACAAGGAGCTATGGAGCAATCGGATATGATTCAGACATTAAATACGGCCGTTGAACAGATGGCTAGAATCACCAAGCTAAATACGGAAGAATCACACAGAGCAGAGGAATTGCTACAAGAGGAACTATCAGTAGCAATTTTGGAGAGTGAAAGAGCGGATGATATTGTTGAACATATGAATAAAGAGGATGAATCATATCATGAAATCCTCCAGCAATTAAAAAAGATTGATGAAATAATCTTTCAAATGAACATTTTATCTTTGGATGCCGTAGTTGCTGCGGCAGCTGCAGGGGAATATGGTGTAGAGATGGCCGCTATAGCCGAAAAAGTCAGAAGACTTACAGCTGGTTTAGCACGGCAAATAAAAGCAGCGAGCTTTATGTTTAATCAAATGATAGAAAAGGTTGAGGAGAATATTCGGATAGAGGGTGATTTGTCGGAAGACTTACATTTAAATGTAAGGAATCTAGAAACAGCAGTAAAAATTGTGAAAGATATCAGCTTGCGATTAGGCGGTTATGAGGAACGTTTTGAACGTATCAACCAAAGTATAAACAGAGTATCCGAAGTGATACAGTCCGTAGAAGCAACCTCGGTGGAAAGTGCTTCATCCAGTGAAGAATTATCCATTCAGGCAATTATTTTACGTGAAGCCGTCAGTAAATATAAATTAAGGAAAATGGATAACTTCATTAAAAGTCAAGAGAAGTTAAACCCTGAGGTATGGTCTTTATTGGAGAAAATGCAAAGAGATAAAAGACGTTATTATTACAAAAGCAGTGTAATGGAAGAAATCGCTTCCGCAAAATCCAATATCCATAATCAAAATGACAAGGTATAGTAGAGCCATTTGGAATAAAATTTTAACTTACGAAAAAAATGGTTAATTAATTACTGTTTACTTCCAATTCAGAACTTGGCATAATGATTTCGATAAATGATTTCAATAAATGATTTCGAAAACGTCTCCACTTCGGGATACGTTTGTCGAAATTATATCATCAACTTTGACATTGGGAGTGAATAATAACGTTAATTATGACCGGAAATCATGAAAATTACAAGCACTCGTTGATTTTTCTCTTGAAATTAGTTAAAATTGATATACTATCGAGGACAGAATAAATCGCGAAAGCTTAGGGAGGTTTTATTATGGTAAAACATGTAATAGGTTGGAATTATGCAGACGGGTTTTCTCAGGAAGAAAATTTGAAACATGCAGTTGCAATGAAGGCAGAGTTAGAGAATTTGAAGAATTTGATGGACGGAATTGTTTCAATTCACGTTTCCTATCAACCCACTGATACATCGGACGCAGCAATTCTATTGGACAGTACATTTGAAAGTGAAGAGGCTTTAAAGGCATATACAATTCACCCGGAGCATGTTAGAGTGGCGAATACCTATGTACGACCATTTGTAAAAGAACGCAGATGCTTTGATTTTGAGGTTTAATAAGTAAAGAATGATGGAGTTTTAGAAATAGGGCGAGCGGTTAACAATATTACCATAGCACATAAGTAGAGAACAATGCTGTATTCTTGCGGGCTAATTGGAAACGATGATATAAGTTTCGATTTTAGTACAGGGTTCAAATGCTTTTTATTTAGTGAGAGTGGTATTGTCGACTTCTCGCCTTTTGCATGCTAGGATAGGCATCTTTCTTCTTCCATAAGTTTTTCGGTTGTAATATGGAAAAGCTATGGACAGATAACGGAAAATGCCTTAAAATAATGAATAATGTGCGTTTTTAATTGTTCTCTGATTGAAAACCAAATTTTGAGAAATGCTAAGGATTAGCAGATAAAAGGAGATATGAAACATGGCTGAATCAATGAGAGGCTTACACAGAAGTCACAGATGTACGGAAGTATCCAACCAAAATGTTGGTGAGATGGTTACCGTAATGGGCTGGGTTCAAAAAAGCAGAAATAAAGGTGGTATCATATTTGTGGATATGAGAGACCGATCCGGTTTATTACAAATCATTTTTGAGGAAAGTGATTGTGGAAGCGATAACTTTGGAAAAGCGGAGAAGTTAAGAAGCGAGTTTGTTATCGCGGTAGTAGGCGAAGTAGTAGCTCGTACTGGCGCGGTAAATGAAAATCTTGCTACTGGTGATATAGAGATTAGAGCAAAGGAGCTTCGCATCCTTTCCGAAGCAGAGACACCGCCGTTCCCCATTGAAGAGAATTCAAAAACAAAAGAAGAATTACGATTAAAATATCGTTACCTGGATCTTAGAAGACCGGATCTTCAAAATAATATAATTCTGCGTAGTAAAGTTGCAAATGTTGCACGTCAATTTCTTGACAGTGAAGGTTTCTTAGAAATTGAAACACCTATGCTAACCAAGAGTACTCCCGAGGGTGCAAGAGATTATCTTGTACCAAGCCGTGTACACCCAGGCAATTTCTATGCACTACCTCAATCACCTCAGTTATTTAAGCAGTTATTAATGTGTTCTGGGTATGATCGATATTTCCAGATCGTGAAATGCTTCCGTGACGAGGATCTTCGTGCTGACAGACAGCCTGAGTTTACACAGATTGATATGGAATTATCCTTTGTGGATGTGGATGACGTAATTAATGTTAATGAAAAATTACTTCACAAGATGTTTAAAGAAGCAATTGGCATTGATGTTCCCCTTCCGATACAGAGAATGCCTTATAAAGAAGCAATGGAGCGTTTTGGTTCGGACAAGCCGGACATTCGTTTTGGATTAGAGCTTAAGAATGTATCTGAAGTTGTGAAAAATTGTGGTTTCAGTGTGTTCACCGGAGCACTTGAAAAGGGCGGTTCTGTTCGTGGTATTAATTCAGAAGGACAGGCGGATATGCCGAGAAAGAAAATAGATGCATTAGTAGACTTTGCAAAAGATTATGGTGCAAAGGGTCTTGCATATCTTGCCATTGATGCACAGGGAGCCTTCAAATCCTCCTTTGCTAAATTTATGAGTGAAGAAGAGCTAACTGCATTGGTAGCTGCAATGAATGGTAAGCCGGGTGATCTTCTTCTCTTCGCTGCAGATGAAGATGATACGGTATTTGCAGTACTTGGGGCGCTTCGTCTTGAGATTGCAAAAAATCTTGGTCTGCTTAACAAGGGAGAATACAAATTCCTTTGGGTTACCGAATTCCCTCTATTAGAGTACTCCAAAGAGGATGACCGTTTCTATGCAAAGCACCATCCTTTCACTATGCCTATGGAAGAAGATATCCCTTATCTTGACAACGATCCGGGAAAAGTAAGAGCAAAAGCTTATGATATTACCTTAAACGGTACAGAGATTGGCGGCGGTTCCGTAAGAATTTTCCAAAGTGACGTACAGGAGAAGATGTTTGAAGTACTGGGCTTTACAAAAGAAGCAGCTTACGAACAGTTTGGCTTCCTGCTTAATGCCTTCAAATATGGCGTTCCCCCTCATGCAGGTCTCGCATACGGTCTTGACAGACTGATTATGCTTATGGCACAGGAGGACAGCATTCGTGATGTAATCGCATTCCCGAAGGTGAAGGATGCTTCCTGCTTAATGACCAATGCACCGGATGTGGTTGAAACTAAGCAACTGGTAGAGCTAGGAATTGCAATTGCGAAAGAGGAGAAATAAGACTTGGCTGTTATAAATTATGCTGTCATTGGTTATATCACGATTATGAGTTTGTGTGGTTTTTTGCTTATGGGATCGGATAAACGAAGGGCAATAAGAAAAGAATGGCGTATACCGGAAGGAACATTGCTTTTTATGGCATTCTTAGGAGGAGGAATCGGCTCTTTTCTGGGAATGAGGATATTTCATCATAAAACAAAGCATAAGAAATTTGTCATCCTGCTTCCTTTAGCAGCAATGCTTTATCTGCTAGTTCTTTTCAAGATAAGCCAGTTGATTTAAAGTATAATAGAATATTATAAGAGATAGATTTATAAAAGAGAGTGCTTCAAAACTTATTAATTGTTTTGAAGCACTCTTTTTTTAATGTCTTTTCCTTGTGAAGAATAAGGAGCTTATGACTTTTAACAGAGTGTTCAGTAACAATACTAAAATATCCCAAGGTTTTGATGTCTTAATCATCTTATTTGAACATACAGATTATTATCAGTAAAATCGCTGAATAATAGTAGGATAACTACAAAGTGTTTATTGAATTTACACACAAATAGCTTGACAAAATTTAGCACATTTGATACTATTGCTTTAAAGTGCCGATGCTTTAAAGTGATAAAGCATAGCAAAATACAGAATTGGGAGTAGATAAATCAATGGTGATTAAATTAATTTTCTTGATCTGTTTCTTTACAGTTATGATCTTAGTAGGAGTTTATGCAAGAAAACATACCACCAGTGTGGGAGATTTTGTGTTAGGAGGACGTTCCGTTGGTCCATGGCTTACTGCCTTTGCTTATGGAACTACATATTTTTCAGCAGTTGTATTTGTGGGTTATGCAGGACAATTCGGATGGAAATACGGTATATCAGCAACCTGGATTGGCATTGGCAATGCTTTGATTGGTAGCTTGCTAGCTTGGGTGGTATTGGGTCGCAGAACACGAGTCATGACGCATCATCTACAATCCGCTACCATGCCGGATTTTTTTGGAGCCAGATTTGATAGCAAAGCAATTAAAATCGTATCCTCGGCAATTGCCTTTTTATTTTTAATACCCTATACGGCATCTGTTTACAGAGGTTTATCCAGTTTGTTTGGCATGGCATTTAATGTGCCTTTTTCAACATGTGTTTATGCAATGGCTATCTTAACCTGCATCTATGTATTACTTGGGGGTTATATGGCAACAGCGATCAATGACTTCATTCAGGGAATTATTATGTTGGTTGGTATTATCGCAGTAATTGCAGCAATATTACATAATAACGGTGGTTTCATGGAAGCTATCGGCAGTTTGGCGAAGATACCGAGTGATAATCCCACAACGCTGGGACAGCCCGGTGCATTCTCTTCCTTCTTTGGTCCTGATCCGATTAATCTGCTTGGAGTAGTTATTCTTACTTCGCTAGGAACTTGGGGACTTCCTCAGATGGTACATAAATTTTATACCATAAAAAATGAAAAATCTATAAATGCCGGAACGATTATATCTACAGTATTTGCAATTATCATATCTGGAGGGTGTTATTTCCTCGGTGCATTCGGAAGGTTGTATGATGGTAAAGCAATCTATAGTGCTGGCGGTACTGTTGCCTTTGATGCCATTGTTCCTCATATGCTTTCTTCCTTATCTGATTTACTGATTGGAATCGTTGTGGTGTTGGTATTATCCGCTTCTATGTCAACACTGGCGTCCTTAGTTATGACCTCCAGCTCTACTTTAACCCTAGATTTTATTAAGGGGAACATTGTGAAGAAGATGAGTGAAAAAAAGCAGCTTCTCATTATGAGAATTTTAATTGTATTCTTTATTGCACTTTCGGTAGGAATTGCACTATATACCCCTACAAGTGCATTAAAATTCATTGCTCAGCTGATGGGAATATCCTGGGGTGCTTTGGCAGGCTCCTTCCTAGCTCCCTTCCTTTACGGTCTTTACTGGAAAGGTACAACAAGAATCGGTGTTTGGGCAAGCTTTATTACCGGTGTTGGAATAACAGTATCCAATCTATTCCTTGGATATATTGAATCACCAATTAATGCGGGAGCTATTGCGATGGTAGCAGGTTTGGTTATAGTTCCAATCGTGAGTTTCATTACGCCCAAACTGGAGAAGAAGAAAGTAAGTGAAATCTTTTCCTGTTATGAGGAAACTGTAGTTGTACATACCAGAGAATCCATCGAAGAATAGGTTATATACTTATAGGATTCGAGCAGAGAGCTCATTCATACTATACGAATGGCAATTTGTACAAAATCAAAAGATGCATTCATTCTTTTGCAGTGTGCGAATCGTCAATGAACTATGTTCTATGGGCTTTTGATGAAATATACACTATTAGTTGAAAAAGAAGCGTCTTATGGTTTCACAAAAACCCATAAGATGCTTCTATTAGTGCGTTATAGAAGAAAACATCGAAGGAGGTCATTATGATTTGGGCAAAAGAAGAAACTTTATCAAGAAAAGAAATGGAAGAGCTTCAGCTTTACAGACTACAGGAAACTGTAAAAAGGGTATATGAAAAAATACCCTCATACCGTATGAAAATGCAGGAAGCAGGCATTACTCCAGAGGATATCTTAACGCTGGAGGATTTAAAAAACCTTCCGTTTACCAATAAGCAGGATTTAAGAGACAATTATCCGTTTGGATTATTTGCAGTGGATAAGAAGGAGCTGGTTCGCATCCATGCTTCCTCAGGCACCACCGGCAAGCCTACGGTTGTCGGATATACAAAGAAGGATCTTGAGACATGGACAGAATGCGTGTCAAGAATTGCAGTTTTAGGCGGAGCCAAAAAGGAAGATGTGGCTCAGATTTGCTTTGGTTATGGAATGTTTACCGGAGCTCTGGGACTTCATTATGGACTGGAGAATATCGGGGTGGCGGTAGCGCCTACCTCCGCAGGAAATACACAGAAACAGATTATGTACATGCAGGATTTTGATACAACCATATTGGTTGCGACGCCCTCCTATGCACTTCATATGGGAGAGGTAGTACATGAAATGGGACTTGATCCGTCTAAGGATTTAAAGCTTCATATTGGACTGTTCGGAGGAGAAGGAATGACGGAGCCCATGCGTCAGGAGATGTATAAGCTCTGGGGAAATCATATGAAGGTAACACAAAATTACGGTATGAGTGAGTTGATTGGTCCGGGTGTGTCCGGGGAATGCTTGGAGCTGTGCGGTATGCACATCAATGAAGATCATTTTATCCCTGAAATTATAGATCCCGTGTCAGGAGAAGTGCTTCCTCCCGGTTCAAAGGGGGAATTGGTGATTACCTGTATTACGAAAGAAGCGCTTCCGATTATCCGTTACCGAACTAAAGATATCTCAAGGCTGTTGTATGAACCTTGTAAATGCGGAAGAACAACAGTCAGAATGGAGAATCTGTCAGGAAGATCCGATGATATGCTAATCATTAGAGGCGTCAATGTATTTCCCACTCAGATTGAAGAGGTTTTACTGAAGGTACCTGAAATTGGAGCCCATTATGAAATACTGGTAGATCGCAAAAATCATCTGGACTTTATGGAAATCAAAGTAGAGTTGGGTGATGAATCCTTGTTGGATTCCTATTCCAGTCTTGGGGAGTTGGAACACAGGATCAAGTCCAATCTCAGAATGGTTCTGGGGCTGGATGCGACCATAAAATTAGTGGCGCCAAGGAGCCTGCAGCGTTTTGAAGGTAAGGCAAAGCGTGTTACGGATCTTAGGAAGGATTTATAGGCTTGAACCGATATGATACATAGGAAGGTTAAATCATTTGATTGAAATTGACAGAAGATAGGCAAAAGAAAGGAGAAATACAAAGTGGCGCAAAAAGTGATTATGTTAGGGAATGAGGCGTTTGCAAGAGGGGCATACGAGGCAGGCTGTAAGGTATCCGCAGCTTATCCCGGAACACCTAGTACCGAAATCAGTGAGTACATCGAACAATATGAGGAGATTTATGCGGAATGGTCTCCCAATGAGAAGGTTGCCATGGAGGTTGCAATTGGTGCTTCCATCAGCGGGGTAAGAGCCCTGGCCTCCATGAAACATGTGGGATTAAACGTAGCAGCAGATCCGTTGTTTACCGTTTCTTATATCGGAGTGACCGGAGGATTGGTTGCGATTGTGGCAGATGATCCCGGTCTTTACAGTTCACAGAATGAACAGGATACCAGAGCAGTGGCAAGGGCTGCTAAGGTTCCGGTGCTGGAGCCTGCGGATAGTCAGGAAGCAAAGGAATTTGTAAAGTTCGCCTTTGAGCTAAGTGAGAAATATGATACTCCCGTGATTGTCAGATCTACTACAAGGTTATCCCATTCACAGGGGATGGTGGAGTTATGTGAAAGAACCTGTCCGGAGGATAAACCCTATGTAAGGAATATTGCAAAGAATGTTATGATGCCTGCCAATGCAAAAGGACGGCATTTGGTGGTAGAAAGCAGAGAGAATGCACTGATTATAGACGGATGTGATTTCCCGGTCAACAGGGTGGAATACAACGATAAGAAAGTAGGGTTTATTACATCGGGAATACCCTATCAGTATGTAAAAGAAGCATTTCCGGAGGCATCGGTTTTAAAGCTGGGCTTAGTGAACCCTTTGCCGAAGAAGCTGATAGAAGAGTTTGCAGCCTCGGTTGAAACATTATACATCATAGAGGAATTGGATCCGATTATTGAGGAACAAGTAAAATCCTGGGGAATTCCTGCAATAGGCAAAGAGCTTTTAACTGTTCAGGGTGAATACTCTGCTACCATATTAAAGAGAGCAATTGGGGGAGAGCTGATTTCTACATTGCCACCTGCACAGATACCGAATCGTCCACCAATACTATGTTCGGGATGTCCGCATAGAAGTGTTTTTTCGGTGCTAAATAAGCTTAAGATTCATGCCGCAGGTGATATTGGATGCTATACCCTGGGGGCAGTAGCTCCCTTAGGAGTAGTGGATACCACCGTATGTATGGGAGCAAGTATTTCCTCTCTTCACGGAATTGAGAAGGCGAAAGGGAAGGATTATATCAAGAACTGGGTAGCCGTAATTGGAGATTCCACCTTTATGCATACAGGAATAAATTCTCTGATTAATATGGTTTATAACAAAGGGACCGGAACTGTTATGATACTTGATAACTCCACCACTGGAATGACCGGGCATCAAGATCATGCTGCAACGGGTAAGACGCTAAAGGGTGAAGAGACTTATGCTGTGGATATTGAAGCGCTTTGTAAAGCAGTGGGTATTAAACATGTGTATGTGGTAAATGCATTTGACACCATTCAAATAGAAGCGATCGTTAAAGAAGCTACGTTAATGGACGAGGCAGCCGTAATTATTACAAAGGCTCCTTGTGTATTACTGGATAAGTCTGCAAAAACAAAGATTTACTCCATTGAAGAACAAAACTGTAAAAAATGTTCCATGTGTATGAAACCAGGATGTCCGGCCATAACCAAAAAAGAAAATGGAACCATTGCAATTAACGATACTATGTGCAATGGCTGTGGACTTTGTGAAACAGCTTGTAAATTTGGGGCCATTAAAACCATACAATTAAGATAAGGAGGAACTGTTATGGAGACAAAGAATATTATGATTGTTGGTGTCGGTGGACAGGGAACCCTTCTTACCAGCAGAATTTTAGGTGCGCTGACTATTTCGGCAGGCTATGATGTGAAACTATCAGAGGTACATGGTATGGCTCAGCGCGGAGGCAGCGTTGTTACCTATGTAAGATATGGAACTAAAGTAAATGAGCCAATTGTAGAGGAAGGTCAGGCAGATGTTCTGATTGCCTTTGAAAGGCTGGAAGCACTTCGATATGCACATTTTTTAAAGAAGGACGGAGTAATCATTGTCAATGATCAAAGAATTGATCCCATGCCGGTAGTAATCGGGGCATCAAAGTATCCTGAAAATATTATTGAAGGATTGGAGCTAAATCATAGAGTATATCGTGTGGATGCAATGGAGGAAGCAAAGAAGTTAGGCAATAGCAAGGTATTTAACGTGATTGTTTTAGGCGTGGCTGCACAGCATATGAATTTCTCAAAAGAAGAATGGGTGACAGTGATTGAGAATACGGTTCCTAAAAAAACAGTAGAGATTAATACAAAAGCATTTGAGATTGGTTATCAACTTAGATCATAACATGGATATTTAGTCAGATACGTCAGATTGGAGGAGATTATGATTAGACAGCTTTCGGTATTTGTTCAGAATGAAATTGGCAGTTTGGCAAGTGTTACAACGGTATTAAAAGAGAATGAGATAAATCTGAGAGCCATTGCATCCTTTGACACACCGGAATTTGCAATTCTTAGAATGGTGGTGGATCAGCCGGATAAAACGAAGGAGCTGCTTAACAAAAAAGGATTTGCAGTAAAAGTTTCTAATGCGGTTGCGGTGGAGCTGGAGGATAAACCAGGGGTGCTGGATCACATGCTTCATGTTATCGCAGAAGCCGGTTTAGGAATTAATTATATTTATTCCATAGTATTACGAAACGGAAAAGCACCGCTGATGATAGTTAATACCAATGATCTGAGTAAAACAGCAGAGGTACTGGGACGTGAAGGCTTCATTATAGCAGAAGAGGAGGATTTGTTATCATGATCTGGAATGAAACAAAAGAATGTATGAGCCGCGAGGAGATACGCAATCTTCAAAGCGCAAGATTGAAGAAAATGGTGGACCGGGTTTATCATAATGTGGAATTTTATCGCAAAAAAATGCAGCAGATGGGAATAGAACCCGGAGATATTACAAGTATCGACGATTTGAAGAAACTTCCATTTACTACCAAGGATGACTTACGAGAGAATTATCCCTTTGGGCTGTTTGCGGTACCTCAATCGGAGGTGGTAAGAATTCATGCCTCTTCCGGAACAACCGGAAAAGCAACCGTGGTGGGATATACCCGAAAGGATATTGACTTATGGCAGGAATGCGTGGCAAGAGTTCTGGCAATGGCAGGGATTGGAGCTCATGATAAGATTCAGGTTGCATATGGCTATGGACTGTTTACTGGTGGATTGGGTCTTCATTATGGAGCGGAGAATCTGGGGGCAACGGTAATTCCCATGTCAACTGGCAATACCCAAAAATTGATTACCATGATGCAGGACTTTGGAGCCACTGCAATCGCATGTACCCCGTCCTATCTGTTACATATTGCTGAAACCCTGGAGGAAGCAGGGAAAATCGGAGAAATTCAGTTAAAGGCGGCTATATGCGGAGCAGAGCCGTGGACGGAGAATATGAGAAAGGAAATAGAGGCGAAGCTAAATATAAAAGCGTATGATATCTATGGATTGAGTGAAATATTAGGACCCGGTGTGGCAGCAGATTGTGAATACCATAAAGGGCTTCATGTTTATGAAGACCATTTTGTTCCGGAGATTATTAACCCGGAAACCTTGGAGCCTTGCAAGGAAGGGGAAGTGGGTGAATTGGTATTTACAACAATTACGAAGGAAGCCATTCCTCTGTTTCGTTATCGTACCAAGGATTTAACCAGCATTTCCTATGAAAAGTGCGAATGCGGGAGAACCTTGGCTCGTATTGACCGATTTAAAGGGCGATCGGATGATATGCTGATTATCAGAGGTGTGAATGTATTTCCTTCCCAGGTAGAGGCCGCATTATTAGAAATCGGTGAAACAAGCCCCCATTATATGCTGATTGTTGACCGTATTAATAATTTGGATATACTCGAAGTTCAAGTGGAAGTAGAAGAACGGTTCTTCTCTGATGAGATAAAAGAGTTAGAAAAGCTTACCCAGAAAATAGCCCATGTATTGCAGTCAGCACTTGGACTCTCAGTAAAAGTGAAGCTGGTTGAGCCGAAAACCATTCAGAGATCAGAAGGAAAAGCAAAGAGAGTAATCGATAAACGTGTATTGATTTAGTTCCTAATACAAGCAGGAATATCCATATTAATATTCGTGAACAATTACCTACCAACATTAGAGTGATACACGGTTATTAATCTTTATTGGCATCGTTAAGAATGATATAATAGTAATCGTCTTTTGATACTCTAATTCTACCAAATAATATAGTGGAGGGATATTATGGTAATAAAGCAATTGTCCGTTTTTATTGAAAATCGTAAGGGAAGATTGGAGCGAGTTACTGAAACCTTGATAGAACATAATATAAATATTGCATCGTTTAGCCTTGCGGATACTTCGGAATTTGGTATGCTTCGAATGATTGTTTCTGATCCTGAGAAAGGCAGAGAGGTTCTAAAAGCAGAAGGGTTTTCTGCAATGCTTACCGATGTTATCGCTGTAAAGATAGCACAAAAGCCAGGAACATTGCATGCTGTTTTGAAAGTTTTATTTGACGAGGAAATAAGCGTGGAGTATATGTATACTTTGACTACTGCTGGAGAAAATACTTCAATCATAATGAAACTTTCTGATTTTAACTCTGCATTGGTTGTTTTGGAACAGAATGGATATGAAGTGAGTTCAGCACAGGAAGCATATAAGTTAAATAACACAATATCCGAATGATAATGAATTTAAGCAGTTTAATCAGAATTAAGCGTAAAATAAGGCGTTGCAAGATTCTGTCGACAAATAACATTTGACATGAAATAGAAAGAGTGTTATCATGAATATGTTGCCAAACATAATGGCAACAAAAGTATATATTTATTATTTGGAGGAATTTTTCATGAACAAAGGTACAGTTAAGTGGTTCAACAACCAAAAGGGATTCGGATTTATCTCTGACGAACAGGGCAACGATGTATTCGTACATTACAGTGGTCTTAACATGGATGGCTTCAAGTCTTTAGAAGAAGGCCAAGAAGTTGAGTTCGAAGTAGTTCAGGGTGCTAAAGGCCCTCAGGCAACTAACGTAGTAAAATTATAATCAATGTTGGGTTTACAGTGTACCTTTTTCTAAACTATAAATTTAAGAAATAAGTTTATAAAGAAATAGCGTTATATTGTTGGAAACGATTGATTAAAGGTTATCCTTAAGGAAAGTTCCTTGGGGATAACCTTTTTTTGAGTTTTATCAGAATGGTACAGGGAAATCTTTACCGGTAAGAGAATGAAACTCTTTAATTTTTGTCATAGATTCCCGTATTGAGTATAGATATTGTCTAATATAATAAAGAGCGGTTTGAATAAAAACAGAGCAAGAACAAAATTTGCAATTCCATGAACAACATCAAATTGAAGTCCGCTGATCCAATATCCGAAGGCAGCTGGGAGACCACCCATAAAAAGATAGGGTATGGAACATAGTGCTCCAAAGCTTAATCCATATCCACCATTTATGAGTGCCCAATAGAAGGGGGATCTTATCTTATAAAAAAGGTGAGCGATTAGATACAGGACGAGCCAAACATAAAGATAATTGATCCACCAGAGTCCAAAACCATAAAACAATCCTTCCAGAAGAACAAATACATAGATGATATAGATCGTCCTTCGCTTAAAGATTATTGTATATAGGACAATTAATATTGAAATTGGTTCAATGTTTGGGAGAAAGCGGCGAGCAATCTGAAGTGTAAATAATATAGAACTCATCACTCCGATTAAAACAATATCTTTTGTTTTTATCACGATTCTTCCTCCCCAATAATTTAGTACCCAATCGTTAAGGTTAATTCAAAATGATCTCCATTGGTAATGGGTGTAGTGTCAACTCCCGTATTAAGTGTTTTACCGTCCTTTGTTACACACCACCACTCTTGCTTTGCTTCATCTGCTTTATGTCCGTTTACCTCTTGAATAAAAAGACCATATTGACTTTCGCTGCCTACTATTAGTTTTTCTTTCTCTAATGGTTGACGCAGATATTCTTCATCTGTATATAACGTGAACTCTTTGGTTTTCTCATTGGGAATGACCACTTCTACAGTGATTTTCTTGGAACCCTTGGTTGTATCGGGTTTAAAACTCTGATAAGTAAATAGCATACCAGTAATAATAAGTACAAAAATTCCCAACATAAGGATGGGTCTTAAGATTTGTTTTGATTTCATTTTGCAGCTCCTTCATACAGTAATTACAGGGGATATGTCCCCAAAATGCACACTTAGTATAGCATTCGAATATTGAGCTGTCAAACAAGAAAGTAATTGCTATTTTATAGCAATATGCTATAATTAATAAATAATCAATAAAGTTGATTGACTGAATAATCATCAAAAGCACTAAAATAATTATCAAAATGTAAGGAGTATGGAATAATGAAGGTTTCACAGAAGACTTTTGGAACAACAAAAAAGGGTGAAGAAGCTACTTTATATACAATATCGAATAGTAATGGCATGACAGTAACCTTTACCGATTATGGCGCACATATTGTTAATATATTTCTTCCTGACAAAAAGGGAAGTTTAGTAGATGTTAACTTGGGATATGGTGATTTGGCAGGCTACGAAAATAATGGTCCTGGTTTTGGTGCATTTATTGGAAGAAATGCAAACCGAATCGGTGATGCAAAGTTCGAGTTGAATGGAAAAGTTTATGAGCTTGACAAGAATGATGGAGACAATAATCTTCATGGCGGTTTTGTCCGTTATCAGAATTTTATGTATGAGACAGAAGTTTATGAGGATGAGGATACTGTAAGCATTGAATTCTCAAGACTCAGCCCTCATATGGAGCAAGGCTTCCCTGGCAACCTAGACATTACGGTTACTTACAGCCTTACTGAATCTAATGAATTAGTGATAGAGTATCTTGCAGTTTCTGATAAAGATACAATCGTTAACCTTACTAACCACTCCTACTTTAATCTTGAAGGACATAACGCTGGTTCTGTTCTAGATCATAAGGTATGGATTAAAGCAAATCAATTTACCCCAACTGATGCAAAGTTAATCCCCACCGGCGAATTAGTTGATGTGGAAGGTACTCCTATGGATTTTAGAACATTAAAGACAATCGGACAAGATATCAATGCAGATTACGAAGCTTTGATTTTAGCAGGTGGTTATGATCACAATTATGTTCTTGATCTCAATGGCAGCGAAGTAGAAAAAGTAGCAGAAATGGTTGATGAGAAGAATGGAAGAGGATTAGAAGTATTCACAAATCTTCCTGGACTTCAATTCTATACTGGTAATTTCTTAGCAGAGAATAATCCTCATAATAAAGATGGTGCAGTATACAATAAGCAAGACGGTGCATGCTTCGAAACTCAGTATTTCCCGGATGCTTGCAATATCAGCTCCTTCCAGTCATCAGTATTAAAGGCAGGTAAGGAATATGATAGTGTTACAGTTTATAAATTCTCCTTCTAATTAATCGCTATCTAGCATAGGAACAGGTATTGCAGGGTTAACTTTTATAGTAGATATTAGAATAGTATCTATTGTAGTGGTCGTCACTGAAATATTTTGAATGTTGTATATACGGATTCATAACATAAAAGAAAGAGCCGATAAGATTTAACTATCGGCTCTTTCTGTATTGATTGTTCGAAGTGAGCAATCATGAGATCATATTATTTTGTACCGTAAATTCTATCTCCAGCATCACCAAGTCCGGGAAGAATATAACCCTTACTATTGAGTCTTTCATCTAAGTTACCGATATAAATATCAACATCAGGATGAGCCTTGGAAAGGTGTGCAACGCCTTCCGGAGCGGCAATTAAACATAAGAAATGAATTTTAGAAATTCCTCGGTTCTTTAATAACTGGATAGCTGCAACTGCGGAACCGCCTGTAGCTAGCATGGGGTCTACCACAAAGATTTCTCGATCAGCAGCATCGGATGGAAGTTTACAAAAATATTCTACCGGTTCGAGAGTCTCTTCATTTCTATATAATCCAACATGTCCGACTTTAGCGTTGGGGATTAGATTAAGAATTCCATCAGCCATATGAAGACCTGCACGAAGTATCGGAACGATGCAAAGCTTTTTGCCCTCTATTTCTTTTGCAATTGTAGTGGTCAGTGGAGTTTCGATCTCGATGTCTGCGAGAGGAAGTGTTCTGGTAGCCTCATAACAGATAAGCATAGCAACCTCAGAAACAAGGTCTCTAAACTCTTTGGTTGACGTAGTTTTACGTCTCATAATGCCGATTTTGTGATGTATAAGTGGATGGTCCATGACGATAACATTTGACATATTTCTACCTCCTGTATTTTTTATCTCATTACCTAACGACCATTATAACAAATTATGATAGTATAGGAAAGGTTTAATTTGATTAATTTAAGGTCATTTGATACCATTTTCGTATATTATTGTAAATATTAATACAATTATGTAAGATTTAGTTGGGTATTAGGAAAAATCGGTTCAAATAAAAAGATCTGCATAATATGATATCAGGTGAGTAATATCCTATTAATACAGATCGTATGGTTCGCAACAATCGAATGTATGTAGGTTTGATGCTGAATATATATAAAAATTATTTTTGGGCAGAGGAGAAGCCCGGTAGAGGGGGGAGGGTAGCTGCCGGGCTTATTTTATGAAAAAAATTATCTTGTAAGCAATATTTAATTAAATTTGTTTAACTTATAACTAGATTATAATAGACATATATGATTATAGTGTGGATATATTATGAACATTCTGTTAATAAACATTTATGATTAATTTGTTAAAATAAGTTGAAAATAGTCGTCTGATAATGTCGTTATTACTTGTAGATGATTAAGGAAATGGTTACAAGATTTGCAGAGTTTTATTTTCTGTCCAATGAGAATAATAGTAGTATAAAGATTTATTAACCTTTATCTTATTGTAATGAGTTGAATATAATATTCTATGAATATGAGAATCATTCAATACAACATAAGAAATTAACTGTCAGGAAAAGTGGAAACACTGGACAAAATTGTTGTAATATGTTATAAAATCAAAAGGAAAGATGGCAGGGATAAGTGATTGAGAGTAGGTGATATTATGTCAAACGTGTTTAAGAAATTAATTAGCAAAGAAATGGGAGAAGTTAATTACCATCGTTATTTTTCTTTAATTAAAAAGAATATGGAAGCAAAAACGGTGGATAGCCAGACACTTTATAATGATATGTATGAGAAACTGAAATACAGAGATTTTAAATCCATAACAAAAATGCACAATCGATTAAATGATACGATGTTATTGGCATTTCGAATCAGCAAGAATTTTTTCTTCGCTTTTATTGTATATCTTGCAGCTACAATCTTTCTAGTAACGAAAGATTTGCAGCCGCAGTTGATGTTTATATCGATGGTTGCAATGAATGTATGTTTTGTTTATAAAATATACGAGTTTTTCGTTAATAAGTTCTGCTATATTGATGCACAAATTGTATTAATCTATAAAGCGGTTTTGGATCGTATTATCCTAAATGAAAAAAAGGAACAAGGTTAATAATGAGACGATATGGTTTCTCGCGATGATGAGAGACTATATCGTTTTTTAGTTATATCTTAAGGAAGGGTAGAATTCATCCTATGCAGCACTGGAGAATTAATGAGCATGTAAATGAGAAGCCAGTTCTAACATTTTGACTTTGTTAATGGGTTTACTGAACAGATAGCCTTGAACCATATCACAACCTAGGTTTTGTAACCGCTCCAATTGAATCTGGCTCTCTACGCCCTCTGCAATTGCTTGAATATCTTTGTTATGTGCGAGTTGAATCATGGTATCCACCAATTGTTCATCATATACATTGGTTTCGATACTATCAATAAAAGATTTATCAATTTTTAAAGTGGTTACCGGTAGTTCTTTAAAATATTTAAGAGAGGAATAACCTGTACCGAAATCATCAAGGGATATGGAGATTCCGGCTTTGCGGAGTTGATTAATCATGGAGGACCCTTTTTCTATGGAATTCATCAATACGGATTCTGTCATTTCCAAAGTAATGTAGTTAAGAGCTACTTGGTTGTTATAAAGTATTTCAAGAACCTTATCTGCAAAATCATTCTGCATTAATTGTAATGCTGAAATGTTAATGGAGACCGGGATTGGGTGGGAGCTAGTGGCATTTAGTTCTTTCGCAAAGATGGATGCTTCCCTAATAATCCACATGCCGAACTCTATCATAAGACCCATCTCTTCAATTGATTGGACTACTTCTTGTGGATTCATCTGAAGGTTACAGCTGTTATCCCATCTTAGTAAAGCCTCACAACCTACTAATTTTTGAGATTTGATTTCATAATAAGGTTGATAGTGCATTTGAAACGCGTTATTTTTGATGGCTTCTCTTATTGCTGCCTGTCTTCTTAATTTTTCTGAAAGTGCTTCGTTCATAGAATTTTCAAAGAGGACAATTTGATCCCGACCTAATTCCTTTGCTTTATATAAAGCAATGTCCGCTAGCTTAATCAGTTCATGTCGTCTCTTGGAATGAACTCCGTATAAGCTAATACCCATACTAATGGTTAGTAAGAAGGTGATGTCATGAATGATGATAACTTCCTTCAAAGCGATACGAATGTCATTATGAATCCTGCGAAGCTCCTCTAAATTGTTAAAATTTCTGACTGTGATAATGAATTCATCTCCACCGAATCTACCAATATGTATGAACTCATTTTCAAAACGTTTTAATCTTAAACCAGTGTGTTTGATGATTTCATCACCTACATCGTGACCGTAGGTGTCGTTTATTAATTTAAAATTATCAATATCTAAAAACCCGATGGAGAAGTTTTCTAATCCATTCATTAAAAGAAATTGACCGTCTATATAGCGTGTTATAGAAAAACGATTCGCAAGACCGGTTAACTTATCTTTATAAATTAATTCATCGATTTGGCGTTCCTTATTTTCAATTACATCTATGGAGGCAATTAGTTCTTCGTTGGTGCTTTGCAGTTCTTCATTTGTCTGAGAATTTTCATCCATTAAGGCTTGAATTCGTAAGATCATATTATTATAGCGATGAGCTGTAATTCCAATTTCATCCGAACCCATATCGATGGTAATGGAAGTTAGTTCATCATTTTTTGATTGTTCCATTACCCCTGCAATGTATTCAAGACGTCGGATGATAGAATGAGCCACTCCATAGAATAAGAGCAAAGATAATAACAGGACGACTAAAAAGGTAACGCAAAGGAACAGTAGTTGTTTATTCAGTGTAGAATAAAGAATACTGTGGTTCGGCATTATTACAACTTTCCATCCCCGTAACAGGGAGTCGTTATCAAACCCTTTTGAATAGTATAAAGATGGTCGAATGGTTGTCTCGTCAAAAATGTTAGGAGAATCCTCGCGATTAGATATGACAACCTTATTCTGTTCGTTCATCAGATAGATAACACAATTGTCAGTTGTAAGGAGCTTGGAATTAAAGTTTGCTCTAATTGAATTAGGCGAAATATTTAATTTAATAATGTTATTGCTTTCGCTCCTTAAAAGGTTGAGCTTACGAATAAAAATGATACTTGCGTTAGTTCCCTGACCGTCAGCTTCTACATAGACGTTTTGATTGCTGTTCAGAAATTTTTTGTACCAATCCGTTCTCATAATATCAGGGGATAAGTAATGGGAAAAATTTGTTTCAGATAAAGTTTTGTTATCATGATATAAATCAATCTGCTGTATAAATGGCTGAACCATTTGATGGGATAAAAACATGGAATCAATATCATGAATCATGTTAAGTGTGTTCTCGGGGGAATCATGATCGGTTTCTAATCCCTGGTTTAAATCCTTATCACTAAAATAGGAGGTTGCTAAATTACTGGTGGTAGTAATCATGGTGTTTATGGTTAGATGGATTCGTTCTAATTCATTATCTATTAAATCTTTCTCGCGGTTATTAACCTGAGATTTCATCTGGTAGCCAAAGAATATTAAGAGACTGATAATAGGTAATAAGATGCCAAATAGGTATATCATTAAGACTTTTCTTTTTATTCGTATGTCATTAATCTTGAACTTGAAAATTTTTAGCATAATATCCCTACTTCCATTGATTGAATTTTGTGTAATGTCGCATAATCATAGGATTGTAATTATAGTATCATTTTATATCTGAATATGTCAATACATGTACTGTTTCCAGCACTTTAGGGAGGGCTGCGGCGGTTCTTAATGCAAATACTCCTTCTCGGAAATTATTTGTCGTAATCATTATGCCAAGTTCTGAATTGGGATTGAACAATAACCTGCGACCGTAAGGTTACGTGAGGTAATATTATTCTGGTATAAAAGTCATACGGGGCTTTTGAACATATATTATACAGAATAATGAACTAGCTTTCCTGATATATTTATAATAAGAAATAATTGAATTGGTGATGAGATGGAAGAGAATGATAGCAAACAATACAATATAAATTTATTTATTAAGTTAGGGATTGTTGTTCTGAGTATTATTATTATAGTAGGTGCGGGGATGAGAATATTGCCTGGAGCAATCTCCGTAACTTCAACAGGGAACAAGAAAGATTTACCAATTTATTGCGTAAATACCAATGAGAGAAAGGTGGCATTAACCTTTGATGTAGCCTGGGGTAATGGTTAATTATGCGAAATAATCTCCTGCAAATCATGAACAGTATAACTTAGTCATACAATATAGTTGATGAACAGGATATAGGTGTTGAATGTGGAGAGTAATGAAGGAATTATTGATAATAATGAAATATTTTATCAGGATTACAAGGTGATTAGAGAATATAATGCCAGGTTTTCGCGATATGAGTTGATTAGAAACATCATAACTGAGCATATGGAGCTGGAGAGAATGGATAACCTGGGGAACAGGGATTTTGGTAATAATCTTAAAGGGGATGAACCCGATGACAGACAATCGAAGTGAATTTCTGGTCGGATTATATATTCGCTTATCTAGAGAGGATGGGGATAAGGAAGAAAGTAATTCGGTTACGAATCAAAGAAGTATGTTATTAAAATTTACCCACGAGCAAAAGGATTTGATTTTACAGGATACCTATATTGATGACGGATATAGCGGAACAAATTTTCAACGACCGGATTTTGAAAGAATGATTCAGGATATTAAAAGGAAAAGAATTAATTGTGTTATTGTAAAAGATCTGTCCAGATTTGGGAGGGATTACATAGAGACTGGTCATTATATTGAACGTTTTTTTGTACAAAATAATATTCGGTTTATAGCGGTTAATGATGGGATCGATAGCTATTATTCACAATACGATTTGCTAATGCCAATCAAGAATATATTCAACCAACAGTATGCCCAGGATATTTCTCAAAAGGTGCAGTCATCCTTTAAGGTGAGGCAAAAGGAAGGACAATTTATTGGAGCTTTTCCAAGCTACGGTTACAAGAGAAATCCGACAGATAAGCATTCTCTTATTATCGATGAGTATGCGGCTGGTATTGTATTAAGAATTTTTCAGTCATTTGCAAATGGCAAAGGTAAGTTAATGATTGCAAAGCATTTGAATGCAGAAGGTATTTTGTGCCCCACTGAATACAAGCTGGAGCATGGGATGAATTACCGTAATAGCAATAAGCTTCTTGCCACCAATTATTGGACTTATTCCACAATCAACCATATACTCAGAAATCAAATGTATCTTGGAGACATGGTACAAGGCAAAACCTCCAGAAAAATGAAAGGAAAAGCACGTTACCTTCCAAAGGAAGAATGGATTGTTGTTAAGGAAAGACATCCTGCTATTATTAATAAAGAACTTTGGGAGAGAGTACAACATAATCTGAAGAGTCAAACAAGCAACTCGGATCACAGCCAGAGGGAAGGAATGTTTGCAGGGGTTTTAAAATGTGGTGATTGTAAAAGGGCGTTGTCTAAAAATAAAAACTTGGGGCAAATTCATTATGTTTGCGGTACTTACAAAAACTATGGTAAGGAACGATGTACCTCTCACCGAATTAATCAGAGCATCCTAGAAGAAATAATTATGATGGAATTGAATGAAATACTGGGGCATATTGAAAATATATCTGATCTGATTCGAGAACAAATAGTTGAAGGTTCGGGTCAAAATAGCAAAATCTCTAAGGAGAATGAATTGATTCAGATTGATAAGGAAATGGAAAAGGTAAAAAGGAATAAAAGATATGCCTATCAGGATTATAGAGAAGGCTTAATTAATCAGGAGGAATATCTGGAATATAGAAAAGTGTGTGATGATAAACTTACCTATTACAAGAAACATAGAGTTAAACTATTACAAAGTGAGAAAGAAGCGAATGAAATTACAACATCTTCGTGGATAAAGAGAGTTTTAGAAAATGGTGTGATTGATGAGTTGGATCGGAGTATTATCGTAAAAATGGTAGATACCATATATGTTTATGAAGATAGAACCATTCGGATAATTTATAATTTTAGTGGTAGATTAGTTGAATAGTCTGCTATGTTATTGTGTAAAATATCTCCTATTTGAATTCCATTTGTGATATGCTACTATTATAGATAAAATCGTTTGTTAATACAAATTGCCATTGCTACAGTATAAACAGACCTTAATTAAATATACCATTATAGGATTACATAGGAGGAAGATAAGTTGAAACTATTTCATATCTCTGATTTACATATTGGTAAGCAATTACATTATTATAACCTTGGAAGTAACCAGTCGGAGGTGTTGGATCAGATTGTGCAAAAGGCAAAGGAATATCAGCCTTCTGCCATTCTGATTGCAGGGGATATCTTTGATAAGTCGGTGCCTTCCGCAGAGGCATACTCTATCTTTGATCGTTTTTTGATCAATCTTTCGGAGCTTAATCCGGGTATACCAATCCTGATTATAGCCGGAAATCATGATTCTGCTCAACGACTGAATTATGCAAGTGCTTTCTTAGAGAAGCATCATATTTACATATCGGTTATGCCCCCTCAGAAAGAGGAGGAATATTTAAAAAGGATAGTGCTTTCGGATGAACATGGAACGGTTAATTTCTATTTGCTACCGTTTGTGAAACCTGGCTTTATAAGGCATCTCTTTGAAGAAGGAACCATAACAACCTATGATGAAGCCATCAGGGCGTTGATTGGCAGAGAACAGATTGATTATTCCCAAAGAAATGTACTAATCTCCCATCAGTTTTATGTGGCGGGAGGAGTTTCCCCTGAAATTTGTGAGTCAGAACAACTTTTTCTATCGGTGGGGGGGATGGACAGTGTGGATGTTGAATGCATTAGGGCGTTTGATTACGTAGCCCTCGGACATTTACATGGCGCACAGCAAATCGGTGAAAAACATATTCGGTACAGTGGAACACCCCTCAAATATTCAACCAGTGAGGAGAAGCATAAGAAATCCATCACTATGGTTACGCTTCATAAAAAGGGAGACTTATTGATAGAGCAAATACCTCTTGTGGTTAGTCAGGATGTTCGAAAGCTGAAGGGAACCTTGATGGATATCATTCAACAGGCAAACGAGTGCAACAGACATGATTTTGTCAGTGTTACCTTGACGGATGAAGAGGATTTGTTTAAACCAAAGGATCAGTTGGAGGAGCATTACGACTATATATTAGATATCAAGGTGGAGAACAGCAGGACAAGAGCGCAGCTGGAGGATTTGCCAGGTGAAGCCACCGTTCTTGATCCATATGAAGCCTTTTTGGAGTTTTATACTGAAATGCAAGGGGTGCCCATGAATCGAGAAGAAGAAAACATCCTTCAAGAGGTGATTAATCATGTAAAGGGGGAAGTGTAGAATGAACCCGATTTATATCAGGATGTCCGCCTTTGGCTCCTATGCTGGTGTTGAAACCGTAGATTTTAGTGATGTGAATCATGGAATTTTCTTGATTACCGGGGATACGGGAGCAGGGAAGACAACCATATTTGATGCCATTACCTATGCTTTATATGATGATACAAGCGGCGGCAAGCGTGATGGGGAAATGATGCGCAGTCAGTTTGCAGAGGAAGAAATCAGAACCTTTGTAACCTTAAAGTTTAGCTATAATGAAGAAATATATACCATAACACGTTACCCCCGTCAAAATCGAATATCAAAAAGGAAAAATAAAGACGGAGAATATACCCTGACGGTAGATCAACCCAGTGTTGAGCTGATTATGCCGGATGGAATGGTATTTCCCGGAAAGATGAAAGAAACCAATCAAAAGATAGTTGATATTGTAGGACTAGACAGAAATCAGTTTACCCAAATTGCAATGATAGCACAAGGAGATTTCTTAAAGCTCCTTCATGCGCCCTCCAAGGAAAGAAAAGAGATTTTCTCAAAGATATTTGATACAAGGATTTATTGGCGCATAGAAGAGGAACTGAAAAGCAGAGCGAAAGCCATGTATGGTCAGTTGGAGGATAACCGTAAGGATATCGTTCGCGAAACGGAGAATATTCAATATAGGAAAGAAGAGCAGGCATTCTCAGAAGGAAATGTAAAGCCAACCTATTTAGAAAGTGATCCGGACAAGCTATTGGAATTGATCCGCTTACTAATTGATGAAGCAAAAGAGAAGGAAGAAGAGATTAATCATAACATAACGGAAAGACAGCTTGAACTAGATGGATTAAATATAAAATTACAACAGGCAGAAGGAATTAACCGCATATTCCTGGTTCTAGATGAATTAAAGAGGGCAAGAGAAGCACTGGAATCCAAACGGGATGGGATGGAAGTCTTAAAAGCACAAATGGAAGCTGCAAAAAAAGCTTCTTTCATAGAGGGCAAAGAGATGATATATCTTGCAAAGCAAAGGGAAGTAATTGCTTGTGAGAAACGAATTAGCGAGAGAACGATTTGGCTGGAGAGCAATAATGAATTACTTCAACAGCAAAAGCTTAAAATGGAAGAGTCAGAAAGTGTATTAAAAAAGGATGCTCCCAAACTTTCAGCTAAGATTGTTCAAATACAGGATTTACTTCCCAAATATGAACGTTATGATAGCATGGCTGTTGAAGCAGAGGGACTTAAGAAGAAGCTTTGGACAATAGGAGCAAAATTAAGCAAAACAGTGGAGAACAATGAGAAAGCGAGTCTTCGGAAAGTACAACTGGATCAGGAACAGTCAGAGCATAAACCGTTGATGGATCAAATTGAACTTCTTACCCAAACCATGAATCAGCTGAGTGAACGAAAAAAGTTCTTGGAAGGACTTTGTGTCACGCTTCAATCGATACATAATTTAAAGCGCTTGTATGATAAAGCAGAAGAAGCTTATAAAACTTCTGTCACCGAAAGTAAGGAAAGAACAAAGGAATATGATCAGAAGTATCATGAGTTTATAGAAGGACAAGCCGCTCTATTAGCGTCAACATTGGAGGAGGGAGCTCCTTGTCCGGTATGTGGTTCACTAACGCATCCCATGGTTACAATTACAAATGGACAAAAGGTCAGTCAGAGTGAACTAGACTCAGCGAAAAAATCAATGGATGATGGGAATAAAAATGTTCTTTCCAAGCTGGAAGAATTTCAGACGGTTAAGCACAAGTATGAAGGAACTTTGCAATTAGCTGAGCATGAAGGAAAAAGGTTATTAGGGGAGGAGTTTACTTCGAACCCACAAGCCTATGATAGAGTGAATGCTGAATTATTTGACTGTGAAAAGCAGTTGAAAGAAGCAATTAAGAATAGGGAAACAGCCATTTCAGCTAAAACCAGGTATGAGAGAAATGAAGCGGAAGTAAAAGAGCTAATTCATGTTATGGAGGGATACACCCAGGAGAAAGAAGAATTGGAGTATACCCTAAAAGAGAAGGAAATTCTTCTGGCACAGCAGGAAGCTTCACTAAAGGCACTAAGAGAGGCCTTGATTTATAACGGTAAGCAGGAAGCATTATCTGAAATAGCGGCGGCAGGCAGCAGAATTACAGAACTGGAGCAGTCAAATAACAGAATTGTCAAGAGCTATCAGCTGTTACTAAATGAAATTACAAAAAAGCAAGGAGAACTTAGTACGGAAGGAGAAATGTTAATTAGACTTTCCTTAGAGAAGGAGGAAGCTTCTGAGCTATTCCTTCAGGAGGTGTCAAAACAGGGCTTTGAGGACATTCATCAATACCGCAAAGCAATTCTAACCTCTGATGAAATCGATAGCATGAATACAGTTTATCAAAATTACCGGGAAGAATGGATAAAGAATACGGAGAACCTAAAGAACTATAGTGAGCAGACAGAGGGTAAAACGAAGGTTGATACGCAGGAAATGCTTACTAAACGAGAAGAGCTTTTCAGTATTAAGAACAAATTGGAGAAAGAAAGCAAAGAACTATATGGAGTTCGAACCGGAAATGAATCTATTTATGAAAGAATAAATAAGCTGTTAGCCATTAGAACCAGTTTAAAGGAGCGATACTCCAATATTACCAGATTGGATAATACAGCAAATGGAAAACTAAGCCATTGTCATTTGAACTTCCAGACCTATATTCAAAGAAGATATTTTAATTATGTAATCAGAGAGGCGAATAAAAGGCTATATATTATGTCAAACAGTCAATTCCTGCTTCGGTGCAGGGATGTGAAGGATTTGGCGGGTCAAGGGGAAGTGGGGCTGGATCTGGATGTGTACAGCCTGGTCAATGATCAAACCAGGGATGTAAAGACTTTATCAGGTGGAGAATCGTTCATTGCTGCTTTAGCAATGGCTCTTGGTATGGCGGACATTATACAAAATTCTGCCGGACGCATTCATATTGATACGATGTTTATTGATGAAGGATTTGGTTCGCTAAGTGATGAGACTAGAATGCAGGCAATTAAGATTCTAAATGATCTCTCAGAAGGAAAGAGACTTGTGGGGATTATCTCACATGTTACTGAATTAAAAGCTCAGATCGAAACAAAATTGGTGGTAACCAAAAGCGAGAAGGGCAGCAGGGTAAAGTGGGAGCTTGGATGATTTGGTCTAGTCAGTAAGTGAATGTAATCTAATAAGAGAGGGCTTGTGCGGCACAGAGATAAGCGAAGAGAAACTTGCTTCAATTATTTTATTTATCTCGGTGCGGTAAAGTCCTCTTTTTCTTTTGGTTATATTGAACTGGTCAGACATTTAAGTGACTTTAAAAACAGGTATAGGAATAAATAATGAAGAATTGATGAAAACTAAGCACATCAGAGGTACCTATTTTGATTGGAGGGCAGTGATGTTGGTTCAGATTGAGTATTTTGATCAGGATAGTTTAACGAATTTGATTTCCATTTTAACGATTAAGCCGGATAAAGTTGTCTTTATTTATGATAAGGATTATGTCGCACTCAAAGCTGTGCAGGATATTTGCAAAGCTTGTAAAACTCACTTACCACAATTGATATATGAAGCGATATCAGTGGATTCGGATGATTTGGATAAAATATGTGATCTTACGCAAAAATTGATTTCAAAAAATCACGAATACATTATTGATTTGACGGGAGGAGGATACTTACTGACGATTGGCGGTTATAAGGTGGGGAAGGCAAACAATATCAGAATGGTTTATGCGGATCTTCAGAAAAACAATATAATTGATGTGGATACTCATAAAGTGCTATACCAAACAGTACGTGTTACATTAAGGGATTATTTGCTTTCCAAAAATGCCATATGTATCGGGACAACCAGGGAATTACCTGTTGAAAGTGAATTGACAATTTATAAAAGGATGTGTGATTATATCTTTCATCATAAATATGAATGGAAGAAGACTTGCAGCCATTTACAAAAGCTTTGCATGAACTCAACAGAAACCCATGTATCGGGACGCAGATATATAGAGATAAATGAGCGAACCGTACATCCAAATGAAGAATTTCTTCAATATTGTGAAGAGATAGGACTAATTAAAAGCCTCAAGATAGAGGAAACAGTAGAGTTTGATTTTACTTCTTCGTTAGCAAAACGGTATCTGACCACCTATGGAATATGGCTTGAGCTTTTTGTGTATATGGAAGCAAACAGCTTATCCGGAGTAAATGATGTAATGATGGGAGCAAAGATCGATTGGAATGCATCGGATGGGTATGACCGCGTAGGTAATGAGATTGATGTTATCTTAACTAAGAATTCAAGACCCATAACAATTTCTTGTAAATTTACCGAACCGGATATCGCTTCAATTAATGAAATACTGATCAATACCAGAAGAATTGGAGGAAATAAAGGAAAGGCAATACTAATTGCATATTGTGATATGAAGAAAGCACATACAGGAGCATTTTTACGAGCGAAAGAATTAGGGATTCGAGTCCTTGATCGAGAGGATATTCTAAGTGAGAATTTCAAGGATAGATTACAGCAAGCAATTGACTGGGGTTATAAGAAAGAACTGGTATGTTGTACGCCATAGGATACTCATGCAACTAAGCGAAAGCGCCTCCGATTCGGAAAGCATTTGTCGGAATCATATTCTTAACATTGACATTGGGAGTGAACAGTAACAATTGAAGAAAATTGTATATAAAATTTATACAATTTAGTGTTGACATTGTTCTTAATAGGTGTTATTATAGTCTTCGTTCCTATTACAGAGCTTCGAATAATCAATAAGTTCTTTGAGAAATACTGATTATAAAGGCTTTTCGCACATGAATTAAATTGTAAATAATTGTTCAAAAAATTAATACAATTTGTGCTTGACTTCACTTGGAAGATGTGATAAGATGAATATCCGCTGATGTTGATGCGGTAAACAGTTCGAAAGAGCTGAAAAAGAAATTTAAAAAAGTGGTTGACATAATGCAGAAGATGTGTTAGAATAAATCCTTGTCAGCTGCGAAAACGAAGCCTTGATAAATCGGTTTCAAAGCAAACAGAACCTTGATAATTGAACAGTAAAACAACCCTGAAAATTCTAAAAAAATGAAGCTTCACATGGGCTTCAAATTGTATCGTAACAGATACAGAAATAGATTTTCAATAGATACATTAAA